>NZ_JBVITX010000005.1:0-595571 GCF_055597165.1 Streptomyces sp. NPDC039480 | reverse complement strand
TGACCCGCCGCCTCACCGGCGAAAGCACCCTGAACTGGCGCGGAACCTAACCCGGGATCAAACACACCTCACAGGGCGAAACACTCAGTCAGGGCCCCCTCCCCGCCGAGGCACCCCATGCCCCTACTCTCGGAGGCATGGAGAACGTACTGCGTCCGTTGATCGTGATCGGCGGCTCGGTCGTGCTCACAGTGCTGGTCGGCTGGCTGGTCGACTTCGCTATGCGCCGGGCCGACGAACGGCATCACGAGACCCCGCTGTGGGGTCTGCTGCGCCGCTGCCGTGTCCCCTTCCACGTCGTCCTGTGCGCCGCCCTGCTGAGAGGCACCTACGGCCACGCCGAGCTCGCCAGGGACCACTCGGCGGCCATCGGGCGGATCCTGTCCCTCGTGCTCATCGGCTCCACGGCCTGGCTGGTCGTGCGGATCGCCGCGGCGATAGTCGAGTCCACGTACGCGCGCTACGCCGCGGTCCACCGCGACCCGGCCCGGGTCCGCAGGGTCCGTACGCAGGTGACGCTGATCCAGCGGGTGGTCACCGCGATCGTCGCCGTGGTGGCGACCGCCGCGATGCTGCTGACCTTCCCCGCCATGCAGGCCGCGGGCACCTCCCTGCTGGCCTCCGCGGGCATCCTCGGCATCGTCGCCGGTGTCGCCGCCCAGTCCACCCTCGGCAACCTCTTCGCGGGCCTGCAGATCGCCTTCGGCGACATGGTGCGCATAGGGGACACCGTCGTGGTGGAGGGCGAGTGGGGCACCGTTGAGGAGATCACCCTGACGTTCCTCGCGGTGCGCACCTGGGACGAGCGCCGGATCACCATGCCCGTGTCGTACTTCACGTCTAGGCCCTTCGAGAACTGGTCGCGGGGCGGTGCGCAGATGACCGGCACGGTCTTCTTCCACCTGGACCACTCGGCGCCGGTCCACAAGATGCGCGCGAAACTCCAGGACATCCTGCGGGACTGCGCGGCGTGGGACGGCCGGGACTGGGGGCTCGCCGTCACGGACACGACGCCGAGCACCATGCAGGTCCGCGCCCTGGTCACCGCGAAGGACGCGGACGACATCTGGACCGTGCGCGTCATGGTGCGCGAGCAGCTCATCCAGTGGCTCACCGAGCACCATCCGTACGCGCTGCCGCGGATCAACACGGCCCCCGCGGAGCAGACCCCGAACGGCCGCCGCCCGCTCCACCTCGCGCCGAAGTCCCCGCGCACCGGCCGCGGCTAGACCCGCACAGGCGGTCAGCGCAGGCTGCGTACGTCGAGGTGGTGCAGGACCCGGTCGACGACCTCAGGGTCGGCTCCGGCCTCGCTGCGCGCGGCGAGCACCTCGTGGCGGGCGGCCGACATCATCTCGCGCTGGATGCGCTGGACCGCCTTCAGCCGGTCGAACCGCTTGGCGTACCGCTCGCGCCGCTCGTCGTCGAGCAGGTCGGGGCTGATCCTGGTGCCGATGTCGAGGGCGCCCCGCTGGAGCCGCTCGGTGACATCGTCGGGGAGCTCCTCGACCTCCTGGATCTCCTTGAGGCGGCGCTTGGCGGCCTTGGCGGCGCGGAGCGCGAGCGTCCGCTCCAGCTCGCGCTCCGCGTCGGCGTCGGCGCGCACCCCGAGCTTCCGCACCAGCCAGGGCAGGGTGAGCCCCTGGACGACGAGGGTCGCCATGATCACGCAGAACGCGATGAAGATGATCTCGTCGCGGGCGGGGAACGGGCTGCCGTCGTCCGTCTTGAGCGGAATGGCGAGCGCCAGCGCGACGGATGCCACGCCCCGCATCCCCGACCACCACATGACGACGGTCTCCCGCCAGGTGGTCGGGATCTCCTCGTCGACGTCGCGCCGCTTGTGCAGCCGCTTGGCCAGCCAAGTCGCGGGCAGCAGCCACAGCAGTCGTACGCCGACGACGACCGCGACGACCGCCGCGCCCCAGCCGAACATGTGCCACTCGCGGTCGTTCGCGATGCCGAAGACGTTGTGCAGTTCGAGGCCGATGAGTCCGAAGGCGATGCCGGTGACCAGGGTGTCGACGATCTGCCAGAAGGTCTGCCCGGTGATGCGGCCCAGCACGTCGTCGGCGTCGACGGCGTTCTCGGCGAGGTAGAGCGCGGTGGTGAGGACGGCGAGCACGCCGGAGCCGAGCAGTTCCTCGGCGAGGACGTAGCTGACGAACGGCACGAGGAGCGTCAGGCCGGTCTGCAGGGTGGCGTCACCGAGCAGTCCCATGAGCTTGTTGGTCAGCCAGCCGAGCACGAGACCGACGACGACGGCGACCACGGCCGAGAGCACCAGGAGCCCCGCGGCGGAGGGCCAGGAGAAGGTGCCGCTCACCGCCGCCGCGATCGCCACGTGGTAGAGCACGATCGCAGTGACGTCGTTGAAGAGCCCCTCGCCCTCCAGGATCGACACGAGCCGACGCGGCAGCCCGAGCGACCCGGCGACCGCGGTCGCGGCCACGGGGTCGGGCGGCGCGACGAGCGCCCCGAGCGCCACGGCCGCCGCGATCGGCAGCCCCGGCACGATGGAGTTGGCCATCGCGGCGACGGCCGCCGTCGTCACGAACACGAGTGCCACGGCGAGCAGGAGGATCGGCCGGATGTTGGCGGTGAACTGCCGCCAGGACGTGCGCTGCACGGAGGCGTAGAGCAGCGGCGGGAGCACCAGCGGAAGGATGTAGTCCGGCGGGATCTCGACGTTGGGCACGAACGGCAGCAGGGCCATGCCGATGCCCACCAGCGTCATGAGGACGGGCGCCGGCAGCCCGAGCCGGTCCCCCAGGGGCACGGTGAGCACAGCACCGAGCAGCAAGATGAGCACCAGTGCCAGTTGATCCACGGGTGTGCCCTCCGGCGGTCGAGGCTTGGACGATCAAGACCTCAACCCTGCCACGCATTCCCCCGCAACCGGACCAATGCCCCGCATCGGCCCTTTCGCGGCGACGGCGGCGCTAGCGGGTCAGCGACTTGCGCATCGCGCGGTGCGGGATGCCCGCGTCGGGGAACTCCGGACCATATGCCTCGTACCCGAGGCGTTCGTAGAAACCCAGCGCCTGCGTCTGCGCGTGCAGGTCCACCGCTGTCAGGCCACGCGCGCGTGCCGCGTCCTCGATGGCCGCGACCAGGGACGCCCCCACACCGAGCCCGCGCGCGGACCGCGTCACGGCGAGCCGGCCGAGCGCGCCCACTCCGGCCGCGCCGCCGTTCTTCGCCGCGGCGGCGGCCCCGGTCAGGAGCCGTCCCGTGCCGAGTGGAACGCCGTCCTCGCGCACGGCCAGGACGTGCACGGCGTCGGCGTCGTACGCGTCGTACTCCAGCTCTTCGGGCACCTGCTGCTCGGCCACGAAGACGTCCTTGCGGACCGCGAAGCAGGCCTCCAGGTCGTCCGCGTCCCGGGCGACCCGGACCGTCACACCGGTCACGCGCTCTCCGCCCGCACCCGGTCGAGCGCCAGCTGGAGGTCGTCGGGATAGCCGCTCTCGTACTCCACCCACTGGCCGTCGCCCGGGTGCTCGAAGCCGAGCCGGACGGCGTGCAGCCACTGGCGCGTGAGGCCGAGGCGCTTGCCGAGCGTGGGGTCCGCGCCGTACGTCAGGTCGCCCACGCAGGGGTGCCGGTGGGCCGACATGTGCACGCGGATCTGGTGCGTGCGGCCGGTCTCCAGCTTGATGTCGAGCAGGGAGGCCGCGCGGAACGCCTCGATGAGGTCGTAGTGCGTGACGGAGGGCTTGCCCTCGGCGGTGACCGCCCACTTGTAGTCGTGGTTCGGGTGGCGGCCGATGGGGGCGTCGATGGTGCCGCTCATCGGGTCGGGGTGGCCCTGCACCAGCGCGTTGTACCGCTTGTCGACCGTGCGCTCCTTGAACTGGCGCTTCAGCGAGGTGTACGCGCGCTCCGACTTGGCGACGACCATCAGGCCCGACGTGCCGACGTCCAGGCGGTGCACGATGCCCTGGCGCTCGGCGGCGCCGGAGGTCGAGATGCGGTAACCGGCCGCCGCGAGGCCGCCGATCACGGTCGTCCCCGTCCAGCCCGGGCTCGGGTGCGCGGCCACGCCGACCGGCTTGACGATCACGACGATGTCGTCGTCGTCATGCACGATCTCCATGCCCTCGACGGGCTCGGCGACGATCTGCACCGGAGCGGGCGCCTGCGGCATCTCCACTTCCAGCCAGGCGCCGCCGTGCACCCGCTCGGACTTGCCGACCACCGAGCCGTCGACCGAGACCTTCCCCGCCGCGGCGAGCTCGGCGGCCTTCGTACGGGAGAACCCGAACATGCGCGAGATGGCGGCGTCGACGCGCTCGCCCTCCAGGCCGTCCGGCACGGGCAGGGTACGGATCTCGGGAATCGTGCTCACCCATTGAGTATGCAGGAGCGCACCGACACTCCCGCACCACAGGGCACCCCGGGGGGCTCCCCCGGGGACTCGCGCGGGGCCTCAGTCCTTGTGGACGGTGCCGTCCGGGTCGAGGCCGCGGAAGGACAGCAGCACGATCAGGATGCCGCCGCAGACGATCGCCGAGTCCGCGAGGTTGAAGACCGCGAAGCCCTTCGGGGCGATGAAGTCGACGACCGCGCCCTCGAAGACGCCGGGCGAGCGGAAGAGGCGGTCGGTGAGGTTGCCGAGCGCGCCGCCGAGCAGCAGGCCGAGCGCGATCGCCCACGGCAGGCTGTACAGCTTGCGGGCGAGCCGGGCGATCACCACGATGACCGCCGCGGCGATGCAGGTGAAGATCACGGTGAAGGCCTCGCCGAAGCCGAAGGCCGCGCCCGCGTTCCGGATGGCGGAGAGGCGCAGCCAGTCGCCGATCAGCTCGATCGAGTCGTGGTGCTCCAGCTTCGCCACCACGATCATCTTGCTGATCAGGTCGAGCGCGTACGCGACGACGGCCACCCCGAACAGCACGGCGATCTTGCGCTTGCCCCTGCCGCCGGTCCCGGCCTCGTCCTGCTGCCCGTCCCGACCGTCCGCCGCCGTCTCCTCGGGCTCCGAACCGGACTGCTCCGACTCGTCCCCGGCCGCCTCAGGGATGTCCGGCGTACCGATGATGCGCTCCGCCTCTGCCACGTGAGTCCCTCAACCTAGGTACCTGACTGGGGACGAGGGTACGGCACAGGCGTACGGTTCCCGGTGCCCAGGCCGCCCTCAGGAGCGCCGCTCCTGCTTCTGCTTGCACTCGACGCACAGCGTCGCGCGCGGGAAGGCCTGCATCCGCGCCTTGCCGATCGCGTTGCCGCAGTTCTCGCAGAGGCCGTACGTCCCCGCGTCGAGGCGTTCCAGGGCGCGCTCGGTCTGCTCCAGCATCTCGCGCGCGTTGGCGGCCAGCGACATCTCGTGCTCCCGCGTGATGTTCTTCGTGCCGGTGTCCGCCTCGTCGTCGCCCGCCCCGTCGCCGGAGTCCCGCATCAGCCCCGCCAGCGCGTCCTCGGAGGACGCGATCTCGCTGCGCAGCCGCAGCGACTCGCTCTGGAGCTCCGTGCGGGCCTCCGCGACCTCCGCCGGAGTCCAGGGATCCTCACCGGGGCGTACCGCCAGCTCGCCGGGCCCCACCGCGGCGGCCCGCGCCTTCGGCACCGCCTGGGGCGCCGCCGCGGGCTGCTTCGCCGCTGTCGCCGTGCCCGGAGTCTTCTTCGCAACCACCGTCGTGGCTCCCGTCGTCTCCGCGGCCTCAGCCGCACCTTCGGCCGCGGACGCGGCCGTTCCGTTGTCCGTGCCCTGCTGAGCCGTGCTCTTCTTGGCGGTCTTCCCGGCCGCGGTCTTCTTCGCCGCTGTCTTCTTCGCCGCTGTCTTCTTCGCCGCTGTCTTCTTTGCTGCGGTCTTCTTGGCCGCGCTCTTCTTGGGGGAGCTTTTTGCCGCCGGGGGATCCGCCGGATGCTCCGCCGGGTGCTCCTTGGCAGCGCTCTCAGGGGCCGCCTCGGCACCAGCCTCCATGGCTTCCCCGGCCTTGACCGGACCCGGAGCCTTCTTGACCGGGGCTTTCTTCGCCGGAGCCTTCTTGGCCGGCTCCCCCATCACCGCCCTCTTCGCCACCGCCTTCTTTGCGGCGACCTTCTTCGCCACCGCCTTCTTCACCGCGGCCTTCTTCCCCGTCACCGTCCCTTCGGCGTCGGACGCCGCCCCCGCGTCGGTGGATCTGCCGGACGCCGACTGCTGTACGGCGGTCTTCTTCGCCACCATGGCCGCGGCCCCTTCACATATTGTGATCTTGCTCGCGAATCGTGCTGGGACGATAAATCGACTCCAGGCCCGCGGCAACGGGGCACGCCGCCCGATTCGCCCGCCCCACGGGTGCCGCACGGCGAGTCTGCATGCGTTGTGCCCAACTCCCCGGCGGGTAATCCGCCGGTGGGTGCCCGCCCGGATCCGCCCGTCCCGCATGTCGCCATTCGGGTCAGTCGTCCCCTCCTCCCCCACCCGTCCCGGGGCTCCCGGAAAACCGGTCGGCCACCCCGCACCGGGCGCCGTACACTGGGCGGCAGCGAGAAGCGTGGATGGGGACGAGTAGCGGCGTACGCAGCCATGAGCGACCCGGGGACGGTGTGAGCCCGGGGGCCAGCGCGACGTGAAGATCACCCCGGAGCCGCCGGAAGAAAGCCGAGGCACCCCAGCCGAGGCGAGTAGACCCGGTTTCGCGACCCCAATGAGGGGGCTCACCGGCACGGACCCCGTTCCGGAGGGCCAAGGAGGGTGGTACCGCGGGAGCGCGCCGCACCAGGCGCACACGGCTCTCGTCCCTCCGACGGAAGGCAGCACATCCGCCGGAGGACTTCGTTGAATACGCCGCCGCAGTACCGTCAGGTGCCCGCCCAGGTCGACCTGCCCGCCCTCGAGCACGCCGTGCTCGACTTCTGGCAAGAGCAGAAGATCTTCGCCAAGAGCCTCGAGCAGTCCGAGGGCCGCCCCGAGTGGGTGTTCTACGAGGGCCCGCCGACCGCCAACGGCATGCCGGGCGCCCATCACATCGAGGCCCGCGTCTTCAAGGACGTCTTCCCGCGCTTCCGCACCATGCGGGGCTATCACGTGGCCCGCAAGGCCGGCTGGGACTGCCACGGCCTCCCGGTGGAGCTCGCCGTCGAGAAGGAGCTCGGGTTCAACGGTAAGAAGGACATCGAGGCGTACGGCATCGCCGAGTTCAACGCCAAGTGCCGCGAGTCCGTGACCCGGCACACCGACGCCTTCGCCGAGCTCACGACCCGCATGGGGTACTGGGTCGACCTCGACGACGCGTACCGCACGATGAACCCGGAGTACGTCGACTCGGTCTGGTGGTCCCTGAAGGAGATCTTCAACAAGGACCTCCTCGTCCAGGACCACCGCGTCGCCCCCTGGTGCCCCCGCTGCGGCACGGGCCTGTCCGACCACGAGCTCGCGCAGGGCTACGAGACGGTCGTCGACCCGTCCGTCTACGTCCGTTTCCCCCTCACCTCCGGTCCCCTCGCGGGCGAGGCCGCCCTCCTGGTCTGGACGACGACCCCCTGGACCCTCGTCTCCAACACCGCCGTCGCCGCGCACCCCGACGTCACGTACGTCGTCGCGACGAAGGGCTCAGAGAATCCCGAGAAGCTGGTCGTGGCCCAGCCGCTCGTCGAGAAGGCCCTCGGCGAGGGCTGGGAGACCACCGGCGAGACCTTCACCGGCGCCGAGATGGAGCGCTGGACCTACCAACGTCCCTTCGACCTGGTCGAGTTCCCGGCTCCGGCGCACTACATCGTCAACGCCGAGTACGTGACGACAGAGGACGGCACCGGCCTCGTCCACCAGTCCCCCGCCTTCGGTGAGGACGACCTCAAGGTCTGCCGGTCGTACGGCCTGCCGGTCGTCAACCCGGTCCGCCCGGACGGCACCTTCGAAGAGGACGTCCCCCTGGTGGGCGGCGTCTTCTTCAAGAAGGCGGACGAGAGCCTCACGAAGGACCTGGCCGACCGCGGCCTGCTCTTCAAGCACATCGCGTACGAGCACAGCTACCCGCACTGCTGGCGCTGCCACACGGCGCTGCTGTACTACGCGCAGCCGTCCTGGTACATCCGCACCACCGCCATCAAGGACCGCCTCCTCCAGGAGAACGAGAAGACCAACTGGTTCCCCGACTCGGTCAAGCACGGCCGCTTCGGCGACTGGCTGACCAACAACGTCGACTGGGCGCTGTCCCGCAACCGCTACTGGGGCACCCCGCTGCCCATCTGGCGCTGCGAGGAGGACCACCTCACCTGTGTCGGCTCCCGCGCCGAGCTCTCCGACCTGACGGGCACCGACCAGTCCTCCCTGGACCCGCACCGCCCCTTCATCGACGAGATCACCTTCACGTGCCCCCAGGAGGGCTGCTCCAGTACGGCCACGCGCGTGCCGGAGGTCATCGACGCCTGGTACGACTCGGGCTCGATGCCGTTCGCCCAGTGGGGATACCCGTACAAGAACAAGGAGCTCTTCGAGAGCCGGTACCCGGCGCAGTTCATCTCGGAGGCCATCGACCAGACCCGCGGCTGGTTCTACACGCTGATGGCGGTCGGCACCCTGGTCTTCGACAAGTCCTCGTACGAGAACGTGGTCTGCCTCGGCCACATCCTCGCCGAGGACGGCCGCAAGATGTCCAAGCACCTGGGCAACATCCTCCAGCCCATCCCGCTCATGGACCAGCACGGCGCCGACGCGGTCCGCTGGTTCATGGCGGCCGGCGGCTCCCCCTGGGCGGCCCGCCGCGTCGGCCACGGCACCATCCAGGAAGTCGTCCGCAAGACCCTCCTCACGTACTGGAACACGGTCGCCTTCCAGGCGCTCTACGCCCGTACGTCGAAGTGGGCCCCCAGCGACGCCGACCCGGCGCCCGCCGACCGCCCGCTCCTGGACCGCTGGCTGCTCAGCGAGCTGCACGCGCTGACCGACCAGGTCACCCAGGCCCTGGAGGGCTACGACACCCAGCGCGCCGGCAAGCTGCTCTCCGTCTTCGTCGACAACCTCTCGAACTGGTACGTGCGCCGCTCCCGCCGCCGCTTCTGGCAGGGTGACAAGGCGGCCCTGCGCACCCTGCACGAGGTCGTCGAGACGGTCACGCGCCTGATGGCCCCGCTGACCCCGTTCATCACGGAGCGTGTCTGGCAGGACCTGATCGTGCCGGTCAGCCCCGACGCCCCGGAGTCGGTGCACCTCTCCTCCTGGCCGGAGGCGGACCTCTCCGCCATCGACCCGGAGCTGTCGCAGCAGATGGTGCTCGTGCGCCGGCTCGTCGAGCTCGGCCGCGCCACGCGCGCGGAGTCCGGCGTCAAGACCCGTCAGCCGCTGTCCCGCGCGCTGATCGCGGCCACGGGCTTCGAGTCGCTCAACCCCGAGCTGCACGCCCAGATCACCGAGGAGCTCAACGTCTCCTCGCTGGCGTCGCTCTCCGAAGTCGGCGGTTCACTGGTCGACACCACGGCCAAGGCCAACTTCCGGGCGCTCGGCAAGCGGTTCGGCAAGGGCGTCCAGGCGGTCGCCAAGGCCGTCGCCGACGCGGACGCGGCCGCGCTGTCGCTGGCCCTGCGCGAGGGCACGGCGTCGGTCGAGGTCGACGGCGAGACGGTGACGCTGGCCCCCGACGAGGTCATCATCACGGAGACCCCGCGCGAGGGCTGGTCGGTGGCGTCCGAGTCCGGCGCCACGGTCGCCCTGGACCTGGAGATCACCGAGGAGCTGCGCCGCGCCGGCCTGGCCCGTGACGCGATCCGCCTGATCCAGGAGGCCCGCAAGAACAGCGGCCTGGACGTCGCCGACCGGATCGCCCTGCGGTGGACCTCCGCGGACCCGGCGGTGGAGACGGCCCTGTCGGAGCACGCCGAGCTCATCGCGGACGAGGTCCTCGCGACCGACTTCGCCCGGGGTGAGGCGGACGACACGTTCGGACAGCCGTTCACGGATGACTCCCTGAAGCTGACCTTCCGCCTCCGCAAGGCGTAAGCGCTCGTACGAAGGCCCGGTCCCGCCGAGATCATCGGCGGGACCGGGCCTTTCGCATGGGGACCGAGCCGACACCAGGCCAGCCGCACCAGCACGACAAAGGGCCGGGCCCCCGGAATATCCGGGGGCCCGGCCCTGAACGCTGCCGACGCCTAAGGCGTGGTCACGCCCGTCAGTTGTCGTCCTCGTCGATGAGGAAGCCACGCATCGGCGACGGAGCCTGCTGCATCGGCTGCTGGCCCTGCGGCCGCACCGGCGCCATCGGCTGGGTCATCGCCGGGGACATCTGCTGCTGGCTGCCGTAGGACGGGCCGCCGTTCTGCTGGTTGCCACCGCCCATCGACTGGTTGCCGCCGTAGGACGGGGCACCCGCACCGGCCGGAGCCATCGACGGCGCCGGGGACGGCGGCAGCGAGGCGGTGGCCGGCGTACGCGGCGGGGCCAGCGAGTCGTCGGCCTGGGTCTCCAGCTGGCGCAGCTGCGACTCCAGGTAGGACTTCAGACGCGTGCGGTACTCGCGCTCGAAGCCGCGCAGGTCCTCGACCTTGCGCTCCAGCGTGGCGCGAGCGGACTCCAGGGAGCCCATCGCGACGCGGTGCTTCTCCTGCGCGTCCCGCTCCAGGGCGTCGGCCTTGGCACGGGCGTCACGCTCGAGGCCCTCGGCGCGCGAGCGCGCCTCGCCGACGATCTTGTTGGCCTCGGAACGGGCCTCCGCGATCGCCTGGTCGGCGGTCTGCTGCGCCAGGGAGAGCACCCGGGCGGCGCTGTCGCCACCGGGGCCCTGACCGGGCTGCGGCATCTGCGGACCGTGACCGCCCATGGGGCCACCCATGGGACCGCCCATCGGACCCTGACCCATCGGGCCGGGACCCTGCGGACCGCCCTGCGGGCCGTGCCCCTGGCCGTGGCCGCTGGGACCTGCGGGCAGCTGCGGTGCGCCACCGGGCAGCTGCGGCGGGCCGCCCATGGGGCCACCCATCTGCTGCTGCTGATGCTGCTGCGGCGGCACCGGCTGCGGACCTGATATTGCGGCGGGCACGGGGGCGCCGGGACCGCGCTGGTCCTGCGGCCCGTCGGGGCCCTTGCGCATACCGCCCTGCTGCTGGTTCTGCGCGGCGGCGCGGGTGGCCGCGGCGAGCTTGGCGCGCAGGTCCTCGTTCTCGCGGAGGAGTCGCGTCAGTTCGGCTTCGACCTCATCGAGGAAGGCATCGACCTCGTCCTCGTCATAGCCTTCTCGGAGGCGGACGGTCGTGAACTGTTTGTTCCGCACGTCCTCGGGGGTCAACGGCATCTCTTCACCTCAACGTAGTCGTCGGCATTCGGCAAGACCGTATTAGACATCGCGCTCACAGCTGACTCACGATGTGGATCAGGATGTAGACGATGATCATCAGTACGAAGAAGGACAGGTCGAGCGCCACGCCCCCGAGACGCAGCGGCGGAATGAACCGCCGCAAGAGCTTGAGCGGTGGATCAGTGACAGTGTAGGTGGCCTCCAGAACGACCACCATCGGCTTGCCGGGTTGCCATGAGCGGGCGAACTGGAAGACGTAGTCCATGACGAGCCGGAAGATCAGCACGATGAGGAAGCACATCAGCGCGATGTAAAGCACCTGCACGACCACGCTCATGTTCGCGGTTCCCTCTCCCCTGTTACTCGTACTTCGTCGTTCCGGTACTGCGTCTACGGCAACTACTGCATCACTGCGTCTCAGCTCTGGTTGAAGAACCCGCCCTCTGCGATGCGAGCCTTGTCCTCCGCCGTTACATCGACGTTAGCAGGCGACAACAGGAACACCTTCTGCGTCACTCGTTCAATGCTGCCATGCAGGCCGAAGACCAGACCGGCCGCAAAGTCGACAAGTCGCTTCGCGTCCGTGTCGTCCATCTCGGTCAGATTCATGATCACCGGGGTGCCCTCACGGAAGTGTTCCCCGATGGTACGGGCCTCGTTGTAGGTCCGGGGGTGCAATGTGGTGATGCGGTAGGGCTCCCGCTCGGACACGACCTTGGGCATGATCACCGGTGCGTTCTTCTCCAGGCTCTGGCGTTCAGGTGTGATGGATGCCACGGGGGCGATTCGCGCCGGACGTCCGGATTCCGCGGATGGCGAAGCGGAATGGGCCGCCGGCTCGCGCGGGGCGGGCGGCTGCACCACTCGTACCGATTCGTCCCGTTGTGACTGATGGGACTGGTGCGACTGATGCGATGGTTCGTGCCTCCTGCGGTCGCGCTCGGGCTCCGGCTCGGGTTCGAACTCGTCATCGGGGTCGAACCCCGGACCGTCGTACCCATCGTCCTCCACGAGGCCGAGGTAGACCGCCATCTTGCGCATCGCGCCGGCCATGCTCTGAGTCCTCCGCTCTGTGGTGGATCGGCTGTCGTCGTCAACTGCCCGCGATCCACGAGGTATCCCCGCCCAACAGCGAGAATGACCATATTTTCTGCTGTGGTCCGACTTCTTGGCGACGTTACCCGAGCCCGGGTCGGACTCCGAGTACCGCCGTACCGACGCGCACATGTGTCGCCCCGGCCGCCACAGCCTGTTCGAGGTCCGCACTCATCCCTGCCGACACCATGTTCGCAGCAGGATGAGCCGCGCGCATGAGGGTTGAGAATTCCATCAACCGCTCGAACGCCGCCTGTTGCCGTCCCGCGTACGGCCCGGTCAGCGGCGCCACGGTCATCAGACCATCGAGCCGCAGCCCCGGCGCCCCCGCCACGAGGTCGGCCAACTCTTCGATTCCGCCGGGCCCCACGCCCCCTCGCTCGCCCCGGCCGTTCTCCTCGGCGTCGAGCGCGACCTGGATCAGGCAGCCGATCTCGCGCTCCGCGCGCACCGCGGCCGTCGAGAGAGCTGTGACGAGCTTGGGACGATCCACGGACTGCACCACATCGGCATATCCGGTCACGGAACGGACTTTATTGGTCTGCAGCTGACCGACGAAGTGCCATGTGAGAGGCAGGTCCGCGCTCTCGGCCGCCTTCGGCGCCGCGTCCTGGTCGCGGTTCTCCGCGACGTGCCGCACACCGAGTTCGGAGAGAATCCGCACATCGCTCGCCGGATAGGTCTTCGTGACCACGATCAGGGTCACTTCTTCCCGCTTGCGCCCGGCCGCCGCGCACGCCGCGGCGATGCGCTCCTCGACCTTCGCCAGATTTGCGGCGAGTTGAGTCTTACGCTCCGTCATGCCCTATCAGTCCAGCCAGACATAGCCCGCGAGGCGACCGGTGGTCCGGTCGCGGCGGTACGAGAAATGGTCACCGGATTCCAGGGTGCACACCGGCGACTGCTCCCGGTCGCACACCCCCAGCCGCTCCAGTTGGGCGTGCACCCCCGCGGTC
Organism: Streptomyces sp. NPDC039480; assembly: GCF_055597165.1. Taxonomy (NCBI): domain Bacteria; kingdom Bacillati; phylum Actinomycetota; class Actinomycetes; order Kitasatosporales; family Streptomycetaceae; genus Streptomyces; species Streptomyces sp. NPDC039480. The sequence continues at coordinate 582,304 of NZ_JBVITX010000005.1, read as the reverse complement.
ACGTCGACCGCCGGCGTACCCCAACTCGTCCCGGCGTGCGCCGCGGGCTCGACGGCGGCGACTTCGGCGCGCATCGCCTCCGGCACTTCGTAGCAACGCCCGCAGACGGCCGGGCCGGTGCGGGCGACGATCCGCCCGGGCTCCGCGCCGAGCTCCACCATGGCCTCGACCGTGGCGGGCACGACTCCCGCCACCATGCCGGGGCGGCCCGCGTGCGCCGCGGCCGCGACCCCGGCCACCGGATCGGCGAGCAGGACGGGCGTGCAGTCCGCGGTGAGGACGGCGAGGGCGAGGCCCCTGCGGGCGGTCACCACCGCGTCGACGGCCGGGATCTCGGCGTCGGACGCCCAGGGCCCTTCGACCACGGCGACATCGCGGCCGTGCACCTGGTTCATCCAGACGACCAGGGTCGGGTCGAGGTCGAGGGACTTGGCGGCCAGCGCGCGATTGGTGCGCACGGCCTCGGGGTCGTCGCCGACCGCGCCGCCGAGGTTGAGCTCTTCGTACGGAACGGCGCTCACCCCGCCCCACCTGTCGGTGAAGGCGAAGTGCGCGCCGCTCACGGTGCTGTGCTTGCTTATCACTTCGAGAAGTCCGGTATCACTTCAGGAAGTCCGGCACGTCCAGCTCTTCGGCCTGGCTGTCCTGGTAGGGACGGGCCGGCGGGACCTGCGGCGGGGCCGTCGGCGCGGACGGGGCCTCGCTCACCGGGGCCGGCTCCGCGGGCTCCGGGGTCGAGGGCTCGTCGCGCGGGGTGACGCTGCCGAGGCCGCCGAAGGCCGGGCGGGACGATTCCGCAGGGCGGGTCGGTGCGGAGGACGGTGCGGGCTCCTCGCGCTTGGGGGTGCCCGAGGACGCCGAGCCGAGGACGTTGTCCCGCTTGGACGGTGGCTGCCCGCCGTCGAAGCCCGCCGCGATGACGGTGACCCTGACCTCGTCGCCGAGCGCGTCGTCGATGACCGCGCCGAAGATGATGTTGGCCTCGGGGTGCGCGGCCTCGCTGACCAGCTGGGCCGCTTCGTTGATCTCGAAGAGGCCGAGGTCCGAGCCGCCGGAGATGGAGAGCAGCACGCCGCGGGCGCCGTCGATGGACGCCTCCAGGAGCGGCGAGGAGATCGCCATCTCGGCGGCGGCCACCGCGCGGTCGTCGCCGCGGGCCGAGCCGATGCCCATGAGCGCCGAACCCGCCTCGGACATGACCGACTTGACGTCGGCGAAGTCGAGGTTGATCAGGCCGGGCGTGGTGATGAGGTCGGTGATGCCCTGGACACCGGAGAGCAGGACCTGGTCCGCCGACTTGAACGCGTCGAGGACGGAGACCTGACGGTCCGAGATGGACAGCAGCCGGTCGTTGGGGATGACGATGAGGGTGTCGACCTCTTCGCGCAGCTCCGCGATGCCGTCCTCGGCCTGGTTGGCGCGGCGGCGGCCCTCGAAGGTGAACGGCCGGGTGACCACACCGATGGTGAGGGCGCCGAGCGAGCGCGCGATGTTGGCGACGACGGGTGCGCCGCCGGTGCCGGTGCCACCGCCTTCGCCGGCGGTGACGAAGACCATGTCGGCCCCCTTGAGGACCTCCTCGATCTCCTCGCGGTGGTCCTCTGCGGCCTTGCGGCCGACGGCCGGGTTGGCGCCGGCGCCGAGGCCGCGGGTGAGTTCACGGCCGACGTCGAGCTTGACGTCGGCGTCGCTCATCAACAGGGCTTGCGCGTCGGTGTTGATGGCGATGAACTCGACGCCCTTGAGACCGACCTCGATCATCCGGTTGATGGCATTGACACCACCGCCGCCGACACCGATGACTTTGATGACTGCGAGGTAGTTCTGCGGTGCTGCCACGTCGAAGGCCTCTCGCCTCGAGTTACGTGTCGCCGTTTCGCATCGATGCGATGCGGCGACTGATGCCGAATGGGACGGTCCGAACGCCGACCCGAACCCTAACGCTGAAGTTTAGGGTTACCAGTGTGTCTGTTCCTTGGACTCTTCCGAACAGGACACTAAGTCGACAAGTGGCGCACGTTCAACGAACACGCCGAACCTCCCGTTTTTCTTTTCACCCTATGTGATCAGCCGTAGCGCTGCCGAATCAGGGTGCTGGCCTGCGACGATATGCGTCAACTCCCCGCTGACGCAGGGGCGGTGGGGACGCTCACATCGAAGTGCCGTGCCTTGGGAGCCGCTTTCATCAGCGCGACGAGGGTAGTGGCCTTGGATCGGCCCTTCTCGCCACTGCCCCAGTCGACGGTGCGCCCGCCGCTCAACTCCAGCGCGATGGAGTCGTACGAGCGGACCTTGAGGCTCCGGGTGTCGCGGGCCACCGCTTCGGGCAGGTCACCGGCGACCCGCACCGCCTCCCGCAGCAGCCGGTCGGTGCCGAACCGGCGCAGGCTGGCCGCCCCGCTCTCCCGGTCCAGCGCCAATTCGAGCTCCGGCACCCCCTTCGGTGCGCGCTCGACCGTGGCGAATCGCACTCCCTTGGCGTCCACTTCGACGAACTTTCCGCCCTTTTCGAGAAGGAGAACCGGCTTGCGTTCCGTCACTTTGAGTCCGATTCCGTGCGGCCAGGACCGGACGACGTCAACCGAGTCAATTCGGGGCAATTTTGAGCGCAGCCGCTCCTCGATGGCATCCGTGTCGACCGAAATCAGTGGTGTCCCGACGGGGGCGTCGGCCGCCTCCCGCACTTCCTCGGGCGTCAGGACGCCGGTTCCCGACGTCGTCACGCGCTCCAGGCGCAGCCACTGCGATCCGTAGAGCGCCCAGAGCCCGCCGCCGCCGAGCAGCACGGCGAGCACCAGTACGACGATCAGAGTGCGCGAACGCGGCAGCCGGGGACGGCGCGTGCGCTGCGGGCGGGGCGGGCCGGACTTCTTCTGCTGCCGTTCGGCGGTGGTCGGTCCGGCCACGGTCCCCTGCCTTCTCACGCGTTGCGGCGTGACGCAATCGCCTCGTACACCATGCCGACAAGGAGGTCGTCGGCGTCCCTGCGGCCGAACTCCGAGGCCGCGCGGGACATCTCGTACAGCCGGTGCGGGTCGGCCAGCACGGGCAGCACGTTGCCCTGGACCCACTCGGGCGTCAGTTCCGCGTCGTCGACGAGGAGTCCGCCGCCCGCCTTGACCACCGGCTGGGCGTTGAGCCGCTGTTCGCCGTTGCCGATCGGCAGCGGCACGTACGCGGCGGGGAGCCCGACGGCGGAGAGTTCGGCCACGGTCATCGCGCCCGCGCGGCAGAGCATCATGTCGGCCGCGGCGTACGCGAGGTCCATCCGGTCCACGTACGGTACCGGGATGTACGGGGGCATCCCCGGCATCTGGTGCACCTGCGGCAATTCGTTCTTCGGGCCGACCGCGTGCAGGATCTGGATGCCCGCGCGCTGGAGCACCGGGGCGACCTGCTGGACGACCTCGTTGAGCCGCCGGGCGCCCTGCGAGCCGCCCGAGACGAGCAGGGTCGGCAGGTTCGGGTCGAGACCGAAGGCGGCGCGCGCCTCCGGGCGGACCCGGGCCCGGTCGAGCGTCGCGATGGTGTGCCGCAACGGGATGCCGATGTAGCGGGAGTTGCGCAGCTTGCTGTCGGGGGTGGCGACGGCCACCCCGTGGGCGTACCGCGAACCGATCTTGTTGGCGAGGCCGGGGCGCGCGTTGGCCTCGTGCACGACGATCGGCGTCCCGGTCCGCTTGGCCGCGAGGTAGCCGGGCAGGGCGACATAGCCGCCGAAGCCGACGACGCAGTCCGCCTTGGTGCGCTCCAGGATCTGCTCGGCCGCCTTGATGGTGCCGCGCAGCCGCCCCGGGACGGTGATCAGTTCAGGGGTGGGCTTGCGCGGCAGCGGGACGGCCGGGATCAGCGCGAGTTCGTAGCCCCGCTCGGGTACGAGCCGGGTCTCGAGTCCACGCTCCGTGCCCAGGGCCGTGATGCCCACGGTCGGGTCCTGCCTCCGCAGGGCGTCCGCGAGGGCGAGCGCGGGCTCGATGTGGCCGGCGGTCCCCCCACCGGCGAGTACGACATGCACCGAAATTCACCGCTCTCCGGACGAACGCGCCTTGACGCGCCGTCGCATCGTGTTCCATCTCACCCGAGGTTGCCGCATGGCCAGGGCCGCCTTCGCCGCCGGGTCCGATCGCGCGAAGGCGATGAGGAGTCCGATGGCGAACATGGTCGGCAGCAGGGCCGAACCCCCGTACGAGAACAGCGGGAGCGGGACACCGGCGATCGGCAGCAGACCGAGCACCGCACCGACGTTGATCACGGCCTGCGCCGTGATCCAGGTGGTCACGCCTCCCGCGGCATACCTCACGAAGGGGTCCTCCGTGCGTCCGGCCACGCGGATACCCGCATAGCCTAGAGCCGCGAACAGGGCGAGCACCGACAGTGTCCCCGCCAGACCGAGTTCCTCCCCGGTGATGGCGAAGATGAAGTCGGTGTGCGGTTCAGGCAGTTGACCCCATTTTTCCACACTCGCGCCGAGTCCGGAACCGAAGAATCCGCCGGACGCCAGGGCGTAGATGCCGTGCACGGCCTGCCAGCACTGGTCGCCGGGGCCGGGGTCGGTGGCGCCGATGCACGCGAGCCTGGCCATGCGGTTGGGGCTGGTCTTGATGAGAATCACACCGAGCAGCGCCGCGATGCCGAGCACGCCGGCGAACAGCCGGGTGGGTGCGCCCGCGAGCCACAGCAGGCCGAAGAGGATCGCGGTGAGAATGATCGCGGTGCCCATGTCGCCGCCGAGCATGATGAGTCCGAGCAGCATGAAGGCGACCGGCACGAGCGGCACCAGCATGTGTTTCCACTGGGCGAGCAGCCGCTTGTCGTGTTTACGCGCCAGCAGGTCGGCGCCCCACAGGACCAGGGCGAGCTTGCCGAACTCACTGGGCTGGAGCTGGAACGGGCCGCCCAGGTAGATCCAGTTCTGGTTGCCGTTGACGCTGCGCCCTATCCCCGGGACCTGCACGAGGACCATCAGGAAGACGGTCACCGCGAGGATCGGGTAGGCGAGCGCCCGGTGCAGCTTGATGGGCATCCGCATGGCGACCAGGAGCAGGATCGCGCCGAGCACGGCCGCCACGAACTGCTTGCGGAAGAAGTACGAGGCGGGCAGGTCCAGCTGGAGCGCCTGGATCATCGAGGCGGAGTAGACCATCACCAGGCCTAGCCCGGTGAGCAGCAGGCTGCTGCCGAGGATGAGGTAGTAGGCGGTGAGCGGCCGGTCCCAGGCCCGGCGGAGCCTGTTCAGGAGCCGCCGGGGCCCGCTCTCGCCCGGAGGGTGGGAGGCACCTCTGGCGCGTACCGGAGCCGGTCGCTTGGCGACCCGCACGGATGACCTGGCCACGTTCCCCTCCCAAGGGTGTGCCCGGCGCCCGCCGGACAGAGAGCCCGGTCAGGCGCGCGTGGGACCGAGTTCGCGGACGGCGTCCGCGAACGCTTCACCACGCTCGTTGTAGTTGGTGAACATGTCCATCGACGCACAGGCCGGAGCCATCAGCACGGTGTCCCCCGGCTGAGCCAGCTCCGCCGCCCGCCGTACCGCCTCGGACATCGCCCCAGTGTCGGTCCGGTCGAGGTCGACGACCGGGACCTCGGGGGCGTGTCGCGCGAGGGCTTCGCGGATCAGCCCGCGGTCGGCGCCGATGAGGACGGCACCGCGCAGCCGCTTCGCGGCGCCCGCGACGAGCTCGTCGAAGGTGGCGCCCTTGGCGAGCCCGCCCGCGATCCAGACGATCGACTCGTAAGCCGCCAACGACGCCTGCGTGGCGTGGGTGTTGGTGGCCTTGGAGTCGTCGACGTACGCGACGCCCTCGACGTCGGCGACGTGTTCGATGCGGTGGGCGTCCGGGCGGAAGGCGCGCAGCCCGTCGCGGACGGCGGTGGCCTCGACGCCGAAGGCGCGCGCGAGGGCCGCCGCGGCCAGCGCGTTGGCGATGTTGTGCGGCGCGGGCGGCTGGACGTCGGAGACCTCGGCGAGCTCCTGGGCCTGCTTCTGGCGGTCCGGCACGAAGGCACGGTCGACCAGGATGCCGTCCACGACGCCCAGTTGCGAGGGCGCGGGCGCGTTCAGCGTGAAACCGATGGCGCGGCAGCCCTCTTCGACGTCGGCCTCGCGGACGAGGTCCTCGGTGGCCTTGTCCGCGACGTTGTAGACGCAGGCGATCCGGTTGCCCTCGTAGATGCGGCCCTTGTCGGCGGCGTACGCCTCCATGGAGCCGTGCCAGTCCAGGTGGTCCGGCGCGAGGTTGAGGACCGTCGCGGAGTGGGCGCGCAGCGAGGGCGCCCAGTGCAGCTGGTACGAGGACAGCTCGACGGCGAACACGTCGTACGCGTCGTCGCCTTCGAGGACCACGTCAACGATCGGGGTGCCGATGTTGCCGACAGCGGCCGTGTGCAGGCCCGCCGCCGTCAGGATCGAGGCGAGCATCTGCGTCGTCGTGGTCTTGCCGTTGGTGCCCGTGACGGCCAGCCAGGGCGCCGCCTCGGGGCCGCGGAGGCGCCAGGCGACCTCTACGTCGCCGATGACGTCCACGCCCGCCTCGGCGGCCGCGGCGAACAGCGGCGACGACGGCTTCCAGCCCGGCGAGGTGACGACGAGGTCCGTGCCGGGCGGCAGGCTCTCGGCGTCTCCCAGGCGTACGGAGATGCCCTCGCTCTCCAGAGAGGCGGCGCGTTCCCGGTGTGCCTCTCCGGAGCCGCCGTCCACGACGGTCACCGTCGCGCCGAGGCCGGCCAGGGCGCGGGCGGCGCTGACGCCGCTCACGCCGAGGCCGGCGACGGTGATGTTCCTGCCCTGCCACTCGGACACAGAGGTCACTTTTCGGCTGCCCATCCCGCGTAGAAGAGACCGAGACCGACGATCACGCACATGCCCTGGATGATCCAGAAGCGGACCACCACAAGGACCTCGGACCACCCCTTGAGTTCGAAGTGGTGCTGGAGCGGCGCCATCCGGAAGACCCGCTTACCGGTCATACGGAACGAGCCGACCTGGATGACGACCGACATGGTGATCAGGACGAAGAGGCCGCCGAGCAGCGCGAGGAGGAGCTCCGTGCGGGAGCAGATCGCGAGGCCGGCGAGCGCGCCGCCGAGGGCGAGCGAGCCGGTGTCGCCCATGAAGATCTTGGCGGGCGAGGTGTTCCACCACAGGAAGCCGAAGCAGGCGCCCATCAGCGCGGAGGCCACCACGGCGAGGTCGAGCGGGTCCCTGACCTCGAAGCACGCCTGCGGGTTGGTCAGCGTCGTCGCGTTGGCGCAGGACTCCTGGTACTGCCAGACACCGATGAAGGTGTAGGCGCCGAAGACCATCACGGAGGCGCCGGTGGCGAGGCCGTCGAGACCGTCGGTGAGGTTCACGCCGTTCGACATCGCGAGGATCATGAACAGCGCCCAGACCACGAACAGGACCGGGCCGATCGACCAGCCGAAGTCCGTGACGAACGACAGCTTGGTGGAGGCCGGGGTCTGGTTCCGGTTGTCCGGCCAGTTCAGCGCGAGCACGGCGAAGCCGATGCCGACGATCAGCTGGCCGGCCATCTTCGCCTTGGCGCGCAGACCGAGCGAACGCTGCTTGACGATCTTGATGTAGTCGTCGAGGAAGCCGACGAGGCCCATGCCCGCCATCAGGAAGAGCACCAGGAGGCCGGAGAGCGTGGTCTCCGTGCCGGTGATGACCTTCGTGAGGAAGTACGCGATGAGCGTGGCCAGGATGAAGGCGATACCACCCATGGTCGGCGTACCGCGCTTGCTGTGGTGCTCGCGCGGGCCGTCGTCCCGGATGAACTGGCCGTAGCCCTTGCGGGCCAGGAGTTTGATCAGCAGCGGGGTACCGACCAGGGTCAGGAAGAGCCCGATCACACCCGCGAAGAGGATCTGCCTCATCGGCCGGAGACCTGCCCCTCAGAAGACACCGCGGCGTCGTCGAGCAGCGCCGTGGCGACCTTCTCGAGACCGACCGATCTGGACGCCTTCACCAGCACGACGTCACCTGGGCGCAGTTCATTGCGCAGCAGGTCGATCGCCGCCTGTGCGTCGGACACGTGCACCGACTCCTCACCCCACGAACCCTCGTTGTATGCGCCCAGTTGGAGCCAGGACGCTTCCCTGCCCCCGACTGCCACGAGCTTGCTCACGTTGAGCCGGACGGCAAGTCGTCCGACCGCGTCGTGCTCGGCGAGACCCTCGTCCCCGAGCTCGGCCATGTGACCGAGCACCGCCCACGTACGGCGCCCCTTGCCCATGGCCGCGAGCGCGCGCAGGGCGGCTCGCATGGACTCGGGGTTCGCGTTGTAGGCGTCGTTGACGACCGTCACACCGTCCGGGCGCTCGGTGACCTCCATCCGCCAGCGGGACAGCGTGCCCGCCTCGGAGAGCGCGAGGGCGATCTCGTCGACGGACATGCCCAGCTCATGGGCGACGGCGGCCGCGGCAAGCGCGTTCGACACGTGGTGCTCACCGTACAGCCGCAAGGTCACGTCGCTGCACCCGGAGGGTGTGTGCAGCGTAAAAGCGGGCTGTCCGTTCTCTGTGAGCCGGACATTTTCCGCGCGTACGTCGGCGTCCTCGGCCTCTCCGAAGAGGATCACGCGCGCCTTCGTGCGCGACGCCATCGCGCGGACGAGGGGGTCGTCGGCGTTGAGGACCGCGGCGCCGTCCGCGGGCAGCGACTCGACCAGCTCACCCTTCGCTTGTGCGATCTGCTCACGTCCGCCGAACTCGCCGATGTGGGCGGTTCCGACGTTCAGGACGAGGCCGATCCGCGGCGGGGTGAGCTCGGCGAGGTACCGGATGTGGCCGATTCCGCGCGCTCCCATCTCCAGCACGAGGAAGCGCGTCTCGTCGGTGGCGCTGAGCGCGGTGAGCGGCAGACCGATCTCGTTGTTCAGCGAGCCCGGCGTCCAGACCGTGGGCGCGTGGCGGCGGAGCACCTGCGCGAGGAGGTCCTTGGAGCTGGTCTTGCCGACGGATCCGGTCAGCGCCACGAGGGTCGCGCCGAGCCGCTTCACGACGTGCCGGGCGAGGGCGCCGAGCGCCGCCTGCACGTCGTCCACGACGATGGCGGGCACGCCGACCCGCCGCGAGGCGAGGACGGCCGCGGCGCCTGCCGCGACGACGTCCGCCGCGTAGTCGTGGCCGTCGACGCGCTCGCCGACGAAGGCGACGAAGAGGCTGCCGGGCTCCACCTCACGGGAGTCCCGGACGACGGGTCCGGTGACCTTGATGGCCGGATCCGGTATGTCGTACGTCTGCCCGCCGACGACGGTGGCGATCTCGGCGAGGGAGAGGGCGATCACAACTTCATCCCTGGGTTTGCTGGATAGCTTCGCGAAGTACCTGGCGGTCGTCGAAGGGACGCACCACCCCGGCGATGTCCTGTCCCTGCTCGTGGCCCTTGCCCGCGACGAGGACGGTGTCACCCGGCCGCGCGCGGACGACGGCCGCGCGGATGGCGGCGGCCCGGTCCTCGAACACGGCGACGTCGCCGCGCTCGTGGGCCGGGACCTCCGCGGCGCCGGCGAGCATCGTGGCGAGGATCGCGAGGGGGTCCTCGCCACGGGGGTTGTCGGAGGTCAGTACGGCGGTGTCGGCGAGGCGGGCCGCGGCCGCGCCCATCGGCATCCGCTTGGTCGTGTCCCGGTCGCCGCCGCAGCCGAGCACGATGTGCAGCTTGCCCTCGGTGACCTTGCGCAGCGCGCGCAGGACCGATTCGACGGCGTCCGTCTTGTGGGCGTAGTCGACGACGGCCAGGTAGGGCTGGCCCGCGTCGACGCGCTCCAGGCGGCCCGGCACGCCGGGCACCGCGCCGATGCCGTCGGCGGCCTGCTGCGGGTCGATCCCCGCGACGGCCAGCGAGACGATCGCGGCGAGGGTGTTGGCGACGTTGAAGGGGCCCGCGAGCGGCGACTTGGCGGTGATCCGCTCGCCCTTGGGGCCGACGGCGACGAACGTCGAGTCGAGCGGCCCGACCTCGACGTCCTCGGCGCGCCAGTCGGCGTCCGGGTGGCCCTCGGCGGAGAAGGTGGTGACGGGCACCTCCGACTCGGTGATGAGCCGGCGCCCGTACTCGTCGTCGAAGTTGACCACTCCGAGGCGCGAGCGGCGCTTGGTGAACAGCTGCGCCTTGGCCTGGAAGTAGTCCTCCATGCCGGAGTGGAACTCCATGTGCTCCGGGCTGAGGTTGTTGAAGACGGCGACGTCGAAGACGCAGCCGTCCACCCGCCCGAGCACCAGCGCGTGGCTGGAGACCTCCATCGCGACGGCCTCGACGCCGCGCTCGCGCATCACCGCGAACAGCGCCTGGAGGTCGGTGGCTTCGGGGGTGGTGCGCTCCGACTTGATGCGCTCGTCGCCGATGCGCATCTCGACCGTGCCGATGAGTCCGGTCGAGCGGGCGCCCTTGAGGCCGCCCTCGATGAGGTACGCGGTGGTGGTCTTGCCCGACGTGCCGGTGATGCCGATCTGCAGCAGGTCGCGGCCGGGGTGGCCGTAGACCGTCGCCGCCAGCTCGCCCATGCTGCCGCGCGGGTCGTCGACGACCAGGACCGGCAGGCCGGTCGCGGTCGCGCGTTCGGCGCCGGTCGGGTCGGTGAGCACCGCGGCGGCACCGAGGTCGGCGGCCTGCGCGACGAAGTCGGCGCCGTGCATCCGGGCGCCGGGCAGCGCGGCGTAGATGTCGCCGGGCCGCACGGCGCGCGAGTCGTGCGTGATACCCGTGATCCGCGCACTGCCCGGGTCGGCGACGCCCAGCTGGCCCGCGAGCTCCGTCAGCGAGGTCGGGGAGACCTCGGCCGGCCGCGGCGGTCCCGGATATGTCACGGGAGCGCCCTTCTGGGTGGTTTGGGACTGATCAGCGTGTGGCACGGCGGTGAGCGTACCGGGCGTACCCCTGTCGGAGCGAAGTGAGGGGCGTGCCGGGGGGTGGTTCCCCGAGCCTGGCGTGATGGTTGTCACGAGCTGTTCCTGGTGGGTCTCAGGGCTTGAAGGTCACCGGAAGGCGGGCCGGGCCGCTTCCGGTGGGCGGTACTTGGAGCGTCTTGAGGGCGAACTCCATGACTTCCTTGTAGATGGGTCCGCAGATCTGGCCGCCGAAGTAGCTTCCCTTGGTGGCGTTCTGGATCGCGCAGTAGACGGTGACGCGCGGCTTGTCGGCGGGGGCGAAGCCGGCGAACGACGAGGTGTAGCCCTTGTAGCGGCCGGTCGCCGGGTCGACCCGGTTGGCCGTACCTGTCTTGCCCGCGACGCGGTAGCCGGGGATGCGGGCCTTGGTGCCGGTGCCCTCTTCGTCGTCGACGACGGATTCGAGCATCTGCGAGACGGTCTTCGCCGTCTTCTCACTCACGACCCGGGTCTTCTTGGGCTTCGGCGCGGGCGTGAAGCGGCCGTCGGGGCCCTTGGTGCCGCGCACCAGGGTGGGTTCGACGCGTACGCCGCCGTTGGCGATGGTCGAGTAGACCGAGGCGGCCTGCATGGCGTTGATCGAGACGCCCTGGCCGAAGGGGATCGTGAACTGCTGCGAGGTGGACCACTTGTCGGCGGGCGCGAGGATGCCGGAGGTCTCGCCGGGGAAGCCGAGCCCGGTCTCCTTGCCGAGGCCGAACTTCCGCAGGTACGAGTAGAGGACCCGGTTGGCCTCCTTCTGCGTCCTGCCGAGCTCTCCGGTGGCGAGGATCGTGCCGATGTTGGACGACTTGGCGAGCACTCCGTTGAGCGTGAGGTGCCAGGTGGGGTGGTCGATGTCGTCCTGGAAGAGGCGGTCGCCGCGGTGCAGCCGGTTGGGCACCGTCACATGGGTGCCGGGCGTGGCGGCGTTCTCCTCCAGGACGGCGGCCATCGACATGACCTTGGCGGTGGAGCCGGGCTCGAAGGCGTCCTGGAGCGCGGCGTTGCCGAGGGCGGCGCCGTCGGCCTGCGAGAGGTCGTTCGGGTCGAAGCCGGGGGCGTTGGCCATCGCGAGGACCTCGCCGGTCTGCGTGTCCTGCACTATCACGTAGCCGCGGTCGGCCCTGGACTTCCTGACCTGCTCGCTGATGGCGTTCTGCGCGGCCCACTGGATGTCGCGGTCGATGGTGAGCTCGACGTCGGAGCCGGGCACGGCGGGTGTCTCCGTGGAGCCCGCGGTCGGCACCTGACGGCCGCCGGACTGGGCGTAGCGGACCTTGCCGTCCTCGCCGGCCAGCTGCTTGTCGAGCTGTGCCTCCAGGCCGCCCGCGCCCTTGCCGTCGGAGTTGACCCAGCCCAGTATCCCGGCGCCGAGGTCGTCGTTCGGATAGACCCGCTTGCTGCTCGGGTCGGCGAGGACGCCGGCCAGCACGTTCGGCGAGGCCGGGTCGGTGCCCGCCTTCTCGGCGAGCGCGCCGCGCAGGTCCTTGATCTGCTTCCAGACCTGGGGGCTCTGGCGGCGCGCGAGCAGGACGTAACGCGTCTTGGGGGTCTTGAGCTTCTCGGTGAGCTCGGCGACGTCCTTGTCGAGGATCGGGGCCAGCAGCGCGGCCGCCTGCTCGGGCGCGTCGTCGGTCTTCATCTCCTTCGGCGTGAACAGCGTGGGGTCCGCCGTGATGTCGTACGCGTCCACGCTGGCGGCCAGTTCGACGCCGGCGCGGTCGGTGATGCGCCCGCGCTCGGCGGCCAGGGTGTGGGTGAAGTAGCGGTTCTTCTCGGCCTTGGCGGCGTACGCGCTGGCGTCGACGGCCTGCACCTGCAGCAGCCGTACGACGAAGGCGAGCATCACCAGCGTCAGGCCGAGGCTGACCATGCGCAGGCGCGGCCTGGGGCTGCCAAGGCGGATGGTGCGGGCCTTGGCCTTGCCCTGGGCGGCGGGCCTGCGGGATCCGGGGCGGCCGCCCGGCGCGGGGCGGCGCGGGGCGCCGGGCCTGGCGGGTCGGACGGGCTTCGCGGGTCGTGGCACCCGGCGCCGCGGGGGTTCCCTGTCGGGCACTTGCGTCACCTGCCGGAGGTCGTCGTGGGGAGGCCGGGCTGCGCGGGCGCCTGGGCGGCGGGGGTGGGGGCGGGCGGCGGCGGGACGGAGGCCGTGGCGTCCGGGGCCGGGGGCGGCACGGGGGGTGCGACCGGGATCGAGACGGACGCCGCGGGGGACGCGACCTCCTGCGGGCGCGGCGCGGGGTACGCCGGCGACGAGGGGCGGGCCGCGGCGCCCGGCACGCCGCGCACGGTTCCGTCGGGGTCCAGGAAGGCCGGGTCGCCGCCGGGGACCATGCCGAGCTCGCGGGCGCGGCGCTGGAGTGCGTCGGGCGCGGCGTAGCCGTCCACGTCGCGCTGGAGCTCCTGCTCCTCCTCGGTGAGCTCCTTGGTCTCCTTCTTCAGCTCGCTCAGCTGGAACGAGCCTTCGTTGAGGGAGGAGTTCAGGATGAGCAGCACGATCAGGCCGCCGCCGAGGAGCACGACGACCAGGAGGACGAAGGGCGTGCGCGCGGCCTGGTTCGGGCCCTGCGGCAGCAGCCGTGCGAGGCGGGCGGCCCTCCCCCGCAACTCGGGCTTCTTGCTCATGGAGCCTCCTCGCGGACTCTGATCAGCGGGCTGTGATCAGCTGACTCTGATCGGCGGGTGCTGCTCAGCCGACGTCTTCGCGTACGCGCTGCGCGCCCCGCAGCCGGGCCGGGGCCGCCCTGCGGTTCTCGGCGACCTCTTCCTCTGTGGGGAGTTCGGCGCCGCGTGTCAGAAGCTTGAGCCGCGGCTGGTAGCGCTCGGGGACGATGGGCAGGCCGGGCGGTGCGGTGTTCGCGGCGCCGGCCGCGAACACCTGCTTGACCAGGCGGTCCTCCAGCGAGTGGTACGAGAGGACGGCGATCCGGCCGCCGACGGCGAGCGCCCGCACCGCGGCCGGAATGGCCCGCTCCAGGACGCTCAGCTCGCCGTTGACCTCGATGCGCAGGGCCTGGAAGGTGCGCTTGGCGGGGTTGCCGCCGGTGCGCTTGGCGGCCTGCGGCAGCGAGTCGCGGATGAGCTCGACGAGCCGCGCGCTGTTGCTGAACGGCTCCTTCTCGCGCTCGCGGACGACGGCGCTCACGATGCGCTTGGCCTGCTTCTCCTCGCCGTACTGGCGCAGGATCCGCACCAGTTCGCCCGGTGCGTACGTGTTGAGGACCTCGGCGGCGCTGATGCCGGTCGTCTGGTCCATGCGCATGTCGAGGGGGGCGTCCTGGGCGTACGCGAAGCCGCGGTCGGCCTCGTCGAGCTGCATGGAGGAGACGCCGAGGTCGAAGAGGACGCCCTGGACGCGGGGGATGCCGAGGCGGTCGAGCACGTCGGGGAGTTCGTCGTAGACCGCGTGCACCAGGGTGGCCCGGTCGCCGTAGGGGGCGAGCCGCTCGCCGGACAGGCGCAGCGCTTCCTTGTCGCGGTCCAGGGCGACGAGGCGGGCGGCCGGGAAGGTGGCGAGGAGGGCCTCGCTGTGGCCGCCGAGTCCGAGGGTGCAGTCGACGACGACGGCGCCCGGCTCGGCGAGCGCGGGGGCCAACATGTCCAGGCACCGCTGGAGCATCACCGGGACGTGTCGGCTGTTGTCGCTCAAGGGGCCCTCTCAGGTCCGGCGCGGCGTGCGCACGCACCGCCGGGTCCCCACCCGCTCCGTGAAGGGGAATGGACTGCTGGCGCCGGGGAAGTGGCGTCAGCCGACCGGGAGCGGGAGGAGGCCGAGCCGTACGTACGCGCCGCGCACGTGGGGGGATTCTGGGAATCCCCGGGATGTGCGGTCCAGCAGGGAGCAGGTCACGTCTCCCGCTTCGCGTCACTTTAGTCCACCGTGTCTCCCGGTCAATCAACCGGCCTGCGCGTCGCGGACCGGCCCCGACAGGTGTGCGGGTCCGGCACGCTCACCCGTTCGGCCGCACCCCGGGCGACCTGTGGGTTAGCTCACAACAAGAGTCTTTGACGTTCTTTGTCCCTCCTCACAGCGGGCCCGGACGATCAACGCGCATTAACGTCTTAGCCATGTCGACTTCCGCAGCCTCCCCGGAAAACACGCCCGTCGAGCCCCTCGGCGACATAGCCGCAGGGACGGTCACCGACCGCCTCGTGGACGCGAACGCGAAATACGCCTCGGAGTTCACCGACCCCGGCATGGACGCCCGGCCCGTCCTGCGCGTCGCCGTCGTCGCGTGCATGGACGCCCGTCTCGACCTGCACGAGGCGCTCGGCCTCGAACTGGGCGACTGCCACACCATCCGCAACGCGGGCGGTGTGGTCACCGACGACGTCGTCCGCTCCCTGACCATCAGCCAGCGCGCGCTGGGCACCCGCAGCGTGGTCCTCATCCACCACACCGGCTGCGGTCTGGAGACCCTCACCGAGGAGTTCCGCCAGGACCTGGAGAACGAGGTCGGCCAGCGGCCGACGTGGGCGGTGGAGTCCTTCCGCGACGTCGACCAGGACGTGCGACAGTCGATGGAGCGGGTGCGGACCTCGCCGTTCCTGCTGCACACCGACGACATCCGGGGCTTCGTCTTCGACGTGAAGACGGGTCTGCTGCGGGAGATCCACCCCGCGTGACGGACAAAGTGTCGTAGGACCCGACAAATCGGCGCCAGTTATCCACAGGCGAGTGACACGACCCGGTATGCCCAACAACAATGCGGGGGTGGCGTCACGCTGAACCATTCATGTGTGGCGCCCGTGAATTCGGGGTGTACCGGGTCGCACGCTCGAGTGGCGGCCCGACTGGGGTATCCCCTGCTCCTTGGGAGCGCGGGGAAGGGCCGAGGAGGGCCGGGTGACGACCTATGACGATCGAGCGAGCCTCACAGATCTGACCACGACAGCGGAGCGTGTCCGCAGGTCGGTGGAGGGTGTGATCGAGGGCAAGCCAGAGGTCGTACGGCTTTCGCTGACTGTGCTCCTGGCGGAGGGGCACCTGCTCATCGAGGATGTGCCGGGCGTGGGCAAGACCATGCTCGCCAAGGCACTGGCGCGGTCCATCGACTGCTCCGTGCGGAGGATCCAGTTCACACCGGATCTGCTGCCGTCGGACATCACCGGCGTCTCCATATTCGACCAGCAGCGCAGGGACTTCGAGTTCAAGCCGGGCGCGATCTTCGCGCAGATCGTGATCGGCGACGAGATCAACCGCGCGTCTCCGAAGACGCAGTCCGCGCTCCTGGAGTCCATGGAGGAGCGCCAGGTCACCATCGACGGGCAGACGTACGAACTGCCCAGCCCGTTCATGGTGGTGGCCACGCAGAACCCCGTCGAGATGGAGGGGACCTACCCGCTGCCCGAGGCGCAGCGCGACCGCTTCATGGCGCGCGTCTCCATCGGCTATCCGGGGCCCGAGGCCGAGCTCCAGATGCTCGACGTCCACGGCGGCGTCTCGCCCCTGGACGACCTCCAGCCGGTGGCGCACGCGCACGACATCGTGAAGCTCATCGACGCCGTCCGCACGGTCCACGTGGCCGACCCCGTCCGGCGGTACGCGGTGGACCTGGTCGGCGCGACCCGCAACCACCCGGACCTCAGACTCGGCGCGTCCCCGCGCGCGACGCTGCACCTGCTGCGCGCCGCCAAGGCCTCCGCCGCGCTCAGCGGCCGCGAGTTCGCCCTGCCGGACGACGTGCAGGCACTGGCCGTCGCCGTCCTCGCGCACCGCCTGCTGCCCACGGCCCAGGCCCAGCTGAACCGCCGTACGGCCGAGTCCGTCGTCCTGGAGATCCTGCAGCGCACCCCGGTGCCCGCCGCCACACCACCGGGCACCGGCGCCTACTTCGACCAGCAGCCGCCCGGCGCCCGGAGGCTGTGATGACCCTCGCGGGGAGCCCGGCGGGCCCCGCCGAGGACGAGAAGGGCGGGGTGCGCACGGCCCTCGCGGGCCTGACCACCCGCGGCCGCTCCTTCCTCGCGGCCGGCGTCGCCGCCGCCGTCTGCGCCTACGTCCTCGGCCAGAGCGACCTGCTGCGCGTCGGACTGCTGCTCGCCGTGCTGCCGCTGGTGTGCGCGACCGTCCTGTTCCGCACCCGCTACCGCGTCGCGGGCAGCCGCAGGCTCTCCCCCGCGCGCGTGCCCGCCGGTTCGGAGGCCCGCGTCCACCTGCGGATGGACAACGTCTCGCGGCTGCCCACCGGCCTCCTCATGCTCCAGGACCGGGTGCCGTACGTGCTCGGGCCGCGGCCCCGCTTCGTGCTCGACCGCGTCGAGGCGGGCGGGCGGCGCGAGGTGTCCTACCGCGTCCGCTCCGACCTGCGCGGCCGCTATCCGCTGGGCCCCCTGCAACTGCGTCTGACGGACCCCTTCGGGATGTGCGAGCTGACGCGCTCCTTCTCGACGTACGACATGCTGACGGTCATCCCGCGCGTGACGGCCCTGCCACCGGTGCGGCTCACCGGTGAGGCGAAGGGGTACGGCGACGGGCGGAACCGCTCGCTGGCGCTGGCCGGCGAGGACGACGTCATCCCGCGCGGGTACCGGCACGGCGACGACCTGCGCCGGGTGCACTGGCGCTCCACCGCGCGCTACGGCGAGCTGATGGTGCGCCGCGAGGAGCAGCCGCAGCGGGCCCGCTGCACGGTGCTCCTGGACACCCGGGGCGTCGGCTTCCGGGGCGCGGGCCCCGACTCGGCCTTCGAGTGGGCGGTGGCGGGCACGGCGTCCGCCCTGGTGCACATGCTCGAACGGGGCTTCTCGGTGCGTCTGTTGACCGACGCGGGCACCTCGGTGCCGGGCGAGGGCTCGGACGGCTTCGCGGGCTCCGGCCAGGAGTCGGCGGACGCGGCCGGACTGATGATGGACACCCTCGCGGTGATCGACCACTCGGACGGCGCCGGACTCTCCCGGGCCTACGACGTGCTCCGCGGGGGGAACGAAGGCCTTCTCGTCGCCTTCCTCGGCGACCTGGCGGAGGAGCAGGCTGCGGTGGTCGCCAAGATGCGCCAGCGCAGCGGCGCCGCGGTCGCCTTCGTGCTGGACAGCGCGGCCTGGGCGCAGGGCCAGGGCGCCCCGCCGTCCGAGGCCGGTGACGCGCGCGTGCGGATGCTCAGGGAGGCGGGCTGGACGGCCCTCGCCGTGCCGCCGGGCGCGGATCTCGCGGACCTGTGGCGGCAGGCGGACCACGCCCGCACGAGCGCGGGCCCCGCGCCCGCGGCGGGCACGACGACCGGGGGATGGGCATGAGCGGCCGGGGACGAACGACAGGCGGCCGGGGGCGTACGACAGCGGGGGGACGTAGGACAGTGGGGGGACGGTCATGAGCGGGCGCGCGCGGCTCGCGGTGTGCGCCACCGCGGCCACCCTGATGGCGTCGGGCTCGCTGCTGCCGCTGGTCGACCCGGCGACGTGGTTCCTGCAGGCGGTGATCCTGCTCGTGCTGCAGAGCGGGGTGGGCGCGCTGGCCCGGCGGGTGCCGCTGGCCAGGCCGCTGACCGTGGCGGTGCAGGCGCTGGTGTCGCTGTTCCTGCTGACGCTGGTCTTCGCCCGCGAACAGGCCCTCGCGGGGATCGTGCCGGGACCCGAGGTGTTCCAGCGGTTCGGTCTGCTCCTGGAGGCCGGGGGCAACGACGTCAGCAAGTACATGATCCCGGCGCCGCTCAGCGACGGCATACGGCTGATGCTGGTCGGCGGTGTCCTGGTGATCGGCCTCGCGGTGGACGCGCTCGCGGTGACGTTCCGCACCGCGGCCCCCGCCGGGCTTCCGCTGCTCGCCCTGTACTCGGTCGCGGCGGGGCTCTCCGACGGCGGCGCCGGATGGCTGTGGTTCCTGCTGGCGGCGGCGGGTTATCTGCTGCTGCTCCTGGCGGAGGGCCGGGACCGGCTCTCGCAGTGGGGCCGGGTGTTCGGCGGCGCGGCGCGCGCGCCGGGCCGGGTCTCCGGGGGTCTGGAGAGCAACAGCGGGGCGCTCGCCCCGGTCCGCACGGGACGGCGCATCGGGGCCGTGGCCCTGGGCATCGCCCTGGTGGTGCCGCTCGCGCTGCCCGCCCTGGACGGCGGGCTGCTGGACGGCTCCAACGGTCCGGGGGGCGGCGGCTCGGGCGGCGGCGGCACGATCTCGGCTGTGAACCCGCTGGTCGCGCTCCAGGACAGCCTGAACCAGCCGGAGGACCGCGAGGTCCTCTCGTACCGTACGAACGCCGAGTCGACCGACGACATGTATCTGCGCATCGTCTCGCTCGACCAGTTCGACGGCACGACGTGGAAGACCACCGTCCGGCGCATCCAGGACGTGCCGTCGCCGCTGCCCGACCCCGTCGGCCTGCGCCCGGACGTCCGCAGGACCGAGATCCAGACGAACCTCTCGGCCGCCGACAGCTACGCGCAGAACTGGCTGCCCATGCCCTTCCCCGCCAGCCAGGTCGAGATCGGCGGCCGCTGGCGGTTCGAGCCGGTGGGCCGCGCCCTCGTCGGCGACCGGGGCCAGACCACACGGGGCGCTCGGTACCAGGTCAAGAGCCTGGTCGTGGAGCCCACGGCCGAGCAGCTGGCCGCGGCGCCGGCGCCGCCGGACGGCTTGCGGCGCGAGTTCACCGAGGTGCCGGAGTCGCTTCCCGCGATGGTCGGCGCCCGGGCCCGGCAGGTCACCAAGGGCGCCGCGAATCCGTACGAGCAGGCGGTCAAGCTCCAGGACTACTTCGCATCGGACGGCGGGTTCACGTACAACACCCAGGTGCGGGCGGGCAGTGGTCCCTCCGCGATCGAGCGGTTCCTGAAGCAGAAGGAAGGGTTCTGCGTCCACTTCTCCTTCGCGATGGCCTCCATGGCGCGGACCCTGGGGATCCCGGCGCGGGTCGCGGTGGGCTTCACGCCGGGCACCGCGCGGGGGGACGGTTCGATGTCGGTCGGGCTGCGGGACGCGCACGCCTGGCCCGAGCTGTACTTCGAGGGCGTGGGCTGGACCCGTTTCGAGCCGACACCGAGCCGGGGCACGGTGCCCGAGTACACCCGCTCGGACGTCCCTTCGGGCGACGCCGGCGACCCGGACTCCCCGGAGCCCACCGAGTCCGCCGAGCCGTCCACGGCGCCTTCCGCGTCGGACACCTGCCCGCCCGACATGAAGAAGCAGGGCGGCTGCTCAAGCGCTGCCCCGCAGGTCGCGGCCGGGTCGGGCGGTGAAGGACCGCCCCTCGGGATGATCGTGGGCATCGGTCTGGCGGCGCTGCTCGTCCTCGGGGTGCCGCTGCTGCCCCTGCTGTGGCGGACCCGGACGCGGGCGGTCCGGCTGGGAGCCGGCGGCCGCACCGAGGCGGAGGCGGCGGCGCGGACGCTGGCGGCCTGGCTCGAAGTGACCGATACGGCCTGGGACCACGGCATCGCCCCGGACGAGTCGCTGACTCCCCGGAAGGCGGCGGCACGCATCGTCCGTGTCGGTCAGCTGACCGCGGGTCCCGCGGAGGCCGTCCAGCGGGTGGCGGCCGCGGTGGAACAGGTGCTCTACGCCCCGCGCCCGCAGCCCGCAACCGGACTGGCCGAGGACGTCCGGCGGGTCCGGGACGGTTTGAACGTCTCGGTGGGCCGGGCCACCCGGCTGCGCGTGACGCTCGCGCCGCGTTCGGCCGCCCGGGTGGTGTGGGCGGTCTCGGACCGGTGGACGGCGTTCGGCGCGCGCTGGCGGGAGCGGGCCGCCGAGCGGTGGGCGGCGGTCGCGCGGAAGCTGCCGCGGCGGGCCGGTCAGCAGGGCTGAGCGCGGGGCGGGGACGGGGGCGCGGCCGGTGGCGGTGCCTCCGCTTCGCCCCGGGGAGCCTCGTCAGCGGGTGCGCACACATGTGTGAGGGGTGACCGCCCCACCGGGCGGTCACCCCTCACACATTGCTGCAAGTCTGCTCGGTCAGCTCTGAGCGGCTTCGCTCACTGACCGCCCTGCTGTTCGTCGCGGCGGCGCTGCCACCGCTGCTCGATGCGGTCCATCACGGAGCGGCGCTGCCTCGCCTGCCGTGGGGCCGCGGCCCCGCCCGGCGCGGCGGCCGTACCCGAAGGTTGTTCGCCCGGCTTCGGCGCTTTGCGCCAACCGGTGACGGCGAGCACCGCGCAGCCCAGCATGACGAGGAACCCCACCACGCTGATCCAGATCTGCTGGGCGACCATTCCGGCCATGAGAAGGGCGATACCCACCAGGAAGCCCGCGACCGCTTGGTAGACCCGCTTCCGGGTGTACGTACGCAGCCCGCTTCCCTCAAGCGCTGTCGCGAACTTGGGATCTTCGGCGTACAGCGCTCGCTCCATCTGCTCGAGCATGCGCTGCTCGTGCTCCGAGAGCGGCACGGAGTCCTCCTCATCGTGCAGTCGCCGGGGCGACCGGGGGTCCCCTTCAGGATAGGCAGGGAATCGCCCCCGTGAAACCCGCCCCTCTGCGCCAACTTCGCCAAACCGGACCTTCACACCGATCCGGCTCGCTGAAGCGTGCATTCCCCAGCGGCCGAACCCTCATGCAGAACGGTGTCCCTCGATCATACGGCGCCCGTAGCCCGTTCGGGGGGCCTGTGGCGTACTCCATGTGCGGCTGCGGCCCTGATCAGCCGGTCAGCCGCCGGAGCGCCTCAGGTGCCGGTCGCGTCCCGCGCCTCGCCGAGCACGTGCAGCTGGGTGGCCACGGCGTGGAAGGCGGGCAGCTCCGCGGCGGCGGCCTCCAGCTTGAGGAGGGCGTCCAGGGCGCCCGGCTCGGTGTCGACGAGGACGCCGGGGACCAGGTCGGCGAAGACCCGGACGCCGTGCACCGCGTCAACGCGCACGCCCGCGGCCTCGACGAGCCCGGTGAGCTGCTCGGCGGTGAAGCGCCGCGGCACGGGGTCGCCCGCGCCCCAGCGGCCCGCCGGGTCGGTGAGCGCGGTCTGCGCCTCCGTGAAGTGCCCGGCGAGGGCCCGCGCGAGCACGGCGCCGCCGAGGCCCGCGCCGAGCAGGCTGAGGATGCCGGCGGGGCGCAGCGCGTCCACGGCGAGGCGCACGCCCTCGGCGGGGTCGTCCACGTACTCCAGGACGCCGTGGCACAGGACCGCGTCGAAGCCGCCGCGCTCGACGACGTCGAAGAGGCCGAGCACATCGCCCTGGACGCCGCGCACACGGTCGGCGACGCCGGCCTCGGCGGCCCGGCGCTCCAGCGCGAACAGGGCGTTCGGACTGGGGTCGACGACAGTGACGCGGTGACCCAGGCGGGCGACCGGCACCGCGAAGTTGCCGCTGCCGCCGCCGGTGTCGAGCACGTCCAGTTCGGTGCGGGACTCCCGGCCGGTGACCTTGACGCGGCGGTCGAGGGCGTCCTTCAGGACGTCCCAGACCACCGCTGTGCGAAGAGAAGCGCGCGGACGAGGGGGGTCGGAGCGCAGCGACGCCTGTTCAGCGTGGTGGTGGGAGACGGGCGGGCGCATCGGGTCCGACACGGCAGTTGACTCCTCGGCGCGTGGGGTGCGAACGACTCCACCCTATTGCCTGCGGAACCGTGCCCCGGCCATGCCTCCCGGGGCCCGGGAGCCGCCGGTCAGCCCGCGTCCGGCGGCTCCCGGCCCGCGTCCTGCGGCTCCTGCCGGGGCTGGGGCAGCACGGGCTGGAGCACGAGCATCCGCTCGACGAGGCGCAGGAACATCGCGACGTCGCGGAGCAGGTCGTCGGCGTCGCGGGCGGTGGCGGCGGCCGCTATGCCGGCCTCGGCGCGGGCCCGCTTGGCGGCGCCGGAGGCGAACAGGGCGCTCCACTCGGTGAGTTCGGGAGCTATTTCGGGGAGGACTTCCCAGGCGCTGCGGATGCGCTGCCTGCGGCGCGGTGTCGGCTCGGGGCGGCCGCGCGCGGCGAGGACGGCGGCGGCGGTGCGCAGGGCGGCGAGGTGGGCGGTGGCATAGCGCTCGTGCGGGGCGTCGAGGCGGGTGGCCTCGTCGATTCCGGCGCGGGCCTGGGCGAGCAGTTCGAGAGCGGCGGGCGGGGCGGTCGCGCGGCGCAGGACGGGGTGGACATCGCTCGCCGGGCCGGTCAGTGAGGGAGCAGGGCCGACGGCGCGGTGCCGGCGGGCGGCTGCTGCGGAAGTGCTGGCCATGACGAACCTCCTGTCGTCGTGTGACGGCGCAGTGGCCGTATGTGCCCATCGTGGGGTACGCCACTGACAATCGGCGCTGACCTGGGGCTTTGCCTCGATCGCCGGTTCGGGCTTACTTTTGTACTGACCAGTCAGTTCAAAAGCCGGTCCGTTGTCGGCCGGCTCGATGGAGGGGCAGGGGGGACTGTGGACGGTTCGACCGACGGCGCGCGCGGAGCCGCCGTCACCGCCGAGGAGTTCGGGCTCGAGGGACCGCGGGGCTGGGCGTTCCGCGGCATCGGGATCGATGCGGGGCCCGGGGCGCTGATCGCGCTGGAGGGCCCGTCCGGTTCCGGCCGCACCTGTCTTCTGCTCGCGCTCACGGGACGTATGCGTGCCACCGAGGGCCACGCGTCCGTGGGCCGCTTCCGCCTGCCCGGGCAGTTGGCCGCAGTGCGCCGGATCAGCGGGCTCGGGCCCGTGCCCGGCGTCACCGACCTGGACCCGGCCCTGACCGTCGCCGAGCACCTGCACGAACGGGCGCTCCTGGAGCGGCGGTTCGGCGGGTCGCTGCGCGGTCTGCTGCGGCCCCGCGCCGAGCGGGCGGCAGAGACGCGGCTGCGCGTCGAGACCGCGCTGGCCGCCGCCGGGCTCGACACGGAGAGCCTGCCCAAGGGGCGGCGGACCTCCGTGCGCGACTTGGAGCGGCTCGAGGCCCTGCGGCTCTCCGTGGCCCTGGCCCTGATCGGCCGGCCGCGCGTGCTCGGGGTCGACGACACCGACCTGAAGCTCTCGGACGCCGAACGGGCCGAGGCGTGGGGGATGTTGCAGTCCCTCACGGAGCGCGGCACGACCGTCATCGCGGTGTGCAGCGAGGCTCCCGAGGGCGCGGTCGTGGTCCGCACCGACACCACCCGCCGTACCGACGACGACAAGGAGACGGCGGATGCGCTCCCCGAAACTGGCCGCGCTTGAGCTCAGGCGCTTCGGCAGGGGGAAGCTGCCGCGGGCCGCGCTCGGCGCCCTCCTGCTGCTCCCCCTGCTCTACGGCGCGCTGTACCTGTGGTCGTTCTGGGATCCGTACGGCCACCTGAACCGCATCCCCGTGGCGCTCGTCAACGACGACAAGGGAGCCACCGCGCAGGGCAAGAAGCTCGCGGCGGGCGACAACATCGTCGAGGGGCTGCGCGACAGCAAGACCTTCGAGTGGCACGAGGTGAGTGACGCCGAGGCGCGCAAGGGCGTGGAGGACGGGACGTACTACCTGTCGCTGACCATGCCCACGGACTTCAGCAAGCGCATCGCGTCGAGTTCGGGGGACTCTCCGGAGACGGGCGCCCTGCGGGTGCGCACGAACGACGCCAACAACTACATCGTCGGGCAGATCTCCCGGACGGTCTTCTCCGAGGTGCGCTCCGCCGCGTCCACGAAGGCGTCGCGTTCCTTCCTCGACAAGATCTTCATCTCGTTCTCCGACATCCACGGAGCGACGCAGAAGGCCGCCGACGGCGCCGACAAGCTGGACGACGGCATCGGCAAGGCGAAGAAGGGCACCAAGGACCTCGCGAACGGCCTGAAGGACGCCAAGAAGGGCAGCGGGGACCTCGCCGGGGGTGTGAAGAAGCTCCACACGGGCGCGGGCAAGCTCGAGGACGGCTCGAAGAAGGTCGCGGACGGCACGCAGAAGTTGGCCGACCGGGTCAACGGCGCGGCGGACAAGGTGCGGCCCTTCCTGAAGGACAACGGCAGGAGCATCGGCCACACGGCCCAGCTCGTCGCCGACTCCTCCAAGGCGATGCGCCGCCACCTGGGCACCTGGGTCAAGGTCGCGCCCGGCGCGGCCGAGGGCGCCGAGAAGGCCTCGCGGGTCATGGACGACTTCTATACGAAGCAGTGCGTCAAGGCCCCTGTTCCCGACCCCGGCTGCCCGGCGTTCAAGGAGGCCAAGAAGGCCGCGGAGAACGTGTCGACCATCGCGGACGACATGAACGCCGTGATCAAGGACCAGAACAGCGACGTCAAGAAGCTCGACAGGCACCTGGCCACGCTGCAGAAGAAGTCCCAGGACCTCGCCGACCGCGCCCCGCACCTCGACGAGGACCTGAACACCGCCGTCACACAGATCAACGACCTCAACAAGGGCGCGGGCAAGGTCGCCAAGGGCGCCAAGAAGCTCCACACCGGCCTCGGCACCGCCAAGACCGGCGCGGACGACCTCGACACGGGCATCGGCAAGCTGGAGACGGGCGCGGGCGATCTCAAGGGCGGCATGTTCAAGCTGGCCGACGGCTCCGCGAAGCTGTCCGGCGGGCTGCACGACGGCGTCAAGAAGATCCCGGACTACGACAAGAAGGACCGTGACGAGCGCACCGGAGTCATGTCCGACCCCGTCCAGCTCGCCTCCCAGTCGATGCACAAGGCCCCCAACTACGGCACGGGCTTCGCGCCGTACTTCATCCCGCTGTCCCTGTGGGTCGGCGCGATGGTGGCGTACATGCTGATCCAGCCGCTCAACCGGCGCGCGCTCGCGGCGGGCGCCTCCGCGTGGCGCATCGCCATCGCGGGCTGGCTGCCGGTGGCCGCCCTCGGCGTGCTCCAGACCGCGGCCCTGCTCTCGGTCCTGCACTGGGGGCTCGGCCTGGAGATGGCCAGGGCGGCCGGGACGGTGGGCTTCCTCTGCCTGGTGACCGCGTGCTTCGCGGCGATCGTGCAGTGGCTCAACGCCCGCTTCGGAGCGGCCGGGCGGATCCTCGTCCTCGCCGCGCTGATGCTGCAGCTGACGTCGGCGGGCGGCACGTACCCCGTGCAGACGAGCCCCGGCTTCTTCGGCGCGATCCACCCCTTCTTGCCGATGAGTTACGTCGTCGAGGCTCTCCGGAGACTCATCACGGGCGGTGGCCTCGGCCCCGTCTGGCAGGGTTGCGCGGTCCTGTCGGCCTTCACCGTGGGCGCCCTCGCGCTGACCGCCCTGTCCGCGCGCCGCAAGCAGGTGTGGACCCTGGACCGGCTGCACCCGGAGCTGACCCTGTGAGTGTGAGAATCAGGACCATGGACAGCAGTGCAGTCAGCACCCGCCGCGAGGCCACTCGGCAGAAGCTCTACGAGGCCGCCGTCACCCTCATCGCCGAGCAGGGTTTCTCGGCCACGACGGTCGACGAGATCGCCGAACGGGCCGGCGTCGCGAAGGGCACCGTCTACTACAACTTCGCGAGCAAATCGGTCCTCTTCGAAGAGTTGCTGCGGCACGGCGTCGGTCTGCTGACCGCCTCCCTGAAGGAGGCCGCGGAGGACGCCGACAGGAGCGGCGGCAGCAGGGTCGACGCCCTGGACGCGATGATCCGCGCGGGTCTGGTCTTCATCAACCGCTATCCGGCCTTCACCCAGCTGTACGTCGCCGAGCTGTGGCGCACCAACCGCGCCTGGCAGTCCACGCTGCTCGTGGTCAGGCAGCAGGCCGTCGCGGTGGTCGAGGACGTGCTGCGGGCGGGCGTGGACAACGGCGAGCTGAGCGAGGAGATCGACATCCCGCTGACGGCCGCCGCGCTCGTCGGCATGGTCCTGGTGGCCGCGCTGGACTGGCAGGCCTTCCAGCCGGAGCGCTCGCTGGACGACGTGCACGCGGCCCTTTCGCGGCTGCTGCAGGGCCGGGTCAGCGGCACGCGCGCGTAGGGACACGAAAACTCCGCACGACGGCGCCGGTCCGGTGTCCCCCCGTTCCCGGGCGGCACCGGACCGGCGCTTTCTTCGTGTCCCCCCGTGACCCCCGTGCGACCCCCGTTTGGTCGTCCCCCCGAGTCACCCCCGTACCTCGCTCCCGCCCGTTCGGCGGGAGGAGCGGCCAAGGGCGCGGCACCGTTCCGCCGCCCCGTGTCGGCGGTACCCGTACCGCGCCCTTCTCCGTGCCCCATACTCTTCCGTCTCCGCAGGTGGAGCCCCATCCGCGCACGTACTCATCTCACCCACTAGGTACGGATACTCAGGCGTACGCACTCATCTCCAGGCCGCTTCGCCCCCGACTGGTTACGATCACGTCCGTGTCCGTACTCCCCCTGGTGTTCACCAGCGGCTGGGCGAGCGGGATCAACGCGTACGCCGTTGTCCTGCTGCTCGGCGTCTTCGGCGCGACCGGAGTCAGCGACGAGGTCCCCGAGGCGCTGCAGCGGCCCGATGTGCTGATCGCGGCCGGTGTGCTCTTCGTGTGCGAGGCCGTCGCCGACAAGATCCCGTACGTCGATTCGGTCTGGGACACGGCGCACACCGTGATCCGGCCGGTCTCCGGCGCCGTGGTGGGTGCGCTCCTCGCGGGGCAGAGCGGGTCCCTGCCCGACCTGGCCGCGGGCGCGGTGGGCGGCACGACCGCGCTGGCCAGCCATGCGGTGAAGGCCGGCACCCGGATGGCGATCAACACCTCGCCGGAGCCGTTCAGCAACGTCGTGATGAGCACGGCCGAGGATCTCGGCGTCGGCGGCGTCATCAGCTTCGCGATGTTCTACCCGGAGGCCGCCGCGATCATCGCGGCCGTGCTGCTCCTGCTCGGCCTGTTCCTGCTGTTCTTCCTCGTCTCGCGGATCCGGCGGTTCCTGCGGCGCAGGGCGCAGCGGCGCGAGGAGAAGCGTCTCGCGGAGCGGACCGGGCCACCGCCGCCGTGACTGTCGGTGGCTGCCGATAAAGTCCCTGGCATGGCACGGATTGTGGTGATCGGCGCCGGTCTCGGCGCGATGACGGCGGCCGCCCGGCTGGCCGTCGCTGGCCACCGGGTGGTGGTGTACGAACGCGGTGGGACGTACGGCGGCGCGCTCGGCCGCGTCGAGCGGGACGGCTTCGCCTTCGACACCGGACCGGGACTGCTCCAGCTCCCCGCGGTCTACCGCGACTTGTTCGTCAAGACGGGCAAGGAGCCTCTGGAGAAGTGCGTCGAGCTCTCCCAGGTGGAGCCCGCCGTGCGCCACGTCTTCGCGGACGGCACCGCGGCCGACCTGCCGAACGCCTCGCGGGCGGGCGTGGGCGAGGCTCTGGACACGGCGCTCGGCGAGGGCGCGGGCGCGCGCTGGTCGGCGTTCATGAACCGCGCCAGGGAGGCCTGGGACCGCACCCGCCGCCCCCTCCTGGAAGAGCCCCTCTGGCCGAACTGGGAGGTGCTCGCCGATCGCGAGCCGTATCCCTCGGTGCCGCTCAAGCGCCTGCTGCGCCGCGAGCGCCGCGCGGTGACGCTCGGCGAGGTCGGCGAGCTGGAGCTGGGCGGCGACCCGCGGCTGATCGCGCTCCTGGAGCAGTTCGCCCTCGCGCACGGCCTGGATCCCCGCGCGACACCGGCGAGCGCGGCCGTCCTGCCCTATCTGGAGCAGACCTTCGGCACCTGGTCGGCGCGGGGCGGCATGCGCGCCCTGGCCCGTGCGGTGTACGAGCGGTGTGTGACCCGGCGGGTCGAGTTCGTGTTCGGCTCGGCGGTGACGCGGATCGTCGAGAAGGACGGTCGGGCGGCGGGCGTGGAGCTCGCGGACGGCACCGTCGTGGACGCGGACTTCGTGGTCGCCGGCGTGGCCCCCACGCTCTTGGACGGCATGCTGCCCGGCAGGGACCTGCGGGCGGCGGGCGACGTCCCCGCGCGCTCGGGCATGCCCAGCCGGCTGACGGTGCTGCTGGCGCTGTCCGGGGCGCGCCCCGAGGGCACCCCGCTGCGGACGGTGCTGCACTCGGCCGACCGGCAGGACGAGCTCGACCGCCTCTTCGGCGAGCGGCCCGGCCTCCCCGCCTCACCCACCGTCGCCGTGCTGCGCCCCGACGACCCGGAGCTGACGCCGGACGGCGCGCACGAGGCGGTGACGCTCACGGTGACGGTGCCCGCGCACCTGGAGGTCACCCCGGCGGACGTGGAGCGGGTGATATCTCGCGCCGAGACCGTGGTCCCGGACCTCCGGAGCCGCCTCCTCTGGCACGAGGTCCGCACCCCGGCCGATGTCGCAGAGGCCACCGGCGCCGACGGCGGCGCGGTCCCGGCCCCGGCGCTCGCGGCGGCCGGCGGGAAGCTGCTGCACCCCGCCAACAGCACGCGTCTCCCGGGCCTGTTCGCCGTGGGCGGCTGGGCACACCCCGGCGGCGGCCTCCCGCACGCGGGCATGTCGGGCACGCTCGTCGCGGGCCTGATCGTGGAGGGCCCGGAGTTCCGCGGCTCCCAGTGAGCCCCGCGCCTCAGTAGCGGTACTGCTGCTCGTTGTAACCCTGCCCGTCGTACCCGGCCGCTCCGTCCTGGTACGGGGGGTGCGGCTGCTCGGGCGGCAGTTCGCCGCCGTACTGGTCGTCGGTGGTGCGCTGCTGCGGCACCCAGACACCGCCGGGCGGCGTGTCCTCGTACGTACCGCCGAGGGAGCCGCTGTAGGTGTCGCCGCCGTACGGGGCGTACTGCTGCGGGTCGCCGTAGGTGTCGTAGCTCTGCCGCGCGCCGTAGGTCTGCGTGCCGATGTACGGGTCGGAGTAGGCGGCGTACTGCTGCTGGCCGGTCTCGTCGTACGCGTAATTCTGCTGGGTCTGCTGCTGGGTGTGGAGCGGGTCGAAGCCCGTGTAGGCCGCGGCGTCGTAGCCGTAGCCGTCGCTCTGGTGGGGGTCGCCCGCGCTCGGCGGGGCATAGGCCGCGTCGCTGTACACGCCGTACTGCCCGGTGTCGTCGGGCAGCGGCTCCGGTTCGTATATCCCGCCGACGGGGATGTCCGGGCCGTGCGCGGGCGGCGGCGGAACCTGGTCGTAGGCCGGGCCGGAGACGTCCGGATCGGCCGCTCCCCGGTCGGAGACCTCCAGGTCGGAGACCTGGAGCGTCGGTTCCTGCACGGCCGCCGCGGCCCGCGTCGGCCGCTTGCGGCGCTTGCTCGGGCCCGGCCGCCCGCCGAGCGCCCAGCCGGTGGAGAAGCCCTGGCGGAACGACATCGTCACGTACGTCTGGCCCGTGGCGAACGCGATGGCGCCGATCCCGATGATCCACACCTCCGGGATCAGCACACCGACGACGACGCCGAGGAAGCCCACGAAGGCGAGCAGGCGCCAGCGCAGCCTCGCCTTGTACTGCAGCAGCACCTCGCCGAGCAGCCACAGCGCGACGCATCCGAACGCGATGTAGAGGACCGTCCAGCCCATGTACGCCCCTCTCCCCTACGGCCGCCGCCCCTCGGGTGCGGGTACGACCGTTCAGGCCTGGTGGTGCAGGCCCAGATTCTCGTAGATTTCCAGCGTCGCCGTGGAGTTGTTCAGCGTGATGAAGTGCAGACCGGGCACGCCTTCGGCCAGCAATCGCGCGCAGAACTCCGTCGCGAACTCGATGCCAATGGAGCGTACAGCGGCGGGATCGTCCTTGACCGCGAGGATCCGCTCTTTCAGCTCGGCCGGGAACACGGCGTTGCTGAGCTGCGGCAGCCGGTCGAGCTGGCGGACGTTGGTGACCGGCATCATCTCGGGGATGATCGGCGTCCGGCAGCCCGCCGCCTCGACGCGGTCGCGCAGCCGCAGATATTCCTCGGGGTCGAAGAACATCTGCGTGATCGCGTAATCCGCGCCGGCCCGGCACTTGTCGATGAAGTGCCGGGTGTCGGACTCCCAGTCGGGCGAGCGCGGATGCATCGCGGGGAAGGCGGCGACGCCCACGCAGAAGTCGCCGGACTCCTTGATGAGCTCGACCAGTTCGGCGGCGTAGGTGAGGCCCTCGGGGTGCGCGATCCAGTCGCCGAGCGGGTCGCCGGGCGGGTCGCCGCGGACCGCGAGCATGTTCCGGATCCCGGCGTCCGCGTACTGCCCGATGATGTTGCGCAGCTCGGCCACGGAGTGGTCGACCGCTGTCAGGTGCGCGACGGGCGTCAGGGTCGTGTCGGCGACGATCTGCTGGGTCTCCTTGACCGTGCCGGTGCGCGTCGAGCCGCCCGCGCCGTAGGTCACGGAGACGAAGTCCGGTGCGACCGCCTCGACCCGCCGCAGCGCGTTCCAGAGGTTCCGCTCGCCCTTGGGGGTTTTCGGGGCGGAGAACTCGAACGAAAATGTCGTTTTCCCGGTCGCGAGCATGTCGCGCACCGTGCGCGCACGGTCAGTCCTGGTCGAAGCTGTGCCTGAGGCCATACGGGCAGGTTAGCCAGGCCGCGACGGTCCCCCAACCAGACCTGGGAGATTCAGCCGATTTGCCGCTTTGTTGTCCACGGATCGGACACTCCCGGGCTGTTGCTCAGACAGATGTGCGGAGCCGCTTCGCGAACTCCGCGGCGGCGGCTCCGGGGTCGTCGGCCTCGGTGATCGCCCGCACGACGACGACGCGCCGCGCACCGGCCTCCAGCACCTCGTCCAGATTGCCCGCGTCGATGCCGCCGATGGCGAACCAGGGCCGGTCCGTGCCGAGCGAGGCCGTGTACCTGACCAGGTCGAGGCCCGGGGCGTGGCGGCCCGGCTTGGTGGGCGTGGGCCAGCACGGTCCCGTGCAGAAGTAGTCCACGCCCTCCTGGACGGCGGCCGCGGCGGCCTCCGACTCGGCGTGCGTGGAGCGGCCGATGAGGACGTCCTCGCCGAGCAGGGCGCGGGCCGCAGGGACGGGCAGATCGCCCTGGCCGAGGTGCAGCACGTCGGCGCCCGCGGCGTGCGCGACGTCCGCGCGGTCGTTCACCGCGAAGAGCTTGCCGTGCCGCCGTGCGGCGTCGGCGAAGACCTGGAGGTGCGCCAGCTCCTCGCCTGCCTCCATGCCCTTGTCGCGCAGCTGCACGATGTCGACGCCGCCCGCGAGGACGGCGTCCAGGAACTC
Organism: Streptomyces sp. NPDC039480; assembly: GCF_055597165.1. NCBI lineage: Bacteria > Bacillati > Actinomycetota > Actinomycetes > Kitasatosporales > Streptomycetaceae > Streptomyces > Streptomyces sp. NPDC039480. Next base: position 550,619 of record NZ_JBVITX010000005.1, on the reverse strand, counting down.
CGGGAGGTCCCCCTGGCGCCTGCGGGCGTCCGTGCAGAGATAGAGCCGGGCGTCCGCGAGCCGGGTGCGGTGGTCGACGGCCATGGAGAAGTCCCCCCGTTGTCGGTGGTGTGCCGGGCCGCCGCGTGGCGTCACGCGGCGCCCCGGCACACCGGACGGTGTGTCGTCCGGTTCACCGGACGGTTGTGCAGGTCAGACGGTCTTGCGCCTGCTCAGACGGCGAGCGCCTGGGCGCGGCGCTTCACCTCCGTGCCGCGATTCTCGCCCAGTGCCTGCACGGGGGTGCCGGGCAGGCTCGGGTCGGGGGTGAAGAGCCATTCGAGCATCTCCTCGTCGGAGAAGCCGTCGTCCCTCAGGAGCGTCAGGGTGCCGGCCAGGCCCTTGACGACCTTGTCGCCGTCGATGAAGGCGGCGGGCACCTGGAGCGCCCGGTTCTCCCCACGGCGTACGGCGATCAGCTGGCCCTCCTTGACCAGCTGGCGCACGCGGGTCACCTCGACATCGAGCATTTCCGCGATGTCGGGGAGGTGCAGCCAGGCGGGGACAAGAGCGTCAGTCTTTGCGTCAATCTCGGTCACCGTCCCAGCGTATCTCTGGCCGGTGACACGCACCGGACGGCGGCCGTCCGGCTACCGGACCGCCTTCTTCAAGGGGACCGCGGGGTCCGCCGTCAGCGTGGGGTCGAGACGGGCGCCCGACTCGATCAGCTTGCGGCCCTGGGCCAGGTCCCTGGGGCGGCCCACCGCGAGGACCGCCACCAGGGCGCCCTCCCGCAGCCAGCACACCGACCAGGCCACACCCGTCGGGTCGCCGCGCCACACCAGCTCGTCCGCCGAGGCGTGGTGGCCCGCGTACTGCACGAAGCGGCCGAACTGCTCCGACCAGAAGTACGGCACGGGGTCGTACGCCGCGGGGGTCTCACCGATGATGTTCGCCGCCACCGTCCGCGGGCCCTGCAGCGCGTTGTCCCAGTGGTGCACGAGCAGACGCTCGCCGTACCTTCCCGAAGGGAAGGAGGAGCAGTCGCCGACCGCGTACACGTCGGGCGCCGAGGTGCGCAGGCCGTCGTCGGCCACGACCTCCCTGTGGCTGCCCAGCTCGATGTCGGAGCCGGCCAGCCAGGCCGTCGCGGGCCGCGCCCCGATGCCGACGACGACGGCGCCCGCGGGCAGCCGGGTCCCGTCGGACAGGACGACCGTGCCCGGCTCGACACGCTCCACGCGCGCGTGGGTGCGCAGGACCGCTCCGGAGTCCGCGTACCAGCCCGTCATGGGGGCCGCGACCTCCTCGGGCAGCGCTCCGGCGAGCGGCCGTGCGGCGGCCTCGACCACGGTGACGGAACAGCCCGCCTCGCGCGCGGCGGTCGCGAACTCCGCGCCGATCCAGCCCGCCCCGACGACCACGACCTCCTGCTGCTCGGCGAGGACCGGGCGCAGCCGCTCGGCGTCGTCCAGGGTGCGCAGGAGGTGGACGCCTGGGACTCCCTCGGTGCCGGGCAGCCGGATCGGCTCGGCGCCGGTCGCGAGGACCAGCACGTCGTACGCGAGGGGGCCCTCTGCGGTGTCCAGCTCGTGGTCGGCGGGGCGCACGCCGGTGACCGCGCGGCCCAGGACCAGCTCGATGCCGAGCGCCTCGAAGTCGATGTCGAAGGCGGAGCCCTCCGCCTTGCCGAGCAGCACCGCCTTGGACAGCGGCGGCCTGTCGTACGGCTGGTGCGGCTCCGCCCCGACGAGGGTGACCGGGCCGGCGAACCCCTGTTCCCGCAGGGCCACCGCGGTCTGCACCCCGGCCATGCCGGCTCCGACGATGACGACGCGCCGCTCCGCGTGCCGCTGATTTCCGCTCTGCCTCTGCTGCTCGCTCACCCGATCACTGTAGGGCGGCGGCCCGTGGCGGCCTCAGATGGCTGCGGGGAGATCTCTGACACACCGTCACCGCCCATACCCGGACAGCTCCCCTACTGCCGCGCGAAGCGACGGGCTAGGGTGGCCGGTGCAGAGCACTCGCGGGAGCCCGGGCGCACCGGGCTGAGAGGGAGGCTGGGACGGCCTCCGACCGTACGAACCTGATCCGGGTCATGCCGGCGAAGGGAGGGGCTGGACGCCCATGCATCCACGTACGACACCACCATCCGCCACCTCTGACGTCCTTGTCGTCGGAGGCGGCGTCATCGGCCTGGTCACGGCCTGGCGGGCCGCCCAGCGCGGGCTTTCCGTCGCGCTCGTCGACCCCGCGCCGGGCGGGGGCGCCGCGCAGGTCGCGGCGGGCATGCTGGCCGCCGTCACCGAACTCCACTACGGCGAGCAGACGCTGCTCGGCATCAACGTCGAGTCCGCCCGCCGCTACCCCGCCTTCGCCGCCGAGCTGACCGAGGCGAGCGGCCAGGACCTCGGCTATCGCGCGTGCGGCACGCTCGCCGTCGCGCTCGACTCGGACGACCGCGCACATCTGCGCGAACTGCACGCCCTGCAGCGCCGTTCGGGGCTGGAGTCCGAGTGGCTGAGCGGCCGCGAGTGCCGCCGTCTCGAACCGATGCTCGCTCCGGGCGTACGCGGCGGGCTGCGGGTCGACGGCGACCACCAGGTCGACCCGCGCAGGCTCGCGGCGGCGCTCGTGGTGGCCTGCGAGCGGGCCGGTGTGGCCTTCCACCGCGCGTGGGCCGAGCGCCTCTCGGTCGTACGCGACCGGGCGTGCGGCGTCGTCCTCGCGGACGGCACCGAGCTGGGCGCGGGCCTGACCGTGCTCGCGGCGGGCAGCCTCAGCGGGCGCCTCGGGGGTGTCCCGGAGGACGTCCTGCCGCCCGTGCGGCCCGTGAAGGGCCAGGTTCTGCGGCTGACGGTGCCGAAGCCGTACGCGCCGTTCCTGAGCCGCACCGTGCGGGCCGTGGTGCGCGGCAGCCACGTCTACCTCGTGCCGCGCGAGAACGGCGAGCTCGTCGTCGGCGCGACCAGCGAGGAGCTCGGCTGGGACACCACGGTGACCGCCGGGGGCGTCTACGAACTCCTGCGGGACGCGCACGAACTGGTCCCCGGCATCACGGAACTGCCGCTGACCGAGACCCGCGCGGGCCTGCGCCCCGGCTCCCCCGACAACGCGCCGCTGCTCGGCCCGACGCGGCTCGCCGGACTCCACCTGGCCACCGGCCACCACCGCAACGGCGTCCTGCTGACGCCCCTCACGGGGGACGTCATGGCGCACGCCCTGACCACCGGTGAACTGCCGGACGTGGCGCGTCCGTTCACCCCGCGCCGCTTCGCCGGGCCCGCCCCCGTACCCCCTCCCGCCACGCCGCACTTCACGGAGCAGCACGCATGAGCACGCCCTTCGCCGTTTCCGTCAATGGGGAAGCACGCGACGTGGCCTCGGGCACCACGCTCGAAGCCGTCGTGGCCACCCTCTCCTCGGCGCACTCCGGTGTCGCCGCCGCCGTCAACGAAACCGTCGTCCCGCGCGCGCAGTGGTCCACCACGACGCTCGCCGCGGGCGACCGCGTCGAAATTCTCACCGCCGTCCAGGGAGGCTGAACCACCATGGCAGACGACCCCTTCGTCATCGGCGGGCTCACCCTCTCCGCGCGCCTGATCATGGGCACGGGAGGGGCGCCCAGCCTCGACGTCCTGGAGCGGTCCCTGATCGCGTCCGGCACGGAGCTGACCACCGTCGCGATGCGCCGCCTCGACCCGGGCGTCCAGGGCTCCGTGCTCTCCGTCCTCGACCGGCTCGGCATCCGCGTCCTGCCCAACACGGCGGGCTGCTTCACGGCCGGCGAGGCCGTCCTCACCGCCCGGCTTGCCCGCGAGGCGCTCGGCACCGACCTGGTGAAGCTGGAGGTGATCGCCGACGAGCGCACCCTGCTGCCCGATCCGATCGAGCTCCTGGACGCCGCCGAGACCCTGGTGGACGACGGTTTCACCGTCCTGCCCTACACGAACGACGACCCGGTGCTCGCGCGGAAGCTGGAGGACGTGGGGTGTGCGGCGATCATGCCGCTCGGCTCGCCCATCGGCTCCGGGCTCGGCATCCGCAACCCGCACAACTTCCAGCTGATCGTGGAGCACGCGCGCGTGCCGGTGATCCTCGACGCGGGGGCGGGCACGGCGTCCGACGCGGCGATCGCGATGGAGCTGGGGTGTGCGGGCGTGATGCTCGCCTCCGCGGTGACGCGGGCGCAGGAGCCGGTCCTGATGGCCGAGGCGATGCGGCACGGCGTCGAGGCCGGGCGGCTCGCGCACCGGGCCGGGCGGATTCCGCGGCGGCACTTCGCGGAGGCGTCCTCTCCCTCGGAGGGCATGGCCCGGCTCGATCCGGAGCGGCCCGCGTTCTGACGTCCTTGCCGTGCCAGGGAGGGCCTGTTCGCTCGCAGCTGTCCGCCGGTGGGGGCTTGTCGCGCAGTTCCCCGCGCCCCTTACGGGGCACGGTCGCCCCGTCACCTGTCACAGCTCGGCTGCAGTAGTGCCGTGTACGCGCCCGTCCGGCCGGGGTGTCGGTGCCTGCTCGTAGACTCCCTCTGTGGACACGACCCTTCAGGACCCGCTCGTCGGGCAGCTGCTCGACGGCCGTTACCGGATCGACGGGCGCATCGCGGTCGGCGGGATGGCCACGGTCTACCGGGCCGTGGACACCCGCCTCGACCGCGTGCTCGCGCTCAAGGTGATGCATCCGACGCTGGCGGCCGACGCCTCCTTCGTCGACCGCTTCATCCGCGAGGCCAAGTCGGTGGCCCGCCTCTCGCATCCGAACGTGGTCGGTGTGTTCGACCAGGGCACCGACGGGTCGTACGTCTATCTCGCGATGGAGTACATCGCGGGCTGCACCCTGCGCGACGTCCTGCGCGAGCGCGGCGCCCTGCAGCCGCGGGCCGCCCTCGACATCCTGGAGCCGGTCCTCGCCGCGCTCGGCGCCGCGCACCGCGCCGGGTTCGTGCACCGCGACATGAAGCCGGAGAACGTCCTCATAGGGGACGACGGCCGGGTGAAGGTCGCCGACTTCGGGCTCGTCCGCGCGGTGGACACCGTCACGAACACCACGGGCACCGTCCTCGGCACCGTCTCGTACCTCGCCCCCGAGCAGATCGAGCACGGCACGGCGGACACCCGCGTGGACGTGTACGCGTGCGGCGTCGTGCTCTACGAGATGCTGACCGGCGCCAAGCCGCACTCCGGGGACTCCCCCGCCCAGGTCCTCTACCAGCACCTCAACGAAGACGTGCCGCCCCCGTCGGCGGCCGTCCCCGGACTCCCCTTCGCGCTCGACGAGCTGGTCGCTTCCGCCACCGCGCGCACCCCTGACATCCGTCCGTACGACGCGGTGGCGCTCCTCGCGCAGCTCAGGGAGGCGCGGGCCGGCCTGACCGAGGAGCAGCTCGACGCCGTGCCGCCGCAGGCGCACCCGACGGACGACGAGCACCGCGACACCTCCGGGGACCGCACGAGCGTGATCCCGCGCGCGGCGCGCTCCGTGCAGCTCTCGCTGCCCGCGGAGGGCGAGCCGGAGGCCCAGCGCGGTGCGGACGCGCTGAACCGCACCAGTGTTCTCACGACTCCGCCGCCAGGACCGCCAGGACCGCCCGCCGCCGCCCCGGCCTCCCGGCGGCGGTTCGACCCGCGCCGCCGCACGATCGCGGTCATAGCCGGTGTCCTGCTGGTCCTGGGCCTCGGCACGGGCATCTGGTACATCAATTCCGGCCAGTTCACGGAGGTCCCGCCGCTCCTGGCGAAGACCGAGGCGCAGGCGAAGAAGCGGCTCGACGAGGCCGGGCTCGAAGTGAAGGACGTCGAGCGCAAGTACAGCGACACGGACAAGCGCGGCACGGTCATGGACAGCGACCCCTCGGCGGGCGACCGCATCCGGCAGAACGACGGGGTGACGCTGACCATCTCGCTGGGCCCCGAGACCGTGAAGGTCCCGAACGTGAAGAGCCTCCCGCTGGCCACGGCGAAGAAGGAGCTCAAGAACTCCGGACTCGCGCCGGGCATGGTCACCAAGCGTTTCAGCGAGACCGTCGACAAGGGCTCCGTGATCGGCACGGACCCGCGGGCGGGCTTCACCCGCAAGGCGGGTTCCGCCGTCGCCCTGGTCGTCAGCAAGGGCCGCCCGGTCGAGATCCCCGACGTGCGGGGCGATTCCCAGGCCGACGCCACCGAGGATCTGGAGGACGCCGGGCTCAAGGTCGAGATCGCCCCGTCGCGGATCCACTCGGACGAGGACAAGGGCGACGTCGTCAGGCAGTCCCCCGCCCAGGACGAGACGGTCGCCGAGGGTGACACGGTCACGCTGACGATCTCCAAGGGCCCGCCGATGGTCGAGGTGCCGGACGTCACCGGCATGAGCGTCGACGAGGCCAGGGAGGCCCTTGAGGGCGCGGGCTTCGAGGTCGACGAGGACCGCGGCCTGCTGGGCATCTTCGGGGACACCGTGAAGAAGCAGTCGGTGGACGGCGGCGACAAGGCGCCGAAGAACTCGACGATCACCATCACGATCCGCTGAGCCGGGCGCCGGGCCCCCGGGCCCGGCCCCCCGCCCTGCCCCTCGCCCCGCTCCCCGGACCGTTCGGGAGCATCCACGCGCGCGTGCCACCCTTGACGTCGTGAGCAGCAACAAGTCCCCCAACGCAGTGTCCCGCAATCCCGTCGGCGGCCATGTCCCGGTGGCCGGCGGACTCGCCTCCGTCGGTCTGTCGTACGCCCGTGACCTCGGCGCCGAAGCCGTGCAGGTCTTCGTCGCCAACCCGCGGGGCTGGGCCACCCCGCCCGGCAACCCGAAGCAGGACGAGGCGTTCCGCGCGGCCTGCGCCGCCGAGAACATCCCGGCGTACGTCCACGCGCCCTACCTCATCAACTTCGGCTCGCACACCGAGGCCACCGTCGAGAAGTCCGTGGAGTCCCTGCGCCACTCGCTGCGCAGGGCCCGCGAGATCGGGGCGCTCGGCGTCGTCGTGCACACCGGCTCGGCGACCGGCGGCCGGGACCGTGCCGTCGCCCTGCAGCAGGTGCGCGACCGGATGCTGCCGCTCCTCGACGAGCTGACGCACGACGACGACCCGTTCCTGCTCCTGGAGTCGACCGCGGGCCAGGGCGCCTCGCTCTGCTCCCGCACCTGGGACTTCGGCCCGTACTTCGAGGCGCTGGACGCCCACCCCAAGCTCGGCATCTGCCTGGACACCTGCCACATCTACGCGGCGGGCCACGACCTGGCGGGCCCGGGCGGCATGAAGCAGACCCTGGACCTCCTCGTGGACACGGTCGGCGAGGGCCGTCTGAAGCTCGTGCACGCCAACGACTCCAAGGACGTCGTCGGCGCCCACAAGGACCGCCACGAGAACATCGGCACCGGCCACATCGGCGAGGAGCCCTTCCGCGAGCTGATGGTCCACCCGGCCACCGACGGCGTACCGCTGGTCATCGAGACGCCCGGCGGCAAGGAGGGACACGCGGCGGACGTGGCGCGCCTGAAGGGGCTCAGGAGCCTGTAAGAAGCACCTGTGAGCGGGGGGCGGGCCCTAGAACTCGGGGCCGTCCCCGGGCTCCTCCTGGTACGAGTAGCGCTGTTCACGCCAGGGGTCGCCGAGGTTGTGATAGCCGCGCTCCTCCCAGAAGCCGCGGCGGTCGGCGGTCATGTACTCGATGCCGCGGACCCACTTGGGGCCCTTCCACGCGTACAGATGGGGCACCACGAGCCGGAGCGGGAAACCGTGCTCCGCGGTGAGCAGTTCGCCGCCTTTGTGCGTGGCGAAAATCGTGCGGTCGGAGGCGAAGTCCGCCATCCGCAGATTCGAGCTGAAGCCGTACTCGGCCCAGACCATCACATGGGTGGCGTTCGGCGCGGGCGGGGCGATCTCCAGGAGCGTGCGGGCCGGCACGCCGCCCCATTCGGCGCCGAGCATGCTGAACTTCGTGACGCAGTGCAGGTCGGCGACCACGGTGTCGTACGGCAGTGCGGAGAATTCCTCGTGCGTCCAGCAGTGCTTCGCACCGTCGGCGGTGGCGCCGAAAACCCTGAACTCCCAGCGCTCCGGCCGGAACTTCGGCACCGGTCCGTAGTGCGTTACCGGCCAGCCGCGCTGCAGCCGCTGACCCGGCGGAAGCTCCGGCTCCGCCGCCTGTCGAGATGCGCGTTCCGCCGGCTGACCCATGCCTCCATCCTGACAGACCCGGGGCGGTGGACGTGACCAGACGAAGTCTGACAGATACGGATTCGGGCAACTCCTACTAAGCGTGCACTTACTGGACGCCCTCCGAACACCGGTGCAAAGATGCGCGCACCTGCCCAGTCAACCGCGTGGAAGGAGCCTCTGCGATGCAGGGCGACCCCGAGGTCATTGAATTTCTCAACGAGCAGCTGACCGCCGAACTGACGGCGATCAACCAGTACTTTCTCCACGCCAAGATGCAGGAGAACTTCGGCTGGACGAAGCTCGCGAAGTACACCCGGTCCGAGTCGTTCGACGAGATGAAGCACGCGGAGGTGCTGACCGACCGGATTCTGTTCCTCGACGGTCTGCCCAACTACCAGCGGCTCTTCCACGTCCGGGTGGGCCAGACGGTCACCGAGATGTTCCAGGCGGACCGCCAGGTCGAGGTGGAGGCGATCGACCGCCTCAGGCGCGGCATCGAGGTGATGCGCGCCAAGGGCGACATCACGTCCGCGAACATCTTCGAGTCGATCCTCGCCGACGAGGAGCACCACATCGACTATCTGGACACCCAGCTGGAACTCGTCGAGAAGCTGGGCGAGCCGCTCTACCTCGCGCAGCTCATCGAGCAGCCGGAGAGCTAGGGCCCGGAGAGCTGGGGCTAGGCGGCCTGCTGGGCGGTCTCGTCCAGTCCGGAGAGCACCGGCTCTCCCTGGTCCGCCAGCTCACGGCGGGGGCAGGCGCCCCGGCCGAGCAGGGCCTGGATGCGCCGCACGCACGAACCACAGTCCGTGCCCGCCTTGCAGGCCGACGCTATCTGGCGGGGGGTGCAGGCCCCGTCCGCCGCGTGCTTCTTCACCTGCGCCTCGGTGACCCCGAAGCAGTTGCAGACGTACACGCGGTTCACCTCCCGGACAGGACTCATCGGTAGCGCCGTCCCGATTGATCGGTGAGGCTAACCTAACCTTACCCGCGACGTCGGGTCCACAAAAGCCCGGGATACGCCGGTGGGGCGCGGATCACATGGATCCGCGCCCCACGCGCACGTACGGAATCGGACTACTGGTCGCGGTACATCTCCGCCACCAGGAACGCCAGGTCCAGGGACTGGCTGCGGTTGAGCCGCGGATCGCAGGCCGTCTCGTAGCGCTGGTGGAGGTCGTCGACGAAGATCTCGTCGCCGCCGCCCACGCACTCGGTGACGTCGTCACCGGTGAGCTCGACGTGGATGCCGCCCGGGTGGGTGCCGAGGGCCTTGTGGACCTCGAAGAAGCCCTTGACCTCGTCGAGCACGTCGTCGAAGCGGCGGGTCTTGTGACCGGATGCCGCCTCGTACGTGTTGCCGTGCATCGGGTCGGTGATCCAGGCGACGGTCGCGCCGGAGGCGGTGACCTTCTCGACCAGCTCGGGCAGCTTGTCGCGGACCTTGTCGGCGCCCATGCGGACGATGAAGGTCAGCCGGCCGGGCTCGCGGTCGGGGTCGAGGCGCTCGATGTACTGCAGCGCCTCCTCGGCCGTCGTGGTCGGGCCGAGCTTGACGCCGATGGGGTTGCGCACCTGGGAGGCGAACTCGATGTGCGCGTGGTCCAGTTGACGGGTGCGCTCACCGATCCAGACCATGTGGCCCGAGGTGTCGTACAGCCGGCCGGTACGGGAGTCGACGCGGGTCAGCGCCGATTCGTAGTCGAGGAGCAGCGCCTCGTGGGAGGCGTAGAACTCGACGGTCTTGAACTCCTCGGGGTCCGTCCCGCAGGCCTTCATGAAGTTGAGCGCGTTGTCGATCTCGCGGGCCAGCTGCTCGTACCGCTGGCCGGAGGGGGACGACTTCACGAAGTCCTGATTCCAGGCGTGCACCTGGTGCAGGTCCGCGTAGCCACCCGTGGTGAAGGCGCGCACCAGGTTGAGCGTGGAGGCGGACGCGTTGTACATCCGCTTCAGGCGCTCGGGGTCCGGGACGCGGGCCTTCTCGTTGAAGTCGAAGCCGTTGACGGAGTCGCCGCGGTACGTCGGCAGGGTCACGCCGTCGCGGGTCTCGGTGCCCTTGGAGCGCGGCTTGGAGTACTGCCCCGCGATGCGGCCGACCTTCACTACGGGCACGGATGCCGCGTACGTGAGGACGGCGCCCATCTGGAGCAGCGTCTTCAGCTTGTTCCGGATGTGGTCGGCGGAGACGGCGTCGAAGGCCTCGGCGCAGTCGCCGCCCTGGAGCAGGAACGCCTCTCCCTTGGCGACGGAGGCCAGTCGGGCGCGCAGCTGGTCGCACTCGCCCGCGAAGACGAGCGGCGGATAGGACTCGAGGTCCGCGATCACATCGCGCAGAGCCTCGGCATCGGGGTACTCGGGCTGCTGCGCCGCGGGCAGGTTTCGCCAGGTGTTGCCACCGGTAGCGGTGGTCTTAGCGTTCACGGTCACCTCGTCAACATTACGTGGTGCGGCGTGCCGTCCATTCATCCGCTCACGAAGTGAGACGGAGCAGACACGGCGGAGTGATCGGTTCCCGTCGCCCGCTCGCCGGCGCTCGGTGCCGCGAGGGCGAGCCTGCGGTGGGCGCGGCGGAGCATCGCGCGGGCCATGAAGGGGTGCACCGGCCGCACGGCGGCCCAGTAGAGCCTGGCGCGCCAGGTGTCCGCCCGGACGGCCGTGCTGAGGGTGACGTGCCGATCGTCGACCAGGATCGAGGCGCGGGCCGTCAGTCCTGCCGTGTTCACGTCCATCAGCAGCTCGCCGCCCTCGCGGGCGAGGACGGGGAAGGCGTCGCGCAGGACGCCGGTCCAGGCCGCGGGGTCGCGGGGCAGCCCGGCGCGCAGGTCCATGCGGTACGCGTCCCGGTAGCCGGGCCGGTCCACGGAGGCCCGGAGCAGGCGGGCCTCCGTCGGCACCGCCACCGCCAGCGGCCTGGGCCACCACAGCCGGTTGAGCAGCCGCAGCCGGGGCGACCAGCGGACGGGCCTGGCGCAGCCGCCCGCCGCCGCGCGCTCGATGTTGTCGAAGAGCTCTTCGAGCATCGTGTCGTGCACGGGCCGGACGGCCGTGGGCCACAGCAGGCGGTCCAGGCCGGACTGCCGCATCTCCAGGACGTGCCGCACGAGGCAGCGCCCCTCTCCCCGCGGCTCGACCGTCAGCTCGTGGAAGCCGTCGCCCGGCGGGGTGAAGGCGAAGCGGACGCGGCGGCCCGACTCGTGGGCCGTGACCGAGTACCGGATCGGGCCGTGGCCGCCGGTCGCGCCGACGCCGAGGGGGCGGTCGAAGGTCATCGGCGCCCAGGCGGGGACGGGGAAGACCGGGTCGTCCTCGGCCGAGAGGCGGTCGAGGAGCGCTCCCACCACCTCCGCCGGCGCCTCGACGACCCGCTCGTGCTCGTTGCGTACGACTCCCATGCCGCACCTCCATACGCTGGCGTATGGTCACCGTACGGTAGCGTATGGACATGGCGCAACGGCAGCAGAAGAAGACCGCGGCGAAGCCCCGGCTGACCGCCGACGACTGGGCGGACGCCGCCCTGACGGCGATCGGCGACGGCGGGCTCGCGGCCGTCGCCGTGGAACCCCTCGCGGTCCGCCTCGGCACCACCAAGGGCAGCTTCTACTGGCACTTCGCGAACCGCGACGCGCTCATCGACGCCGCCCTCGACCGCTGGGCCGCCCTCCACACGGAGGGGATGATCAGCCACGTCGAGACCGAGCCGGACCCCCGCAAGCGCATCCGGCTGCTCTTCGCCGAGGCCATCACCGCCGCCGCCTCGGGCCCGCTGGAGGTCTCCCTGCTGGCGACGGCCGAGCATCCGCGGGTGGCGGCAGCCCTGCGGAAGGTGACCGAGCGCCGCCTGGCGTACGTCGCCGAGCTCTTCGCGGGCCTCGGCTTCCCCGAGGCGGAGGCGCGCCGGCGCGGACTGCTCGCGTACAGCGTCTATCTGGGCCACACCCAGCTCGGCCACGCGGTGCCCTCGGCCGTGCCGTCCGGCGCGCACCTCGGCGCGTACCTCGACGAGAGCCTCGATCTCCTGATGACCAGGCCCTCGGTCTCCTGATGATGCGCTAAGGTGCGGGACATGCACGCGCAGACGACGACTCGTAACTGGTGGTGGCCCGCTCATCCGGCGGCCCACTGACTGCGCGTAGCCACAGACTCGCGAAGGCCGCCCGAGGGGCGGCCTTCAGTGTTTTCCGGACTTCCCGGGGCCGGGCCGTTCCTCTCCGAGTGAGAAGGAACCAGTCCCATGCACCTCACGCACCCCACGCACCTCACCGACCTCCTGTCCGACGACCGCCCCTTCGCCCTGCTGCGCCGCCGCACGCCGGGCCGCGACCACGACACGGTCGAGGTCCTGATCGGCCCGACGGGCACGTACGACCGCCTCGCGGACATCCCCGAGGGCCTCGCGCTCGTGCCCTTCCGGCAGATCAGGGAGCGCGGCTTCGACGTCCGCGACGACGGCACGCCGCTGACCGTCCTCACTCCCGAGGAGACGTACGAACTCCCGCTCGACGCGGCTCTCTCCGCGCTGCCCGCGCACGACGTGCGGGTCGAGGGCGGCGCCTTCGACGTGGCCGACGACGCCTACGCGGACATCGTGGGGCGCGTCCTGCGCGAGGAGATCGGCCGGGGCGAGGGCGCCAACTTCGTCATCCGCCGTACGTACGAGGGCGAGATCCCGGGCTTCGGGCGTGCGGACGCCCTCGCGCTCTTCCGGCGGCTGCTCGTGGGCGAGCGGGGCGCGTACTGGACGTACGTCGTGCACACCGGGGACCGCACGCTCGTCGGGGCCAGCCCCGAGGTGCACGTGCGGATGTCCGGCGGGACCGTCGTCATGAACCCCATCAGCGGCACCTACCGCTACCCCGCCGGCGGGCCCACCCCCGAGGACCTGCTCGCCTTCCTCTCCGACGGCAAGGAGATCGAGGAGCTCTCGATGGTCGTCGACGAGGAGCTCAAGATGATGTGCACCGTCGGCGACATGGGCGGCGTCGTGATCGGGCCGCGCCTGAAGGAGATGGCCCACCTCGCGCACACCGAGTACGAGCTGCGCGGCAAGTCGTCGCTGGACGTGCGGGAGGTCCTGAAGGAGACGATGTTCGCGGCGACCGTCACCGGGTCGCCCGTGCAGAACGCCTGCCGGGTCATCGAGCGGCACGAAGCCGGTGGCCGCGGCTATTACGCGGGCGCCCTCGCGCTCATCGGCAGGGACGCGGGCGGCGCGCAGACCCTGGACTCCCCCATCCTGATCCGCACCGCCGACATCTCCCCGGCCGGGCGGCTGCGGGTGCCGGTGGGCGCCACGCTGGTGCGCGGCTCCGACCCCGCGGGCGAGGTCGCGGAGACGCACGCGAAGGCCGCCGGAGTGCTGGCCGCCCTGGGTGTGCGCCCCGGGCGCCCGCACGAGGAGAGCGCGCGGCCCGCCCTCGCCGACGATCCGCGGGTGCGGGCGGCCCTCGACGGCCGGCGTGCCTCGCTCGCGCCGTTCTGGCTGCGGATGCAGGCGCAGGCGAGCGCACTCACCGGCCACGCGCTCGTCGTGGACGGCGAGGACACCTTCACCGCGATGCTCGCGCACGTCCTGCGCTCCGCCGGCCTGCGGGTGTCGGTGCGGCGGTACGACGAGGAGGGGCTGCGGGAGACGGTGCTCGCGCACGAGGGGCCCGTCGTGCTCGGCCCGGGTCCCGGCGACCCGTCCGACCTCACCGACCCGAAGATGCGGTTCCTGCGCTCGCTGGCGGCCGAGGTGATCCGCGGCCACCGGTACGGCGTGCTCGGCGTCTGTCTCGGGCACGAGCTGATCGCGGCCGAGCTGGGCCTGGAGATCGTACGGAAGGAAGTGCCGTACCAGGGCGCGCAGACGGGCATCGACCTGTTCGGGCGGCCCGAGACCGTCGGCTTCTACAACAGCTTCGTGGCGTCCTGCGACGACGAGTCGGCGGCGGAGCTGGCCGCGCACGGCGTGGAGGTCAGCAGGGACGGGGCGAGCGGCGAGGTGCACGCGCTGCGCGGGGCGGGCTTCGCGGGGGTGCAGTTCCACCCGGAGTCGGTGCTGACGCTGCGCGGCACCGCGATCGTGCGGGAGCTGCTCGGTCAGCTGCTTGCCGCCGCGGGGACCAGCACGTTCTCGGAGCGGCGGCCCGCCAGGTAGTCCAGGACGTTGTGCACCGTGGTGTCGATGATCTGGCCCACCGCGTCCACGGTGTAGTACGCCTGGTGGGAGGTGACCACGACGTTCGGGAACGTGACGAGGCGGGCCAGCGTGTCGTCCTCGACGACCTCCAGGGACTTGTCGAGGAAGAAGAGTCCCGCCTCCGCCTCGTACACGTCGAGGCCGACGCCCGTGAAGCGTCCCGCGCGCAGCTCCCGGACCAGGGCGTCGGTGTCGATCAGGCCGCCGCGGCTGGAGTTCACCAGGATCGCGTCGTCCTTCATCGTGCGCAGCGCCGCGGCGTCGATGATGTGCTGGGTGGCCGGGAGCAGCGGCACGTGCAGGCTGACGAGGTCGGCCTCGGCGAGGAGTTCGTCCTTCGTCACGTACTTCATGCCGAGCTCGACGCAGGCGGGGTTCTCGGCGACGTCCCAGCCGAGCAGCCGCATGCCGAAGCCGTGCGCGATGCGGGTGAACGCCTCACCGATCCTGCCGGTGCCGAGCACGCCGACCGTGCGGCCCCGCAGGTCGCGTCCCATCAGGCCGTCGAGGCGGAAGTCGAAGTCGCGGGTGCGGTTGCTCGCGCGGACGATGCGGCGGTTGACGGCCATCGCCAGGGTCCAGGCGAACTCGGCCACGGAGTAGGGCGAGTAGGACGAGACGCGGGCGACGGTCAGGCCGAGGCGCTCGGCGACCGGCAGGTCGATGTTGTTGAACCCGGTGGAGCGCTGGGCGATCATCCGGGTGCCGCCGGCGGCGAGGGTCTGGAGCACCCGGTTGTCGAGGGTGGCGTTGACGCTGGAGGAGATGATCTCGTACCCGGCGGCGATCGGGGCGGTGTCCTCGTTCAGGAACACGTCGAGGCAGCGGATGTCGTGGTGGCCCTCGAAGGCTTTCTCGATCAGCGGCTTTTCGTCGGACTGCACGCCGAATGCGAGGATCTCCATGGCGTGAGTCTATGTACCGCCTCCCGGGACGGCACCCGGAGCGTTGGCCGGGGCCGTCCCTCGTGCGTCTTCGTCTGCGGGCCGTCGTGGGCTGGTCGCGCAGTTCCCCGCGCCCCTTACGGGGCGCTCCACTTCAGCCGAAGAAGACCCCGACCTCCGCGTACAGCGCCGGGTCCACCGTTTTGAGGCGGGCCGTGGCCTCCGCGATCGGGACGCGGACGATGTCCGTGCCCTTGAGGGCGACCATCTTGCCGAAGTCCCCGTCGCGCACCGCCTCGATCGCGTGCAGGCCGAAGCGGGTGGCGAGCCAGCGGTCGAAGGCGCTCGGGGTGCCGCCGCGCTGGACGTGGCCGAGGACCGTGGTGCGCGCCTCCTTGCCGGTGCGCCCCTCGATCTCCTTGGCCAGCCACTCGCCGACCCCGGAGAGCCGGACGTGCCCGAAGGAGTCCTGCGTCCCGTCCTTGAGGACCATCTCGCCGTCCCTGGGCATCGCGCCCTCCGCGACGACGACGATGGGGGCGTACGACGCCTTGAACCGCGAGGTCACCCACGCGCAGACCTGGTCGACGTCGAAGCGCTGCTCGGGGATGAGGATGACGTTGGCGCCGCCCGCGAGGCCGGAGTGCAGGGCGATCCAGCCCGCGTGGCGGCCCATGACCTCGACGACGAGGACGCGCATGTGCGACTCGGCGGTGGTGTGCAGGCGGTCGATCGCCTCGGTCGCGATGCCGACGGCCGTGTCGAAGCCGAAGGTGTAGTCGGTGGCGGAGAGGTCGTTGTCGATGGTCTTCGGGACGCCGACGACCGGGATCCCGTACTCGTCGGTGAGGCGCGCGGCGACGCCGAGCGTGTCCTCGCCGCCGATCGCGATGAGGGAGTCGACCTCCTGCTTGGCGAGGTTCTCCTTGATGCGGCGCACGCCGTTCTCCACCTTGAACGGGTTGGTGCGCGAGGAGCCGAGGATGGTGCCGCCGCGCGGCAGGATGCCGCGGACCGCCGGGATGTCGAGCCGGACGGTGTCGCCCTCCAGCGGCCCGCGCCAGCCGTCCCGGAAACCGACGAAGTCGTAGTCGTACTCCTGCACGCCCTTGCGGACGACGCCCCGGATGACCGCGTTGAGCCCGGGGCAGTCGCCGCCTCCGGTCAGTACGCCAATTTTCTTGGCCCCCATGGAACAGTCCCTTCGCCTCAGTGACCTGATGCGAGTCACGCTAATGGTGATCCAGGTCACTCAGGGACGGTGCGAATGGTCAATTCCTGTGCTGTGCAGGGGAGTTGATCAAGCGCTTTCACCCGTACGAGGGGTCATGCGTCGTCGGGCCTGTCGATGCCGCGCTCTATCGCGTACCGCACGAGCTCCACCCTGTTGTGCAGCTGGAGCTTGCCCAGGGTGTTCTGGACGTGGTTCTGCACGGTGCGGTGCGAGATGACCAGGCGCTCGGCGATCTGCTTGTAGCTCAGGCCCTTGGCGACCAGGCGCAGGACCTCCGTCTCGCGGTCGGTGAGCTGCGGGGCCTTCGGGTCGTCCGGGGTGCCGGCCGCGGGCTCGGTGGCCAGCCGGCGGTACTCGCCGAGGACCAGGCCCGCGAGACCGGGGGTGAAGACCGCGTCGCCGACGGCCGTGCGGCGCACCGCGTCGATCAGCTCCTCCGTGGACGCCGACTTCAGGAGATAGCCGGTGGCGCCGGACTTGACCGCCTCCAGGACGTCCGCGTGCTCGCCGCTCGCGGAGAGGACGAGGACGCGCAGCGCCGGGTTGGCGCCGACCAGCTCCTTGCAGACCTGTACGCCCGGCTTCAGCGGCAGGTTCAGGTCGAGGACCAGGACGTCGGGCGCCACCGCCTGGGCGCGCCGGACGGCCTGCTCGCCGTCGCCCGCGGTGGCGACCACGTCGAGGCCGGCCTCCGCGAGGTCGCGGGCGACGGCGTCGCGCCACATGGGGTGGTCGTCGACGACCATGACCTTGTTCGTGCCGACCGCCGTCGCGTCCCCCGCGGTGGCCGGTTCCTGCCGTTGCTGCTGCTCGTTCATCTCGCCTTTCCTGCCTTCCCCCGTGTGTCCCGTGCCTCTTCGCGCGGCACTTTCAGTTCCACTTCCGTCCCCTGGCCCGGCACCGAGATCAGCTCGGCCGTGCCTCCGATGTCCCGCAGCCGCCCCCGGATCGACAGGGCCACGCCCATGCGCCCCTCCCCCTCGGCCTCCGCGAGTCGGCCCTCCGGGATGCCCGGGCCGTCGTCCCTGACGGTCACGATCACCCCGTCCGGCTCGTCCTCGACCAGGATCCAGGCGTGCGCGTCCGGCCCCGCGTGCCTGCGGACATTGTCCAGGGCGGCCCCGACGGCGGCGGCCAGCTCCCGCGCGGCCGACGGCCCGAGGAGCACCGGCGCCCCTGGCTCGGCGAGCGTCACCTTCGCCCCCGCGTGCCGGGCGAGGAGCGAGCGCAGATCGCGGGGCTCGTCGTCGTCCGGCTCGTCGGGCACCTCGACGGCGCGGACGACGGCGCCCTGCGCGATGTCCTCCGACACGTGCGAGGCGGGGACCATGCCGCCGGCGACCAGGGTCCGCAGGGCGACCTCCTGCTCCCCCGCGAGACGGCCGAGCTCCGCGGCCTCGCCGCCGATGGCGGTGCCGCGCCGCTGCACCATGGCGAGGACCTGGAGGACGCTGTCGTGGATGTCGCGGGCGAGCCGCTCGCGCTCGCGGGTCGCGGCCTCTATCTCCAGGGCCCGGGCCAGGGTGCGCTCGGAGGCGCGGGCCAGCTCCACGACGTAGCCGATGGCGATGGAGGCGATGCAGACGAGCAGGACGTTGTGCAGGGTGTCGCGGCTGAACGCGCCGCGCTGCACCACGTTGGCGACGCCGACGAGCAGGGACGCCGAGGCCGCCCAGCGCCAGCCGCCCTTGATCGCGAAGGCGAGGACGGAGCCCGCCGTCCATATGGAGGGCAGCGTCGGGCCGCCGTCGACGATCCGCTGCTGCGAGTCGGCGAGCGGCGTGAGCAGGATGCCCACGATCGCGATGGTCAGGTCCGCGACGAGGAACCGCTTGGTGCAGCTCGCCGCGTTCGCGACGCGGGGCAGGGTGGCGAGGGTCCAGGGGGCGAGCACCGCGTAGTAGGCGATGGCCAGCCAGGGCCGGTCCAGCTTCTCGTGTGCCGTGGTGAAGAGGCCGATCGCGTACAGCATCGTCAGGACGCGGTACGCGGTGAGCGCGCGCCACAGCGGCTGCTCGACCGACATCCTCATGACTTTCTCGCGCTCGGCCATGTCCCCCGACCCCCGCCCCCCGTGTGCCTCACCCCTGAACGGACGCGGCTAGGAGCCGGACCGCTCCTTGTTCCCGCCGTGCCCGCCGTGCCCGCCCTTTGTCGCGCCCTTGTGGCCGTCCGCCGCCTTGGCGGCCTTGGCCGCGTCGGAGATCTGGCGCTTCGCGGCCGTCGCGTACATGTCGACGTACTCCTGGCCGGAGAGCTTCATGATCTCGTACATGACCTCGTCGGTCAGCGCGCGCAGCACGAAGCGGTCCTGCTCCATGCCCTGGTAGCGCCGGAAGTCGAGGGGCTTGCCGATGCGGATGCCGGGCCGCATCAGCTTGGGCATCACCTTGCCGGGCGGCTGGATCTTCTCCGTGTCGATCATCGCGACGGGGAGGACGGGCGCGCCGGTGGCGAGGGCCACGCGCGCGAGGCCGCCCGGCTTGCCGCGGTAGAGGCGCCCGTCGGGCGAGCGGGTGCCTTCGGGGTAGATGCCGAAGAGCTCACCGCGCTCCAGGACCTCGATGCCGCTCTTGATGGCCGCCTCGCCCGCGCCGCGCGCGCCGGAGCGGTCCACCGGGAGCTGGCCCACGCCCTTGAAGAAGGCCGCGGTGAGCTTGCCCTTCACGCCGGGCGAGGTGAAGTACTCCGCCTTGGCGATGAAGGTGACCTTGCGGTCGAGGACCGCGGGAAGGAAGAAGGAGTCCGAGAACGAGAGGTGGTTGCTCGCCAGAATCGCGGGGCCTTCGGCGGGAACGTTCTCAAGGCCCTCCACCCAGGGCCTGAAGCCGAGCTTCAGCGGCCCTCCGATGGCAACCTTCATTGCGCCGTAGATCAAACCGAGTGCCTCCTGTTTCTGTGGATCAGACCTTAACCCGGGGTACGGCCAATGGGCCCGACGACCCTGGTCGGTGTCAGTCCGGTCGCGTACGGTGAAGTACTCCTCGAAACCCCCTGATCCCGTCGTCACCTCTCACGAAGGAGACCGAAGGTGCCGGTCCTCCCCGGAGCCGAGCCGTACCGCCACGAAGGCGGCGAGACCGGCGTCCTCCTCTGCCACGGCTTCACCGGATCCCCGCAGTCGCTGCGCCCGTGGGCCGAGTATCTGGCGGAGCGCGGCCTCACCGTCTCGCTGCCGCTGCTGCCCGGGCACGGCACCCGCTGGGAGGACATGCAGGTCACCGGCTGGCAGGACTGGTACGCCGAGGTGGAGCGCGAGCTGCGCGGCCTCCTCGACCGGTGCGAGCGGGTCTTCGTCTTCGGGCTCTCCATGGGCGGCGCGCTCGCGCTGCGCCTCGCGGCCAAGCACGGGGACGCGATCAGCGGCCTCGTCCTGGTCAACCCGGGGAACAAGGTGCACGGCGTCGCGGCCCACGCCCTCCCGGTCGTGCGGCACTTCGTGACGACGACCAACGGCATCGCGAGCGACATCGCCAAGCCCGGCTCCGTCGAGATCGGCTACGACAAGGTCCCGCTGCACGCCGCGCACTCCCTGCGCCGCTTCTTCCGCCTGGTCGACGCGGAACTGCCGCAGGTGACCCAGCCGTTGGTGGTGCTGCACAGCCCCCGCGACCACGTGGTGCCGCCCGCCGACTCGGCCCGCATCCTCGGCCGCGTCTCGTCCACGGACGTCAAGGAGATCCTGCTGGAACAGAGCTACCACGTCGCGACGTTGGACTTCGACGCGGACCGGATCTTCGACGAGAGTTACGCGTTCATCGCCCGGCTCGCCCCCAGCGTCGGCAAGGAAGGGACGGCCACCGGTGGCTGAGCACGAGGCGGCGGACCGCGACGAGAGTCGCGAGCCGGAGAAGAGCCCGGAGAAGAGCAGAGTCCCCGGCGACGGGGTGCCGCTGGACGAGGACGCCGCCTGGCAGGCGATCGTCGCGGGGTACGGCGAGGAGCCCGCGGACCCGCCGGGCGCCAAGCCCTTCAAGTCGGTCGAGGACCTGGCACTCCTGGAGACGGAGACGAACGGCCCCGCGGACGGCCCCGGCGGCCCCGGCCCGCTGAAGAGCCCCGCCGAGCCCGGCGCGGACGACAAGTCCGGCACCGACAAGCCGCTCGGCAGCTCCGTCTCGTTCGCGCCCGGAGTCGGGCCGATGGGCGGCGGGCCGGCGGGCGGCGGGCCGCGCGACTACAGCACGCCCGAGCCCTCCGAGAAGGACTTCGACGCCGACGACGAGGGCCACTTCGTGCCGCCCGAGCCGCCGCCGCTGCCGGAGGCCGATGTGACGGCCAAGTTCGCCTGGCTCGCGGTGCTCGGCGGCCCGCTGCTCATCCTGCTCGCCGTGCTGCTCGGCTGGCAGATGACGTGGTGGCTGACCACGCTCGGCATCGGCGGCTTCCTGGGTGGCTTCGCGACGCTGGTGATGCGGATGAACAGCGGCGACGACGAGGAGGACGACGACCCGGGACGCGGCGCGGTCGTCTGAACCACCCAGCCCGTGCGAGGCCCGTCCGGAAGTGTTCCGGACGGGCCTTCCGCATGTCACGACGCGCATGCACGGCACGACGCGGCAGGCAGGTCGCGACGCCGATGGAACCCGATCCCGCCCACCGGCGAAGAAGAGGTGAACCACCGAACGAGCCCAAGCCTTCGAGGCGTATCGACGAACGAAAGGAGCCCCGATGACCGTCGAACCCGGCGTCCCCCTTCGAACGGGGCAGCACGAGCAGAGTGACGCCTGGTCCATCGAGCGGTCCCGGGACGAGCCCGAGCGGTTCGCCGTCCTCTTCGACCGGCACGCCGACTCCGTGTACCGGTACGCGGCCCGCCGGCTCGGCCCCGAGGCGGCGGAAGACCTGATGGCGGAGACCTTCACCACCGCCTTCAAGCAGCGCCACCGGTACGACCCGGCGCGGGCCGACGCCCGCCCCTGGCTGTTCGGTATCGCGACCAACCTCATCGGCCGGCACCGCAGGGCCGAGGCGCGCCGCTTCAAGGCGCTCGCCCGGGTGCCCGCGCCTGTGCCCCACGAGGAGCCGGTCGCCGACCGCGTGATCGCCCGCGCGGGCGCCGAGGGGGTGCGCGGTGATCTGGCGCGGGCCCTGGCGGGGCTCTCCGCACGCCATCGCGACGTGGTGCTGCTCGTGGCGTGGGCCGACCTCGGCTACGAGGAGGCGGCCCAGGCGCTGGGGGTGCCCGTCGGCACCGTCAGGTCACGGCTGCACCGGGCTCGCAGCACACTGCGCGAAGCACTGGGCGGATCCGATCCGACAGCTTTCCAGGAGGCACACGCCCATGAATGAACTCGACGAACTGCGCGGCTGGGAGGCGGGGGCGCCCCCGCTGGACGACGAGACACGGCACCGCGCGCGGGTGCGCCTGTTCGCCGCGATGAACGAACCGCCCGCAGCGGTACGGCCGCCCGGACGCCGGCGCGTGCTGCGCATCGCCCTCACCGGCCTCGTGACGGCGGCGGTGGCCGCGACCGTCCTGGTCACCGTCGACGGCGCGAAGGAAGGACAGCAGGCCAAGCCGCCCGCCACCGACTCCCCGAACGTGGCCAACGTCGCCGCGCCGAAGGTGCTCAACGGCGCGGCCGCCTGGGAGCGCAGGCACGAGCGGCGGACCGTGGTGCCTCGCGACGACCAGTTCATCTACTCCAAGCGGATCATCAGGGAGACGGAGCAGAGGACCGGCGAGGTCAGGACGTACACCGACGAGATGTGGGACTCGGTGGACGGCTCACAGCGCTCCTTGAGCATGGAGCTCGGCAAGATCATGTGGGAGGAGCCCCTGGGCGAGAACGAGGGCGTGTGGCCGCCCCGCAGGTGGGACGAGCTGAAGCAGCTGCCCACCGACCCCGAGAAGCTCGTCCCTGCCATCGTCTCCATGGGCGACTCCGGCGGGTCGATCAGCGACCTCACCGAGGACGACCGGTGGCAGGCCTACTTCCTGCTGGGCGAGCTCCTGAAGGCGCCGATGCTGCCCGAAGGCCTGCGCGCCGCAGCCTACGAAGGGCTGGCGCTCGTGCCCGGCGTCAAGACGGTCGAAGGGATCAAGGACTCCGCCGGGCGTACCGGTGTGGGGATCGCCTACCCCGGCCAGTTCAAGGGCCGGTACCTCATCTTCGACGCGGAGTCCTACGAATTCCTGGGCTTCCGCGACGAGCGGGTCTCGCGCGACGGAAAGAAGACGTACGTCCAGCTGTCGCACACGGTCGAGTGGGCGATCGTCGACAAGGTGAGGCAGCGCCCGTAGGTCATGGCGAGCGCTCGCCTCGTGGGCCTCACCGGGAGGGGGGAACCCTGAGGGCGGCCAGGACCGGCAGGTGGTCCGTGGCCGCCCTCAGGTCCGCCTCGCTCACCCCGGGCAGGTCCGACGGCACGCCGCAGCCCAGGACCTCGATGCCGGAGGTCGCGAAGATCGCGTCGATGCGCTGGTGCGGGTCGTCAGGGGTCGAGGTGTTCTCGCCGCCCCACGGCTCGGCGGTCCAGCAGTCCTGGAGTCCCCCGGCGAGCCTGCGGAACGTCCGGCCGCCCGGCCGCTCGTTGAGGTCGCCGCCCGCGACCGCGTGGTCCACGCCCATCCCGGCGAGCCGGTCGAGCAGCATCCCGCCCTGCGCGTACCGCTCGTCGGTCTGCAGGCTGAGGTGGCAGCTCAGGACGCCGAGGCGGGCGCCGCCGAAGCGCACGACGGCGGTCGCGAAGCCGCGCCGGTGCAGCCCGGGGGTGAGCGGCAGCAGCACGTCCTCGGTGCGCTCGACCGTGGCGCGCAGGGAGCAGAGCAGCGCGGGTCCTGCCGCGCTGCCGCCGCCGGAGAGGATGACCAGGTCGGCGGCGCGGGCGAGGCGGGCCAGCTTCTTGCGCCAGCGGAAGAACCGCGGCGCCTCCTGGATCAGGACGAGGTCGGGGGCGCAGGCGGCGATGGTCCGGGCGAGCGCGGCGGTGTCGTCGCGCATCGAGCGGATGTTGTAGCTGAGCACCCGGATGACGGCCGAACCGTCGGATTCGGTGCGCGAGTCGGGGAGCGTGGAGCTCGGGCTCGTCGGCATGGCGATCAAGATACGCGAACGCCGGACGGGCCGGGGAGATCCGGCCCGTCCGGCGTTTGCGGACGGGTGCGCGGCGCGGTCGGCGCCCCGCCACGGGGTCACATGACGGGATCCGGCTCCCGCGCCAGGTCCGCCGCGCCGACGAGCCCCGCCTTGTTGCCCAGCTGGGCGGCGATGACCTGGGCCTCGGGGCGCCAGGCGGCGCCGACGAGCCAGCGCTTGAAGGACTTGCGGATCGGGTCGAGGACCAGCTCGCCCTCGTCCGAGAGGCCACCGCCGACGATGAACGCGGACGGGTCGAAGAGCGACGCCAGGTCGGCGAGGCCGGCGCCCGCCCAGCGGGCCAGCTCGCGGTACGAGTCGATGGCGACGGCGTCGCCCTGCCGGGCGGCCATCGAGATGTGCTTGCCCTCGATGCCGTCGGGGGTGCCGTCGCCGAGCGAGAGGAGGTACTCGGCGTTCTCCGGGGTGGCGTTGGCGCGCTGCTTGGCGTACCGCACGAGGGCGCGTCCCGAGGCGTACTGCTCCCAGCAGCCCTGGCTGCCGCAGCCGCAGAGGAGACCGTCCGGCACCATCCGGATGTGGCCGAACTCGGCGGCCACGCCGAAGTGGCCGCGGCGCAGCTTGTTGCCGAGGATGATGCCGCCGCCGAGGCCGGTGCCGAGCGTGATGCAGATGACGTTGCGGTGGCCCTTGCCGCCGCCGAAGCGGTACTCGCCCCATGCCGCGGCGTTGGCGTCGTTCTCGACGACTACGGGCAGGCCGACGCGCTTCTCGACCTCGTCCTTGAGCGGCTCCTGCCGCCAGTCGATGTTCGGCGCGAAGTAGACCGTGGAGCGCTGGCGGTTGACGTATCCGGCGGCGCCGATGCCGACGCCGACGATCTCGTGTCCGGCCCGTGCGCCCGCCACCGCGGAGGCGATCGCGTCGACGATGGCCTCGGAAGTACCAGGGGTCGGCACCTTGAAGGTCGAGAGGATGTTGCCGTCCTCGTCGACCACTCCGGCCGCGATCTTGGTGCCGCCGATGTCGACGCCGATGGTGAGTCCCATGAATCCCTCAGTTCGATCGAGCCCCGCTACGGCCCACCGTACCCGAGGGGGGTCAGTCGAGATCGATGTGTTCGCCCGCCGCGGGACCGTCGTCCTTGCGCTCCTCGCCGCGGGTCCAGCGGCTCTCCTGGCCCTCGACCGCGGAGCGGTAGGCGGCGAGCAGCTCGGAGCCGGCGGCCGCGAGGTGGTCGAAGACGTCGGGGTTGCGCTCGATGACCGGTTCGACGACGGCCTTCGCCTCCCTGACGACCTGCTTCAGGGTCTGCTCGACGGCGCCCTGCGCGACCGCGCCGAGCAGCGGGGTCTGCAGTCCCGAGAGCTTCTCCGAGACCGCGTCGACGAGCTTGCGCAGCTCCTCGGCCGCGGAGCCGGGCTGCGGACCGTACTGCGCGCGGCGGCGGGCCTGCTCCGCCGCGAGATCCTCGGCGCACGCCTGCTCCCAGGCGTCGGCGTCGGCTTCGGGGGCTTCGTGCCCGGTGGCATCGCTCATGCCACTCGACGTTACCCGAATGGCGGTAGGGCGTTCACCGTCCGGACGGCCACAGGTCCGGGTCCGGCGTGAACCGGACCCGCAGCTCGCCCTCGTGCAGCCCGGCGCCCGCGACGGTGCAGCGGCGCAGCGCGGAAGGGAGGGGGACGATGCGGCGGTAGGGGCCCGCGGTGACGACGAGTTCGTCGCCGCGCCGGACGAGGCCGAGCTCGTCGCGTGTGACGCCGGGCAGCGGGACGTGCCACACGTAGACGCGGCTGCCGTCGTCGGCGGTGGTGTCGGTGACGGGCCAGGGAGCCGGGTCCGGGGTGCCGGGCGCGGGCGCGGTGAGGCCGAGGGCGGCGAGGTCGTCGGCGCCGCGCGGGTCGTGGCCGAGGTGGGGGACCCGGCCGACACGGTCGTACGCCGACTCCCACTCGGTGAGCGTCTTGTGCTGCTGGGCGCAGAGGCCGGCCAGCCAGGTGTCGGAGGTCGGGTCCGGCAGGACGCGGTTGGCGACCAGGAGGTCGGTGCGCAGGCCGTGCAGGGCGAGGCCGGTGGCGGCGGTGCGGACGGCGTCGGCGCCCGCGGGGCCGGGTTCGGCGACCAGGCGGACGGTGGTGGTCGGGGCCTCGATCACGCGCTGGACGGCGGCGAGGTCGTCCTCCCTGCGGGCCGCGGTCTCGTACAGCCAGGCGGCGGGCATCGGGACGCCCGCGAGGCGGCCGAGCATGGGGCGCAGGGCGCGGGCCGCCTGCCGCTCGGGCGGGAGCAGCCGGCGCAGGTAGCGGCGGAGCTGCTCGGGGAGCGCGAGGGTCGCGAGGGCCTTGGCGGTGGGCGGCAGGTCGACGACGACGGTGTCGTACGTGTCGTCGCGGGCGGCGTCGCGCAGGGCGCGCAGCAGGGCCAGCTCCTCGGCTCCCGGCAGCGGGGTCAGCTCCTCGCCGTCGAGCCGTTCGGCGCCGAGCAGGTCGAGGGCGGAGGCGGCACGTTCCTGCAGGGCGAGCAGGTCGTCACGGAAGCGGTCTTCGGCGTCGGGCCGGTGGGTGGTGAGCCCGGGGTGCGCGTCCGGTGCGCCGAGCGCCGTGCGCAGCGCCGTGCCGAGGGTGTCGGCGCGGTCGGCGGAGATCACGAGGGTCCGGTGGCCTGCGCGGGCCGCGGCGAGCGCGGTGGCGGCGGCGATGGTGGTTCGGCCGGAGCCGCCGGGGCCGGTGACGAGGAGGGTGCGCATAAGGGGGAACGGTACGGGAGCGCGGGGCGCGGGTTGCGGGGCGCCCACTCGCCGTGGGGGGCGGGGTGCTTGGGCGGCTGCCGGTTGTGGGTGGTTGCTCGCGCCGTTCCCCGCGCCCCTGGAAGCGAGGGCTTCGCCCTGCTTCCCCTCGTTACGCCGTGCCTGATTCCACGCGCTTCTTCAGGCCCGCCAGTGCGCGGTCGATGATGACCTTCTCGGCCTTGCGCTTGATCATGCCGAGCATGGGGATCTTGACGTCGACGGTGAGCTGGTAGGTGACCTCGGTGCCGGTGCCGACGGGCTTGAGGAGGTACGAGCCCTCCAGCGAGCGGAGCATCTGGGACTTGACGAGGGTCCAGCTGACTTCGTTGTCGCCGGTCCAGGTGTAGCCGAGGGTCTGGTCGTCCTTGATCGCGCCGGCGTCCATGACGAGGCGGACCTGCTGTGCGCGGCCCCGCTCGTCGGTGGCGAGCACCTCGGCCTCCTTCACCTCCCCGGTCCAGTCCGGATAGCGGGCGAAGTCGGCGATCACTCCCATGACCTCGGCCGGTGCCGCCTCGATCGTGATGCTCGAGCTGGTGTGTTCCGCCATCGCTGTGGCTCCTCCAGATGCGGTCCGGGACAGAGGGGTGTGTACCGCGTGAAGGCTACCGCGCGCCGCGTGGTCACCACTCCAGGGCCCAGGGCCTGGACGACCCGGCGAAATGGCCGACGTTCACGCACTCCGTCGCGCCGACGCGCATGCGCCGGACCAGCGGCTGGTGGACGTGGCCGAAGAGGGCGTACCGCGGACGGGTCCTGCGGATCGCTTCGAGCAGCGCCCGGCTGCCCCGCTCGAAGCGGCGGGCCACGGTGTCGTAGAGGAGCTCGGGCACGTCCGGCGGGATGTGCGTGCACAGGACGTCGACCTCACCGACGGCCTCGATCTTCGCGGCGTACTCCTCGTCGCTGATCTCGTAGGGCGTACGCATCGGGGTGCGCAGGCCGCCGCCGACGAAGCCGAAGACGCGGCCGCCGATCTCGGCCCGCTCGCCGTCGAGGACGGTGGTGCCGGGGCGCGCATACTCCGGCCAGAGGGTCGGGATGTCGACATTGCCGTAGGTGGCGTAGGTCGGGGTGGGGAAGGCCGCGAACATTTCGGCGTACTGCTTGCGGACGGCGTGCTCGATCGCCGTCTTCCGGTCGGTGTCGATGCCGGCCCACAGTTTCCGGCCGAATTCCCTGGCCTCGTCGAAGCGGCGGGCGGTGCGCAGCTCGACGAGCCGGCTGGCGTTCGCCGGGCCGAAGAGGTCGGGGAAGATGCCGCGCGAGTGGTCGGCGTAGTCGAGGAAGAGCACGAGGTCGCCCAGGCAGACGAGCGCGTCCGCGCCGTCGCCCGCGCGGGCGAGGCCCTCGGCGTTGCCGTGCACGTCACTGACCACGTTGACCCGGAAAGCTGGCATGCCGATCACCCTAGGACGGTCGCCCGACGGGCGGTAGGGGCTCTTGACAGTGTGCGACCTGCGGTTACTTCCGAGTCAGGAAGACCGTGGCGTACTGTGCGATTCAGACCAGAACGACGTGTGACGCACCGAACATCTGGCCCTGCCCCCCTACCGAACCAGCCATACCGATGGGTAACGTCCGGGCAGTCCAGTAGTGCTCAGCCCCCACTCGACTGAGCACCTGCCCGATCTTGGACCGCACCGTCGCAGCACACAACGTCGTGGCGCCGGCGCCCTATGTAGGAGCAGCAGTCTTGCGCGAGTTCAGCCTTCCGGCCCTGTACGAGGTCCCTGCGGACGGCAATCTGACCGACATCGTCCGTAGAAATGCCGCGCAGCACCCGGATGTCGCCGTCATCGGCCGCAAGGTCGACGGCCGCTGGCAGGACGTCACCGCCAAGGCTTTCCTCGCCGATGTGCGGGCCACCGCCAAGGGTCTGATCGCCGCCGGGGTGCGCCCCGGCGACCGGGTCGGCCTGATGTCCCGCACCCGGTACGAGTGGACGCTCTTCGACTTCGCCATCTGGAGCGCGGGCGCGGTCACCGTGCCGGTGTACGAGACGAGCTCCGCCGAGCAGATCCAGTGGATACTGGGCGACTCCGGCGCCGTGGCCTGCGTCGTCGAACTGGACGTGCACGCCGCCGCCGTCGAGTCCGTGCGCGACCGGCTGCCCGCCCTCGACACGGTCTGGCAGATCGACAAGGGCGGCGTCGAGGAGCTGCACCGCACCGGCGCCGACGTGCCGGACGCGACCGTCGACGAGCGCGGCGCGGTGGCCGGCGCCGACGACCCGGCCACGATCGTCTACACCTCCGGCACCACCGGGCGCCCCAAGGGCTGCGTCCTCACGCACCGCAGCTTCTTCGCCGAGTGCGGCAACGTGGTGGAGCGCCTGAAGCCCCTCTTCCGTACGGGCGAGTGTTCGGTTCTCCTCTTCCTGCCCGTCGCGCACGTGTTCGGGCGGCTCGTCGAGGTCGCCGCGCTGATGGCACCGATCAAGCTCGGCCACGCGCCGGACGTCAAGAACCTCACGGACGAGCTGGCCTCCTTCCGGCCGACCATGATCCTGGGCGTCCCGCGCGTCTTCGAGAAGGTCTACAACTCGGCGCGCGCCAAGGCGCAGGCCGACGGCAAGGGCAAGATCTTCGACAAGGCCGCGGACACGGCCATCGCGTACAGCCGTGCGCTCGACACGTCGTCGGGTCCGTCCCTCGGCCTGCGGATCAAGCACAAGATCTTCGACAAGCTGGTCTTCAGCAAGCTGCGCGCGGTCCTCGGCGGCCGCGGGGAGTACGCGATCTCGGGTGGCGCCCCGCTCGGTGAGCGCCTCGGTCACTTCTTCCGCGGCATCGGCTTCACGGTCCTGGAGGGCTACGGCCTCACCGAGTCCTGCGCGGCCACGGCCTTCAACCCGTGGGACCGCCAGAAGATCGGCACGGTCGGGCAGCCGCTGCCCGGCTCGGTCGTCCGGATCGCCGACGACGGCGAGGTCCTGCTCCACGGCGAGCACCTGTTCTCGCGGTACTGGAACAACGAGGGCGCCACCGAGGAGGCCCTCGCCGACGGCTGGTTCCACACCGGTGACATCGGCACGCTCGACGAGGACGGCTATCTGCGCATCACCGGGCGCAAGAAGGAGATCATCGTCACCGCGGGCGGCAAGAACGTCGCCCCTGCCGTGATCGAGGACCGCATCCGCGCGCACGCGCTGGTCGCCGAGTGCATGGTCGTCGGCGACGGCCGCCCGTTCGTGGGGGCGCTGGTGACGGTGGACGACGAGTTCCTGGGGCGCTGGGCGTCGGACCACGGGAAGCCCGCCGGTTCGACGGCGGCCTCTCTCCGTGACGATCCGGATCTCCTCGCCGCGATCCAGAGCGCGGTGGACGACGGCAACGCGGCGGTCTCCAAGGCGGAGTCCGTACGCAAGTTCCGTGTGCTGTCCTCCCAGTTCACGGAGGAGTCGGGGCATCTGACGCCGTCGCTGAAGCTGAAGCGGAATGTCGTGGCGAAGGATTACGCGGACGAGATCGAGGCAATTTACCGCGGGTAGCGTGAACAGTGCCGCCCACTCGCCGTGGGGGGCTCTTGCCTCGCGACACCCGGTCTCTCGTGGTGGCTGCGCCCACTCGCCGTGACGGGGGCGCTTGGTGGGCGGCTTTCGGTCTCTTGTGGTTGCTCGCGCAGTTCCCCGCGCCCCTGGAAAGCCGGGCTGCGCCCGCTTTCAGGGGCGCGGTGCGGGTGGTGGGGGAAGCGGGGCGCAGCCCCGGCTTCCAGGGGCGCGGGGAACTGCGCGACCAGCCCAAGACAACCGCCAGACGCCGACGAACCGCCAGGGGGCACCCCCTGGGCGCGCCACGAAAGCGGGCGCAGCCCGGCTTTCAGGGGCGCGGGGAACTGCGCGGCCAGCCCAAGACAACCGCCAGACGCCGACGGGCCGCCAGGGGGCAACCCCTGAGGCGCTACAGGAGTTGTTGAAGGTGGGTTGCCAGGAGGTCCCAGCGCCACTTCTCCTCGACCCAGGCGCGGCCCCGCTCCCCCATGCGCGCCCGCAACTCCGCATCCGCCAGCAACGCGGTGATCCGATCCGCCGCCTCCTCGGGGGCACCGCCCCGGACGACCCACCCCGTCTCCCCGTCGAGCACCGCGTCCGGCGCCCCGCCGGAGTCCCCTGCGACGACCGGCAGCCCCGTCGCGGACGCCTCCAGGTAGACGATGCCGAGGCCCTCCACGTCGAGGCCCCCGCGCCGGGTCCGGCAGGGCATGGCGAAGACGTCCCCCGCGCCGTAGTGGGCGGGCAGTTCCGACCAGGGAACGGAACCCGTGAAGCGGACGGAGTCCGCGACCCCCGTCTCGGCCGCGAGCTTGCGCAGCTCCGCCTCGTACGGACCGCCCCCGACGATCAGCAGCACCGCCTCCGGCTCCGCGGAGAGAATCCTCGGCATGGCGAGGATCAGCGTGTCCTGGCCCTTGCGCGGCACCAGCCGCGAGACGCAGACCACCACGGGCCGGTCCGTCAGCCCGAGCCGCGCCCGCACCGCGTCGCCGCCGGACCCCGGATGGAACGTCTTCTCGTCGACCCCGGGCGGCAGTTGCACCATCCGCCCGGCGGCCGCGGGCGTCAGCGCGGCCGCGATCCGCGAGCGCGTGTACTCGCCGAGATAGGTGATCGTGTCCGTCGACTCACCGATCCGGCGCAGAAGTTGACGTGAGGCGGGCAGCTGGGCCCAGCCGGCCTCGTGGCCGTGCGTCGTGGCGACGAGCCGCTCCGCCCCGGCCTTCCGCAGCGCGGGCGCCATGAGCCCCAGCGGGGCGGCCGCCCCGAACCACACCGACGTACAGCCGTGTTCCCGCAGGAGCGAGACCGCGCGACGGGTGACGCGCGGCGTCGGCAGCAGCATCGTCGTGGGGTCGCGTACGACCTTGAAGGGCTGCTCGGCGTCGAAGGCGGCCGTCGCCTCGGCGCCCTCGTGGCCGCGCTTCCAGGTGGAGGCGTAGACGACGAGCTGCTCGGGATCCAGGCGCAGCGCCATGTTGTGCAGGAACGCCTGGATGCCACCGGGCCTGGGCGGGAAGTCGTTCGTGACGATCAGGGTCTTGTGCATCGCGCACGACAGTACCGAACGGCCCAGCCTCTTCGCCCTCGCCCGGCCCCGCCCGGCATCATGACTCCCCTAATCACAATGAAGTATCAGAAAAGGGGCGAGGGCGTTCATGGGGCGCATCCTGACCGTCTGGGTCCTGACCAGGACCGTCCTGCTGCTCTGCGTCTGCCGTGTGCTCACCGCCCCAGGACCGGACGTGACCAGCGACGTCACCGTCATCTACCAGGGCTGGTACGAGGTGCTGCGCACCGGCACCTTCCCGCTCGACGACGTCACCTGGCAGTACCCGCCCGCCGCCGCCCTCGCGATCCTCTCCCCCGCGCTGCTGCCCTTCCTCGACTACGCGTCGGCCTTCTTCGTCCTCGCCCTCCTCTGCGACGCGGCGGTGTGCGCGCTGCTCCTGTACGCGGGAGGACGGCCCGGCAAGTCGCCGCGGGGCGCCTGGGTGTGGGTGGTGGGCGTGGCCCTGCTCGGCCCCACCGTGTACGCCCGCTACGACGTGATGGTGGCCGCCGTCGCGGTCGCCGCGCTGCTCGCCGGGGCGCGGCACCCGCGCGTCCTGGGGGTGCTCGCCGGGTTCGGGGCGCTGCTCAAGGTGTGGCCTGCGCTGCTGCTCGTGGGCACGCCGCGCGGCCGGTCGACCCTGCGGGCCTGGCGGGCGGCCGCGGGCACGGCCGCCGTCCTCACGCTGGCGTTCCTGGTGGCGATGCCGGGCGCGCTCGCGTTCCTCACCTTCCAGCGCGACCGCGGCACCGAGGTGGAGTCGCTCGGCGCCCTCGTGTTCCACGTCGGGCGGTACGTCGGCTGGCGGGGCGAGGTGCGGCTCAACTACGGCTCGGTGGAATTCCTCGGCCCGTACGTCCCGCTGGTGAGCACGGTGGCGCAGGCCCTGTCGGTGGCGGCCCTCTGCTGGCTCCTGGTGTGGCGGCTGCGCGCCCGGGTCCGGTCGGCGAGCACGCCCGCGGACGCGGCGTTCGTGGCGGTGCTGCTCTTCACCGCCACGAGCCGGGTGATCAGCCCGCAGTACATGCTCTGGCTGGTCGGGATCGCCGCCGTCTGCCTGGTGTTCCGCGGCAGCCGGATGGAGGTGCCCGCCCGTCTGGTCCTGGGCGCCACGTTCGTGACGTTCCTGGAGTTCCCCGTCTGGTTCTCGCACGTGGTCGTCAGCGACCCGCTGGGCGTGTCCCTGCTGCTCGTCCGCAACGGCCTGCTGGTCGTCGCCGCCCTGCTGGCCTGCCGGAACCTGTGGCGGGAGACCGTGTCGGAACCGCGCAAGGAGCCGCAGCCGGTGCCCGGGCAGATCAGCCGAGCTCCGCACGCAGATACGTACGCCAGCGCGCCGTGAAGTCCCCGGGCGTCGTGTCCAGGACGTCCCGCAGCGCGTCCTCGACCGCGCCCGCCCGCTTCGTGCGGTCGCCCACCGCACGGTAGAAGTCCGTCAGCTTCCGCTCGCCCCACTGCTCCGCGATCATCCGGCAGGCCAGCCATGCGCCCTCGTACGCCCCCGCGAGCCTCGCGGCGTCCCCGCCGAAGCCGAAGTCGGCGTCCTCGGGGAGCGCGCCGGGCAGCTGCCCGCGCTGCACCGCGCGCCGCAGTTCGGGCGCGGCCTGCGCCGGGGTGCGCCCCGTGTCGCGGTATCCCACCCAGTCGGCGAAGCCCTCGGAGAGCCACAGCGGGGTGGCCGCGGAGGTCTGTCTGCGGGTCGCGACGTGGGTCGCCTCGTGGGTGAGGACGACCTGCTTGCCGAACGTGCCGAGCACGCCGTACGCCTCGGGGTTGACGATGATCCGGTCGGCCGGCGCCCGCCCAGAGCCGCCCGTCTCGCCCGTGGTGACCGCCGCGATCCCCCGGTACCCGGAGGCGGGCGCCCCGAGCAGCCCCGCCATGCCGTCCAGGGACCGGGGCACGAGGACGACGATCCGCTCCGGCCACTTCCCCGGCCAGGCGTCCCGCACCGCGGGCACCGCCCGGTCGGCGAGTTCACGGTGGGCGCGCAGCTCCGCGGGGCTCTGGCCGATGCCGAGGACGAGGCTGCGCCTGCCGCGTTCGGCCGTCACACGCCCCTGGTCCCAGAGCTGTTGGCCGGACTTCTTCGCGGGCCATTCCGCGGTGACGTACCACCGGCCGCCGTCGCGCTTCAGCGACAGCGTGCGTTCGGCGGTGACCGGCGCGCGGTCGTAGCCCTTGACGCGGTAGTGGAGTTCGGCGGTTGCCGTGGCCTCGGCGCCGGTGCGGTCGAGGCGGGTCAGCCGGTACTCCCAGGACTCCAGCGGGACGCCGCTGACGTGCTCGAAGAGGTCCCGCGCACCCTTCGCGGGCCGCTCGGTCCCGTCGTACGCCTTCTCGTCCCCGTCGAGGACGGCCCGCGCCCGCCGCTCCAGGAGTACGCGCACCTCGCCGGCGGCGGCGTCAGGGACCGGGTCGCGGCCGCAGCCGGCCAGCAGGGCGAGGCAGAGCGCGACGCACAGCGCCACCATCCACGACCCACGTCTGTGACCAGCCACCTTCCCGATCGTACGGTGTGCGGGCGGCGGGCCGCCGGTCAGATCCGCGTCACTCCGGAGACCGGCATCATGCCGACGGGGTCGTAGCGGACCGGGGCGCCGGGGTACGGGGCGTGCACCACCTGGCCGTTGCCCACGTACATCCCGACGTGGCTGGCGTCGGAGCGGTAGGTCACCAGGTCGCCGGGTTGCGCCTCGGAGAGGGAGACCTGGCGGCCCGCGTTCCGCTGGGCCTGCGAGGTGCGCGGCAGACCGACACCGGCCTGGGCGTACGACCACTGCATGAGGCCCGAACAGTCGAAGCCGGACGGACCGTTGGCTCCCCACACGTAGGGGCGGCCCAGCGCGGACCGGGCGGCGGCGATGGCGGCGGCGGCCCGCGAGGAGGCCGGGGCGCCCCCGGCCTTCGGCAGCTCGCCGCGCCCGCCGGTGCGCGAGGACCTGTCGTACGCGGCGCGCTCGTCGCTCGTCAGCGAGTTGAGGAGCTGTCTGGCCTTGGCCAGTTTGTGCTCGACGGTGCGCTTGTGGCGGGCGACGAGGGTGCGGCTCTTCTCCAGCTCGGCCAGTTTGCGGCCCGCCTCGGCGCGCTCCTGGGCGAGGCCGCGCTGGGCCCGCTGCAGGTCGGCGAGCTCGCCCGCCTGCCGGGAGCTGACGCGGTCCAGGACCGAGGCCCTTTCCAGATAGCCCTCCGGGTCGGAGGAGAGCAGCAGGGCCAGCGAGGGGTCGATGCCGCCGGAGCGGTACTGCGCGCCGGCCAGCGAACCGAGCGCGCCGCGCATCCGGTTGATGCGCTCCTGGCCGCGCGCGACGCTGTCCTTGACCCGCTCGACCTGCGCGCGCAGCTTGTCCGTGCGCTCGTCGGCCTTGTTGTACAGCTCGGTCGCGTGCTCGGCCTGCTCGTACAGCCGGTCCACCTTGGCGCGCGTGTCGGACGGCTTGTCCTGCGGCGCGGCACCTGCGGGTGCGGCGGCGAGGGCCGCCGCGGCGGTGGCCGCTGCCGCTGAAAGGACGGTCACGCGTGTGCTCCGGTCGAGACCGGACTGTGCGGGACGGCGATGGAACCCCACGGGAAGCCGCTCTCCCTTCCGCTGACGAACCCCCGGCTGTCCCGGGGGAATGCGCGCCGACAGTAGTCGTGCGGCCACGGCGGGCCAAAGACCCGTACGGGTGGGGAAAGGGGGCGGACAGCCCGACGCCCCGCTTCAGACGCAGGTCATCAACGGGGCGTGGGGTCAGCGTGAGTTACCGGAATTCGCCCGTTCGGGCGGTGTGGGCAGCCGTGTCGAGGTCAGGCGACGCGGACGCCGAACTGGAAGTTGCCGAGGTACTCCATCGCCTCGTAGCGCACCACGGCGCCGGGCTTCGGGGCGTGCAGCACCTGGCCGTTGCCGGCGTAGAGCCCGACGTGCGCGAGGTTGTTGAAGAACACCAGGTCGCCGGGCTTGAGCTCGCCGCGGCCGAGCCGCGTGCCGTCGTTCTGCTGCGTGTAGGTGGTCCGCGTGATGGAGACGCCGGCCTGGTTGTACGCCCACTGGGTGAGCCCGGAGCAGTCGAAGGAGTTGGGGCCCGTGCCGCCGGAGACGTACGGCTTGCCGAGCTGGGTGGCCGCGGCGTTCAGGGCGGCGGCGCCGCGGCCGGAGGCGGGGGCCTCGTCGCCGAGGTCCGCGCGCTTGTCGGCGGCGCGGCTCGCGCGCTGCTCCTCCTTGGCGGCCATGGCCGCCTTCTCCTTGGCGCTGAGGGTGTTGAGGAGCTTCTGCGCCTCGCCCAGCTTGCCCTGGACTTCCTTCTTCTTCTTGCCGAGCTCGGTGCGGGTGGCGGCGAGGTCGTCGAGCTTGCCCGCGGCCTCCTTGCGCTGCTGCGCGAGGTCCCGCTGCTTCTTCTGGATCTTCTTGAGCGAGTCGACCTGCTGGCTGCTCAGCTGGTCCAGGGTGGACGCCTTGTCGAGGTAGTTGTCCGGGTCGGAGGAGAGGAAGAGCTGCAGGGAGGGGTCGATG
The DNA here is from genome assembly GCF_055597165.1 of Streptomyces sp. NPDC039480. Taxonomy (NCBI): domain Bacteria; kingdom Bacillati; phylum Actinomycetota; class Actinomycetes; order Kitasatosporales; family Streptomycetaceae; genus Streptomyces; species Streptomyces sp. NPDC039480. The sequence continues at coordinate 514,827 of NZ_JBVITX010000005.1, read as the reverse complement.
CCGCCGGAGCGGTACTGGGCGCTGGCCATCGAACCGAGGCCGTCGCGCAGGTCGTTGAGTTCTTCCTGGCCGTCGGCGACCTTGTCCTGGAGAGCGCCGATCTGCTTCTCCAGCTTCTCCTGCTTCTCCTTGGCGCCGTTGTACTTGTCGGTGGCACGCTCCGCGTCTTCGTAGAGCTTGTCGACCTTGGACTTGACCTCGTCCTTGCTCGGCTTCGGCGCGGCCTGGGCGGCGCCCTGCGAGGTGAGGGCCACGGCAGCGGCGGCGGTCGCGGTGAGCACGGTCACGCGGGTGCGGCTCGGCTGCTTGGGTCGACGGTGGGACGCCACGCGGGCGGCTCCTTCTTCCTCCGGCCGCCTACCGGGACGCGGCGGGCGGGTACCACCGCCGCCACCCCGGATGGGTGATCAACCGAGCGGGGGTTCGAGGGCTGACCCTAGTGACCTTCTTGTGATCAGTTCAAATCACACCAGCAAAAAATCGGTCGCGGGAAACATTCTTTACCGATAACGCACAGCCCGTAATGATCTTCTGACGCTATGTCGCGCGCGACGGCTCCCAATTCGGGCATACGTCCCAGGAGTTGCCGAGTACCGCTTTAGCCCCGCGAAAGCCTCTTCAGGAGCACCGCCGAAGCCACCGGCCGCGCACCCGCCTTGGCGATTCCGTCGGCCACCTCGCGGTCGGTCGAGACGACGACCACGGGCCGGCCCGGCGGCTCCGCGCGCACCAGCTGACGGATCAACTCGTCAGCGGTGACACCGGGCTTGGAGAACAGCACCCGCACCCCGCGCGGCGGCGCGAGCAGCACGGGCGCGGCCAGCTCCGCGCCGTCGAAGACACAGGTGACCTCGGCGCCCGACTGCAGCGCGAGCTGCGAGAGCGAACCGAGCAGGCGCAGCCGCTGCTTGTCCAGGGGCATGGTCGGATAGCCGGTCTTGGTGACGTTGTAGCCGTCGACGACCAGGTGCGCCTGCGGGAGAGCGAGCAGCTGGTCGAGAATGGCCGGGTCGTTCTCGGAGAGGGCGCGGGCGGCGATGTCCTTGGGCGACATCCGCCCCGGCTCGACGGCGTCCACGGTCTCCGCGGGCCGCACGGACACGGGCGGCAGCGCCAGCTCGCGCCGCAGCCCCTGGGCCGCGTCGAGGACCGTGTCGAGCAGCAGCCGCAGCCGCATGTCCTCGACGCTGCGCCCCTCGCGCGCCGCCCGGCGGCTGGCCTCCAGGGCGGCCTCCGTCTCGCCGAGCCGCGCCTTGAGCCGCCGCGTCTCGCTCTCGGCGGCGGACACCTGTGCCTGGCCCTCGGCGCGCGCGGCCTCGACCTCGGCGGCGGCCTTGCGCAGCGCGGCCTCGCCACGCTTGACGTCGCTGAGCGCGCCGCGCAGCTTGCGGTGCATCGATTCGGCTTCCCTGCGCGCCGCCTCGAGCTCCGCGCGCAGCCGCTCGGTCTCCGCCCTGGTCTGGCCGCGGGCGGCGGCGAGCTCCTCGCGCAGCCGCTCCAGCTCGGCGCGTGTCTCGTCGTCGACGCGCTCGGCGTCGGCGCGCTGGGCCTCCTCGCCCGCGGCGGTGACCAGCTTCACCCACCCCGCGGGGCGCAGCACGTAGGCCGCGGCCGCCACGTCCAGGGGGTCGGCGGCGGGCGGCGGCGAGCCCGCGTCCAGGGCGCCCGCGAGCTCGGGCTGGACCTCTCTGAGGCGTTCGCCGATGCGCTGCCGGAAGAGCGTGTCGTTCTCCAGCGCGGCCGCCATGGCGTTGGCCGCGAACTTCGCGCGCCGGGTGGGCGTGAAGCGCGCGTACTGCCGCAGCTGGGCGGGCAGTTCGCCGAGGGTGAGGCCGCCGAAGCCGTCCGAGACGAGCCGGACGACCCGCCTGCGCACCCCGTCGGGCAGCGGACGGTCGAGCACCTCAGCGGTGCCGTCGTCCGGCTCCCCGCCTGCGCTCTCCACCATCCGTCACCCCACTAGCTGTGCGGGCCCGCTCCCTCAGGAGCCGGTGCCCGGCCTGTCCACGAGTTCCACCTGATCCACCGCGTTGCACCAGCGGCAGCGCACCGACTCGATGCTCTCACTGACCACCTCGCGTTCCTCGACGTTCGCCTCTCCGGCCAGGTCGAGATGCACATACTCGACGACCTTGGAGGTGCGGGTCACGTCGAAACGCGTGAGGTTGCCGCACAGCGTGCAGCGCCACCGGGTGGTGGCGGTCGGCAGGGGAACCGTCATCGTGGCTGCTTTCCCTCGTTCTCCATGGTGCGTATTGCCCGTAACCCTAAGGCCTGTAAGGGGCACCTCGCGGCGGCGAGGCGGTCTGTACGGTTTCCTGGCGTTACGTCATGCTCTGTCCATGATCCACGCATGGGGTACGAAGGCGGGCCGGCTGCTCTCGGGAGGGTCCGCCCCGGTGACGTACGGACTGATCGCCGTCTGCTGCGCGGTCTTCCTCGTCTCCCCGGTGTCCGGGTTCAACCCGGGCTACGGCACCGGCGACCAGCTGCTCGGCGCGCAGCAGGTCTACTTCGAGCGGTGGGGCGTGGTCCCCGTCGAACTGTTCAGCGGCGCCCCGCGCGCCGCCCTCGGACCGTTCACCGCCCTGTTCGTGCACGGCACCTGGCTCCATCTGCTCGGGAACATGCTGTTTCTGTACGTGTTCGGGGCCATGGTCGAGGAACGCATGGGGCACCTCCTGTACGCGCTCTTCTACGTCTGCTGCGGATATCTCGCCCTGCTCGCCTACGCGGCCGCGCACGCGGGCTCCGACCAGACGCTCGTGGGGGCCTCAGGGGCGATCTCCGCCGTCCTCGGCGCTTTCCTGTATCTCTTCCCTCGGGCGCGTGTCACCAGCCTCTTCCCGTTCCTCTTCTTCCTGCCGCTGCGCTTCCCCGCGTGGGTGGTGCTGCCGTTCTGGGTGGCGCTGCAGTGGCTTGCGGCGGGGCAGGGCGGGAAGGGCACGGGGGTGGCCTATCTGGCGCACCTGGTGGGCTTCTCGCTCGGGTTCGTCTTCGCGTGGGGGTGGAGTGTGCGGAGGGCTAGAGTGCAGGGACAAGGCAGCGCACCGGCCATCGAGGGAGACAGCCAGCCGTGATCACCGCGATCGTGCTCATCAAGACCAGCGTGGACCGGATTCCGGAGATCGCCGAGTCGATCGCCGCGCTCGACTCCGTGAGCGAGGTCTTCTCCGTGACCGGTACGTACGACCTGATCGCGATGGTGCGGGTGCCGCGCCACGACGACCTGGCCGACGTCATCCCCGGCCGGATCAGCAAGATCCCCGGTGTCGAGGCGACCGACACGCACGTGGCGTTCCGCACGTACTCGCAGCACGACCTGGAAGCCGCCTTCGCGATCGGTCTCGACTCCTAGGCACGCCCCGGCCGGGCGCCGCCCTCCGACTGCGCGGGTTCATGAAGGTTTCTTCATCCGCGCCTCATCCTGGCGGTGCGGCTCGGCGGCCACCCTCGCAGTCATGGTCTTCTCCCACCGCATGGCCGCCCTGGCCGCCGTCGTCGCGATCCCGCTCGGCATCGCCGCGACCAGCTACGTCCTGACGGACAACCCCGAGCAGCCCAAGGCCCCGCCGAAGGTGGAGCTGCAGAGCGACCCGCCGTCCACGGAGCCGGCCTCTCCACGGCCCACCCCGAGCGACGAGAAGGTCTCCCCGCCACCGGTGAGCGAGCACACCGGCGAGAAGCCCGGCGAGAAGCCCGGTGAAAAGTCCGGTGAGAAGCCCGGCGGACATCCCTCGAACGACGACAGGGGCAGCCACGACGCGGGCAACAGCGACGACTCCGACGACGACGGCCGGGGCGACCTCGACGACGACGGCCCCGGTGACGACGGCTGAGCCCCGGCGCCACTGGATATCAGCTCGTGTCCGCATCCTGCTGTGGCTGCTCGTCGTGATGACCGTCGCGCTCACCGCGGTGGCGGCCACCACCCGCTCGGTCCTGCTCCGCGACGTCGACCACCGCATCGACCGGCTCCTCGCCCAGGAGACCGCCGAGTTCACCAACCTCGCGCGCGAGGGCGTCGACCCGCACACCGGCGAGCGGTTCACCGCCCCCGACCCGCTCCTGCGGCTCTTCCTCTCCCGGCAGTACGCCGACCCCGACGAGGAGCTCCTCGGGCTGGTCGGCCGTACGGGCAGGGCGCCCGCCAAGAAGGAGCAGGCCCGCGAACCGCGGATCGACCACCCGCTGGCCGAGGACCCCGCCGCGCTGAAGGCCGTCTTCGACTCGCCCGACGCCACCGGTACGCTCCACCGCGACCGGGGCGAGGTCCGCTGGGCGAAGGTGGAGATCGAGGCGAGCGCGGGCCACCCGGCCGCGGCGTTCGTCGTGGCCTTCCACCCGGCGCGCGAACAGGCCAAGGCGGGCGACGTGTTCGCCATGCTGCTCGCCATCTCCGGCGTGGCGCTCCTGATGACGACCGGCATCGGCTGGGCGGTCGCGGGCCGCATCCTCAAACCGGTGCGGCTGGTGCGCACGACCGCGGCGCAGCTCACCGAGCAGGATCTGACCCGGCGCATCCCGGTCCAGGGCAGGGACGACATCGCGGCCCTGGCCGAGACGTTCAACGGCATGCTGGACCGGCTGGAGGGGGCCTTCGCCGCCCAGCGCGAGTTCGTCGACGACGCGGGCCACGAGCTGCGCACCCCCATCACCATCGTCCGCGGCCACCTGGAGCTGATGGGCGATGAGCCCGGCGAACGCGAGGAGACCGTCCGCATCGTGACGGAGGAGCTGGACCGGATGAGCCGCATCGTCGAGGACCTGCTGCTGCTCGCCAAGGCCGAGCGCCCCGACTTCGTCACCCCCGAGCCGGTGCAGCTCGCCGAGCTGACGGCCGACGTCTTCGTCAAGGCACGGGCGATCGGCGACCGCGACTGGCACCTCACCGAGGTCACCGACACCGAGACCGGCCTCGACCCCCAGCGCATCACCCAGGCGATGGTGCAGCTGGCGCAGAACGCCGTCCAGCACACCGGCCCCGGGCAGCGGGTCGGCATCGGCTCGCGGCTGTGCGCGGGACGCATCGAGCTGTACGTCGCCGACAGCGGCCCCGGCGTGCAGGCGCAGGACGCCGAGGTGATCTTCGAGCGGTTCCGGCGCGGCACCGCGCGGCGCGGCTCCCGCGCCACCGGGGCGGGTCTCGGCCTCGCCATCGTGAAGGCCATCGCCGAGGGCCACGGAGGGCGCGTCGAGCTGCGCCCCACGGACGGCGGAGGCGCCACCTTCGTACTCGTACTCCCGCAGGGGCAGCCGGAAGGGGCGGAGCGGCAGTGAACCGGATACTGATCGTCGAGGACGAGGAGCGCATCGCCTCCTTCGTCGAGAAGGGCCTGCGCGCCAACGGCTTCACGACCACCGTGGTCGGCGACGGCGAGAGTGCCTACGACTACGCCCTGACCGGCGGCTTCGACCTGATCGTCCTGGACATCGGCCTGCCGGGACAGGACGGCTTCACGGTCCTGCGCCGGCTGCGCGAGGCCCGCGTGACCACGCCCGTCATCGTGCTGACCGCGCGGGACTCGGTGCGGGACACGGTGGCGGGTCTGGAGGGCGGCGCCGACGACTGGATGACCAAGCCGTTCCGCTTCGAGGAGCTGCTCGCCCGGGTGCGGCTGCGGCTGCGCACGGCGGCCGGTGCGCCCGAGGTGACGGTGCTGCGCAGCGGGGAGCTCACGCTGGATCTGCGGACGCGCAGGGCGCGTTCGGCGGAGCGTACGGTGGATCTGACGGCGCGTGAGTTCGTCCTCCTGGAGCTTTTCCTGCGCCATCCCGGGCAGGTGCTCTCCCGGGAGCAGATCCTGTCCCACGTGTGGGGTTACGACTTCGACCCGGGCTCCAACATCGTGGACGTCTACGTCCGCGCGCTGCGCAAGAAGCTGGGCTCGGAGCGGGTGGAGACGGTGCGCGGGATGGGGTACCGGCTGCCGGAGTGACCGGAGTGAACCGTGCGCCCTGACTCACCGACCTCAGCGTCGGCTCGGTGAAACTCCTTTCATCTTCGCCTCATTGAGGGCTCACGGCACCGCACCACGCTGAACGCGTGACCTTGAACCTGCGGCAGGCCGTGACCCTCTGCGCGGCGCTCAGCGTCTGCGCCCTCCTCGCGGTCCCCGGCAACTTCCCGGGGCTCGGCGCCGACGCCCGCCTCACCCTCGCCGTCTTCGCCCTCGCGACCTGCGCCTGGATCGGCACGCCGATCGACGACACGTACATCGCGCTCGGTGCGGGGCTCGCGCTCACCGCGACCGGCGTGATCAGCAGCGACACCCTGTTCGGCACCCTCGGCGACGAGACGGTGTGGCTGCTGATCTGCGCCTTCGTGCTGGCGGCGGCCGTGGCGCGCAGCGGGCTCGCCGGGCGCGCCGCGGCCTTTCTGGTCAGCGGGGCGCGCAGCGTACGGCAGTTGACCCATCTGACGACGGCGGCGCTGGTCGTGACCGCCTTCGCGGTGCCGGCGACGTCGGGGCGCGCCGCGCTCGCGCTGCCCGTCTTCCTCGCGCTCGCCAAGGTCCTCGCCGACCGGAAGCGACTGGTCGTGATGCTCGCGCTGCTCTTTCCGACCGTCATTCTTCTCTCCGCGGTCGCGACTCTGATCGGTGCGGGAGCACATCTGATCACGGTGTCGGTGCTGTGGGAGGCGACCGGTGAGCGGATCGGCTTCACTCAGTGGCTGCTGCTCGGCCTGCCGCTCGCCATGACGTCATCCCATCTGGCGGCGGAGGTCGTCCTGTTGACGACCACCCGGCGCGCCGACCGCCGCGGCCCGGTCCACATCACCCTCGACCAGCTCCAGGAGCACAGCGAACAGCCCGTCACCGGCCCCTGGGAGGCGGCCGAGACGCGCTGCGCCCTGCTGCTCGCCACCGTCGTCGTCCTGTGGTGCAGCGAACCGCTGCACCAGGTGCCGCCCGCCGTCGTCGCGCTGATCGGCGCGGTCGTGGCCTCCTCGCCCGCCCTCGGCACGGTCGGCCTCAAGGACGCCCTCAAGACGGTGCCCTGGTCGCTGCTCCTCTTCATGGCGGCGACGATGGCGATGGGCGTCGCGCTCGCCGACTCGGGGGCGGCGAGGTGGCTGGTGTCCGGGCTGCCCCTGGACCTGTCCCCGTGGCTCTTCCTCGCCGTGGTGGTCGCGGTCAGCACGGCCGCCCACCTCGTCCTGCAGTCACGCTCGGCGCGCTCCTCGGTCCTTGTCCCGCTGGTCGTCGCGGCGGCCGTCGGCGCGGGCGTCAACCCGGTGGCCGCCGCGCTGGCCTCCACGGCCGCGGCCGGCTTCTGCCACACGCTGCCCGCCTCCGCGAAGCCCGTCACTCTCTTCGCCGAGATCCCGGGCACCCCCACCTACACCCCGCGCGATCTGCTGCGCCTCTCCGCGGTCCTCGCGCCGCTGACCGCCGCGCTCGTCCTGCTCTTCGCCGTGGCGCTCTGGCCGCTGCTCGGCGTCCCCGTCCGCTGAGCCCGCCCTTGAATCCGAACCCGCCCTTGAATCCCCCTGGAGACCGTCATGCTGACCCGTTTCGCCATCGCCCCCAGCGGCTTCAAGGAGTCCCTGTCCGCGAGCTCGGCGGCCGAGGCCATCGCCGCCGGTGTACGCCGTGTCGTCCCGCACGCCGAGACCGATCTGATCCCGCTGGTGGACGGCGGCGAGGGCACCGCCCGCGCGCTGGCCGCGGCGGGCGGCGGGCGGCTCGTGGCCCTGCCCGCGACCGGTCCCGTCGGCCAGCCGATCGGCACGCACTTCGCCCTGCTGCCCGACGGCACCGCGGTCGTCGAGATGGCGGCCGTGGCGGGGCTCTCGCTGGTCCCCCGCGACCTGCGGGACCCGGGCGCCACCACGACGTACGGCGTGGGCGAGCTGATCCGCGCCGCACTCGACACGGGCGCCCGCCGCATCCTGGTCGGCTGCGGCGACTCGGGCACGTCGGACGGCGGCGCGGGGGCGCTGCAGGCCCTCGGCGCCCGTCTCCTCGACGCGGACGGCTGGGAACTGCCGCACGGCGGGCGGGAGTTGACGCGGCTGAGCCGCATCGACCCGAGCGGCCTCGACCCGCGCCTCGCGGACACCGAGATCCGCGTCGCCTGCAACCCCTTCAACGTCCTGTGCGGCGAGCGCGGCGTCGCCCGCGTCTTCGGCCCCCAGAAAGGAGCGACACCCCAGCAGGTCGAGCAGCTCGCGGCCGCCCTCGAACACTGGGCGCATCTCCTCACGCGGGACCTGCCCGTGCGGACCGACCTCTTCGAGGGGCCCGGCACGGGCGCGTCGGGCGGCCTCGGCGCCGGGCTCGCCGCCCTCGGCGCCGTGCTGCTCCCCCGCTTCGACGTGCTGCTCGAACGGCTCGACCTCGACGAACGGCTGGCCCGCGCCGACCTGGTCATCACCGCGGAGGGCGCCCTGGACCACCAGACCCCGCGCGGCAAGGTCCCCGCCGAGGTGGCGCGCCGCGCGAAGCGGTCCGGGCGCCCCGTCCTGGTCCTCGCGGGCACGATCGGGGACGGCGCGCACACCGTCCGCGCGCTGGGCGTGGACGCGTACAGCGCGATCCTGCCCGCTCCGGTCTCGCTGACGGAGGCGCTCGGCCGGGGCGGCGAGTTCCTCACCGACGCGACGGAGCGGGCCCTGCGGATGATCCAGCTCGGCTCACGGCTGCCCGGGGGCCGGCTGCCCGCGGGTCAGACGGCGGCGCTGGTGTCCGGCACGCAACGCCCGTCCTCGGTGCGGTAGCTCCACCGCGCGCCGTCCGACACCAGCTCCTTGACGGCGCGCACGAAACGCTCGACGTGCTCGTCGGGGGTGCCCGCGCCGAAGCTGACGCGGATGGCGTTCAGCGACTTCTCGCCGGGCGCGGCCTCGGGGGCGCCGCACTCGCCGGGCTCGTCGGGCTCGCTGCCGAGCAGGGTGCGCACCAGCGGGTGGGCGCAGAACAGGCCGTCCCGTACGCCGATGCCGTACTCGGCGGAGAGCGCGGCGGCGAAGTGCGAGCTGTTCCAGCCGTCCACCACGAAGGAGATGACGCCGACGCGCGGCGCGTCGTCCCCGAAGAGCGAGAGCACCCGCACGGCGGGCACCTCGGCGAGCCCCTCGCGCACCTTGGCGATCAGGTACTGCTCGCGGGCGACGAGCTGGTCGAAGCCCGCCTCGGTGAGCGCCTTGCAGGCGGCGGCGATCGAGTACACGCCGATGACGTTCGGCGAACCGGCCTCGTGGCGGGCCGCGGAGTCGTGCCACTCCACGTCCACACCGCCGCCTGCTTCCTTGGGGCGTCGTGCGACCTTGCGCGAGGCGCCGCCGCCCGCGAGGTACGGCTCGGCCGCCCGCAGCCAGTCGGAGCGGCCCGCGAGGACACCGGAGCCGAACGGCGCGTACAGCTTGTGTCCGGAGAAGGCGACCCAGTCGACGTCCAACTCGCCGATGGAGACGGGGTGGTGGGGTGCGAGCTGCGCGGCGTCGAGGACGATCCGGGCGCCGTGCGCGTGCGCGGCGGCGGCCAGCTCCCGCACCGGCCACAGCTCACCGGTGACGTTGGAGGCACCGGTCACGCACACCAGCGCCGGGCCGTAGGGGTCGCGGTCGGCGAGGGCCCGCTCCAGGGTCTGGACGGCCTCGTCGGGGGTGCGCGGCGCGTTCAGGTACGTCACCCGGGCGTCCCGCCACGGCAGGAGCGAGGCGTGGTGCTCGGTCTCGAAGACGAAGACCTGGCAGTCGGCGGGCAGGGCGGCGGCGAGCAGGTTCAGCGAGTCGGTGGTGGAGCGGGTGAAGACGACCTGGTCGTCCTCGCGGCAGCCGAGGAACTCGGCGACGGCCACCCGGCTGTTCTCGAACAGGTCGGTGGAGAGCTGCGACAGGTACCCGGCGCCGCGGTGCACGCTGCCGTAGTACGGGGCGTACGCGGCCACGTCGTCCCACACCCGCTGCAGCGCCGGGGCGCTCGCCGCGTAATCGAGCGCGGCGTAGCTGACCTCGCCGCCGGTGACCAGCGGAACGGTGACGTCCCGGCCGAGGACCGGCAGCGGGGCACAGACGGAGGCGTCGACGGCAACGGCGGAAACAGACATGGCGAACTCCCGTGAGAAGCAGGCGAGATCACTGCGCCGGACGTCGGTCGACGGCGCAGGAGAAAGGTGAAAAAGAGTGTGCGGAGGCGGGGCGTGGAAGCCCTGTCACATTCGCTGGCTCACGAGACTGCTCCCTTGAGGACCAGGACCCCAGGGTTGCGAGGGGTCCGCGCTTGCCATACGCCCTGCTGCGTACGACCTGGTCTTCACCCGGGGCACCCCGCCACGGACGGAGGGTTGCCGGACAGCGGGCCGGGGCCGTAGTCGCTGTCACTCATGACCTGTGCAGCATCCTGCCACACGATCTTCGACGCGCAAGGCGCAGTCCAGAATCCGGACTGCGCCCTGCGTCACATCATCACGTCCTGAGGACGGCTCTCAGCGGTTGCTGACGGCCACCCAGCGCTCCAGGGCCTTCTTCGCGGCTCCCGAGTCGATCGCCCGCGCCGCCCGCGCCATGCCGGCCCTGATCTGCTCCGCCAGCGGCTCGTCGGTGGGCGCCAGGGCGACCAGCGCCGCCGCCGAGTTCAGCAGCACCGCGTCCCGCACGGGCCCGCTCTCCCCGTCGAGCAGCCGCAGCGCCACCTCCGCGTTGTACGAGGCATCGGCGCCCCGCAGCGCCTCGACGGGCACCAGGTCGAGCCCGACGTCCCGCGGGTCGAAGGCCTCCTCGCGCACGGCGCCGTCCCGCACCACCCAGACCCGGGAGGTGGACGTCGTCGTCAGCTCGTCGAGCCCGTCGTCACCGCGGAAGACGAGGGACGAGTGCCCCCGCTCGGCGAAGACGCCCGCCACGATGGGGGCCATCCGGGGGTCGGCGACCCCGACCGCCTGGGCGCGCACCTTGGCCGGATTGGTGAGCGGGCCGAGGAGGTTGAAGACGGTCCGGATGCCCAGCTGGCTGCGAGCGGCACCGGCGTGGCGCAGCGCCGGGTGGAACTTCACGGCGAAGCAGAACGTGATGCCCGCCTCGTCGGCGACCTCGACCACCCGCTGCGGGGTGAGGTCGAGGTTGACGCCGAGCTTCTCCAGCACGTCGGAGGCGCCGGACGCGCTGGAGGCGGCGCGGTTGCCGTGCTTGACGACCTTCGCGCCCGCGCCGGCGACGACGATCGCGGACATGGTCGAGATGTTGACGGTCTTGGCGCCGTCGCCACCCGTGCCCACGATGTCGACGCTCGGGCCCGGCACGTCGATGACGTTGGCGTGCGCGTACATGGCGCGGACCAGACCGGAGATCTCCTCGACGGTCTCGCCCTTGGCCCGCAGCGCGACCACGAAGGCCGCGATCTGCGCGTCGGTGGCCTCGCCGCGCATGATGCGGTCCATGGCCCAGGCCGTGTCGTCGGCGCTCTGGTCCCGGCCCGCCAGCAGGCCGTTCAGTACGTCGGGCCAGGAACGGCCCGCCGCGGTGTCGCCTCCTGCGGGGGTCACAGCGTTCATAGCCGCTCCTGGTTTTCGTCTGCGTGTGTACTTGGGGTGAGTCCCACCCTATCCAGCCCCGGGGACGGCAAAGAGCCCCGTCCATTGCCTGGACGGGGCTCTTACCGTGGCGACCATGGGAGGTCAGAGCTTCAGAGCTCCGGAATGATCAGTGGTGGCCGTGGCCGCTCGTGATCTCCTTGTACTCGTCGGCGGTGGGCTTGGGGATCTGACCCTCTTCCCCGAAGTAGCCCTTGGAGAGCTTGGCCCGCAGCTTCTGCGAACCGGACAGCTTGCGCTTGACGCCGTTCTCGTCGACCGCCGGGCCGAGCTCGACCGGCTTGTACTGCTCGTGCGCGGTGAGCGTGTGCAGCTGCTCCTTGCTGAGCGGCTCGTGGACCTCGATGAACTCACCGTGCGGCAGGCGCTTGATGATGCCCGACTCGCGGCCGTGCAGCACCTTGTCCCGGTCGCGCCGCTGGAGACCCAGGCAGATCCGCTTGGTCACGATGAAGGCGATGACCGGTCCGACGAAGAAGGCGATCCGGACGAACCAGGTGATCGCGTTCAGCGACAGGTGGAAGTGCGTGGCCCACAGGTCGTTGCCACCGCCGACCAGCATGACCATGTACGCCGTGATCCACGCGACACCGAAGGCCGTGCGGGTCGGGGCGTTGCGCGGGCGGTCCAGGATGTGGTGCTCGCGCTTGTCGCCGGTGACCCAGGACTCGATGAACGGGTAGACGGCGATGGCCACGAGGACCAGCGGGAAGACGATGACCAGCGGGATGAACACACCCAGGACGAGCGTGTGACCCCAGAGGTTGATCTCCCAGCCCGGCATCACACGGATCAGACCCTCGGCGAAGCCCATGTACCAGTCGGGCTGGGCGCCGGTGGACACCTGGTCCGGGCGGTACGGGCCGATGGCCCAGATCGGGTTGATCGAGGCGATCGCCGCGATGACCGCGATGACACCGAAGACCAGGAAGAAGAAGCCTCCGGCCTTGGCCATGTAGACGGGCAGCAGCGGCATGCCGACGACGTTCTTGTTGCTCTTGCCGGGGCCCGCGAACTGCGTGTGCTTGTGGTAGAAGACCAGGATCAGGTGCGCCACCACGAGGCCGAGCATGATGCCCGGCAGCAGCAGGATGTGGACCGAGTAGAACCGGGCCACGAAGTCGCCGCCGGGGAACTCGCCGCCGAACAGGAACATCGACAGGTACGTGCCGACGACCGGCACCGACAGGATGGCGCCCTGCATGAAGCGGACACCGGTGCCCGAGAGCAGGTCGTCCGGGAGCGAGTAACCGGTGAAACCGGTGAACATGCCGAGGACGAACAGCAGGAAGCCGAAGAGCCAGTTGACCTCACGCGGCTTGCGGAACGCACCCGTGAAGAACACGCGCATCATGTGCACGAACATGCCGGCGAGGAAGATCAGCGCCGCCCAGTGGTGGATCTGCCGGATCAGCAGACCACCGCGCACATCGAAGGAGATGTGCATGGTCGAGTTGAACGCCTCCGACATCAGCTGTCCCTGCATCGGGACGTAGCTGCCGTGGTACTCCACCTCGTTCATCGACGGGTGGAAGAACAGCGTCAGGTACACACCCGTGAGGATGATGATGATGAAGCTGTACAGGCAGATCTCGCCGAGCATGAAGGACCAGTGGTCCGGAAAGATCTTGCGCATGTTGGCCTTGGCCAGGGAGTAGATCCCCAGCCGGCCGTCGGCCCAGTCGGCGACGCGCTCGCCGGCGGGCGCTTGCTTGCGCTGTTCGTTGGAGGAAGTGGTGGTGGTGCTCATCCGCGCTCCCAGAAGGCAGGACCGACGGGCTCTTCGAAGTCGCCGAGCGCCTCGAGGTAGCCCTTTTCGTTCACGCCGATGCGCAGCTGCGGCAGGGCGTGACCAGCCGGGCCGAAGATGACTCGGGCACCGTCGGAGAGATCGAAGGTGGACTGGTGGCACGGGCAGAGGACGTGGTGCGTCTGCTGCTCGTACAGGGAGATCGGGCAGCCCACGTGGGTGCAGATCTTGGAGTACGCCACGATGCCTTCGTGCGACCACTCCAGCTCGCGCTTGTCCTTGATGTTCTCCGGCTGAATCCGGACGATCATCAGGGCGGCCTTGGCGATCTGGGTCTGGAAGTCGTGGTCGTGCTCCGACATGCCCTCGGGCATGGCGAAGGTCAGCGACCCGACCTGCACGTCCGCGGGACGCAGCGGCTCGTGGGTGTTCATGTTCACGAGCATCTTGCCCTTGGCCCACTTGGTGTGCCGGAGCTTGTCCTCGGGCAGCGGCCCGAGGTCACGCAGCAGGACGACACCGGAGAGCGGGACCAGGGCCAGCGCGCCGAACATCGTGTTGCGGATCAGCTTGCGCCGACCGAAACCCGACTCCTCGGCACCCTGCTTGAAGTCCGCCATGACCTTGGCGCGGACCTCGGGCTCGGCCGCGATCTCGTGCCGCTCGTCGGTCATCTCGACGTCGGACATCAGGGTGCGGGCCCAGTGGACCGCGCCCGCGCCGATGCAGAACAGCGCCACGCCGAGGGTCGTGCCCAGGGCGAAGTTGAGGCCGCTGATGTGACCGATCGGCCAGATGAAGACGCTCTTGTCGGCCGGGATCGCCACGTACGAGGCGATGAAGCCGACCGTCGCGATCATCGACAGCGTGAACATGAACGCCACGGCACGCTCGGAACGCCGGGCGGCCCGCTCGTCGATGTCCTGGACGCGGTGCTCGTGGGGCGGCAGCCCCGGGTCGGCGAACGGGTTGTCCTCCGCGGTCGCCACCGAGCCGTGCTCGGTCTCCTGCTTGCTGGGCAGGTTCTCTTCTGGAATCTCTTGGCTACTCATGACTTCTTGGCCTTTGCGGTCCGAGCGGCGACCCACACGGCGACCGCGATCAGCGAGCCGAGACCGAAGATCCAGCCGAAGAGGCCTTCACTGACCGGACCCAGACCGCCCAGCTTGAGACCGCCAGGGCTCTCGGTCTTCTCGCCGTTGACCGCGTCGAGGTACGCGATGATGTCCTTCTTGCTCTTCTCCGGCATCGTGGTGTCGGGGAAGGACGGCATGTTCTGCGGGCCGGTCTGCATGGCCTCGTAGATGTGCTTCGGGGAGACACCTTCGAGCGACGGCGCGAACTTGCCGTGCGTCAGCGCACCACCTTCACCGGTGAAGTTGTGGCACTGGGCACAGTTCGTGCGGAACAGCTCACCGCCCTTGGCGATGTCGGCTCCGTCCGGGCTGTACTGCTTCTTGGTCGGAACCGAGGGACCGGCACCCAGCGACGAGATGTACGCCGCCAGCTGGTCGATCTGGGCCTGGTTGTAGATGACCTTCTTCTTGGGCGCCTGGGCACCCGGCTGCTGGAGCGGCATACGTCCGGTGCCGACCTGGAAGTCGACAGCGGCGGCGCCGACGCCCACCAGGCTCGGACCGTCGGAGGAGCCCTGACCGCCGGTTCCGTGGCAGCTGGAGCAGCCCACGGCGTAGAGCTTCTTGCCCTCGTCGATGGCGAGGGACTGGGCGGTGTCATCGGCCTGCGCCTTGTCCGCCGGCGCGAACGCGGCGTACAGCCCCCCGGTGGCCGCCAGCGCGAGGAGTAGGACGACGACCGCCGCCAGCGGATGGCGTCGTCGTGCGGAGAGCTTTTTCACGGATTACCCCGGTGTCAGGATCTTCTGCGTCGATGCTTCTGGAATGTTTCGAATGCGTCGCGTGAGCGACCTGCCGCTTACTTGATCATGTAGATCGTGGCGAAGAGGCCGATCCAGACCACATCGACGAAGTGCCAGTAGTAGGACACGACGATGGCTGCGGTCGCCTGTTCGTGGGTGAACCTCCTGGCCGCATAGGTGCGCCCGAGGACCAGCAGGAAGGCGATCAGGCCGCCTGTCACGTGCAGTCCGTGGAAGCCGGTGGTCAGGTAGAAGACCGAGCCGTACGGGTCGGACGAGAGCGAGAGGCCCTCGTGCTTGACCAGCTCGGTGTATTCGTACACCTGACCGCCGATGAAGATCGCACCCATGATGAAGGTGACGATGAACCACATCCGGAGCTTCTTCACGTCACCGCGTTCAGCTGCGAACACGCCGAGCTGACACGTGAGAGAGGAGAGCACCAGGATGGTGGTGTTCGTCGCCGAGAACGGGAAGTTCAGGGCCGAAGCCATTTCCTTCCAGTGATCAGGACCTGTCACCGATCGCAGGGTGAAGTACATCGCGAAGAGGGCCGCGAAGAACATCAGCTCGGAACTCAACCAGATGATGGTTCCGACGCTGGTGAGGTTCGGTCGATTGACCGGCGGGTGCGCGTGCCCGGTATCTACTGTCGTTGCTGTCGCCACGACCGACATTATGTCGGTCGCTTATCCCGCCCTCACCCCGGGGGGTGCCGTTCGGAGTGTCTGCGGTCTGTGTCCTGCCCGGATGGCCCATCGGAGGCCTCTCCGAACCGGTGTTGACGGGGTGTCGGGAGGAGTAGCATCCGCCCATCGGTTCCCGAGTATCGGAGGAACAATGCAGCCGACCGCCACGGTGCTGGTCTACAGCGACAACGCGAGCACCCGCGAGCAAGTCCGGTTGGCCACCGGCCGCAGGCCGGCCGCCGACGTTCCCCAGGTCCAGTTCATCGAGTGCGCGACGCCGCACGCGGTCATCAAGGAGCTCGACCGGGGCGGCATCGACGTCTGCGTACTGGACGGCGAGTCGGCGCCCGGCGGCATGGGAGTCTGCCGCCAGATCAAGGACGAGGTCTTCCAGTCGCCGCCCGTGCTGCTGCTCATCGGGCGCCCGCAGGACGCCTGGCTGGCCACCTGGAGCCGGGCGGAGGCCGCGGTGACCCTGCCGATCGACCCGGTGGAGTTCGCGCAGGCCCTGGCCGCCCTGCTGCGCACCAAGACGGCTGTCGAGGCCTGAGGGGCCGCTGATCTCCGCGAGAGGGGCCCGCGCCGTGGCGCGGGCCCCTCTCGTGCGCCTCTGACGGGCTCTCTGCCGGGCCGCTAGACCCGCGGCCGCAGCCTGGCCGCGTCGACCGCCGCGGGGCCGTTCTTGGCGCCGGTGAGCAGCGCGCTGCCCTCGCGCCACTTCTTCCAGCCCATGTTCCAGTCGCCGAGGCCGTTGCCGAACGTCGGCATGTCCTCGCCGTTGCTGTTGATGACCGTCACGAGGTCGCCCTGGCGGACGGTCTCGTAGAACCAGGCGGCGTTCCCCGTGCTCATGCCGGTGCAGCCGTGGCTGGTGTTCGCGGCCCCCTGCGAGCCCACCGACCAGGGCGCCGCGTGCACGTACTCGCCGGAGTCGGTCACCCGTGTCGCGTAATAGACCATCTTGTCGTAGAAGTCCGACGCGCCGATGCTGGCACTGGTCATGCGTACGGAGTACTCCTTGCCCAGCACCACCTTGACGCCGTTGCGCGTGGAGTAGCCGGGCTTTCCGGTGGTCACCGGGATGGAGTTGATCTGCTCGCCGTTGCGGTAGACCGTCATCCAGTGCGAGGAGGCGTCCGTGACGGCCTCGATCCGGTCGCCGATGGTCAGCTTGAGCGGCTTGGCCTCGCCGCCCCACAGCTTGTCCTTGACCTTGAGGCCTTCGAGGTTGCTGGTGACGTGGACGGTCGCGCCCGTGGGCCAGTACTCCTTCGGGCGGTAGTGCAGGGTCTCGCTGTCCACCCAGTGCCAGGCGCCCTCCGTGGCGGGCACCGAGCGGACCTTGAGGGCGCGTTCGACGGTCGCCCTGGCCTCCTTGTCCTTCACCGGGGCGCTGAGGGCGGCCGTGACCGGCTGGCCGACGCCGTACTTGCCGGACTCGGGGCCGAAGGTGACCTTCAGCCGCTTCTTCTTGTCGGGCGTGTCGGTGTCGAAGGTCAGGACCTTGCGGCCCGGTGACCCCTCGTCGTCCTCGGTGCTCACCCGCACGGTGTAGCGGGCGCCTGCCGCCAGCGGGGTGGTGCTGTGCCACCGGGCGCCGTCCGCCGAGAGTTCACCCGCCACGTACCGCCCCATGGCGTCGGTGGCCGTCACATCGGTGATGCGCCCGTCCTCGCCCTGGGCGGTGACCTCCAAGGGCTTGTCCGGGTCCGCCTTCTGACTGCCCACCGGGCCGTTGAAGGCGATCTGGCCGGCCGCGTCGTACGGCGTCGCCGAGAGCGGGTGGCCGTCGGAGCTGCCGCACGCCGTGGCCCCCGCGCCGAGGGCGGCCACCAGCGTCGTGCAGCTCAGTACCGTGCGGATTCGCGGAGAGTGGCTCATAAACACACGGTATGAAGATTCATCAAGTCCGGCGCGCCGAGTGACCCGGAAGGGGGACGGAAGATGCTCCGCACGCCGAAGGGCCCGGACACTCCGCAAGGAGCGTCCGGGCCCTTCGTGCACGGGTCGTGAACTACAGACTCACTGGGTCTGGTTCTCGCCGCGGTAGTACTCGAACACCCAGCCCCACAGGCCGATCAGGATGATCGGGGCCGAGAAGTACAGCAGCCACCAGCCGAAGACGACACCCATGAAGGCGAGCGCGCCACCGACGGCCAGGGAGAGCGGCTGCCAGCTGTGCGGGCTGAAGAAGCCCACCTCGCCGGCCTCGTCCGCGACATCGGCCTCCTTGTTGTCCTGTGCGGAGGCGTCAACCCGCCGGGCCGTGAAGGCCAGGTAGTAGCCGATCATGATGCACAGGCCGAAGGCCAGGAAGAGCGCCGTGGTACCGGCAGGCTCCTTCGACCACACGCCATAGACGATCGCCATGGCGAGGACGAAGACGCTCAGCCAGATGAACATCTTGCCCTGGATCTTCACTTCGCGGCCTCCTTGTCGCCGCCGAACAGCGCGGTGTCCTTCTGCCCGTCGTTCTCGATGTGGCCGAGCGCCGCGATCTCAGGGTGGTGCAGGTCGAACGCCGGCGATTCCGAGCGGATGCGCGGCAGGGTGATGAAGTTGTGCCGCGGCGGCGGGCAGGACGTCGCCCACTCCAGCGAACGGCCGTAACCCCACGGGTCGTCGACCTCGATCTTCTTGCCGTACTTGGCCGTCTTCCAGATGTTGTAGAAGAACGGCAGGATCGACAGACCGAGCAGGAACGAGCAGATCGTCGAGATCGTGTTCAGCGCGGTGAAGCCGTCGGCGTGGAGGTAGTCCGCGTACCGGCGCGGCATGCCCTCGGCGCCCAGCCAGTGCTGGACGAGGAAGGTGCCGTGGAAGCCGACGAACAGCGTCCAGAAGGTGATCTTGCCCAGGCGCTCGTCGAGCATCTTGCCGGTGAACTTCGGCCACCAGAAGTGGAAGCCGGAGAACATCGCGAAGACGACGGTGCCGAACACCACGTAGTGGAAGTGCGCCACCACGAAGTACGAGTCCGAGACGTGGAAGTCCATCGGCGGCGAGGCCAGGATGACGCCCGTCAGACCGCCGAAGGTGAAGGTGATCAGGAAGCCGACCGCCCACAGCATCGGGGTCTCGAAACTCAAGGACCCCTTCCACATCGTGCCGATCCAGTTGAAGAACTTCACGCCCGTCGGCACGGCGATCAGGAACGTCATGAAGGAGAAGAACGGTAGGAGTACCCCGCCGGTGACGTACATGTGGTGGGCCCACACCGTCACGGACAGACCCGCGATCGCGATGGTCGCGCCGATCAGACCCATGTAGCCGAACATCGGCTTGCGGGAGAAGACCGGAATGACCTCGGAGATGATGCCGAAGAACGGCAAGGCGATGATGTACACCTCTGGATGGCCGAAGAACCAGAAGAGGTGTTGCCACAGCAACGCGCCGCCGTTGGCCGCGTCGAAGATGTGCGCACCGAACTTGCGGTCCGCCTCCAGGGCGAACAGCGCGGCCGCAAGGACCGGGAAGGCCAGCAGCACGAGCACCGCGGTCAGCAGCACGTTCCACACGAAGATCGGCATGCGGAACATCGTCATGCCCGGCGCGCGCATGCAGATGATCGTGGTGATGAAGTTGACCGAGCCCAGGATCGTGCCGAAGCCGGAGAACGCCAGACCCATGATCCACATGTCCGCGCCGATACCCGGCGAACGGACCGCGTCCGAGAGCGGGCTGTAGGCGAACCAGCCGAAGTCGGCCGCGCCCTGCGGGGTGAGGAACCCGCCGACCGCGATCAGCGAGCCGAACAGGTACAGCCAGTAGGCGAACATGTTCAGCCGCGGGAAGGCCACATCGGGCGCACCGATCTGCAGCGGCATGATCCAGTTCGCGAAACCGGCGAACAGCGGCGTCGCGAACATCAGCAGCATGATCGTGCCGTGCATCGTGAACGCCTGGTTGAACTGCTCGTTCGACATGATCTGCGTACCCGGGCGGGCGAGCTCGGCGCGCATGAAGAGCGCCATCACACCGCCGATGCAGAAGAACGCGAACGACGTGACCAGATAGAGCGTGCCGATCGTCTTGTGGTCAGTGGTGGTCAGCCACTTGATCACGACGTTTCCCGGCTGCTTGCGCCGGACCGGCAGCTCGTTCTCGTACGAGTCCGTTGGTGCTGCCGCGGCACCCTGGGGTTCGTTGAGGATGCTCACAGGTTGTTCGTCTCCCGGTTCTTCTCAGGGCCCGTCTGCTCAATGCCGGCCGGGATGTAACCGGTCTGGTTCTTCTTCGCGAGGTCCTCGAGGTGCTGCTTGTAGCGCTCGGGAGAGACGACCTTGACGTTGAAGAGCATCCGGGAGTGGTCGACGCCGCAGAGCTCGGCGCACTTGCCCATGAAGGTGCCCTCCTTGTTCGGAGTCACCTCGAAGGCGTTGGTGTGGCCCGGGATGACGTCCTGCTTCATGAGGAACGGCACCACCCAGAAGGAGTGGATGACGTCACGCGAAGTCAGAACGAAACGGACCTTCTCGCCCTTGGGGAGCCAGAGGGTCGGTCCGGGGTTGCCGTTCTGGGGGTTCCGCTCGCCGGGCGTGCCGACCTCGTAGACACCGCCGGCGTTGGCCGGGAAGTCCTTGCGGAAACGGTCCGGAATGGCGTCCAGGTCCTTGGACGTCTTGGCGTCGTCCTTGTCGGAACCCGGAACGTCCTCGATGTAGTTGAAGCCCCAGCTCCACTGATAGCCGACCACGTTGACCGTGTGGGCCGGCTTGTCGTCGAGTTCGAGGAGCTTCGACTCGTCACGTGCCGTGAAGTAGAAGAGCACCGAGACGATGATGAGAGGCACCACGGTGTACAGCGCCTCGATGGGCATGTTGTAACGCGTCTGCGCCGGTACTTCCACCTTGGTGCGGCTGCGCCGGTGGAAGATGACGCTCCACAGGATCAGGCCCCAGACCAGGACGCCCGTGGCGAGCGCTGCCGCCCACGAGCCCTGCCAGAGGGAGAGAATCCGCGGAGCCTCTTCCGTTACCGGGGTGGGCATTCCAAGGCGGGGGAAATCCTTGTATGTGCAACCGGTGGCGGTCGCCAGGATCAGGCCCGCAGTCAGCACCTGCGGCAGCTTCCGCCGCATCGGGCGCCGCGACGAGCGGTCGGAGCCGTTGGGACTCACGTAGCGCCTTCCCGAGAGTCTCGCCCGCGCGGTCGGCTGCGGCCTCCACGCTGGTCGGTCGCCGCCCTGCGTCGGGCAGGGGTTTGGATGTTTATGCGGACCAAACCCTACTGGACGCTATTTGGGGTCGCGCGGGGAGGGTGCCTAACGCGCCGCGGGTCACTCCGAAGGGTGGGACGGGGCGCCGTCGGGCCCTTTCTGACGGAGGGTCGGGACGCCTTCGAGCTCGGCGGAATCTCTCGGTCCGCGGGTGCGGGTCCGCTGTGGCCGGTCGCGCAGTTCCCCGCGCCCCTGGAGGGGCGCCCCTTCGGGGCTGCCCCTTGCGGCCGGGGCACGGGGATTAGCGTTGGCGTGTGGCCTACTTCGATGTTGCTTCCGCTGCTCCTCTTCATCCCGTTGCCCGGCAGGCGCTGCACGCCTCGCTCGATGAGGGGTGGGCCGATCCGGCGCGGCTGTACCGGGAGGGGCGGCGGGCCCGGTTGCTGCTCGACGCGGCGCGGGAGGCGGCCGCCGACGCGGTGGGGTGCCGGCCCGACGAGCTCGTCTTCACCTCGTCCGGCACCCGTGCCGTGCACTCGGGGATCTCGGGGGCGCTCGCCGGCCGTCGGCGCGTCGGACGCCACCTGATCGTGTCGGCCGTCGAACACTCGTCGGTGCTCCATTCGGCGGCGGCCCACGAGTCCGACGGCGGGGCGGTGACGGAAGTGGCGGTGGACCGGGGCGGGGCGGTGAGCCCGGACGCGTACGCCGCCGCGCTGCGCGAGGACACCGCGCTCGCCTGTCTGCAGTCCGCCAACCACGAGGTCGGCACCGAGCAGCCGGTCGCGGAGGTGGCGGCGGTCTGCCGGGCGGCCGGGGTGCCGCTGCTCGTGGACGCCGCGCAGTCGCTGGCCTGGGGGCCCGTCGACGGGGACTGGTCGCTGCTGACCGGGAGCGCCCATAAATGGGGTGGCCCCGCGGGTGTCGGGCTGCTCGTCGTACGCAAAGGGGTGCGGTTCGCCGTGCGGGGTCCCGTCGACGAGCGGGAGTCCGGGCGCGCCGCGGGGTTCGAGAACATCCCGGCGATCGTCGCGGCGGCGGCCTCGCTGCGGGCGGTGCGGGCCGAGGCCGTCGCCGAGGCGGCGCGGCTGCGGGAGCTGACGGAGCGGATCCGGGCGCGGGTGCCCGGGCTCGTGCCGGATGTGGAGGTGGTGGGCGATCCGGTGCGGCGCCTTCCGCACCTCGTCACCTTCTCCTGTCTCTATGTCGACGGGGAGACTCTGCTGCACGAGCTCGACCGGGCCGGTTTCTCCGTGTCGTCGGGGTCCTCGTGCACGAGCTCGACGCTGACGCCGAGCCATGTGCTGCGGGCCATGGGGGTGGTCAGCGAGGGGAACGTACGGGTCTCGCTGCCGGCCGGGGCCGAGGAGGCGGACGTCGAGCGGTTCCTCGATGTGCTGCCCGGCGTGGTGCGCGGGGTGCGGGAGACCCTGGGGGCGCCGACGGGGGGCGGGAGCGGGGAGGCGGAGGCCGTGACGGTCGACGCGATCGGGATGAGCTGCCCGCTGCCGGTCATCGAGCTGGCCAAGGCGATCGGCGGGGTGCGGGTGGGCGGCACGGTCACCGTGCTCGCCGACGACGAGGTCGCGGCGGTCGACATCCCGGCGTGGTGCTGGACGCAGGGCCAGGAGTACGTGGGTGAGCGCCCGGCGGACCACGGCGTCGCGTATGTGGTCCGCCGGAGCTCGTGAGCGTCAGGCGAGGTGCGGCTGGATCTCCGCGGCGGCCGCGTGGCCGTACGCCTTGGTGAAGCGGTCCAGGAAGTTGCTGCGGCGCAGCTCGTACTCCTGCGTGCCGACGGTCTCGATGACGAGGGTGGCGAGCATGCAGCCGACCTGCGCCGCGCGCTCGTGGGAGACGCCCCAGGCGAGGCCCGAGAGGAAGCCCGCGCGGAACGCGTCGCCGACGCCGGTCGGCTCGACTTTCGCCTCCTCCTCAGGGACGCCGACCTCGATCGGGTCCTGGCCGACGGCCTCTATGCGGACGCCCCGCGAGCCGAGGGTCGTCACGCGGTGGCCGACCTTCGAGAGGATCTCGGCGTCGGTCCAGCCGGTCTTGGACTCGATGAGCCCCTTCTCGTACTCGTTCGAGAAGAGGTAGGTGGCGCCCTCCAGGAGGGTGCGGATCTCCTCGCCCTCCATGCGCGCGATCTGCTGGGAGAAGTCGGCGGCGAAGGGGATCTCGCGGGTGCGGCACTCCTCGGTGTGGCGGAGCATCGCCTCGGGGTCGTCGGCGCCGATCAGGACGAGGTCGAGGCCGCCGACGCGGTCGGCCACCGTCTTCAGCTCGATGAGGCGGGCCTCGCTCATCGCGCCCGTGTAGAAGGAGCCGATCTGGTTGTGGTCGGCGTCCGTGGTGCAGACGAAGCGCGCGGTGTGCAGGGTCTCGGAGATCCGGACCGATGCGGTGTCCACGCCGTGCCGGTCGAGCCAGGCCCGGTACTCGTCGAAGTCGGAGCCGGCGGCGCCGACCAGGATTGGGTGGGTGCCGAGCTGCCCCATGCCGAAGGTGATGTTGGCGGCGACGCCGCCCCTGCGCACGTCGAGGGCGTCGACGAGGAAGGAGAGGGAGACCGTGTGCAACTGATCGGCGACCAGCTGGTCGGCGAAGCGGCCGGGGAAGGTCATCAGGTGGTCGGTGGCGATGGAGCCGGTGACTGCAATACGCACGGCTGGATGCTCCTGTGGAGGAGAGGCGGGGATTGACAGTTCACGCTACCGGGTCGAGATGCCGTAGAGGCACCGTGCCTGAAGAGGCAAAACTACCCGATAGTAGGGCTTTTTTCGTGGGCGGTCGGATGCATACGGTGCCGTTATGACCGTTATCCCGAAGGATGTCGTCCTGCGGCGTCGCGCCGCGTCCACGGCGGAGGCCCCGGAGAGCATGGAGACGCTGCGCGGGGACTGTGCCCGTATGGCGCCGCACTGGGTGGTGCCCGCCGTCGCCGCGGCCGCTCCCGTGCCGCCCTCGCTGATCCACGGGGTCAGCGTCCCGCCCGCCTCCGCCCGCCTGCTCTCCGAGATGTCCGAGTACGGGGACTGACGGAGACCGGCCGCGGAGCACAGGCGCGCATAAGGGAACCGTGCGCTCCCCCGCTGCGTCCCATCGCCGTCCCCCGTAAAGGGGAACTGGGATACGACAAGCCCGCCGGTGGCGTTCACCTGTGGGATTCCAGGGACAGCGGCACAGCGAAGGAGCGATGCGGTGAGCACCGAGCGATCCGTTCATGAGGCGGCCGAGCCGCAGCGGCGACGGTCCCGCCTGGCCGTCGTGTCGGTCGCGGCCACCGTGCTGCTGGTCGGCGGCGGTGGCGCGTACCTCGCGTCGGGCGCGTCCGGCGGTGGCGGCGGCGACGGGACCCCCGCGGCGGACGGCGGCGACCCGCCGCCGCTCGCGCTGGACGGCTACCCGGCCGGCGACCGGCAGAACGGCGGCGGGACCGGTACGGGCGGCACCGGCGGCACGGGTGGCATCGCGCCGGGCGAGCCCAACCCGAGCGGCGTCACGTACCGGGCGACCGGTGAGCTGCCCAAGGGCCCGGAGTCGGCCGCCGTGTACCACGCGCGCGGTGAGGTCACCCGGAGTGAAGTGGTCAGGCTGGCCGAGGCGCTCGGGGTGACCGGGAAGCCGACGTCGCGGGACGGCGCCTGGCGGGTCGGCCAGGACAACGACGGGTCGGGACCCTCTCTTGAGGTGAACAAGCAGGCGCCCGGCACCTGGACCTACGCCAGGCACGGCGTCGGCGGCACCGACAACTGTTCCAAGGGCAAGCCCTGTTCCAGCACCTCCACCGCGCCCAACGGCGAGCTGGGCGACGCGGTGAGCGAGAAGGCCGCCAAGGAGGCCGCCGCCCCCGTCCTGAAGGCGCTCGGCCAGGACGACGCGAAGCTGGACGCACGCCAGCTCATGGGTGCCGTACGCGTCGTGAACGCCGACCCGAGGATCGACGGCCTGCCGACGTACGGCTGGTCGACCGGCATCCAGGTCGGCGCGGGCGGCGAAGTGGTGGGCGGCAGCGGCCAGTTGAAGGCGCCGAACAAGGGTGCGACGTACCCGGTGATCGGCGCGCGGGAGACCCTGGACCGGCTGAACAGGTCGAGCGACGGCCACGGCCGCGTCGGCATCGGCGGCTGTGCGACCCCGGTGCCGCACATGGACGACAGTACGAAGACGGAGGGCGGCGGCGGATCGAAGCAGGCGCCGTGCGAGCCGTCGTCGACGCCTCCGAAGCCGCAGCCGATCGCCGTCGAGGGCGCCACGTTCGGCCTCGCGACGCACTTCGTGGACGGCAGGCAGACCCTCGTACCGTCCTGGCTGTTCGACATGAAGCCGCAGGGCGCGAAGGACACCTTCACGGTGACGCACCCGGCGGTCGCGCCCAAGTACCTGACGTCGCCGAGCACCCCGGGCACGCCCACGCCCACCGAGAAGCCGGGCAAGGGCGACAGGAGCGGCACGGACAAGGCGCGCGTCGAGTCCTACAGCGCCGACGGGAAGTCGCTGACCGTGCACTTCTGGGGCGGCGCGTGCAGTGAGTACTCCGCCTCCGCGCGCGAGGACGGCGACCGCGTGACGGTCACGGTGACCGAGACCGGCCGCAAGGGCGACGTCTGCATCATGGTGGCCAAGGAGCTGAAGGAGACGGTCACTCTCGACAAGCCGCTGGGTGACCGCAAGGTCGTCGACGCCTCGGGGGAGACGGTGCGGCGGAAGTAGCACGTACGCACGAAGGCGGCGGCCCCCTGGAATCTCAGGGGGCCGCCGCCTTCATGCGTGGGTGCCTACAGGCTCAGCTGCCTACGGGCTTAGCTGAAGGAGTCGCCGCAGGCGCAGGAACCCGTGGCGTTCGGGTTGTCGATCGTGAAGCCCTGCTTCTCGATGGTGTCCACGAAGTCGATGGAGGCGCCGCCCAGGTAAGGAGCGCTCATCCGGTCGGTGACGACCTTGACGCCGTCGAAGTCCTTGACGACGTCGCCGTCGAGCGAGCGCTCGTCGAAGAACAGCTGGTAGCGCAGGCCCGAGCAGCCGCCCGGCTGCACGGCGACGCGCAGCGCCAGGTCGTCGCGGCCCTCCTGCTCGAGGAGGCCCTTCACCTTGGCCGCGGCGGCGTCCGACAGGAGGATGCCGTCGCTCACGGTGGTGGTCTCGTCCGATACGGACATCTGCTTCTCTCCCGGGTTGTACGGAGACTGCTTGCCGACGGTTGCAACCGGCGGGGCCGCGGATTCATTCCGGGCCGAGCGCTTACGTCCTTGCCCCTTCATGCTCGCACATGGCGCCGGGCGGGAGGGCGGACCGGGGAACGGCGAATGCGTCACATCGACACTATGGCCATCGTCAAACTGACGTGAAGCAGATATGATAGATAGCGTCAATTAGACGAAAAGGCTCGTCTGCAGAACAGAAACGGTAGGTGTCGTCGTGACCACCGCCCAGTCCCCCGTGGACCTCGACGTCCAGCCCACGCCCCTCGCGCTGCTGCTGCTCGGCCGCGAGGCCGACCCCAAGAGCGAGCGCGGCGTGGAGTGTCCCGGCGACCTGCCGTCCCCCTCCGACCCGGACCTGGTGGAGCGCGCCCGCGCCGCCAAGGAGAAGCTCGGCGACAAGGTCTTCGTCCTTGGCCACCACTACCAGCGCGACGAGGTCATCCAGTTCGCGGACGTCACCGGCGACTCCTTCAAGCTGGCGCGCGACGCCGCCGCCCGGCCGGACGCCGAGTACATCGTCTTCTGCGGTGTGCACTTCATGGCCGAGTCCGCGGACATCCTGACGACGGACGACCAGAAGGTCGTCCTGCCCGACCTGGCCGCCGGTTGCTCGATGGCCGACATGGCCACCGCCGAGCAGGTCGCCGAGTGCTGGGACGTGCTGACCGAGGCCGGGATAGCCGAGCAGGTCGTCCCCGTCTCGTACATGAACTCCTCGGCGGACATCAAGGCGTTCACCGGCAAGCACGGCGGCACGATCTGCACGTCGTCGAACGCGAAGCGCGCCCTGGAGTGGGCGTACGAGCAGGGCGACAAGGTCCTCTTCCTGCCCGACCAGCACCTGGGCCGCAACACCGCCGTGCGCGACATGGGGATGTCCCTGGACGACTGCGTCGTCTACAACCCGCACAAGCCGAACGGCGGCCTGACCGCCGAGCAGCTGCGCGACGCGAAGATGATCCTGTGGCGCGGGCACTGCTCGGTGCACGGCCGCTTCTCGCTGGAGAGCGTGGAGGACGTGCGTGCGCGCATCCCGGGGGTGAACGTCCTGGTGCACCCGGAGTGCAAGCACGAGGTCGTCGCCGCGGCCGACTACGTGGGCTCCACGGAGCACATCATCAAGACCCTGGAGGCGGCGCCGGCCGGCTCCAAGTGGGCCATCGGCACCGAGCTGAATCTCGTACGCCGACTGGCGAACCGTTTCGCCGCCGAGGACAAGGAGATCGTCTTCCTCGACAAGACGGTCTGCTTCTGCTCGAC
The DNA here is from genome assembly GCF_055597165.1 of Streptomyces sp. NPDC039480. NCBI lineage: Bacteria > Bacillati > Actinomycetota > Actinomycetes > Kitasatosporales > Streptomycetaceae > Streptomyces > Streptomyces sp. NPDC039480. Next base: position 487,346 of record NZ_JBVITX010000005.1, on the reverse strand, counting down.
CATGAACCGCATCGACCTGCCGCACCTGGTCTGGACCCTGGAGTCCCTCGCCGAGGGCAACCTCGTCAACCAGATCGAGGTGGACCGGGAGACCGAGCAGTTCGCCAAGCTGGCCCTCGAGCGGATGCTCGCGCTTCCGTAGGCCCCGGCACCACTCCGGCGCTACTCCGCTCTCGGCCGCACCAGGCCCGACTCGTACGCGATGACGACGAGTTGGGCCCGGTCGCGGGCGCCGAGCTTCGCCATCGCCCGGTTCACATGGGTCTTCACGGTGAGCGGGCTGACCTCCAGGCGCTCGGCGATCTCGTCGTTCGAGTGGCCGCCCGCGACCTGCACGAGGACCTCGCGCTCGCGGCCGGTGAGCGCGTCGAGCCGCTCGCCGCGCACCGGCGCGTCACCGTCCAGTCCCTCGCCCTGCGCGAGGAACTTGGCGATCAGCCCCTTGGTGGCCACCGGGGAGAGCAGCGCCTCCCCGGCCGCCGCGATACGGATGGCGCCCAGCAGCTCGTCGGGCTCCGCGCCCTTGCCGAGGAACCCGGAGGCGCCGGCGCGCAGCGACTGCACCACGTACTCGTCGACCTCGAACGTCGTCAGCATCACCACGCGCACATGGGCCAGCGCCGGGTCTGCGCTGATCAGACGGGTGGCGGCCAGTCCGTCCGTGCCGGGCATCCGGATGTCCATCAGGACCACGTCGGCCCGCTCCGACCTGGCGAGTTCGACCGCCTCCGCTCCGTCGGACGCCTCGCCGACCACCTCCATGTCGGGTTCGGAGTCGACGAGCACCTTGAACGCGCTGCGCAGCAACGCCTGGTCGTCGGCGAGCAGTACGCGGATCGTCACGCGGTCCCTCCCTTTGCCGTGGTGACGGGCAGGATCGCATGGACGCGGAAGCCGCCGCCGTAGCGGGGTCCCGCCGAGCAGCTGCCGCCGAGCGCGGTGACGCGTTCGCGCATGCCGAGCAGGCCGTGGCCGCCGCCGTCGGTGTTCTGCGCGTCGCCCTTGCCGGGGCCCGGACCGTCGTCGATGACGGTGACCTCCACGTTCGGGCCGACGCGGACCACGCTCACCTCCGCCTTGGCGTCCTTGCCCGCATGCTTCTGCACGTTGGTCAGCGCCTCCTGGATGATGCGGAACGCGGCGAGGTCGACGGCGGCCGCCAGGTCGAGGCCGACCTGGCCGAGCGCCACCTCCACGGGCAGTCCGGCGTTGCGGAACGTCTCGACGAGCTCGTCGAGACGGTGCAGGCCCGGCGCGGGCTCGGTGGGCGCCTCGGGATCGCCGGTCTGCCGCAACAGGCCGACGGTGGCCCGCAGTTCGTTGAGCGCGGAGCGGCTGGCGTCCCGTACGTGCGCGAGGGCTTCCTTGGCCTGGTCGGGCCGCTTGTCCATGACGTGCGCGGCGACCCCGGCCTGCACGTTGACCAGGGCGATGTGGTGGGCGACCACGTCGTGCAGATCGCGGGCGATGCGCAGCCGCTCCTCGGCGACGCGCCGCCTGGCCTCCTCCTCCCGCGTGCGCTCGGCCCGCTCGGCGCGCTCCCTTATGGCGTCCACGAAGGCACGGCGGCTGCGCACCGCGTCGCCCGCGGCGGCGGCCATACCGGTCCAGGCGAAGATGCCGAGGTTTTCCTGCGCGTACCAGGGCAGGGGGCCCGAGAGCATCGCGACGCCGGTGAGGCCCGTCATGGTGACGAGGCCGATCCGCCAGGTCGTGGAGCGGTCGGTGGTGGCGGCGACGGTGAACAGCGCGATGACGGCGCACATCACGACGGGCGCGCGGGGCTCGCCGGTGAGCAGTTCGACGAGGGAGGCGGCGCAGGTCGCGGCCAGCACGGACCAGGGGGCGCGGCGGCGGAAGACCAGGGCGAGCGCGCCGAGCGCCATCAGGAGCAGGCTCGGGACGTCGGGGGTGCGGGTGCCCCAGGTGGGGCCGTGCTCTCCATAGGGCTCGGCGAAGGAGCCGACGACCATGCAGACGAGGACGGCGGAGGCGAGCACCGCGTCCACCGCCAGCGGGTGTGTTCTGGCCCAGCCGCGGCCTCGTACGAGAGTGGTCACTTGCCAAACGGTACGGGGACTGGCCGTGGGCCTTGACCAGATCTGCGGCATCAGCGCTCGGGGGTTGTCTGCGGGTCCGTTGTGGCTGGGCGCGCAGTTCCCCGCGCCCCTTACGGGGGCGCTCCCAGCCGGACGCTATCCCGGGATCAGGCCGTCGTCGTTCAGCATGGTGCGGACTTCGGTCAGGGTGGCGTCCGGGGACGGGAGGATCAGTTCGGAGGGTTCCAGGGCGTCGTCCGGGAGGGGGTCGCCGAGCTCCCGGACCTTGTCCAGGAGCGCGTGCAGCGTGCGGCGGAAGCCGGCGGAGTCGCCGCCCTCGATCTCCTCGAGGAGTTCGTCGTCCAGCTTGTTGAGTTCGGCGAAGTGGCTGTCGGCCAGCTTCACCTGCCCCTCCCCCATGATCCGTACGATCATGTCGCCCTCCTCGGACGTGTGTAGGGCTGTTGCTACTGCTTGTCGAAGCGCGGGGTGTCCTGCGGCTGCTGCTGCGACTGCGGCCGGCCCTGGCCGCCCTCGATCGCCTGCTGTCCGCCGCTGGAACCTCCGGCGAGCTCCGCCTTCATGCGCTGCAGTTCCAGCTCTACATCTGTACCACCGGAGAGGCGGTCCAGCTCGGTCTGGATGTCGTCCTTGGCCAGTCCGGAGGAGTCGTCGAGGGCACCGGAGGCGAGCAGTTCGTCGATCGCGCCGGCCCGCGCCTGGAGCTGCGCGGTCTTGTCCTCGGCGCGCTGGATCGCCATGCCGACGTCGCCCATCTCCTCGGAGATGCCGGAGAAGGCCTCGCCGATGCGGGTCTGCGCCTGGGCCGCGGTGTACGTGGCCTTGATCGTCTCCTTCTTGGTGCGGAAGGCGTCGACCTTGGCCTGGAGGCGCTGGGCCGCGAGGGTGAGCTTCTCCTCCTCGCCCTGGAGGGTCTGGTGCTGCGTCTCCAGGTCCGTCACCTGCTGCTGGAGCGCGGCGCGGCGGGACAGGGCCTCGCGGGCCAGGTCCTCGCGGCCGAGCGCCAGCGCCTTGCGCCCCTGGTCCTCCAGGGTCGACGACTGCTTCTGGAGCTGGGTGAGCTGCAGCTCGAGGCGCTTGCGGGAGGTCGCCACGTCGGCGACGCCGCGGCGCACCTTCTGCAGCAGCTCCAACTGCTTCTGGTACGAATAATCGAGGGTTTCGCGCGGGTCCTCGGCCCGGTCAAGGGCCTTGTTCGCCTTCGCGCGGAAGATCATCCCCATACGCTTCATGACACCGCTCATGGGCTTCGCGCGCCCCCTTCTGACGGACTTCCAGCTCCAGGTACTGCTCAGAACCCACAGTACGGGCCCTGCATCCATTACCGCACTGTTCGCGGGCGGATGCGCTCATCCCCAAGGACGACTGCATCCCGCACCACTCCGGCGTAAGGAGTAGGTGCACCCCTGGGGCCGGCTCCGGCGCATACCGCCCACTACGTCCCCTTAGGCACATAAATCAAGACGCCCGGTGTTGCCGGATCGTTCCCGGCCTGACCGACGTCCATGCCTCCGCACCCCGTACCCTTGGCTTTTGTGTTCCGTAGCCGATCCAAGGAAGAGAAGGCCCCGGCCGCGCAGGCGCCGGTGACCGACTCCAACCAGCCCCGTGACCCGCAGGCCCCGAAGGGCCGCCCCACCCCCAAGCGCGCCATGGCGCAGTCGCAGCGTCGCAGCGTGACGAACACGCCGACGTCGCGCAAGGAGGCCGCCAAGCGGCAGCGCGACGAGCGCCGCACCCAGATGGCGAAGCAGCGCGAGGCGCTGGCGAGCGGTGACGAGCGGTTCCTGCCCGCCCGTGACAAGGGTCCCGTGCGCAAGTTCGCGCGCGACTTCGTGGACTCGCGTTTCTGCGTCGCCGAGTTCTTCCTGCCGATCGCGGTGCTCATCCTGGTCATGAGCATCGTGCAGATCCCGCAGCTGCAGAACATCTCGCTGCTGCTCTGGCTCTGCGTGATCGTGCTGATCGTCGTCGACTCGGTCACCACCGCGTTCCGCCTGAAGAAGCGTCTCAAGGAGCGCTTCCCCGGCGAGAACACGAAGGGCGCCGTCGCGTACGCCCTGATGCGCACGCTCCAGATGCGCCGTCTCCGGCTGCCCAAGCCGCAGGTCAAGCGCGGAGAGCGACCCTGAGCGGATTCACCGGCGGCGCCGGGGCCTGGCTGGAGAAGCTGGGCGGCCTGCGCAACGCCGTGCGACAGGAGCTGGTGGCCCGCCAGCTCGACGAGCAGATAGCGGGGCGCTTCCCGGTGGGGCAGCGGCTCCGGGTGCTCGACGTCGGCATGGGGCAGGGCACGCAGGCGCTGCGGCTCGCCCGTGCCGGACACAAGGTGACGGGCGTCGAGCAGGACCCCGCCATGATCGCCGCCGCGCGCGCGGCGCTCGCCGAGGAGCCCGAGGGCATCCAGGGGCGGGTGCGGATCGTCGAGGGCGACGGGCACCAGACCGGGGTGCACTTCATGCCCGGCAGCTTCGACGTGGTGCTGTGCCACGGCGTTCTGATGTACGTGGAGGAGCCCGACGCGCTCCTCGCCGGGCTCGCCCGGATGCTGGCGCCCGGCGGGCTGCTGTCGCTCCTCGTGCGCAACGCGGAGGCGCTGGCGATGCGGCCGGGCATCGCGGGCGACTGGGCGGGGGCGCTCGCCGCCTTCGACTCCGTCACGTACCGCAACCGGCTCGGGGTCGACGCCCGCGCGGACCGGCTCGACGCGCTGACCTCCTCGCTGGCGGGCCTCGCGGCGCCGCTCCAGGTCTGGTACGGGGTGCGGGTCTTCACGGACACGGTGGCCGACGGAGCGGCGATCCCTCCGGAGTGGGAGCTCGAGGCGCTGCTCGCCGCGGAGGAGCGGGCGGGGCGGACCGATCCTTACCGGCGGGTCGCCGCGTTGCTGCATCTCTGCGGGGTGCGGGACTAGGTCCCGTCGGGTCCGGGGTGGCCGGCGGGGCGGTGACGGGTGGTGACGCCTGATCGGCCCTCTAAGTCAGGGCGGCGCCGTACGGCCGAACCGAGACTCGGAGCATGAGTCTTTCTCGTACGCGTGCCGTACCGTTCGCCGCCCTCATCGCCGTAGCGCTCGTCGGCGGCTGTTCCTCAGGGTCCGGTTCCGGGTCCGGTGACTCCGACAGGTCCACCACGCAGGCCGCGCCCGCCGCCGCGAACGATCTGCAGGCGGACTACCAGAAGGTGATCAAGGACGTGCTGCCGTCCGTCGTCCAGATCGACGCGGCCGACGGTCTCGGCTCCGGAGTCGTCTACGACGACAAGGGGCACATCGTCACCAACGCCCACGTCGTGGGCAAGGGCAAGCGTTTCGAGGTGACGACCGCGACCGGCGAGCAGACCCTGCCCGCCGAGCTGGTGGCCGCCTACCCGGAGCAGGACCTCGCCGTCATCAAGCTGCGTGACGTGCCGAAGGGGCTGAAGGCCGCGGAGTTCGGCGACTCCACCAAGGCCGAGGTCGGACAGATCGTGCTGGCCATGGGCTCCCCGCTCGGCCTGTCGTCCAGCGTCACCCAGGGCATCGTGTCGGCAACCGGCCGCACGGTCAGCGAGGGCCGCTCCGGCGGCGGGACCGGGGCCACCATCGCCAACATGGTGCAGACCTCGGCCGCGATCAACCCCGGCAACAGCGGCGGCGCCCTCGTCGACCTCGACGGGCAGGTCATCGGCATCCCGACGCTCGCCGCGAGCGACCCCGACATGGGCGACAGCGCCGCGCCCGGCATCGGCTTCGCGATCCCGTCGTCGATGGTGAAGACCGTCGCCGACCAGATCATCGAGAGCGGCCGGGTCACCGACTCGGGCCGGGCCGCGCTCGGCATCACCGGCCGCACCGTCCTCGGCGACGACTACCGGCCCGCGGGCGTCGCCGTCGTCGAGACGCAGAAGAACGGCGCGGCGGCGAAGGCGGGCATGACGGCCGGGGACATCATCACGCGGCTCGGCGACGACGAGATCACCACGATCAACTCCCTCTCCGAGACGCTCGCCTCGGCCGAACCCGGCCAGAAGACGCGGGTCACGTACGTGCGCGACGGCGCCGAGAAGACGGCGGACGTCACGCTCGGGGAGATGTAGCGGCCGAGTCCCGCCGGAGGCCCGCGCCCGTCGGATGCGGCGCCCGAACCGCGGCGCCGCTTCCTCCCGGGGCCAGGGCCTAGGCCGACGCCTCCGCGTCCTCCCCCTCGGTCTCCATGTGCAGGCTCATCGGGCCGTAGATCTTGTTCGTGTCCTCGAAGAGGGTCACCTGGTCGGCGCCGCCCTCGGCGAGTTCCTTCCAGTACTCACCGACCCAGGACTCCGCGTCGCCCTGCGTGGTGAACTCCTCGGGCTGTACCGCGGGCTGGACCTCCGTCCCGTCCGCCTTCTCGAACAGCCACGTCCATGCCGCCATGTCAGCCTCCCGAGGTCCCGTGGCGGTGTGGGAACCGCCTGAATCCGCTTGAAGCCTAGCCGGGCGCGCGGCGCTGGACCCGACGCGGGAGGATCTTCGTGTGGAACTGACTCTGCTCGGCACCGGCGCCCCCGGCGGACTGCCCCTCCCCGACTGCCCCTGCGCGGTCTGCGCGACCGCGCTCGGCGACGCTGCGCGCGCCGCGACCGCGCTCCTCGTGGACGGCGTACTGCTCCTGGACCTCACCCCCGGGGCGGCCTTCGCGGCCGCCCGTGCCGGGCACTCGCTCGGCGGAGTCCGTCAGGTCCTGCTCTCCCACCCGCACGACGGGCCCCCCGTCGAGGTCCCCGCGGGGCTGCCGCAGCCCGGTCGGGTCGCGGACGGGCGGGAGCTGGCGCTGCTCACCGGGCACCGGGTGCGCGCGGTGGCGCTGGACGCGCCGGGTACGGGGTACGAGGTGGCGGGGCCGGACGGGGAGCGGCTGCTGTATCTGCCGCCGGGCGGGGCGCCCGCGGGGCTCGCCGACGGGAACGGGAACGGCGGGCAGGTGACGTACGAGATGGTCGTCGGTGATGTCCTCGGGCGTCCCGACGGGCTGGCCCGGCTGCGTGCGGCCGGGGCCGTCGGTCCCACCACCGACGTGATCGCGGTGCACATCGGCCACGAGGCGCCGCCGGGCGGTGAGCTGACGCGCCGGCTCGCGGCGGTGGGGGCGCGGGCCGTGCCGGACGGGTCGACGCTGGTGGTCGGCGCCTACGAGGACGTACCGGACGTGCCGCGCCGCACCTTCGTCCTGGGCGGCGCGCGGTCGGGCAAGTCGGTGGAGGCGGAGCGGCGCCTGGAGGCCTTCCCCGACGTGCTGTACGTGGCGACCGGCGGGACCAGGAGCGGCGACACCGAGTGGGCCCGGCGGGTGAGCCTGCACCGCGAGCGGCGCCCCGGCTCCTGGCGGACCGCCGAGACCTGCGACCTGGTGCCGCTGCTCGCGCAGGACGGGCCGCCGCTGCTCATCGACTGTCTGTCGCTGTGGCTGACCCACGTCATGGACGAGGTGCGGGCGTGGGACGACTCCGAGTGGGCGGGCGGCGGGGAGCGGGCGCTGCGGGACCGGGTCACCGAGCTCACGGAGGCGGTGCGGGCCACCCGGCGTACGGTCGTCGCCGTCTCGAACGAGGTCGGCTCCGGGATCGTCCCCGCAACCGCGTCGGGCCGCCGCTACCGCGACGAACTGGGCCGCCTGAACACGGCGTTCGCCGCCGAGTGCGAGCACGTGCTGCTCTTCGTGGCGGGCCAGGCCCTGACGCTGCGCGGCTGACGCGGGGGCCGCGGCCCGTGCTGCCTACGACGCGCCCCGGCGCGCGACGACCCGGTAGGTGTTGGCGAAGCCGACGCGGGTGAGCAGGGGCGACAGGAGGACGTCGAGGACGCGGGCGAGTGCCACCGGCGGCACGGACGCCCACCGTGCGGCCCGCCGCAGCGTCAGCTGGAGCGGGGAGGCGGGTCTGGCGCGCCAGGGGACGTCGGGCCTGGGGGTGCGGGCGTCGAGGAAGAGCGCGACCGCCGCGCTCAGGTCGACCGGCACGTGCGCCGCGCGCCGTTCGACGCGGAGGACCGTGAAACCGAGCCGCTCCAGTTCCCGGCGGAGGTTGGCGAGCGGCATGAGGTGCAGGTGCTGCGGCTGGCCGTACGAGAGCCACCATCTGCCGAGCAGCCGGGCGTAGCGGCACTCAGGGTCGGGGGCCTCGATCAGGAGGTGGCCGCCGGGGCGGAGCACGGTTCTCGCGGCTCTGAGCTCCGCGCGGGGGTCCGGGCTGCGGGGCAGGCAGTGGAACATGCTCAGCGCGTCGTAGCGGCCGGCGAGGGAGCCGGCGAGCCCCGTGAGCGTGCCGCGGTGGCCCTCTTCGATGCGGCCGCGCCGCACGCCCTCCGCGACGCCGCGGCCGCGGTCGACGCCGTCGAAGGACGTGTACGGCAGGACCTGCTTGGCCAGGGCCGGGAAGTGCGCGGCGCCGGTGTCGACGTCGAGCCAGCACTCGGGCTCGTCGAAGGCCCGCACCGCGTGGACGGCGGCGAGACGGCGCTTCGTGCCCGCCCGCGCGGCCGCGCCGGACAGCTGCCCGCCGCGCAGGTCCCTGCGGTAGAAGTTCCGGCCCTCGGCGGTGAGGCGGGGGTTCTGGAAGCAGTGGCCGCAGTCGCCGCAGCGGTCGACCCGGAAGCTGCCCGGCTTGCGCTGGATCAGGTCGGTGGTGCGCAGCCTCGTCCGCAGCCGCCCGGAGCCGCACCAGGGGCAGTCGGTGCGGCGGGGCTCGTGGAACCGCTCGGTGCCCTGGGCGAGTTCGGCGAGGTAGACGGAGCGCCGGGCGGCGACCTGTCGGGCGGCATCCGTGGTCATGGTCGTACTCCTGGAGGAAGCCGATACAAACGGGAACGTAAAGGGACACTCCCCCACAAGTAGTGACGCTACGCATGGGGCCGGCCGCAGGGGCGTTCGAGCGGCACCGCCGCCGCTCCCGGTACTGTTCGGCGAATGAGCTCGCTGAATCTCGACGACTTCACCGACCTGATCGAGCGGCCCGACGGCGGGGTCCGCCGCGACGCCGAGGAACGCAGGGAGCGGCAGACCGTGCCGCCCGGCTCGCTGGGCCGCCTCGACGAACTCGGCGAGTGGCTCGCGGCGGCCCAGTCGTCGGTGCCGGTGCGGCCGGTCGAGCGGCCGCGCGTGGTGCTGTTCGCGGGCGACCACGGGGTCGCCGAGCTCGGTGTCTCGGCGCGGCCCGCGGGGAGCGCCGCCGACCTGGTGCGTGCCGTGTTGGCCGGCGAGAGCCCGGCGGCCGTCCTGGCCCGCCGCCTCGACGTGCCCGTCCGCGTCGTCGACATGGCGCTCGACTGCGACCCGGGCGAGCTGCCCGCCGAGGTCGCGGGGCACCGGGTGCGGCGCGGTTCGGGGCGTATCGACATCGAGGACGCGCTGACCGTCGAGGAGGCGGAGCAGGCGCTGCGCGCGGGCATGGCCGTCGCCGACGAGGAGGCGGACTCCGGGACCGATCTGGTCGTGCTCGGCGATGTGAGCGTGGGCGGTACGACGCCCGCGGCGACGCTGGTGGCCGCGCTGTGCGGGACCGACGCGTCCGTCGTGACGGGCCGCGGCGGCGAGCCCATCGACGACCTGGCGTGGATGCGCAAGTGCGCGGCGGTGCGGGACGCGCTGCGCAGGGCCCGGCCCGTGCTCGGCGACCAGCTGGAGCTGCTCGCCGCGGTGGGCGGCGCGGACGTGGCCGCGATGACGGGCTTCCTGCTGCAGTGCGCGGTACGGCGTACGCCGGTGATCCTCGACGGTGTCGTGGCGTCGGCCGCGGCGCTGGTCGCCCAGCGGGTGGCCTTCCGGGCGCCCGACTGGTGGCTGGCGGGGCACGACAGCGGGGAGCCGGCCCAGGCCAAGGCACTCGACCGGATGGCGCTCGAACCGCTCCTGACGCACGGGGTCAAGGTCGGCGAGGGCGCCGGAGCGCTCCTGGCGCTGCCGCTGGTGCAGGCCGCGGCGGCGCTCGCGGCGGAGCTGCCCGAGCGGGCCGCCGCCGAGGAGGACGTAACGGGGGGCGCGCCGGAGGAGGACGAGACGGGGGACGTGGCGGAGAGCGAAGCGGAATCTTCGGTGCCGCCCACCGCCTAGGCGCCCGGCGGCGGAGGCCGACCGCACCGATCTTGCCCATATGATCCCTTTTCATGGGAGATGAGCAGGGAGCCGAGCAGGCCGTCGCCGGACGGCAGACGTCACGTACCGTCCTACAGCGCCGCGCCGCGGGGTTCGCGGTCTGGTATCTGCGGGCCGTCGCCTTCATCAACTTCCTGAGCGCGGTCTGGGTCTCCCTCGGACAGGACCTGCGGCAGCACAACACGGAGGACTTCTTCACCCCGTACATGCTGACCGCGGGCTTCGCCTCCGGGGCGTTCACGCTGTTCCTGGCGATCACCATGCGGCGCCGCAAACGCGCCGCGTGGATCCTCAACCTCGTGCTCGGCGGCCTCTTCCTGCTGCTCTTCGCCTTCGCGATGGTCTTCCCGGAGATCCGCGAGCACGCGCAGAACTGGCTCTCCCTGGCCCTGACCGCCGCGTTCGTCGCGGCCCTGGTCGTCGGCCGCCGCGAGTTCTACGCGAAGGGCGACCGCGCCAACCCGAAGCTGGCGTCGGCCGTCGCCGTCGGCGGGCTCCTGGTCACCTCGCTGCTCGCGGCGCTGCTGGTCACCGTCACCAACCACGCCCACGACGACCACCGTTCGACCTTCCTGGAGCGCTGGCGCTACGGCACCATGCGCCTCGTCTCGCTCGCCGCCGACGACCGGCGCTTCGAGGGCATCGCCACGCCCGGCTGGGTCGACGTCGTCATCAACGTCCTCAGCGCGCTGCTGGTCTGCGCGGTGCTGTACGCGGCGTTCCGCTCCCGCAGGGCCGTCGATCCGCTCACCGAGGAGGACGAGGAGAGGCTGCGCGCGCTGCTCGGCCGGCACGGCGACCGGGACTCCCTCGGGTACTTCTCGCTGCGCCGCGAGAAGAGCGTCGTGTGGTCCCCGACCGGCAAGGCGGCGGTCGCCTACCGCGTCGTCGGCGGTGTCTCGCTGGCCTCCGGCGATCCCATCGGCGACCCGGAAGCGTGGCCCGGCGCGATCGGGCCGTGGCTCGCCGAGGCCCGCGAACACGGCTGGATCCCCGCCGTGATGGGCGCGAGCGAGGAGGCGGGCACGATTTACGCGCGCCACGGCCTGGACGCCCTGGAGCTGGGCGACGAAGCGATCGTGGAGATTGCCGACTTCACCCTTGAGGGGCGGGCGATGCGTACCGTCCGGCAGGCGTACAACCGTGTGAAGCGCGCCGGGTACACCGTCCGCATCCGCCGCCACGAGGACATCCCCGAGGAGGAGATGGCGGCCCTCCTGGAGCGCGCCGATGACTGGCGCGACGGAGCGACCGAGCGCGGCTTCTCCATGGCGCTCGGGCGGCTCGGCGATCCGGCGGACGGGCGGTGCGTGATGCTCGAATGCCGGGACGGCGACGGCGTGTTGCGGGCGGTGCTCTCCTTCGTCCCGTGGGGGCCGCACGGCCTCTCCCTGGATCTGATGCGGCGTGACCGCGACTCCGAGAACGGCCTGATGGAGTTCATGGTCATCGAACTCCTCCAGCACGCCCCCGAGATCAAGATCACTCAGGTGTCGCTGAACTTCGCGATGTTCCGCTCGGTCTTCGAACGTGGCGCGCGGCTCGGCGCGGGCCCGGTCCTTCGCCTGTGGCGGTCGCTGCTCAGCTTCTTCTCCCGGTGGTGGCAGATCGAGTCCCTCTACCGCGCCAACGCCAAGTACCGGCCGATCTGGGAGCCCCGCTTCCTCCTCTTCGAGACGAGCTCCGACCTGCCGCGCATCGGCATCGCGGCTGCCCGCGCGGAGGGCTTCCTCGAAGCGCCGGGCCTGCCGAAGGTGCTGCACCGCAAACATCTGGAGTCGACACGATGAGTGCCCTGGCCCGCTCCGCACGCGCCGAGTGGGGGCCGCTCTTCTCGACCGTGCGCGACGCGCTCGCCGCCCGGCGGTGGCGGGCCGTGCCGATGACGCTGGCGGCGGTCTGCCTGACGGCGCTCTTCCAGTACGTGCAGAACCAGCCCTGGGGCTATCAGTTCGTGCAGAACGTCGGCTGCGTACGCGCCGAGGACCCGCTCTGGCTGGCCCTGCTCCGCACCCCGCTCTCCCTCTTCGTGCCCGCCCTCGATCTGCCGGTGGGGGGCGCGCTGGCGCAGCTCCTGATCGTCTTCGGGATCGCGGAGATCTGCCTGGGCCGGTGGCGGACGCTCGTCATCGCGTACGCGGCCACCCTCGCCGGCACGCTCTACGCGCGCGTGGGCATCGAGTTGGGCCCCGGCAACCCGATCGGTCTGCCGGCGTCCGACGCGCAGGTCGTCGACACCGGTCCGTCGGCCGCCGTCGTGGGCCTCGCCGTCTTCGTGTGCTGGCGCTACCGCGCGTACTTCACCGCCGCCCTGGTCACCGCCCTGATGGTCGTCGAGGTGCTGGTCAAGAACAACCTCGCGGGCAAGGAGCATCTGGCCGCCATCGCCGCGGTGGCCGTGCTGTGCGCGCTCTCGGCGGTGCGTCACCGGCGCGGCGGCACCCGCTCCGACGGGTCACGCTCGGAGGGCGAGGGGCCCGGCGTGAAGCCGCCGACCCAGTCCTGAAATTTGCGGCGCGGACCGGACCAGCGGCGGTCGTGGTGGAAGGCCCGCAGGCCCGCACGCGCGCGTGTCCGGTGCCGGTTGCGGTAGAAGCGCCGCGCCCACGCCGAGCCCGGCCGGGCGAGACGGACCGCGCCGACCAGCGCGACGAACGGGACGACCATGCCGATCAGGGCCGTGCGCAGCTTGCCCTTGAGGAGCGCGATCACGGCGAAGGCGCAGTTGACGCCGATGTTCAGCGCGAACAGGGCGCGGTTCTGCCGCTCGACGGGCGTCAGGTCGTTGACCCCGAGCGGTGTGAAGCCGGTGAGCACGAGGACGACGAGGGCGGCCGTGAGCATCACGACCTCCACGCTCTTGCGGCCCTGCTCGCTCCAGTACACGTCGTCGAGGTGGAGGATCAGCGCGAACTCGTCGAGCACGAGACCCGCGCCGAGCCCGAAGATGACGGCGGCGTACAGCGGGCCCGCGCCGTGCCGTCCCGCGGCGACCGCCCAGAACCCGCCGACCAGCATGAGGAAGATCCCCGGCACGACGTGGTGGACGTGCACGTCTCCCGTGCGGATGTTGCGGAACGGCCCCCTGCCCGCCCGGATCAGCCGCGTGATGGTCCTGGTGACCAGGAACGACGCCACGAAGGAGAGCAGCGCGAGCAGCAGCGGCAGCTTCCCCGGCTCGACGACGTTCCGGTACCACCAGTCGTTCATGCCCCCATCCTCGGTGGCGGCCGGACGCACCGCACCCGGGTGCCGGTCAGCGGCGCCGCGGCCCCGGGTAACCTTCGCCGGTGCCAAGAACCCCCCTGTCCGACGGCGTCCGTTTCGCCTTCGGCACCCTCACCGCGCTCCCCGTCAGGGTCACCCGCTGGGACCGCGGAGCCGCGCGCGGCGGCATGCAGTGCGCGCCCCTCGCCGGTCTGGTGATCGGCCTCTGCGCGGCGGGCGCCGGCGGCGCCCTGACGGCGCTCGGCGCGGGGCCGCTCCTCGCCGCCACCGCGACCGCGGCGACGCCCGCCGCCCTCACCCGCGGCCTGCACCTCGACGGCCTCGCCGACACCGCCGACGGCCTCGGCAGCGCCAGGCCCGCCGACGACGCGCTGCGCATCATGAAGCAGTCCGACATCGGCCCCTTCGGCGTCATCACCCTGCTCTTCGTGCTGCTCGCCCAGGTGGCCGTGTTCTTCCAGCTGTACGAGGAGTCGTGGGCCCGCGCCGCCGTCGCCGCCGTCGTCTCGGCGACCGCCGCGCGCCTCGCCCTGACCCTGGCCGCCCGCGACGGGGTGCCGCCGGCCCGCCCCGAGGGCCTCGGCGCCGCCGTCGCGGGGGTGGTTCCGCGCGGCCGCGCGTGGGCCGTCGCCGCCGTCGTCGTGTGCGGGGCGGCGGCCGTCGGACTGCCGCTCGGGACGGCCGACGCCGTGCGGGGCGCGGCGGCCGTCGTCCTCGCCCTCGGCGCCGCGGAGTTGCTCCTCCGGCACTGCGTACGACGGTTCGGCGGGGTCACCGGAGATGTGTTCGGCGGCCTCGCGGAGACGGCGGCGACCGGCGCCCTCGTCGTGCTCGCCCTGGGCTGACACCGCCTGGCCCTCGGCTGACACCGCGCCGGACACACACAGTGAGGCGCACCGCAGCGCTCACGGGCGTAGGCTCGCGACGGGCTCACCACCCCACAGCCCGACGAAACTCACTGAAAGAGGACCTCACCACCGTGACTGCTCTGACTCTCAGCACCGCCGCCGCGACCGGCCTGCGCGCCGACGCGATCGTCGTCGGTGTCGCGAAGGGCGCTGGATCCAAGGGGGGCCTGGTCGTCGCTCCCGGCGCCGAGGCCGTGGACAAGGCGTACGACGGCAAGCTCGCGTCCGTCCTGGAGACCCTCGGCGCCTCCGGCGGCGAGGGCGAGGTGACGAAGCTCCCCGCGCCGTCCGGCCTCAAGGCTCCGGTCGTCGTCGCGGTCGGTCTCGGCGGGGTCCCGGAGAAGGACGAGACGTACGGCACGGACGCGCTGCGCCGCGCCGCGGGTGCCGCCGCCCGCGCGCTGACCGGTGCGAAGAAGGCCGCGTTCGCGCTGCCCGTCGAGGACGCCGGCGACGCCTGCGCCATCGCGGAGGGTGCCCTGCTCGGCTCGTACTCCTTCGACGCGTACAAGGACCAGGCCGACGCCAAGGGGACGAAGAAGAACGGCAAGGACGCCAAGGCCCCGCTGGCCGAGGCCGTGCTGCTCGGCGCCAAGCCCCGCGACAAGGCGTACAAGGCCGCCGTCGAGCGCGCCACCGCCGTCGCCGAGGAGCTGAACCGCGCCCGCGACCTGGTCAACACCCCGCCGAACGACCTCAGCCCCGAGGCCTTCGCCGCCGTCGCCCAGGCCGCGGCCAAGGAGCACGGCATCAAGGTCCAGGTGCTCGACGAGAAGGCCCTCGCCAAGGGCGGCTACGGCGGCATCCTCGGCGTCGGCGCGGGCTCGGACGCCCCGCCGCGCCTGGTGAAGCTGTCGTACACGCACTCCAAGGCGAAGAAGCACCTCGCCTACGTCGGCAAGGGCATCACGTACGACTCGGGCGGCATCTCGCTGAAGCCCGCCGGTCACAACGAGACCATGAAGTGCGACATGGCCGGCGCCGCCGCGGTCTTCGCCGCCGTCGTCGCCGCCGCGCGCCTCGGCCTCGAGGTGAACGTCACCGGCTGGCTGGCGCTCGCCGAGAACATGCCGTCCGGCTCCGCGACCCGCCCCGGCGACGTCCTGCGGATGTACAGCGGCAAGACCGTCGAGGTCCTCAACACCGACGCCGAGGGCCGCCTGGTCCTCGCCGACGCGATCGCCAAGGCCTCCGAGGAGGAGCCCGACGCGATCGTCGACGTGGCGACGCTGACCGGCGCCATGATGATGGCGCTCGGCAACCGCACCTTCGGCATCATGTCGAACGACGACGCCTTCCGTACGTCGGTCCACGAGATCGCCGAGGAGGTCGGCGAGCCCTCCTGGCCGATGCCGCTCCCCGCCGACCTGCGCAAGGGCATGGACTCCCCCACCGCCGACATCGCCAACATGGGCGAGCGCATGGGCGGCGGCCTCGTCGCCGGACTCTTCCTGAAGGAGTTCGTGGGCGAGGGCATCACCTGGGCCCACCTCGACATCGCCGGCCCGGCCTTCCACGAGGGCGCCCCCTACGGCTATACCCCCAAGGGCGGCACCGGCTCCGCGGTCCGCACCCTGGTCCGGCTCGCCGAGCACACCGCATCGGGCGACCTGGGCTGATCCACGGACGCGCACAGGGCCCCGGACCCGTCTGGTGTCCGGGGCCCTGTGTGATTTCGCCCTCGACTGCGATTTCGCCCTCGACGAAATCCGTACGTTCGTACGCAACACAAGGCCCTGGAGACGGTCGATCGAACGTCTCACAGCCTGGCCCGGCGTCCCGTCTGTCGGCGACAAGTGCGAAGATGGGTTCTCGGCAGGACAGGGCCCCCACCAAAGGGCCGAAACAAGAGCGGCCGAATACCAGCCGACCGACCGGTCGTCCCCAGCGAAAAGGGGTCCGGCGTCCGGCGCACATGCATGGAGGACGTGACGTGGCGAACGACGCCAGCACCGTTTTCGACCTAGTGATCCTCGGCGGTGGTAGCGGCGGTTACGCCGCGGCGCTGCGCGGAGCGCAGCTGGGCCTGGACGTCGCCCTGATCGAGAAGAACAAGCTCGGCGGCACCTGCCTGCACAACGGCTGCATCCCCACGAAGGCGCTGCTGCACGCCGGCGAGATCGCCGACCAGGCGCGCGAGGCCGACCAGTTCGGCGTGAAGGCCACCTTCGAGGGCATCGACATCGCGGCCGTCCACAAGTACAAGGACGACGTGATCTCGGGCCTGTACAAGGGCCTCCAGGGTCTCGTCGCCTCCCGCAAGGTGACGTACATCGAGGGCGAGGGCAAGCTCTCGTCGCCGACCTCCGTGGACGTGAACGGCCAGCGCATCCAGGGCCGCCACATCCTCCTCGCGACCGGCTCCGTGCCGAAGTCGCTGCCGGGCCTGGAGATCGACGGCAACCGCATCATCTCCTCGGACCACGCGCTGACCCTGGACCGCGTCCCGGAGTCCGCGATCATCCTGGGCGGCGGCGTCATCGGCGTCGAGTTCGCCTCGGCGTGGAAGTCCTTCGGGACCGACGTCACGGTCATCGAGGGCCTCAAGCACCTCGTGCCCGTCGAGGACGAGAACAGCTCCAAGCTTCTTGAGCGCGCCTTCCGCAAGCGCGGCATCAAGTTCAACCTCGGCACGTTCTTCGAGAAGGCCGAGTACACCGAGAACGGCGTGCGCGTCACCCTCGCCGACGGCAAGACCTTCGAGGCCGAGGTCCTCCTGGTCGCCATCGGCCGCGGCCCGGTCTCGCAGGGCCTCGGCTACGAGGAGCAGGGCGTCGCGATGGACCGCGGCTACGTCCTCGTCGACGAGTACATGCAGACCAACGTCCCGACCGTCTCGGCCGTGGGCGACCTGGTGCCGACCCTCCAGCTCGCGCACGTCGGCTTCGCCGAGGGCATGCTGGTGGCGGAGCGCCTGGCCGGCCTCAAGACCGTCCCGGTCGACTACGACGGCGTGCCCCGGGTGACGTACTGCCACCCCGAGGTCGCCTCCGTGGGCATCACCGAGGCCAAGGCCAAGGAGATCTACGGCGCGGACAAGGTCGTCGCCCTCAAGTACAACCTCGCGGGCAACGGCAAGAGCAAGATCCTGAAGACCGCGGGCGAGATCAAGCTCGTCCAGGTCAAGGACGGTGCCGTGGTCGGCGTCCACATGGTCGGCGACCGCATGGGTGAGCAGGTCGGCGAAGCCCAGCTGATCTACAACTGGGAGGCGCTGCCGGCCGAGGTCGCCCAGCTCATCCACGCCCACCCGACGCAGAACGAAGCGCTCGGCGAGGCCCACCTGGCCCTGGCGGGCAAGCCGCTGCACTCCCACGACTGACCTCCGGTCACTCGGGCGCGACGACCCAGACTTTCCGCAATTTTCGTAAGGAGCAACTGAAACCATGGCGGTTTCCGTATCCCTTCCGGCGCTCGGCGAGAGCGTCACCGAGGGCACTGTCACCCGTTGGCTGAAGGCCGAGGGCGAGCGCGTCGAGGCCGACGAGCCGCTGCTCGAGGTCTCGACCGACAAGGTCGACACCGAGATCCCCTCCCCCGCCGCCGGCATCCTGGCGTCCATCAAGGTCGCCGAGGACGAGACCGTCGAGGTCGGCGCCGAGCTCGCCGTCATCGACGACGGCTCGGGCGACGCGGGCGGCTCGGCCGCCCCGGCGCAGGCCGAGGCCCCCGCCGCCCCTGCCCAGGAGGAGGCCCCGGCCGCCCCCGCGCAGGAGGAGGCCCCCAAGCAGGAGGCCCCCGCCCCGTCCGGCGGCGGCGCCGCCGAGGGCACCGAGGTCACCCTGCCCGCGCTCGGCGAGTCCGTCACCGAGGGCACCGTCACCCGCTGGCTGAAGGAGGTCGGCGAGGAGGTCGCGGCCGACGAGCCCCTCCTGGAGGTCTCGACGGACAAGGTCGACACCGAGATCCCCTCGCCGGTCGCGGGCGTGCTGCTCGAGATCGTCGTCGGTGAGGACGAGACCGCCGAGGTCGGCGCCAAGCTCGCCGTCATCGGTGCGCCCGGTGCCGCTCCGGCCCCGGCCAAGGAGGAGGCCCCGGCCGCCCCCGCGCAGGAGGAGGCCCCCAAGCAGGAGGCTCCCCAGCAGGAGGCCCCGAAGCAGGAGGCCGCCCCGGCTCCCGCGCAGCCCGCCGCCCAGGCCCCGGCCGCTCCGGCCCAGCCCGCGGCTCAGGCTCCGGCCCCGGCCAAGCCCGCCGCCCCGGCCGCCCAGCCGGCTCCGGCCGCTCCGGCCGCCCCGGCGCAGGCCACCCCGGCCGACGACGGTGCCTACGTGACCCCGCTGGTCCGCAAGCTCGCGTCCGAGAACGGCGTGAACCTCTCCGAGGTCACCGGTTCCGGTGTCGGCGGCCGTATCCGCAAGCAGGACGTCATCGCCGCCGCCGAGGCCAAGAAGTCGGCCCCGGCTCCGGCCGCCGCCGCGCCGGCCGCCGCGCCGAAGACCCCGGCTCTGGAGGTCTCCCCGCTCCGCGGCCAGACCGTCAAGATGACCCGCATGCGCAAGGTCATCGGCGACAACATGATGAAGGCCCTGCACTCGCAGGCCCAGCTGACCTCGGTCGTCGAGGTCGACATCACCAAGCTGATGAAGCTGCGCGCCAAGGCGAAGGACTCCTTCGCGGCCCGTGAGGGCGTCAAGCTCTCGCCGATGCCGTTCTTCGTCAAGGCCGCCGCCCAGGCGCTGAAGGCCCACCCGGTCATCAACGCCCGGATCAACGACGACGAAGGCACCATCACGTACTTCGACTCGGAGAACATCGGCATCGCCGTGGACGCCGAGAAGGGTCTGATGACGCCGGTCATCAAGGGTGCGGGCGACCTGAACATCGCCGGTATCTCCAAGAAGACCGCCGAGCTGGCCGGCAAGGCCCGTGGCGGTGGCCTCACCCCGGACGACATGTCCGGCGCCACCTTCACGATCTCCAACACCGGTTCGCGCGGCGCCCTGTTCGACACGGTCATCGTGCCGCCGAACCAGGCCGCGATCCTCGGCATCGGTGCCACGGTGAAGCGCCCGGTCGTCATCAACCACCCGGACCTCGGCGAGACCATCGCCGTCCGTGACATGACGTACCTGTCGCTCTCCTACGACCACCGTCTGGTGGACGGCGCGGACGCCGCCCGCTACCTGACCGCGGTCAAGGCGATCCTGGAGGCGGGCGAGTTCGAGGTCGAGCTCGGCCTGTAGTCCTCCCGCCGCGTGAGGCTGTAACACTCGTCTCATCAGCGCGTACGCCCCCGTCCGGAGTCTTCCGGGCGGGGGCGTCGCCGTATTGTCTAGGGGTCACACGCCCTTGGGGTCCGCAGCCCCTGCCGGAGGAGCTCTCATGACCGCGCCCGTCGTTCACTCGCTGCGCGAACAGATCCGCGAGCACATCGTGGAGGGGATCGTCAGCGGGCGCTGGAAGCCGGGCGAGCGCATCGTGGAACGCAGGATCGCGGTGGAGCTGGAGGTCTCGCAGACCCCGGTCCGCGAGGCGCTGCGCGAGCTGGAGACGCTGCGGCTCATCGAATCGGCGCCCAACAAGGGTGTACGCGTACGCAATCTGACGGCCGCCGACCTGGAGGAGAGCTACCCCGTCCGGGCCGGTCTGGAGGCCATCGCGGCCGAGCTCGCGGCGGAGCGGCTCGGCGCGGACTGCTCGGCTCTCGAACCGCATGTCGCCGCCCTCTACGAGGCGGACCGCGCGTCGGACGGCACCGGGCAGGTGCGGCACACCGTCGCCTTCCACCGCGAGCTGGTGCGGGCCGCGGACAACTCCGTGCTTCTGCACACCTGGGAAGGGCTCGGCATCGAGGTCTTCACGGCCCTGTCGATCCGCTGGCTCGGCACGGTCCAGCAGTCGTACGCGGAGGAGCACGAGGCCCTGGTCTCCGCCTTCCGCCGCCGTGACCCCGCCATCGCCGAGCTGGTGAAGGCGCACGTGCTGGGGTGCGCGCCGCGGGCCTGAGCCGGTGCTCATCCGTGGCCGTCGGCCCGCAGACGTGCTCCGACCTGTGTAAACCCTTCAAATCGAAGGCACCGCGTGCCCGCTTTGCTGGCACCGGATGCCGACTTTCGCGATCTGGGGAAGTTTTTCGCTCAACGCTTTGATCGATCATCGATCACGGGCTTACAGTCGTCGATGGCTCTCACCAGAGCCTCACGCCCTGTCCTGCCAAAGACATCGGGCACCCCCACCCCTTACCGAACAGGGGACCCCCTCCGACTCAGGAAGGCGGCGCAATGACCGACCCCTCCGCAACCCAGCCGAGCGAGCTCGACCAGCTCCCGGACCGCGACCCCGAGGAGACCGCCGAATGGCAGGCCTCCCTGGACGCCGTTACTCAGGCGGCCGGGCCGCACCGTGCCGCGTACCTGATGCGCCGCACGCTGGAGCGTGCCGAGGGCGCGGGCCTGGCGCTGCCCAAGCTCCTCGAGACGGACTACGTCAACACCATCCCCACCTCCGCCGAGCCGTCCGTCGACGGTGACGAGGAGATGGAGCGGAAGATCACCGCGTGGAACCGCTGGAACGCGGCCGCGATGGTCACCCGCGGTTCGAAGCACGGCGTCGGCGGCCACATAGCGACCTTCGCGTCCGCGGCCTGGCTGTACGAGACCGGCTTCAACCACTTCTTCAAGGGCAAGGAGTCCCAGGACGCCCCCGGCTCCGGTGACCAGCTCTACATCCAGGGCCACGCCTCCCCCGGCATCTACGCCCGCGCCTTCCTCGACGGCCGCCTGAACGAGGCGCAGCTCGACAACTTCCGCCAGGAGGCCGGCGGCAACGGCCTCCCGTCGTACCCGCACCCGCGCCGTCTGCCCTGGCTGTGGGAGTTCCCGACCGTCTCCATGGGTCTGGGCCCGCTCTCCGCCATCTACCAGGCGCGCTTCAACCGGTACCTCACCAACCGCGGCATCAAGGACGTCTCCGCCTCGCACGTGTGGGCGTTCCTCGGTGACGGCGAGATGGACGAGCCCGAGTCGACGGCGGCCCTCGCACTGGCCGCGCGTGAGGGTCTCGACAACCTCACGTACGTCATCAACTGCAACCTGCAGCGCCTCGACGGCCCGGTCCGCGCCAACTTCCGCGTGGTGCAGGAGCTGGAGGCGCAGTTCCGCGGCGCCGGCTGGAACGTCATCAAGGTCCTGTGGGGCAACGCCTGGGACGAGCTGTTCCAGCTCGACACCACGGGCGCCCTGGTCCGCCGCCTCCGCGAGGTGCCGGACGCGCAGTTCCAGACGTACGCGACGCGCGACGCCGCCTACATCCGCGAGCACTTCTTCGGCTCCGAGCCCGCGCTCGTCGAGCTGGGCAAGCTGCTCACGGACGACAAGATCAGCGAGTGCTTCCACCTCTCGCGCGGCGGCCACGAGGCCCGCAAGGTGTACGCGGCCTACCGGGCGGCGCTCACCCACAAGGGTGCGCCGACCGTGATCCTCGCGCAGACGGTCAAGGGCTTCACCCTGGGCAAGGGCTTCGAGTCCAAGAACGCCAACCACCAGATGAAGAAGCTCACGGTGGACGAGTTCAAGGACATGCGGGACCTGCTCGGCCTGCCGATCCCGGACAGCGCGTTCGCCGACGGCCAGGTGCCCTACGGCCACCCGGGCGCCGACTCCCCCGAGGTCCGCTACCTCCAGGAGCGCCGCGCGGCCCTCGGCGGCCCGGCCCCGGCCCGCCGCACGCAGCCGCTCGCCCCGCTGCCCGCCGCCGCGGACAAGACGTTCGCCTCCTTCGACAAGGGCTCCGGCTCGCAGTCGGTGGCGACGACCATGGCGTTCGTACGCCTGGTCAAGGACCTGGTCCGCGACAAGGAGACCGGCAAGCGCTGGGTGCCGATCGTCCCCGACGAGGCGCGCACCTTCGGCATGGAGTCGCTCTTCCCGTCGCTCGGCATCTACTCGCCGAAGGGCCAGACGTACGAGCCGGTCGACCGCGACCAGCTGATGTACTACAAGGAGGCCAAGGACGGCCAGATCCTCAACGAGGGGATCACCGAGGCCGGTTCGATGGCGGACTTCATCGCCGCGTCCACCGCGTACGCCACACACGGCGAAGCGATGATCCCCTTCTACATCTTCTACTCGATGTTCGGCTGGCAGCGCACCGCCGACCAGATGTGGCAGCTCGGCGACCAGCTCGGCCGCGGCTTCCTCGTCGGCGCCACCGCAGGCCGTACGACGCTGACGGGTGAGGGTCTGCAGCACGCGGACGGTCACTCGCCGGTCATCGCCGCGACGAACCCGGCCGCGCTCTCCTACGACCCGGCGTTCGCCTACGAGATCGCCGCGATCGTCAAGGAGGGGCTGCGCCGCATGTACGGCGAGGCCCACGAGGGCGAGGACCAGAACGTCTTCTACTACCTCACCGTCTACAACGAGCCCATGCCGCAGCCCGCGAAGCCCGCGGGTGTCGACGAGGGCATCGTGCGCGGCCTGTACCGCTTCAACACGGCGGAGTCCGCGGGCCTCTCCCCCGCGGCCAACGCCGCGCGCATCCAGCTGCTCGGCTCCGGCACGGCCATCCACTGGACCCTGAAGGCCCAGAAGATGCTCGCCGAGGAGTGGGGCGTGGCCGCCGACGTGTGGTCCGCGACGTCCTGGACCGAGCTGCGCCGTGACGCCCTGGAGGCGGACGAGGCGCTGCTGCGCGGCGAGGAGCGCACTCCGTACGTGCGCAAGGCGCTCGAGGGTGCGCAGGGCCCCGTGCTCGCCGTCTCCGACTACATGCGTCAGGTCCCCGACCAGATCGCGCAGTGGGTCGAGCAGGACTACTCCTCGCTCGGCGCGGACGGCTTCGGCCTCTCCGACACGCGGGAGGCCGCGCGCCGCCACTTCGGGGTCGACGCCGAGTCGATCGTCGTCGCCGCGCTGGCGCAGCTCGCCCGCCGCGGCGAGGTGCCCGCGTCCGCGGTGAAGGAGGCACGGGCCAAGTACGGTCTGTGAGTCTTCGGGAGTACTGAACCGCCGCTTCGCGGCGGATGTCCCCCACCCGCCCGCCCGTTCACCCGCTTCGCGGTGAACGGGCGGGCGGGTGTTTTCGTGGGCGGCATCATGGACCCATGCGCGCTGCCCGCCTCATCAAGATGGTGCTTCTGCTCCAGGCACGGCCCTCCATGACCGCCGCCGAGCTGGCCGCCGAGCTCGAGGTTTCCGAGCGGACCATCACGCGTGACGCGCAGGCGCTGTCCGAGGCGGGCGTGCCCGTCTACGCCGACCGGGGGCGCACCGGCGGCTACCGGCTGATCGGCGGCTACCGCACCCGCCTCACCGGGCTCGGCCGCAGCGAGGCCGAGGCGCTCTTCCTCTCCGGAGTGCCGGGCGCGCTGCGGGAGATGGGGCTCGCGGACGCGGCGTCCGCGGCCCGGCTCAAGGTGTCGGCGGCGCTCATGCCGTCGCTGCGGGACGCCTCGCAGAACGCCTCGCAGCGGTTCCATCTGGACGCGCCGGGGTGGTTCCAGGAGAAGCCCGCCCCGGAGCTGCTGCCGGCCGTGGCGGACGCGGTCTGGGACGACCGGTGCGTGACCGCCCGCTACCGCCGCCAGGAGGCCGAGGTGGAGCGGGAGTTGGAGCCGTACGGTCTCGTGCTCAAGGCGGGCGTCTGGTACTTGTGCGCGCGGGTGCCCGAATCCGGGGCGTACCGCGTGTACCGCATCGACCGGTTCACCGCGGTGGAAGCCGGCGAGGAGCGGTTCGCGCGGGACGAGGAGTTCGACCTGCCCGGCTTCTGGGAGGAGCGGGCGGCTCAGTTCGCGCGGGCGATCCTGCGGACCGAGGTCGTGGTGCGGCTCTCCGAGGCGGGCGTGCGACAGCTGCCGTACGCCACCGACCGCGTCGTCGCCCGCGAGGGGATGGAGTCGGCGGGCGAGCCCGACGCGACGGGCCGGGTGACGGTCACCCTGCCCGTCGAGAACGAGGACGTGGCGTACACGCAGCTCATGGCGCTCGGCCCGGAGGTGGAGGTGCTGGAGCCGCTGAGCCTGCGCGCACGCTTCGCGGCCGCCGCGGCGCGGACGGCGGCGCTCTACCGCTGACGCTCTCCTCCTGAGGCTCTACCGGTATCCGGTGACGTCCGCCGTGGGGCTCTCCTGGTCGACCTCGGTGATGTACCGCCAGGCGTCGGGCCGTGAGCCGTCCACGTCCGTGAAGCCGTACTCCTTGGCGAGGCCGCCGCTGGAGAGCGACGCGCCGTTGTGGCGTGCCACCTCGGGGTCGGCGGCGAGCGCGACGAGGGCCCGGCCCACGAACGTCGGTGTCTCGGAGATCGCGAAGTGCGGGTTCTGCTCGCAGCCCGCCCGCCAGTTGTCCTCGGTGACCTTGAAGTGGGTGTCGAGCATGGCTTCGGAGCGCAGCCAGCCGGGGGTGAGGCAGAGCGCCGTGCAGCCGTACTCCTCGACCTCCTCGGCGAGGTCCCGCGCCATGCGCAGCGGGGCGGCCTTGGCGAGGTCGTAGTAGAAGGGCTTGCGGTAGTTCGGGCCGTTGTACTCGGCCGTGCCGTCGGTGACCTCGACGACGAGGCCGCCGGGGTTCTTGACGAGGAGGGGCAGCGCGTACCGGCTGGTGACGATGTGGGTCTCGATGCCGAGGCGCAGGATGCGCAGCCCCTTGTCGAGGTCGTGCTCCCACATCTTCTTGTCCCACTCGACGTGGATGTCGCCGCCCCAGATGTCGTTGACGAGGATGTCCAGGCGGCCCTGTTCCCGGTCGATCCGGTCGACGAGGGCCTTCACCTGCTCCGGCTCCAGGTGGTCGGTGGGGACGGCGATGCCCGTGCCGCCGGCCGCGTCGACCAGTTCGGCGGTCTCCTCGATGGTCTCAGTGGTCCGGCCGCTCTCGCTGGCCTGCGCGCGGGTGGTCCGGCCCGTCACGTACACGGTGGCTCCGGCGCGGCCGAGCTCCACGGCCATGGCGCGGCCGGCGCCGCGGGTGGCGCCGGCGACGAGGGCGATCTTCCCGGTCAGGGTCTGCGTGGTGTCCATGTCTGCGAGGCTGCCAGCAAAAGGGGACATCTTCTGTCGGGCTTTCCGCGGGCATGTGCGCGGATAACGAGACAGCCGCATTCCGGCGCACTCCGCGTGCGCCCCCACTCCCCAGGACCGATGCTGGACCCGTGATGGACGAGACGGAGTTCTGGGAGATCGTGGACAGCACCCGCGAGGCCGCCGACGGCGACCCCGAGGACCACGCCGAGCTGCTCGTCGAGAGACTGCTGCAGTCGGACCCGGAGTCCGTCCTCGACTTCGCCCGTCACTTCGAGGCCCGCTACAACCGCGCCTACCGCTGGGATCTGTGGGGCGCGGCCTCGGTGCTTCTCGGCGGCGCGAGCGACGACGCCTTCGACTACTTCAGGTGCTGGTTGATCGGGCAGGGCCGGGCGGTCTACGAGGGCGCGGTGCACGACCCCGACGCGCTCGCCGACCTCCTAGACGAGTTCGACGAGGAGCTCGACGGGGACGGCGAGGAGCTCGGCTACGCCGCGGACGAGGCGTACGAGCAGCTCACCGGCCTCGACACCCCGGACCTCGGCATCCCGCCCGCCCCCGCCGAGCCGGAGGGCACCCCGCTCGACTTCGAGAACGATGCGGTGCTCGCGGAGCGGTACCCGAAGCTGTGGGACCGCTTCATGGCCGACTAGATCCGGGGGCCGCCGGGTCAGAAGTGCGTGCCGCCGTCGATGCGGATCTCCGTGCCGGTGATGAAGCGGCCGTCGTCCGAAGCGAGCATGGCGACGACGGAGGCGACGGTCTCGGGGCCCGCGAAACCCTGGCCGAGGGCGGGCGCGAGCTTCACGAAGAGGCTCATGTCCGCGTCCTCGGGCAGGCCGGGGCCGACGCTCTGCCTGCTGGCGCCGGAGCCGTCCGTCATCCCGGAGGAGATGGAGCCGGGCTGCACGGCGGTGAAGCGGATGCCCTGCTTGCCGTACTCGGCGGCCAGCGCGTGCGTCATGGACTGGATGCCGCCCTTGCTCGCCGCGTACGCCGCCATGTACGGGTGGGCGAACATCGCGGACGTGGAGCTGAAGTTCACGACGGCGGCGCCGTCGCCTTCGAGGAGTGCGGGGATCGCCTCCCGGATCATCAGGAAGGTGCCGGTGAGGTTGACGCCTATGACCTGGTTGAAGGCGTCGAGGGTGGTCTCGTGGGTGTGCGAGGAGCGCAGGATGCCTGCGGCGTTGACGAGGACGTCGAGACCGCCGAGCGCGGCCGTGGCGGCGGCCACTCCCGCGCGGACCGAGGCCTCGTCGGCGATGTTCACGACCACGGTGGTGAGGCGCTCCGCGTCGGTTCCCGCCTTGGTCACGGTGTCCTCGAGGCCGTCCTCGCTGACGTCGGCGGCGACGACGCTGCCGCCCTCGGCCAGCATGCGCAGGACGGTCGCCTGGCCGATGCCGGAGCCACCGCCGGTGACCAGGGCGCGGCGCCCCTCGTAACGGTTCAGGGTCTGCGTGGCGCTCTGCATGGCGTACTCCCGCTCTCGCGACTGTCGTGCTTTCTCGATGCACGGTACGCCCAAGTGGCACGTTATGCCACCTTGGCTGCCTGCGCCCATCTGGCGCGGTCGGCGTAGGCTTCGGCGCGTGAGCAACCAGTCGCCGACCCCGCCCCTCTCCCTCACGGAGCGCCGCAAGCTGACCACCCAGCTGGAGATCGCGCACGCCGCGGCCGAGCTCTTCACCGCGCACGGGCCCGACGGCACCACGGCCGAGGCCATCGCGGGCCGGGCCGGGGTCGCGCTGCGCACCTTCTACCGGTACTTCCGCACCAAGCAGGACGCGGTGGGCCCGCTGCTCGCCGTCGGCGGGGCACGGTGGCGCGCGCTGCTCGCGGGGAGCGAGCCGGGCGTGGCGCTGCCCGAGGCGCTGCGGGGCGCGATCGCCGAGGCGCTCGCCGTCCGCGACGCGACCGCCGCCGCCGGGCTGCGGCAGGTCCGCGGGCTGCTCCGCGCGGCCGCCGACGACCCTGCGCTGCGGGCGGTCTGGTACCGCGTGAACCAGGAGTCGGAGGAACGGCTGCGGCCCGTCGTCGCGGAGCTCGCCGGCGAGGGGGCGCGGCCGCTTGAGGTCCGTGTGGCCGCCGCCGCGGCGACCGACGCGATCCGGATCGCCCTGGAGATGTGGGCGGAGTCGGACGCGGACGTCACGGGCCCCGGCTCCCCCGCCGAGCTCGCGGCGCGGTGCCTGCGGGGTCTGACGGGCGGATGGGACCGCTGACCGTCACACCTGCTGCGTGGAGTCGAGCGGCCCCGGCGCGAACACCATCATCGTCACGTCGTCCCGTACGCGCCCCGCGTACCGCACCACGTCCGCCCACACCTGCTCCACGAGCCCCGCCGGGTCGTCCAGCAGCGCCGGGTCCGCCTTGAGCATGGCGGTGAGGCGTTCGTCCAACGGGTAGAACGCGCCGGCCGCGTCCCGTGCCTCGCTCACCCCGTCGGTCAGGCCGAACAGCAGGTCACCGGCGAGCAGCGGCACGGTCAGCCCCTCGGGCGGGGCGACGCCCGCGATGCCAAGGCCGAGCGGCGCGCCGGAGATCACGTCCAGCTCGGTGACCTCGGGGCCGCGCAGCAGCAGGGGCGGCGGATGTCCGCAGGAGACGACGCGTACGACGGAGGCGTCGTCGGGGAACTCCAGGAGCACCGCCGTCGCGAACAGTTCGGCGTGCTCCTGGTCCGCGGAGTCCACGACGAGCCTGCGGTCGAGCTGGGCGGCGACCCCTTCCAGGTCCGCCTTGTCGATGACCGCCTCGCGGAACGCGCCGAGCAGCGCGGCGACCGTGCCGACCGCCTCCAGCCCGTGGCCCCGCACGTCGCCGATGAGGGCGCGCACCCCATGCGGCCCTCTGCGTACGTCGAAGAAGTCGCCGCCGACCAGCGACTCGTGCTCCGCGGCCTGGTACAGGCCCGCGAACCGCACCCTGCCGACCCGTTCCGGCAGCGGCGGCAGGACGGCGAACTGGGCCGCCTCGGCGACCGTGCGGACGGTCACGAGCTGGGCCTCGCGGCGGCTGCGCACCCAGGCGAAGAGCACGCTGAGCACCGCGATGAAGGTGATCGTCAGGGCGTCGCTGGTGCCCGGGTGGCCGAGGCCGAAGTCCGGCAGGGAGAGCAGCAGGACCACGACGCCCCCGACGAGGGCCGTGGCGGCGGGCCCGTACGACAGGGCGGCCAGCGGCGGGACGGCCGCGACGAGGAAGCTGAGGTCCACCGTCTTCGGGGTGACCAGCTGGACGAGGACGATCGCGAGGAGGAGCAGCGGCGGGGGCCAGCGCACCCAGGGCGGGGGCGGCGTGCCGCGCAGCAGCCAGTCGCGCTGTTCCGCGTCTCGCCGTCTGGCCGCAGCCCTGATCATCTCTTCACGCTCCTACGAGCACGGCGCCCCCGCACGCCGGGCAGGTCCGTCGGGTCATGCGCCGGTCAGAGGGGGCGGCCCATGAGGACGTCGTCGACGTACGCCCCGTCCAGCAGGAACTCGCCGGGCAGCACGCCTTCGATGACGAAGCCCTCCGCCTCGTAGAGCTTGCGGGCGGGGGTGTTGTGCGCGAGCACCCGCAGGGTGATGCGCACCGCGCCCTGGCGGCGGGCCTCGTCCATGGCCGCCCGGAGCAGCCGCCTGCCGACGCCCAGGCCGCGCACCTCCTCGGCGACGACGAAGCCCTGGATCTGGCGCACGTGCGCGTTGACGAGCAGCGGGGTGGGGAAGCCGAGCTTCACATAGCCGACGAGCCGCCCGTCCACCTCGCCGACCAGGTGGTCGCGGGGGCCGAAGCGGTCGTTGAAGAAGGGCTCGTAGGGAGGCTCGGGGCGGGGCTGGACCGCGTGCAGCGTGGACCAGGTGGCACGGTCGAGACGGGCGAGCGCGTCGTCGTCCTCGGGCCGTGCGGTACGTATGTGCATGTCCGGCATGGCGCCACTGTACGGCGGCCGGATCGCGCGCCACGTCGGCCGCGCGGAGCGGGCGCCCGCGCGGTTTCCCGGGGCAGGATGGAACGCATGGAAACCACACACTCGCGCGTCGCCGTGACCGGCGCCTCCGGGCTCATCGGTACGGCGCTCACGCGCTCCCTGACCGCCGACGGGCACGACGTGGTGCGGTTGGTGCGCAGGGCGCCACGCGGCAAGGACGAGGTGCGCTGGGACCCCGAGGAGGGGTTCGTCGACAAGGCCGGGCTCGTGGGCTGCACCGCGGTCGTCAATCTGGCGGGCGCGGGCATCGGGGACCACCGCTGGACGGCCGCCTACAAGCGGGAGCTCAGGGACAGCAGGGTGCTCGGCACCGGCACGCTCGCCGCCGCCGTGGCCTCGCTGGACGAGCCGCCGCGGGTGTTCGTGAACGCCAGCGCGATCGGCTACTACGGAGACACCGGCTCGCGGGCGGTGGACGAGAGCGCCCCTGCCGGGACGGGTTTTCTGCCGTCGCTGTGCGTGGAGTGGGAGGCCGCCGCGGCCGCGGCCCAGGAGGCGGGCATCCGTACCGTCTTCGCCCGCAACGGCCTCGTGGTCGGCCGCGGGGGCGGCGCCTGGGGCCGGCTCTTCCCGCTCTTCAAGGCGGGGCTCGGCGGGCGCCTCGGCAACGGCCGGCAGTACTGGAGCCACATCTCCCTGCACGACGAGGTGGCCGCGCTGCGGCACCTGATCGACACGGAGACACTGTCGGGCCCGTTCAACCTCACGGCGCCCGAGCCGCGCACGAACCGCGAGGTGACGGCGGCGATGGGGCGG
This sequence comes from Streptomyces sp. NPDC039480, assembly GCF_055597165.1. Classification (NCBI taxonomy): domain Bacteria; kingdom Bacillati; phylum Actinomycetota; class Actinomycetes; order Kitasatosporales; family Streptomycetaceae; genus Streptomyces; species Streptomyces sp. NPDC039480. The sequence continues at coordinate 457,347 of NZ_JBVITX010000005.1, read as the reverse complement.
GTGCTGCACCGGCCGACCCTCTTCACCGCGCCCGCGCCCGCGCTGCGCGTGGTGCTCGGGGAGATGGCGGGGGACGTCCTCGGCAGCCAGCGGGTGCTCCCGACGCGGCTCCTGGAGTCCGGCTTCACGTTCGCGTTCCCCGGCATCGAGGAGGCGATCCGGGCGGCGCTGAGGTGAGGTGCCTGGCCGGCCGCGGTGACCGGCCGCGGCCACGCCGGGACGGGTCCCGGCGCGGATGCCTCCGGCGTACGCCCCTGACGGAAAGTGACCGAACGCCTTCCGCCACATGACCACTGTGCGACCGGTGTGCGACCGTGCCCGGTCGATGCGCGACTCCTTCTGACCGGAACCGCTCCTACCCTCGTGCCGAACTCGGGTATTCCGGAGCCCTGTTGGGGGCATCAGCAACCCAGCAGCCGCGCGACCTCGGGAGGGGCACGTGCCAGAGCATGCGCACCATGCGGATGTCGTCATCGTGGGAGCCGGGGCCGCCGGACTCTCGGCAGCACACCGGCTGACCAGCGCCGGTGTAACGACCGTTGTCCTGGAGGCCGCTCCTTACGTCGGCGGCCGGATGGCGACCGAGAAGGTCGACGGGTTCCGGCTCGACAGAATCGGCCAGCTCCTCACCACGTCGTATCCGGAACTGCGCAGGACCCCGGGACTCGACTCCCTCGTCCTGCGTCCCTTCGCGCCCGGCCTCCTCGTGCACAGCGAGGGCCGCAGGCACCGCGTCGCCGAGCGGCTGCCCGGACGGAGCGCAAGGGGCGCACTCACGGCGGCGCGCGCCCTGACGAGCGCCCCCCTGGACCAGGCCCGGCTCGGCGCCGCCCTCGCCCGTATCGCCGCGACCCCTGTCGAGCGCCTCCTGGCCCGGCCCGAACTCCCGGCGGCGGCCGCCCTGTCCGCCCGCGGGCTGCCCGCCCGCACCGTCGACGGCTTCCTGCGCCCGCTGCTCTCCGCGCTCCTCTGCGACCCGGGCCTGACCACGTCGAGCCGGTGCGCGGACCTCACCCTGCACGCCTTCGCCCGCGGCCGCCTCTGCCTGCCGGAGGGCGGCGCGGACGTCCTGCCCGAGCTCCTCGCCACGGCCCTGCCGACCGGCGTGGTCCGCACCGGCGTCCGCGTCACCTCGGTCTCCACGAGCTCCGTCAGGACCGCCGAGCACGGCGAGATCGCCTGCCGCGCCGTCCTGCTCGCCACCGACGCACGCGCCGCCGCCGACCTCCTCCCCGGCCTGCGCGTGCCGCCCTTCCACGAGGTCACGGTGGTCCACCACACGGCACCCGAACCGCCGCTCGACGGGCCCGCGCTGCTCCTGGACGCGGACCGGGCGGGCCCGGTCGCCCACACCGCGGTCGTCAGCCGGGTCGACCCGTCGCGCGCGCCCGCCGACCGCGTGCTCATCTCCTCGACGGTCCTCGGCCCGCCGCCGGACGAGTCCGCCGTCCGCGCGCATCTCGCCACGCTGTACGGGACGCCGACCGACCGCTGGGAGACGCTCGCCGTCCACCACACCCGCGAGGCCGTGCCCGCGATGCCGCCCCCGCACGACGTGCGGCGCCCGGTGCGGCTGCTCTCGGGGCTCTACGTCTGCGGCGACCACCGGGACACCAGCACCGTGCAGGGCGCCCTGCACTCGGGGCGGCGCGCGGCCCACGCCGTCCTCGCCGACTTCGGCATCTCCTCCTCGTACGCCCAGGAGCCCCTGCCCACCGCCGCCTGACCCCTCCGATCTCCGGTCCCGCTCCCCCGGAAGCCCCCGCGCCCCCCACGCGGGGGCTTCTCCCCGTGCGCCTCAGCCCAGCGCCGCGACCTTGTCCCGGTATCCCCGCACCGGGGCCGCGTCCCGGTAGGGCTCAAGACGGCGTTCGAATTCGCGTACGTACTCGTGCGCCCGCGCGGACCGCATCTCGCCCGCGGCCTGCGCGGCCTCGGCACCCAGCTGGCAGGCCACCTCCAGCTCGCCGAGGCCGAGCCGCGCGGTGGCGAGGACGACCCGGCAGAACAGCCGACTGCGCGCGAAGGCGGGGGCGCGCAACTGGAGGGAGCGCTCGGCGTACTGCGCCGCCGCGCGGTACTGCTGGAGGTCGCGGTAGCTGTGCCCCAGCTCGTCCGCGAGCTGCGCCTCGTCGAAGAACCGCGCCCAGTGCGGCACCTCGTCGCCGGGCCGCGCCGCCTCGAGGGACCGCTCGGCCCGCCCGAGCGCCGCGGTGCAGGCCCGCACCTCGCCGAGCACGCCGTGCCCGCGCGCCTCCGCGGCGTACAGCAGGGCCTGCACGACGTGCGGCGCCGCGGAGCCGACGCCCTGCTGGGCGACCCGTGCGAGCTGCACGGCCTCGCGCCCGTGGCCGAGGTAGACGGCCTGGCGGCTCATCGTGACCAGGACGTACGAGCCGTACGCCCGGTCGCCCGCGGCCTGCGCCAGGCGCAGCGCCTGGACGTAGTACCGCTGGGCGAGGCCGTGGGCCGCGATGTCGTACGACGTCCAGCCTGCGAGGCGGGTCAGGTCGGCGGCGGCCGCGAAGAGCCGCCGCCCGGCCTGTTCGCCGTAGACGCCGCGCAGCATCGGCTCGGCCTCGTGCTCCAGATAGCGGACCAGGGCCTGCCTGGCGTGCCCGCCGCCGTACGCGTGGTCGAGCGCGCGGAAGAGCTCGCCCACGGAGCGCAGGGCTGCGATGTCGCCGCTGCTGACCCGCTGTCCCGGGCCGCGCTCGGGGCCCTGGCGCTGCCGGGGCACGGCGGGGCGCCCCTGGGCGGGCACGCGCGCGTGGGACGGGTCGACGTCCCCGCGTCCGACGCGTTCGTCGGCGCGGCCGATCAGCCAGTCCCGGCTCGGCACCACGAGCCCGGCCGGGGTGAACGCGATCTTCCGTAGCTCCGCGTGGCTTCCGGAGTCCTTGCGCCACAGTCCGCCGACGATGTCGACGGCCTCCTCGGGGGTGGCCGCGAACTCGAGCCCCGCGTACACCGGAGCGCACGCGTCGAGCCCGAGATCCTGGGCGGACAGGCGCCGGCCGAGCCGTCTCGTGAAGACCTCGGCGATCAGCGCGGGTGTGGTGCCCCTGGGCTGCTGACCGCGGAGCCAGCGGGTCACGGACGTCTTGTCGTACCGCAGGTCCAGGCCGTGCTCGAGACCCAGTTGGTCGACGCGGCGGGCGAGGCCCGCATTGGAGAATCCGGCTTCCGAGATGAGCGCGGCTAGCTGGCGGTTGGGAGTGCGCTGCGGGGGTCGTTCCGTCATCGGCTGTGCGGTCTCCTGCCTTTCGGGCCTGCCTTGAGCAGCCCTTATGGCCTCGTGAACGGCGTGAATGTAACGGCCATCACAGCCCGCGGAAGCGCCTTCTCCGGGCATTCATCCGATCGTGTGAGGAACCCGGGCCGAGGTTGCCGGCGGAGGGGGCCCGTACAGTGGCAGGGGCGCGATATGTGCACGATGAACGTTCAGGGAGGCACCTGCCGTGAGTGAGTTTCGGTTCGTCCGGCTGGGCTTCGGCCCGGACTCCGTGGAGTACCAGGAGGCGTGGGACGAGCAGCGCCGTGTGCACGCCGCCCGCTTCGCCGACGAGGTCCCGGACACCTGCCTGCTCCTGGAGCACCCGCCGGTCTACACCGCGGGCCGCCGCACCGAGGACAGCGAGCGCCCGCTGGACGGCACCCCCGTCATCGACGTGGACCGCGGCGGCAAGATCACCTGGCACGGCCCCGGCCAGCTGGTGGGGTATCCGATCCAGAAGCTGCCGCGCCCGGTGGACGTCGTGGCGCACGTGCGCCGCCTGGAAGAGGCGCTGATCCGGACGTGCGCGGAGTTCGGTCTGGAGACCACGCGCGTGGAGGGCCGCAGCGGCGTGTGGGTCCTCGGCGACCCGGTGGAGCAGCGCCCCGCGCTCGGCGGGCTCTCCCTCGACTTCGACCCGCGCCTCCAGGACGACGAGTTCGACGCCCGGTTCAACGGCCCGGAGTACGCCCCGTCCAACGCGGGCCAGCGCCGCGAGGACCGCAAGATCGCGGCGATCGGCATCCGGGTCGCCAAGGGCGTCACGATGCACGGCTTCTCGCTGAACGTGAACCCGGACAACACGTGGTTCGACCGGATCATCCCGTGCGGCATCAGGGACGCGGGCGTGACGTCCCTCGCGTACGAGCTGGACCGCGAGATCACCATCGCCGACGTGCTGCCGGTCGCCGAGCGGCATCTGCGGGACGTCCTGGAGAACGCGGAGCTGAAGCCGCGGGCCGTGGAGCCCGCCTCCGCCTAGGGGCAACCCGCTCCGCATGGGGGCCACCCCCGGGGCTCGGGGAATGCACCCCGTTGGCCAGAGGTTGGCCGGTAGTAAGCCCAACGACATCACGGGCGTACCCTGGTGGACGCCGAAGAATCGAAGCTACAGGGAGCCGATGTGTCCGCAGTCGCACCCGACGGACGCAAGATGCTGCGCCTGGAGGTCCGGAACGCCCAGACCCCCATTGAGCGCAAGCCCGAGTGGATCAAGACCCGGGCGAAGATGGGCCCCGAGTACAACGCCCTGCAGAAACTCGTGAAGAGCGAGGGCCTGCACACGGTCTGCCAGGAGGCGGGCTGTCCGAACATCTACGAGTGCTGGGAAGACCGCGAGGCCACGTTCCTCATCGGCGGCGACCAGTGCACGCGGCGCTGTGACTTCTGCCAGATCGACACCGGCAAGCCGCAGGCCCTCGACCGCGACGAGCCGCGCCGCGTCGGCGAGTCCGTCGTCACGATGGACCTGAACTACGCCACGATCACCGGCGTCGCCCGCGACGACCTGGACGACGGCGGCGCCTGGCTGTACGCCGAGACGGTGCGCCAGATCCACGCCATGACGGCGGAGCGCGCCGAGGGCTACACCAAGGTCGAGCTCCTCATCCCCGACTTCAACGCCGACCCCGACCAGCTCGCCGAGGTCTTCTCGTCGCGCCCGGAGGTCCTCGGGCACAACGTCGAGACGGTGCCGCGCATCTTCAAGCGCATCCGCCCCGGCTTCCGTTACGAGCGGTCCCTCGAGGTCATCACGAAGGCCCGCGAGGCCGGCCTGGTCACCAAGTCCAACCTGATCCTGGGCATGGGCGAGACCCGCGAAGAGGTCAGCGAGGCGCTGCGCCAGCTGCACGAGGCGGGCACCGAGCTCGTCACCATCACGCAGTACCTGCGCCCCACGCCGCGCCACCACCCCGTGGAGCGCTGGGTGAAGCCCGCCGAGTTCGTGGAGCTGAAGGAGGAGGCCGAGCAGATCGGCTTCTCCGGTGTGATGTCCGGCCCGCTGGTCCGCTCCTCGTACCGCGCGGGCCGCCTGTACCAGATGGCGATCGAGAAGCGCGGTTCGTACGTGGCTTCGCAGGCGGTGTGACACCGGCACATGCCGGGCACGCACCGACTGTGTGAATCGGCGCACAAGCGAATACCGCCCGGTACTGGCCGTAATGACGCGGCCCATACGATCCCCGCAGGTGAACGGGACCGTATGGGCCGCGTCAGTGTTTTGGGCCCCCGTATCAAGGTTTCATCGGCGTTTGACCGGTCGGTCACGTCCTGGTAACACCAATCAGTGACCCTGGTACTACCGCACGTACAGCCTTACCCATGGCCCAGCTTCACCCCCGTAACTCAGCTTCACCCGTAGCCCAGCCTCATCCACAGCCGCTCCCCCCACCCGAGCCGCTCCCCAGGAGGGCCCCATCATGCAGGCCGCGCCCGTTCGCGCCACCGCCATCCCGTCCGTCTCCACCGCCCTGCGCGCCGTCGAGTCGCTGCTGATGAGCGGCGGCCAGCGCACCGCACGGCGCAACGCCTGGACCTCCGTCCTGGAGGACCGGCGCCGCGCCAAGGACCGGGTCGAGGCACTGCGGGTACTCGAAGAGACCGTGACGACAACCCGCACGTCGTAGTTGCCTCCGGGGCCACGTAGACTTCTCGGCATGGCGAGGAAGGAAACCACCGCGGCGGATGCGGCCGCGGAGCCAGGGCGACTCAAGCAGATCGCTCTGACCTACAAGATGACCCGGCGGGCCGACTCCAAGATCGGTCTCATCATCGCGGCTGTGGGAATCGTCGTCTTTGGCGTCTTCCTCGCGATCGGCTTCTGGGTGGGTCACCCGATCTACCTGGGCATTCTCGGCTTCCTGCTCGCCTTCCTCGCGATGGCGATCGTCTTCGGACGCAGGGCCGAGCGCGCCGCCTTCGGGCAGATGGAGGGCCAGCCCGGTGCGGCGGCCGCGGTGCTCGACAAGATCGGCCGCGGCTGGACGACGACCCCCGCGGTCGCGATGAACCGCAGCCAGGACGTGGTGCACCGCACCGTCGGCAAGGCCGGCATCGTCCTGGTCGCGGAGGGCAACCCGAACCGCGTGAAGGGCCTGCTGGCCGCCGAGAAGCGGAAGATGGCCCGCATCGTGGCGGACGTCCCGGTGCACGACGTCATCGTCGGCACCACCGAGGGCACGGTCTCGCTGAAGAAGCTGCGCACGACGCTCCTGAAGCTGCCGCGTGTCCTCACGGGCCCGCAGGTCACCGCGACGAATGACCGCTTGCGGGCGATGGGTGACCTCATGTCCAATATGCCGTTGCCGAAGGGGCCCATGCCGAAGGGCATGCGGATGCCTCGTGGCGGCCCGAAGATGAAGTAGCGAGCGCTTTTCTTCTCGCTTACGCGCGCCTTGCGTCTCGCGTCTTGCGTCTTGCATTGCAGGAAGGCCCCGGAACCATGGGTTCCGGGGCCTTCTTCGTGCGTTCGACGGCTGGCGCCGGGGTCAGATCTCGGCAGATCCCGGGATCAGATCCGGATCTGGATGGCGCGGGAGAGGCGGTCGTGGAGGCCGCGGCCGTCGCGGTCCCAGATCAGGGCGGGGATGACGAGGCAGAGCAGGATGCCGCGGACGAGGGCCCAGCCGGGAGCGAGGCGCCCGCCGCTCTCGGCGATGACGCGGAGCCGGAAGAGGGCCTTGCCCGGCGTGCAGCCGACCGTGGCGACGGTCAGCACGCTCATGACGAAGAAGATCCCGAGGGCCCAGTTGCCCAGCGCCTGCTGGTCACCGCCGGCGAACAGACCGTATGCGATGAGCATGCACAGGCCCCAGTCGACGGCGATGGCGCCCATGCGGCGGCCGGGACGGGCGATCGACCCCGGTCCCTCCTCGGGCAGGCCGAGTTGCTGACCCCGGTATCCGAAGTCGACACCGGCTTCCTCGGCGGCCGCGCGGGGGCCGGACAGCCACGATCCGATTGCTTGCCTCTTGTCCACCCGTCAAAGGTACTGCGCCCCTTGTTCCACGGGGGTGGGCGGGGTGTTCCACGGGGGTGGGCGGGGTCGAACGCAAGACCGCATACGCCGGACACAGGGCTGGGCCTGTCGCGTATCGCCCGTCCTCCGGTTAACTTCGACGAAACAAATGGGTCATGCTTGAGAAATCCCCCGTCCTTATGGTCGGGTCCCAGCGTGTGCCACCGCACTGGCCGCACGACGAGCTGCAACCCGAGCTGCAACCCCGTCCCGCCCCGGGCGGGAGTAGGAGGAGTTGGATGTTGTTCCAGAACGCCGACGACGCGAAGAAGTTCATCGCGGACGAGGACGTCAAGTTCATCGACGTCCGCTTCTGCGACCTGCCCGGTGTGATGCAGCACTTCACGATCCCGGCGGCGGCGTTCGACCCGGACGAGGAGCTGGCCTTCGACGGTTCGTCGATCCGTGGCTTCCAGGCCATCCACGAGTCCGACATGGCGCTGCGCGCCGACCTGTCGACGGCCCGCGTGGACCCCTTCCGCCGCGACAAGACCGTCAACATCAACTTCTTCATCCACGACCCGATCACGGGCGAGCAGTACAGCCGTGACCCGCGGAACGTGGCGAAGAAGGCGGAGGCGTACCTCGCCTCGACCGGCATCGCCGACACGGCGTACTTCGGCCCGGAGGCCGAGTTCTACGTCTTCGACAACGTCCGCTTCCAGACGTCGGCGAACGAGAGCTTCTACCACATCGACTCCGAGGCCGGCGCCTGGAACACCGGTGCGGTCGAGAACAACCGCGGCTACAAGGTCCGCTACAAGGGTGGTTACTTCCCGGCCCCGCCGGTCGACCACTTCGCGGACCTGCGCGCCGAGATCTCCCTCGAGCTGGACAAGAACGGCCTCCAGGTCGAGCGCCAGCACCACGAGGTGGGCACGGCCGGCCAGGCCGAGATCAACTACAAGTTCAACACGCTGCTCGCCGCGGCCGACGACCTGATGCTCTTCAAGTACATCGTGAAGAACGTCGCCTGGCGCAACGAGAAGACCGCGACGTTCATGCCGAAGCCGATCTTCGGCGACAACGGTTCGGGCATGCACGTCCACCAGTCCCTGTGGTCGAACGGCGACCCGCTCTTCTACGACGAGCAGGGTTACGCGGGCCTGTCGGACACCGCCCGCTACTACATCGGCGGCATCCTCAAGCACGCCCCGTCGCTGCTGGCCTTCACGAACCCGACGGTCAACTCGTACCACCGCCTGGTCCCCGGCTTCGAGGCCCCGGTCAACCTGGTCTACTCGCAGCGCAACCGCTCGGCGGCCATGCGTATCCCGATCACGGGCTCGAACCCGAAGGCCAAGCGCGTCGAGTTCCGCGCGCCGGACCCGTCCTCGAACCCGTACCTCGCCTTCTCGGCGCTGCTCCTGGCGGGCCTCGACGGCGTCAAGAACAAGATCGAGCCGGCCGAGCCGATCGACAAGGACCTGTACGAGCTCGCCCCCGAGGAGCACGCGGGCGTCCCCCAGGTCCCGACCTCCCTCCCCGCGGTCCTCGACGCCCTCGAGGCGGACAACGAGTACCTCCAGGCGGGCGGCGTCTTCACGTCCGACCTGATCGAGACGTGGATCGACTACAAGCGCACGAACGAAATCGCCCCGATCCAGCTCCGCCCGCACCCGCACGAGTTCGAGCTTTACTTCGACATCTAAGCCGCGGGATCGACTGACTGGTTCCCGGCTGTTTCCCACCGCCTCGTGCACCGCTTGTGCACCGCCCAGCCAGTTCCCTATGTGGTTCAGATTTGACCAGTGAGGGCCGTTACCCGGATTCGGGTAACGGCCCTCACTGGGTTGGCAACGCTTCAGCGTGCCTCTGGCGAGGTGCCGACGCGGGCGGTGCGGTCCTGCCAGAGCCTTCCGGTCGAGGGCATGCACACCGAGGCACGTCATCAAGCGCCCATCAGCCCTTCTCTCCACCTCCACACGTGAGGGCTCCCCTACAACTCAACACGGAAATAGGCAGACATCAGGTACAGTGCGAGCGAATGCCGGTCCGCGGAGGCCCGGTTGGCCAGCAGAAGTATGTGAGCCCGGTACTCACAGAAGCTGTGCAGGGTGTGGAGCACCTACTCCGCGAAACAGCAGACGAAGCTTGGTTTCACACGGTATGTGGCCCTGATGCGCTGACCGGGCAGCGGTGAGGTGAAGCATGCCCGAAAGCCAGCGAAAAATGGCGGCGCGTACTCGTTCGCTGTACACCGGCGAGGGGTTCGACGCAGCCAAAGCAGGCATCGCCCGCGACCACTCCGCAGGGCTGGATGCCTGTGCTCCAGGGCAACGAAAACTACGTGCACTGCTCGCGCTCGGCTTGCTGAATCGCGGGTATGACTACAGCACTCCCGCCGGGTGGCACATGGCTGCCCTCTCCACGTACACCATCACTGCGTCTCCACGATTCCATCGCATGGTGCTCATCACTAAAGTGCCCCATAACGTGGTGGGCTACCTGCTCCCGAAGCCGAATGGGGTAGGCGGGTTGCCGGGCCTGAGGGTTGAGGAGCTCCGTGGGTACGGCACCTATGTCATGGGCCATCTGCCTACCAACGCCCAGTTCGTAGTCACGAATAATCCCTCAGGAAAGCCTGTCGGCGCACAAAGTAAGTCCTACGTCGACTTCTTCACCGTGGACGCTCCGCTCACCCCTGACGAACGCGAACAGTTGGCCGGCGTGCCTCCCATGACTGAGCACGCACAGTGTCTTCTGGCTGGCGTCTTCTGCCGCATCTCAGCACGAGACCCTCACCGCGGGTGGGCCATCGGCAACTGGTTCCATGACCCCCTGCGGCGCCCCGGCTGGCTCGACAACGACCGCAGCCTCGGTGAAGACCGGAACCTACAAGGTGCCGGTGACAGCTGGGAGCTGCGATGGGACTCATACCCCTATCCAGACGACCTGGCCGCGGCAATGACTGATCCGATCATCGGCATTCCCGGGGCTAGGACGGTGTCGGCACACGACGATCTCGCCATCACGCTCGGAAGCGCCACACTCCGCCTTCGCTCGCGACGTGCCTAGTCAGCCGTACGTCCTTCGTCCCTCTGCGCTGTCGACAGAAAGCACTCACGTCGTGATCGAGATCCTTGGGGCCGTGGGCACTGGCCTGCCTTGGTGGGCAGCCTGCCTGGTGGTCGCATTCACTGCCCTGGCCTACTTCTGCCTCCGGGCCCTTCGGCTGCTCATCCCAGAAAAGTCCAGTGATCGACTGGCATGGTGGATTGCCGTCCTGGAGCACCGCCGCCGTACCGCCGGGGCAGCCGTGCGACAACCCCGAGTCGCTGGGAGATACCGCCGGCCACACCACCGCAGCCGCAAGGGGCGTAGCGGCTCCACCCGCTCCACCTGACAGTCGTCCCGTGCACCCGTTGTGCAGCAAGGCACCCAGCGGCGAGGCATCTGCGCAGGTCAGGATATTCGGCGCAAGGTACGGCACTCCGGGGCGCACGCCCACAGTTGGGCGGTGGAGTTTCTGCCGAGGTGGTCCCGGTACGTGACGGTGCCGAGCAGGCGGTCGTGGAACAGGCGTGTGCCGCATAGTGCGCAGGCCTGTTCCGTCAGTTGGAGATTGCTCAACGTCTTCGGATCGGGAAGCGGAGGCACCTCGGACGGGGAGGTCACGGTGTCCGGTCCTGCTGCGTCCCGGTCACTGCGGCCACGCTCACGCGCAGGATCTCGTCCTCGGCGGCGGGGCGGACACTCGCGGGGTCTGCGTCCCACTCGCGTCCGCCGCTCGGAGGGCGGAGCTGGACGTAGGGGCCTTCGTGTCCCATCACGCGTCCGAGGCGCTGGCTCGCGGTGTCGATGACCAGCGTGCCGATGGTGCACCGCTCTGTGCTCTCGGGCGCCGTTCCGTCTGTGCTGGGGGTGCGGGGGCGGGTGCGGATGTCGTCCGTCATGTCGGTCTGTTCCATTCAGATCGGCCACACCCCGGGGCCGGTCGCACAGTCGCCGGGGTCCTCTATCGGTCGATACTTCGACAGCCGCGCGCCGGAGAGGAGTTGCCTGGCGTTGACTACCGTGGACAGTCCGGTCAACGCTTCATATGGAGGCAGCCCATGACCGAGTTCGCCACCCGCGCCCGCGCCGCTCTCGCGGAACGGGGAATGTCGATGCGCCGAGCCGCCCGTGCGCTCAACTTCGACCCCGCGTACCTGTCCCGCGTGTTGAGCGGAAAGCAAGCACCCTCCGTGAACCTGGCACGCGGCCTCGATCAGCTCGTGGAGGCAGAGGGCACGCTGGCAGCGCTGGTCAGTGGGCCGGTGAGGAGCAGCCCGGTGCAGCCGCCGCCAGGCGAAGGGGTCGCCTCGGACGACGACTTGGAGGCCGTGGAACTCGCGCGCCGCGTAGAGGCGAGCGATGTCGGCGCGGAGACCTTGGAGCGTCTGGAAGCGGCGTTCGACGGGATGGCCGTGGCGTACCAGACGGCTCGACCGTCCGCTCTCCTGCGCGACGTACGCCGGCACTCCGCGTACGTGACCAAACTCCTGGACGAGCGGACGACACTCGGCGAACACCGCCGTCTACTCGTCCTCGGCGGGTGGCTCTCCTTGCTCGCCGCGACCCTTCACGTCGATCTCAGAGAGGGTGGCGCCGCCACGTCCAGGCTCCGCACTGCGGCCTTGCTCGCCCAGCACGCGGAGCACCCGGAGATCCGCGCCTGGGCGTACGAGACCCAGGCGTGGCGAGCCCTCACCGCAGGTGACTATCAGCGAGCCGTCGAGTTGTCCCGAGCCGCCCAGGGCATTGCTCCTCGCGGCGGCTCCGTCGCGGTCCAGGCGACGGCGCAGGAGGGGCGGGCACGCGCACGACTCGGGGAGAAGGCAGCGGCGTACGGCGCCATAGAGCGCGTGCAACGGCTCGCGTCGACCATGGTCATGAGGGCACGGCCCGAGCACCATTTCCAGTACGACCCCGACAAGGCGACGTCGTACGCGGCGACCACCTTGGCGTGGATCGGTGATCCCGCTGCCGAGGCGCCCGCGCGCGAGGTGATCGGCCACCTGCCCCCCGGCACCGATTCGGCCGCGTGGCCTCGCCGCATCGTCACCGCTCATCTCGACCTCGCGCTCACGTTGCTGTCCCTCGGCCGACTCGATGAGGCCACCGACGCGGCCACAAGAGCGATCTCTTCCGGGCGTCTTCTGCCTGCGAATCACTGGCGGGTCCTTGAGATCGTCCGGGCCGTCGAGGCGCGCCGGCTTCCCGAGGCGCGGGAATTGCGCGAGGCGTACGAGGGCGTGTGCCTCTAGCGTTGCCCCAGGTTCGTGTGGTCTGCGTGGCCTCAGGATGTCGGCGCGGGCGGATCGGTGCGGAGGCCCGCCAGTAGGCGGTCCAGTGTCTGCTCCGCCGCTTGGAGCGTGCCGCCTCTGGCGATCCAGAGGGCCGCCTCGTTCATTGCTCCTGAGAGGAGGCGGGTCAGGGGTTCCACCGGCTGGTCGGGGGCGATCAGGCCGGCTGTGGTGAGGGCTGTCAGTGCCTCTGCGAGGTGGCGGGCCGAGGACTGTTCGTCCAGGGTTCGCCATTCGTCCCAGCCCAGCACCGCCGGACCGTCGACCAGCAGGATCTGGCGTACCGCCGGGTCCGTCCCCGCGGCGAGGAACTCCCGGCAGCCGGCCCTGAACTGTTCCCAGAGGTCCTCGTGGCGCTCGGCCGCCGTCGCGACCCGCTCGCCCAGTTCCTGCTGGACCTCGGCGACGACGGCCCGGAACAGGCCCTCCTTGCTGTCGAAGTGGTGGTAAGCGGCCCCCTTGGTGACCCCGGCGGCCCGCGCCACTTCGGCCAGGACCACCTGGTGGTAGCCGTCCGCCGCGAACCGGCGGCGCCCCTCGGCCAGCAGCGCCCGCCGCGTGGCCGCCCGTTGCTCCGCCCTGGTGATCGGCATCGCGCACACCGTCCTTTCGTCTCGGGCGTACTGGCCCCTTCTCATTTCGCGTACCGGGGGTATGCTAACGGCCAACGTTCGCATACCTCGGGTATGTGAGGATGAGGTGTTTTCGGCGATGAATGGATGTGCAGCCATGGCCACTGCCAAGCTCAGCGGGTTTTATCCGGTGCTCGCGACTCTGGACGTCGCCGCCGCCCGGGACTTCTACACCCGTCACCTCGGGTTCGAGGTGACCTTCGAGGCGGACTGGTACGTCAGTCTGCGTCGTGCCGATGCTCCGCAGTACGAGCTGGCTCTTCTGGAGTCCGGGCATCCGACCGTCCCTGAGGGGCATCGAGCCGCGCTTCAGGGTGGGCTGCTGCTCAACTTCGAAGTGGATGATGTGGATTCCGAGTATCAGCGGCTCGTCGTCGAGGCGGGGCTGAGGGAGGTACTGCCGCTGCGTACCGAGGAGTTCGGGCAGCGGCACTTCATCGTTGCCGCTCCCGACGGGGTGTTGATCGACGTCATCACCGTCGTCCCGGCCGGGGAGGAGTACGCCGACCAGTATCGCGTTCCGTAGGGGATCAGGACGTGGTGAGGGGGATCGGGCGGTAGTGCGTCGTCAGGCGGTTCGTGGCGTCGAGGATGTGGAACGTGACCGCCGGTGGCAGGTCGTGGTGGACGTGGTGGGTCGGGTGGGACTGGGGTTCCCAGGGGAGGCGGAGGGTGGAGACCACGCCCGGGGCCACCAGGAGGGGGCGGTTCGCGAAGGTGGTGGCCGCGGGGGTGTGCGCGTGGCCCGCGAGGAAGGCCGTGATGTTCGGGTGGCGTGACGTCAGGGCGGCCAAGCGGTGTTCGTCGTGCTGGCGGATGTCGTCCACGTAAGGGGTGTTCAGGGGCACCGGCGGGTGGTGGAAGCCGATCAGGACGGGGCTGGTGGGCGGGGTGTCGGCGAGGAGGGCGGACAGCCACGTCAGGGTTTCGTCCGCCAGGCGGCCGTGGTCCTCGCCGGGGACCGACGTGTCGCACAGGGCCAGCGTGAAGCGGTCCGTGGTGAGTGCGGTGTTGATCGGGGCCGCGCTCGGGGGCTCTCCGGGGGTCGCCGGTTCGTCCAGGAAGTGTTCGCGGTACGCCGCGCGTTCGTCGTGGTTTCCCGGGCAGGTCAGCAGGGGGTGCCGGGTGGTGAGGAGCTTGCGGGCCGCCTCGTACTCGGACGGGGTCGCGTGGTCGGCGATGTCGCCCGTGGCGATGATGGCGTCCAGGTCGTACGGAAGGCTGTTCAGGTACGTCATGACCGCCCTGGTGCGGGCGATGCTGCGGCCGTCGTCCTCTTCGCGCGTGTCTATGTGGGTGTCGCTCAGGTGCGCTATCACGATCGTCATCGCTGCGGGTCCTCGTTCGGTCGGTGGGCGACTGGGGGTGTGGCGTTCAGGGCGTCATGTGTCGTCGTCTCTATGCGCGTTACGTCTGCCTGTTCCGTGGCGGGGACCGGGGTGGACGTCGTGGCGCGGAGGTGGGCCGCGGCCGCGAGCAGGTGGGTCGCCTGGGCCGGGCGGCCCGCGCGGGTGTGGGCGCCCGCCATGCCTTCGAGCGCCAGCGCGATCAGGCCGGGGTTGTCGGTGGCGCGTGCGGTCGCGTAGCCCTCGCGGTGCAGGCTCAGGGCCTCCTCCGCGTCGCCCCGCTGTTCGGCGAGGAAGCCGAGCTCGGTGAGGAGCGCGGCCGTCTTGGGGCCCCAGTCCATGGCCCGGGTCCAGGCCAGCCAGGGGCGGAGGCGGGCCTCGGCGTCCGCCGGCCTGCCCCGGCGGCGGGCCGTGCGGCCGAGGCCCAGGTCGGCGAAGTACTCGCCGACGACGTCGGACTGCTCGACGGCGAGGCGGCGCGCCCGCTCGTTCAGGGCGTCGGCGCCGTCGAGGTCGCCGGTCAGCAGGGCGACGCGGCCGAGTCCCGACAGGGCGTGGGAGGCGTCGACCCAGAGGTGCAGGTCCTCTGCGATACGCAGCGCGTCGCCGTGCAGAGCGCCGGCTCTTTCGGGGTCGCCGGTGACCTCTGCGTGCACGGCGAGCAGGGCCATGGCCTGCGACTGGCCCCAGCCGTCGCCCAGTTCGCGGAAGAGGCGCAGGCTCTGCGCGCCCGCGTCGCCGAGCGTCGCCAGGTCGCTGACGGTCGCCGCCTGCCGGGCGCGGGTGCCGAGCGCGGCAGCGACGCCCCAGCGGTCGTCCAGGGCGCGGAGCTCCGCGAGGACGGGGGTGATCAGGTCCTCGCCCGCGGAGAGGTCGCCGCAGCCCTGCAGCGCGGCGGCCTGGAACCAGCGGACCCTTGCCCGTCGTACGGGGTCCTCTATGAGGGCGGGTGGGGTGCGTTCGGATTGTGGGGTCTGTGTGGTGTGCGCTGTCTGTGTTCCGGGCGGGGTGCCCGGGCCCGCGTCCTCCGCCGTGCGGGTCAGCGTGCCGACCGCGTGCCGCCAGGCCAGCGCCTCTGCGCGTACGCCCGGTGGTGCCTCGCCCGCCGTGGCCAGGGCCGTGTCGAGGGCGCGGCGTGCTCCGCCCAGGCGGCCGCGCAGGTAGCCGAACCAGGTCGTCGCGTTGACGAGGCGCAGCGCGCGGTGGGCGTCTGCGTGCCGGGCCGCGTCGTGGATGGCCGCGCGTACGTTGGCGGACTCGGCGTCCAGGAGGCGCAGGGCACGTCGCTGGGCGGGGCCGCGCAGGTCGCGGTCGGCCGCTTCGGCGAGGTCGGTGTAGTAACGACGGTGGCGTTCTCGTACGTCGGTGTCCTCGCCCGCGTCGTGCAGGTGCTGGAGGCTGTACGCCGCCACCGATTCGAGCAGGCGGTAGCGGATGCCGTCCGCCGTCTCGACGGTGGCGACCAGGGAACGGTCGACGAGGCGGGCGAGCAGGTCGGGGACGTCGGCGGCGGGGACGGCCGCCGCCCGGGGGCCCGCCTCGTCCGGGTCCGCGCACACCGCCTCCGCCGCCCGCAGCGTGCAGCCGTCCGCGTGGACCGCCAGGCGGCGCAGGACGACGCGTTCGGGCTCCGTGAGCAGGGCCCAGCTCCAGTCGATCATGGCGCGGAGTGTCTGCTGGCGGGGCGGGGCGCCGCGGTGGCCCGCGGTGAGGACGCGGAAGCGGTCGTCGAGGCGGGCCGCCAGTTCGTGGACGCCGAGGCCGCGGACGCGCGTTGCGGCGAGTTCGAGGGCGAGGGGCAGGCCGTCCAGGCGCCGGCAGATCGCCGCGACCGGGGCGGCGTTGTCCGCGTCGAGTGCGAAGCCGGGGGCGGTGGCGGCGGCCCGGGCGAGGAACAGTCTGACCGCGCTGGACGCCTGTAGCTCTTCCGGCGTCGGATCGGCTTCGGGGGGCGGCAGTTGCAGTGGGGGGACCGTCTGGAGGGTTTCTCCGGGTACGGCCAGTGGTTCGCGGCTCGTGGCCAGGATCCGCAGGTCCGGGGCCGCCGTCAGCAGCGACTGGACGACCTCCGCGGCTTCTTCGACCACGTGCTCGCAGTTGTCGAGCACGAGCAGGACGCGGCGGGTGCGGAGCGCCGCGGTGATGCGGTCCAGGAGGCCGGCCGGGGTTGCGTGGTCCCCGCGCGGTGCGGCGGTCGTCGTGACGTCGTCGCGGACGCCCAGGGCCGCTGCCACGAGCTCGGCGATCCCGGCCTGCGTCTGGCCGCGCGCGGACAACTCGACCAGGTGGACTCCTTCGTACTCCCCGGATTCCTCGTACGACCCGTGGTCCCCGTACTCCTCCATCAGGCGTCCGGCGACCTCGAGAGCCAGGCGCGTCTTGCCGACGCCGCCCGGGCCCGTGAGCGTGAGCAGCCGGCTGTCCTTGAGGTGTGTTCGCGCCTCCTCCACGGCGTCGGCGCGGCCGATGAGGTCGGTGAGGGGGGTGGGGAGGTTGGTGGTACGGCGACGGTGACGGTGACTCGGCGGAGTCGGTGGGGTCGGCGGAGCCGGTGGGGTCGGCGGAACCGGTGGGTTCGGTGGGGTCGGGGTCAGTTCCGGGGCGTGGTTCAGGATCGCCGTGTGCAGGGCGGTCAGGGCCGGGCCCGGGTCGACGCCCAGTTCCGTCCGCAGCAGGTCGCTCAGATCGCGGTACGCGGCGAGTGCCTCGCTCTGGCGGCCCGCGCGGTAGAGCGCGCGCAGGTGCGCGGCACGGAGGCGTTCGCGGAGCGGGTGGCGGGCCACCAGGTCCGCCAACTCGGCTATGTCACCGGCGAGTCTGCGGTCGTCGCCCTCTTCGACGCGGGTCTCCGCGCGGGCTTCCGCACGGTCCTCCAACGCCGTCAGCCGCTCCTCCTCCAGCCGGGCGACCGCGGCCTCGGCGAACGTCTCCCCCGCCACGTCCGCGTACGCCGGCCCCCGCCACAGCGCCAGCGCCTCGTCCAGCAACTCCACGCGTACGCGCGGGTCGGCGCTCTCGCGCGCCTTGTCCACCAGTACGTGGAATCGGTGGGCGTCGACCGTGCCGGGGGCGGTGGTCAGGGCGTAACCGGCGGGCTGGTGTGTGATCAGCGTGCGGGCTCCGGGCTCCGCGCCGTCGAGGACGCCGCGGAGTCGGGAGATCTTGCTGCGCAGGGTCCCGGTCGGGCGGGCCGGCAGGTCCTGGCCCCAGAGATCGTCGACGAGCCGGTCGGCCGGGGCGGGGCGGCCCTCGCGGATCAGCAGGTCGGCGAGGAGCGCGCGCACCTTCGCCTCGGGTACGGAGACCCGTCTGCCGTCGGCCGTCCACACCTCCAGGGGGCCGAGTATCGCGAAGCGCATGGCACCCAACGTAGTCCAGCCTGGCCGGAATTGATCACTCCGGGACTCTGAGCTCTGAGCTCTGAGCTCAGAGCTCTTGCCTCCTGCCTTCCGAGTCGGCCGCTCTCCACCGGAACCCCGCCGGCCCCCTCCGGAACCCTTCCAGAACCTTTCCGGAACCCCTGCCGCCCAGCCTGACGGCATGTCCACTTCCTCAGCTTCTACTGCCTCGGCGGCGCCCGACCCGTCCGCCCTACCCCCCGCAGGGCCCCGCGAGTGGATCGGTCTCGCCGTCCTCGCGTTCCCCGCGCTCCTGCTCTCCATGGACGTCACCGTCCTCTACATGGCGCTGCCCACCCTCGGCGCCGATCTCCACGCCGACAGCACGCAGTCGCTGTGGATCGCCGACATGTACCCGTTCATGCTCGCGGGCTTCCTCGTCACCATGGGCACGCTCGGCGACCGCATCGGGCGGCGTCGCCTGCTGATGGTCGGCGCCGCCGCGTTCAGCGCGGCTTCCGTGCTGGCCGCGTTCGCTCCCAGTGCCGAACTGCTCATCGCCGCGCGGGCGTTGCTCGGTGTCGCGGGGGCTTCGGTGCTGCCCTCGACGATGTCGCTGATCAGCACCATGTTCCGGCAGCCCGCGCAGCGGGCCGGGGCGTTCGGGCTGTGGATGATGGCCTTCTCGGTGGGTGCGGTCATCGGCCCGGTCGTGGGCGGTCTGATGCTGGAGCGGTTCTGGTGGGGTTCCGTCTTCCTGCTCGGTGTGCCCGTGATGGCGCTGCTCCTGATCTGCGCGCCCGTGCTGCTGCCCGAGCACCGCGCCTCCTCGCCCGGGCGCCTCGATCCGCTCAGCGTGCTGCTGTCGCTTGCCGCGATCCTGCCGGTGGTGCACGGACTCAAGGAGGTGGCGCGGGACGGCGCCGAGCCGCTTCCGCTCGCTTTCGTCGCTGCCGGGCTCGTCCTCGGCCGGATCTTCGTGCTGCGTCAGCGGCGGCTCGCCGATCCACTTCTCGACCTGCGGCTCTTCGCCGAGCGCGCGTTCAGCGGGGCGCTCGTCGTGTTCCTGCTCGGCATGATCACCCTGCACTCCCTGACCCTGTTCTTCACGCAGTACCTGCAACTGGTCGAGGGGCTCTCGCCGGTCCGCGCCGGGCTGTGGATGATTCCGTTCGTCGCCGGTACGTTCGCCGGTCTCGGCCTCGCCCCGCGGATCGCACGCCGCGTGCGGCCCGCCCGGGTCATCGCGGGCGGGCTGCTCGTCGCGAGCGTCGGCTTCGCGCTGATCTCGCGCGTCGACGCGTCGTCGGGGCTCGCACCGCTCGTCATCGGCAGCACGGTGGTCACGCTCGGCTTCGGGCCGCTGATGGTGCTCGGTACGAACATGATCGTGGGGTCGGCGCCGCCGGAGCGTGCCGGGGCGGCGGCCTCGGTGTCCGAGACCGGTGCCGAACTCGGCTCGGCGCTCGGTGTCGCCGTCCTCGGCAGCGTCGGTACGGCCGTCTACCGCGGGCAACTGGCGGACGCGGACGCCTTGGACGCCGTTCCGCAGGAGACCGCCGACGCGGCGCGCGAGGGGCTCGCGGCGGTGCGGGGCGCGGCCGACGGGCAGCTGGACGGGCTGCCGGACGGGCGTGCGGCCGAGGCGCTGCTCGGCGCCGCCCGGGACGCCTTCGCCACGGGGCTCGGCACGGTCGCCCTGATCAGCGCCGCGCTGCTGGCGGCGCTCGCCGGGCTCACGATGGCGTTGCTGCGGCACGTGCGTCCCATCGGGGCGCCGGAGGAGTGAGCGACGCGACGCGACGCCCGACGGGCGAACCCCCGGGAAAACCGGGGGTCACCTCAGCCGCGGAGGAACCGCACCGAAGGCCGGCCCCCCTCAGGAAGACTCCCCTCGGGAAGACCCCCGTCCCGAAAGCCCCCTTCCCGAAGGCCCCCCTCGGAAACGCCGCCCTCCCCCGGCGTCACCACCGCCCGCACCCCGTACACCTCGGCGATCAGCTCCTCGGTGATCACCTCGGCCGGGGTGCCCGCCGCGTACGCCGTGCCGTCCTTCAGGACCAGCAGGTGGTCGCAGAACATGGCCGCCAGGTTGAGGTCGTGCAGCGCGATCACGCTGGTGACGGGGAGTTCCGCCACCAGGGACAGCAGGTCCAACTGGTGCTGGATGTCCAGGTGGTTGGTCGGCTCGTCGAGGAGGAGCTCGCGGGGTTCCTGGGCCAGCGCGCGGGCGATCTGGACGCGTTGGCGCTCGCCGCCGGAGAGCGTGTGCCAGGCCTGCCCCGCGCGCTCGGCGAGCCCGGTGCGCGTCAGGGCATCGCGCACGGCCCGCTCGTCGTGGGCCGTGGGGGCCGACCACGCGCGGCGGTGCGGGATGCGGCCCAGGCGTACGACATCTCGTACGGTCAACTCGACCTGCGTCGAGGCGTGTTGCTCGACCACGGCGATCCGGCGCGCCACCTCGCGGCGGCCCGTGTCGGACAGCGGGCGGCCGTCCAGGGTGACCACTCCGGAGGCCGGGGCGAGGACGCCCGCGAGGAGGCGCAGGAGCGTGGACTTGCCGGATCCGTTGGGGCCGAGGAGCCCCACCATGGCGCCGTCGGGCGGCGCGAGGCTGACGCCGTCGACGACGAGCCGCCCGCCCGCCTCACGGGAGACCCGCTCGGCACGCAGGCCGGGGGCGTCAGGTGCATCCGGGGCGCCCGTGCCGTCCGGCGCGCCCGCGCCACCCGAGGCGTCCGGCACCATCACGTCGTACGTCATGACGTCCTCCGTGTCCGGTACAGCACGGCCACGAACGCCGGTACGCCGATGAGCGAGGTCACCACGCCGACCGGGACCTCCTGGGGATCCAGTGCCGTGCGGGCCAGCGTGTCCACCCAGACCAGGAACACCGCGCCGGCGAGCGCGGTGACCGGGAGCAGTCGGGCGTGGCCGGAGCCGACGACCGCGCGGGCCGCGTGCGGCAGGACGAGGCCGACGAAGCCGATGGCACCCGCCGAGCTGACCAGGGCGGCGGTCAGGAGCGCGGTCGTGCAGAGCAGGACGAGCCGGGTGCGGGCCACCCGGACGCCCAGCGCCGCCGCGGCCTCCGGGCCGAACGCGAAGGCGTCGAGCGTGCGGGCGTGGCCCAGGCAGACGACCAGTGTCACCGCGAGCACCGCGCCGCACAGCCAGACGTCCGTCCAGCCGGTCCCGCTGAGGGAGCCGAGGAGCCAGAAGAGGATGCCGCGGGTGGTCTCCGCGTCGCCCGTCGTGAGGACGACGAACGACGTCAGCGCGGAGAACAGCTGCATGGCCGCCACGCCCGACAGCACGACCCGGTCCGTCGTGTCTCCGAGGGTGTGACTCAGGAGCAGGACCAGCGCGAAGGAGCAGAGCGCGCCCACGAAGGCGCCCGCCGAGACCGACACCACTCCCCCGCCGACGCCGAGCACGACGACCGCGACCGCTCCGGTGGACGCCCCGGACGACACCCCGAGCACGAACGGGTCGGCGAGGGGGTTGCGGAGCAGCGACTGCATGACCGCCCCGCAGACCGCGAGGCCCGCGCCGCAGACCGCGGCGAGCAGGGTGCGCGGCATCCGCAGGTTCCAGACGATGCCGTCCCTGATCGGGGTGAGCGGACTCTCGCCCCACCCGAGGTGCGCGACGACGGCCGCCCACACGTCCGGCACGGAGATGTCCGCGGGCCCGATGGTGACGGCCACGGAAACGGACAGCACGAGCGCGGCGACCCCGCCCACCCAGAGAAGCCCGATCCGCAGACCGTGCCGCACGGAGGGGGCGACGGGGTCGGGGGCATCCACGGGGAGAACAGGTGCGGGGACCGTGTCCCTGCCCGGTGCTGCCTCCCTCACTTGACGAGTCCGAATTTCCGCAGGCCCGCTGCGACCTGTTCGATGCCGTCGACCGTGCGGATCGTCGGGTTCATGGCCTGGCCGCTGAGGAGGACGTACCGCTTCTTCTTCACGGCGGTCAGGTTCTTCGTCGCCGGGTTGGACTCCAGGAACTTGATCTTCGCCGCCGCGCTCTCCGCCGACTGCGACTTGCGCGTGAGGTCGCCGATGACGAGGACGTCGGGGTCGCGGTCGGCGACGGTTTCCCAGTTGATCTGGGGCCACTCTTCGCGGGTGTCGTCGAAGACGTTCTTCGCACCGAGTTCGCGGGTGATGATGCCGGGCGCACCGCAGCAGCCCGCCATGTACGGGGCGTCGGAGTTGGCGAACCAGTACAGGAGCGTCACGTCGGAGGCGGCCGCCTCGTCGATGTCCTCCGTGGCCTTGGCGACCCTGCCCTTCAGGTCCGAGACCAGCTTCTCGCCGCGCTTCTCGACGTCGAAGACCTTCGCCAGGTCACGCACCTCTTTGTAGACGGTGTCCATGGTGAGGGTCTTGACGCGTTTGCCGTCGCCGCCGCTGTCGTTGTCCTTGCCCGCGCAGTCGGTGGGCGAGACGTAGACGGGGACGCCGAGTTCGGTGAACTTCGTGCGGTCGGCGACGCCGCCCTTGCCGACCGTGTAGAGGAAGGAGGCGCTGACGAAGTCGGGCTCCTTGGAGAGGACCTTCTCCAGCGCCGGGTAGCGGTCGGCGAGCCGCTCCACCTTCGCGTTGTCCTTCTCCAGGTTCTTCAGGACCGGGTCGGTCCAGGTGCCGGTGCCGACCATGCGGTCGGCGAGGCCGAGGGAGAGGAGGATCTCCGTGGAACCCTGGTCGAGGGAGACGGCCCGCCGGGGCGGCGCGTCGACCTTCGCCTCCTTGCCGCAGGAGGCGACCGTCACCGGATAGCCGTCGGCGCTCTCGCCCGCCGATTTCTCCGCGGAGCCGCCGCCGCACGCGGTGAGCGTGAGCGTGCCGGCACAGAGCAGGGCGGACAGAGCGGATATACGGGCTGTACGGCATATACGGGCTGTCGAGGACACGTGATCCCTTGGGTCTCGCGGCTCATACGCGGAGCCTGGCCTGCGTCACGACCTCCGTCGCCCGGTGTGCGAGCGGAGGCGCCAGCAGGTCTTCGGACTCGGGATCGACCGGGCGGGGCGCCTTCCCGGGCGTCCTGGAACGCCCAGTGGCCGTGGCCCCGCCCGTCCCCCTCACCGCTGCGCGTCAGTTCCGGATTCGCACCGGATTCCCTGGCCCAAGTGTGGGTTTGACTGGCTTGCGCAAGTTATCACGCGCCTTCGCGGGGGCGGTCCGCGCCGTGGGCCGGTGCGGGCCTCGGCTCACCGCGGTAGGTGCCGAAGGACCAGCGGTTCCCCTCGGGGTCCGCGATGCCGAACTCGCGGCTGCCGTACGGCTTGTCCTCGATCTCGCGGGTGATCTTGACGCCGGCCTCGGTGAGGCGGGCGTACAGGGCGTCCACGTGGTCGGTGACGACGTAGGCGCCGGACGTGCCCGGTTCCCCGCAGGCCTCGGTGGCCGACTCGGGGTCGTACGAGCCGAGCATGATGCCGCCGCCCTCGGGCCAGTCGAGCTGGGCGTGGGCGACGCGGCCGCCGTCCTCGTAGACCGCGGTGCGCAGGAAGCCGACGGTGCCGACGAGGAAGTCGATCAGCGCGGGGGCGTCGTGGGCCTGCAGGGCCGGCCAGATGGCGGGGGCCGGCGGGCTGGTTTCGGATGTCGTGCCGGGTGTGGTGTCGGTGTTCATGTCTCCCACTCTTCGCCGGCCCCGTGCGCCCCGGCTTGGATATTCCGGCACTCTTCGGCCAGCCAGCGGGTGGGGCTCGCCTCCGTGTACTGCCGGAAGTCGCGGACGAGGTGGGAGTGGTCGTAGTAGCCGGTGTCGGCGGCGACCCGGGCGAGGTCCGGCGGCCCGCCCGCCGCGACGGCGCGGACCACGGCGGCCTTGGCGTGCTGGAAACGCATCAGGCGGGCGGCCTGTTTGGGGCTCAGGCCGGTCTCGGCGCGGAACAGCGCGGTCAGCCTGCGCTCGCTGAGCGCCACGTGCCGGGACAGGCCGCCGAGGGTGCCCGCGCCCCGGTGCCTGGCCAGCCACGCCCAGGCCTCGGCGACCTCTGGGCGTACGGACCCGGCGGCCCGGTCCTCGGCCGCGCGCCGCCGCAGATAGCCGGCGAGCAGGGCGAAGCGGTCCTCCCAGCGGTCCAGTTCGCACAGGCGCTCGCGGATGTCGGCGGCGCGGTCGCCGAGGACGTCGGTGCCGCCGACGACGAGCTGCCCGGCCAGTTCCGCGGCGGGCAGACCGAGGAGCGGGCGGGCCGCGAGGGGGTGCACGGCGAGCTGGATGCCCGCCTCGTGCTCGGGCTGCACGACGTACGCGGGGCTCTGGTGCAGGCCGCCCACGACGATGTCGGTGCGCGCCGCGTCCGGTCCCGTGGCCTGACCGGGGGTGCTACCGGTGGCGATGGACCCGTCCAGCGAGAAGATCAGGGTCAGATACGGGGACGGGAGGCCCCGGTGCAGGGCGGGCCGCTGCCCCGCGGTGCGGTAGCCGGTCGCGGAGACGACCATGCCGCCGAGCCGTGGAACGGTCCGGACGAACTCACGGGAACCCACGCGTTCCAGTATGCGGGGCATGGCCAGGTCGCGTCGCGGAGTCCCCTACCGCTACCCCCGTCGCCCGCCCCCATACCCTCCGCCCCCGGTGACTTCGATCATGGGAAATGGGCGCCCCTGCCCATAGCATGGCGCGCCGCTCCGGACGGGGCCGCGCATCGCTTTCAGGGAACGGCAGGGACGTAGAGACATGGCAGTACGGGCAAAGGGCAAGCTGGCCGTCATCGGTGCAACGGGGGCGGTGGCCGCCGCCGTCCTCGCGGGCAGCGCGCTGTGGCCGACGAGCGAGGCGACCGCCGCCGACTCCTCCGGGGCCACCGCCCGTGAGCTTTCGCACTGGCCGAAGCCCGTCGCGAAGAAGCTCGGCAAGGTCATCGCGGAGAACGGCCACAAGGGCGCGTACGCCGTCTTCGACGCGGACAACACGACGTACCGCAACGACCTCGAAGAGTCGCTGCTGCCGTTCCTGGAGATGAAGGGCGTCCTGAGCCGCAAGACCATGGACCCGTCCTTGAAGGTCATCCCGTTCAAGGACAAGGCCGGGCACAAGGAGAGCCTCTACAGCTACTACAACCGGCTCTGCGAGGTGGACGACCAGATCTGCTACCCCTGGGCCGCGCAGATCTTCTCCGGCTTCACGCTGAAGGAGCTCAAGGGGTACGTCGACGAGCTCCTCGCGTACAAGAAGCCGATCCCCGCCGAGTACTACGAGGACGGCAAGCCGACGAAGACCGAGGTGAAGGCGCCGGAGTTCTCGCCCGGCATGCGGCAGCTGTACAAGACGCTGCGGGCGCACGGCATCGAGGTGTACGTGGTCAGCGCGGCCAGCGAGGACCTGGTGCGCATGGTGCTCGCCGACCCGAAGTACGGCTACGGCGTGAAGCCGCAGAACGTCATCGGGGTGTCCATGCAGCTCAAGGACCGCAGGACCGGCGAGGTGACCACCTCGCGCAAGGAGATCGCCGAGGGCCGCTTCGGCGAGAAGGACCGCGAGAAGCTCGCGCAGCGCGAGCTGACGCCGAACCTGTGGGCGCCGCTGACCTGGTACGAGGGCAAGCCCGCGGCGATCAACACGTACATCGACGAGTGGAAGAAGCCGATCCTCGTGGCCGGTGACACGCCGGTCAGCGACGGGCCGATGCTGTTCCACTCCGCCGACGTGGAGCACGGTGGTGTGCGCGTCTGGGTCAACCGCAAGGACTCGTACATGAAGCAGCTCGACGGGATGAAGAAGAAGAACGCCGAGCGGCAGCGCGAGCTGGGCCAGAAGGTGACCGCCGACAAGCGGTGGCTGACGGTCACGCCGGATCAGATCGGCTGACGGCGCAGGATGGGGGCATGACTCAGGAATTCCTCGCCACGGAGACCGAACCTGCCCTGTCCGCCTTCTCCTTCGCCTGTGACGGCGAGACGTTGAGCTGCGCCGAGGCGCTGCCCGATGTCGAGGTCGCACGTTCCCCCGCCACCACCGTCGTGCTGCTGCACGGTGCGGGTGGCGGCAACAAGGCGCGGCTGGCCGCTCTGCAGGCCGAGTTCGCGGCGCGCGGCTGCCGGGCGCTCGCGCTGGACTTCTCCGGACACGGCGAAAGCACCGGCGCGCTGCGGGAGTTGAGTCTGCGGCGGCGGTGCGCGCAGGCGGCCGCGGTGGTCGAGGGGCGGGTGCCCGCCTCCGACAGCCTGGTGTTCGTCGGGTTCAGCATGAGCGGGCAGACGGTGGCGGACCTGGTGGCCCGCTTCGGCGCGCGGGTCACGGGCGTCGGCCTGTGCGCGCCCGCCGTGTACGCGGCGGAGGCCTGGCCGCTGCCCTTCGGCGACGGCGACGGCCGCTTCAGCGAGATCATCCGTACGCCGGGCCGGTGGCGCGAGTCCGCGGCGCTCGACGTCTACCGGGGCTTCGGCGGGCGCGCGGTGCTCGTCGTGCCCGGCACCGACGCCGTGATCCCGCCCGAGGTCACGTCGGCCGTCGGCGAGGCGCTCGCCGCCCGGGCCCGGTTCGAGCGGCTCGACCTGCCGGACGCCGACCACGCGTTGGGCGCCTGGCTGCGGGACCACACGGAGGACCGGCGGCGGCTGGTGGACGCGCTGCTCGGCTGATCCGGGCCGGGTCACCGGCCACTCCGCTGGCCATCAGCCGTCGCCCGCCCGTCCGGACTACGCCCCGGGCGTCGCCGCCCACGCCGCCACCCACTTGGCGAGCGTGCCGCCCGCGCGGGTCCACGCGAAGTGGTCGAGCCGGTCGCCCGCCTCCTGCGCCGCGTAGTGGCGGCGGGTGAGGCGGGCCCGCGGGACCTTGCCGAGCAGGTGGTCGAGGGCGGCGGCCGGGGCGAACGTGTCGTCGTCGACGGAGACCGCGAGGACGGGCAGTTCCAAGGTGGCGAGCGCCGCTTCGTAGTCGAGCGCGGAGCCCGTGCCGCTGTAGCGGCCCGTGCGCACCTGCCGGGCCCAGTCGCGCATGACGCCCTTGGGCTGGTCGCCGCCGAAGCCGAGCCGGGCGCCCGGCCAGCGGCCGAGCACGGCCGCCGTCGCCGTGATGAGCGTCTGCGCAAGGAGCAGGCCGGGTCCGCGCCACGGGCCGTACGCGCGCCACCACACCGATCCCGTGGCGACGACCGCCACCCCGTCGACTCCGGAGCCGACCCGGCCGGCGGCCAGCGATGCGTATACGAGAGCGAGTTGGCCGCCGAGGCTGTGGCCGAGGACGTACAGGGGCGGTTCGGGGCCGAGCTCGGCGCGGATCGCCGCGACGACCGCGGGGATGTCCTCCTCGACGATCGCGCGGTAGCCGTGTCCCGGCGCGCCGGGACCGGTGGCGCGCGGGGTCGCCTCACCCTGGCCGCGAAGGTCGACGGTGAGCGCAGTCAGCCCTTCGTCGTGCAGCTGGCGCGCGAAGCGGCGGTAGAAGCGGGCGGGGGTGCCCATCGCGGGCAGGATGAGCACCGCGGGGGCCGGGGGCGGCCAGGGTGCCGGGCCCGAGCCGG
The DNA here is from genome assembly GCF_055597165.1 of Streptomyces sp. NPDC039480. NCBI lineage: Bacteria > Bacillati > Actinomycetota > Actinomycetes > Kitasatosporales > Streptomycetaceae > Streptomyces > Streptomyces sp. NPDC039480. Next base: position 429,958 of record NZ_JBVITX010000005.1, on the reverse strand, counting down.
ACGGAAGGAAGCGTTCCGGTGCGGGGGCGCGGAGTGCGCGCACGGGCAGGCGGGTGCCGTCCGGGAGCTCGGCGGTCGTCAGGAGCGGCAGTTCGCCGACGGGTTCCGGCTGGGGCATGCCGACGGGTTCCGGCTGGGTCATGGGGCACAGCATGTCCCATCGCACACTTGGCCGCACAGACTTGTGCGGGGCCCGTGGAGGGCAGCTCCCTCCACGGGCCCCGCGTCCGCTCAGCGGCTGTACCGCATGAGCGCCCGCACCATGTGACAGGTGATGTCGGACGGCGGATGGATCCCGACGTCCTCCGCCATGCGCCGTATCGTGCTGTTCTTCGCCTGGTTCGGCAGGTAGACGCCCGAGTCGAGCAGGGCGATGGCCAGGCGCATGGCCTTGAGGCGGCGGTTGTGGTTGACGTACCACTCGCGGGGGCGGCCCGGGGGCAGCGCCTTCTTCTCCAGTGGTACGTACGGCAAGTCGATCAGGACGGGCTTCGGTACGGTCTTGGACACACGCTTGGACGTGAGTGCGGCAGCGGGCACGGGCATCCTCCTGTCGCGGTCGGGACCCCCCGTCGGGCGCCCTCGAACACTATGTTGATTCTACCGGGGAGCACTGACAATCGCCGCTGGCCAGAGGGGCTTTGGGGTGTTCGAATACGGGGGTGCAGCGCGGCCCGGGACGGGTGTTCCGGAGGTAGCGTGTGGGGCATGGAGATCTGGATCAACCCCGCCTGTTCGAAGTGCCGCAGCGCCCTCTCGCTGCTCGACGCGGAGGGCGCCGACTACACCGTCCGCCGCTACCTCGACGACGTACCGACCGAGGACGAGATCCGTGCCGTCCTCGACCGCCTCGGCCTCGAACCGTGGGACATCACCAGGACCCAGGAGCAGGCCGCCAAGGACCTGGACCTGAAGGACCGTGCGGCCTGGCCCCGCGACGCCTCGGGCCGCGACCGCTGGATCAAGGCCCTCGCCGACCACCCCAAGCTGATCCAGCGCCCCATCATCACCGCGGACGACGGCACGGCGGTGGTGGCCCGCACGGAGGAAGCGGTGCGGGACGCGCTGTCGCGCTGAGGCCGCGGGGGCGGGCGGTGCCGCGCGGCCGGGCGGTGTCGTGACGCCGGACACACCCGCCTCAGGTAACACGGGGTTCACATAAGAGCAACGGTCGGGAAATCGCGGGTTGCCAGGCTGCCGCCCATCACCACGGCACCGCAGCACCCGCACGTTCTGCGCCGTACCGAGCGTTATGAGGATGAGGCCCCGTGACCTTCAAGGCTGAGTACATCTGGATCGACGGCACCGCCCCGACCGCGAAGCTCCGCTCCAAGACCAAGATCCTGGCGGACGACGCGAAGGGCGCCGAGCTGCCGCTCTGGGGCTTCGACGGGTCCAGCACGAACCAGGCCGAGGGCCACGCGTCCGACCGCGTCCTCAAGCCGGTCCACACCTGCCCGGACCCGATCCGCGGCGGCGCCGACGTACTCGTCCTGTGCGAGGTCCTCAACACGGACATGACGCCGCACGAGTCCAACACCCGCGCCGAGCTGGCCGAGGTCGCGGGCCGTTTCGCCGCGCAGGAGCCGATCTTCGGCATCGAGCAGGAGTACACGTTCTTCGAGGGCGACCGCCCGCTCGGCTTCCCCGTCGGCGGCTTCCCCGCCGCGCAGGGCGGCTACTACTGTGGCGTCGGCTCGGACGAGATCTTCGGCCGTGACGTCGTCGAGGCGCACCTCGAGAACTGCCTGAAGGCCGGGCTCGGCATCTCCGGCATCAACGCCGAGGTCATGCCGGGACAGTGGGAGTTCCAGGTCGGCCCGCTGGCCCCGCTGGAGGTCTCCGACCAGCTGTGGATCGCCCGCTGGCTGCTCTACCGCACCGCCGAGGACTTCAAGGTCTCCGCGACCCTCGACCCGAAGCCGGTCAAGGGCGACTGGAACGGCGCCGGCGCGCACACGAACTTCTCGACGAAGGCGATGCGCGAGGGTTACGCGCCCATCATCACCGCCTGCGAGGCGCTCGGTGAGGGCTCCAAGCCGCTGGACCACGTCAAGAACTACGGCGCGGGCATCGACGACCGGCTGACCGGCCTGCACGAGACCGCCCCCTGGGACGAGTACAAGTACGGCGTCTCCGACCGCGGCGCCTCGGTGCGCATCCCGTGGCAGGTCGAGGTGGAGCAGAAGGGCTACATCGAGGACCGCCGCCCGAACGCGAACGTCGACCCGTACGTCGTGACGCGTCTGCTCGTCGACACCTGCTGCACCGCGCTGGAGAAGGCCGGCCAGGTCTGATCCCACCGGTCACCGAGGGGTCGCCCACCGGTCACGGTGGGCGACCCCTTCGTCATCTGATTCAATGGAGCCATGGGCAGCCACCGGATCACCGCGACGGGTCGTCACGACCTCGAGCCCTTCTGGCCCTCCCGGCAGCATCACGACTTCGACCGGGTGTGTTGCCGCGCGATGAACGCGCGGGCCCTGTAAAGCCGTTGCCCCCGGCCTGATGCCGCCGCAACCGGCCTTCGCCTGACGCGCACGACGTACGTCTCGTTCTCGACGACTCCTTCTTCGCGCGAAAGAGCTGACTCCTCATGGCGAACTCACGTTCCTTCACTGCCTCCGCTCCCACCACCCTCACCCCTCCCCCGGGCCGCGGCCGGCTGCGAGCCGTCGCGCCCGACGAGGTGGTGCAGATCACCGACTTCCTGCCGCCGGGCGCCACTTGGCTCCCCGCGCCGCAGCACACCCTGCCGACGCTGCCGGGCCAGCCGCCGATGGTCGGCTACCTCGTCCTCGTACCGGCCGGGCAGGAACCCGTGGCCGGCGCCGCCGAGTCCGTACTGCCCGAGGCGCCCCCCGCCCCCGGCCCCATCCGGATCGACCCCGTGCAGCGCGCCGTCGAGGTCGACGGGCGCCCCCTCGACCTCACGTACCTGGAGTTCGAGCTGCTCGCGCACCTCGTCGCGCACCCCCACCGGGTGCACACCCGCGACCAGTTGGTGACGACGGTGTGGGGGTACGGCCACGTGGGCGACGGCCGCACCGTCGACGTCCATGTCGCGCGGCTGCGGCGCAAGCTGGGCGCCGAGCACCGCAGGACGATCCAGACGGTGCGCCGCGTCGGCTACAAGTACGCGCCGCCGACCCCCCGCTGAGCTGCGGTTCCCCTCTCTGCCCCGAGCAGAATCCGGTTCACAGGGCCCGGGTCGCCGGGGCAGAGTCACCACCATGAGACTTCTGATGCTGGGTGGTACCGAATTCGTGGGGCGCGCGGTCACCGAGGCGGCCCTCGCCCGTGGCTGGGAGGTGACCGTCTTCCACCGCGGTCACCACGCGGCGCCCGAGGGGGCCAGGGCCGTGCACGGCGACCGCACCGTCGAGGACGGCCTGGCCGCCCTCGCCGACGGCGAGTGGGACGTGGTGGTCGACACCTGGTCGGCGGCGCCCCGGGTGGTGCGGGAGTCGGCCCGGCTGCTCGCGTCCCGCGCGGGCCGGTATGTGTACGTGTCCAGCGGCTCCGTGTACCGCTACCCGGGCGAGGCCGGCTCCGACGAGAGCTTCCCCGTGGTGGACGGCGACCCGGACGCGGAGGCGTCGGCGTACGCGGAGGACAAGCGGGGCGGCGAGCTCGCGGCGATCGCCGAGTTCGGGGCGGAGCGGACGGTGCTCGCGCGGGCCGGGCTGATCCTCGGCCCGTACGAGAACATCGGGCGGCTGCCGTGGTGGCTGAACCGGGTGGCGCGCGGCGGGCCCGTGCTTGCTCCCGGGCCGCGGGACCTCGACATCCAGTACGTCGATGTGCGGGACCTCGCCGAGTTCGTCCTGGACGCGGCCGCCGCCGGGCTGCACGGGGCGTACAACCTGGTCAGTCCGATGGGGCGGATCACGATGGGCGAACTCCTCGACGCCTGCGTGGAGGTGGCGGGTCCGGCGGCGGAGCTCCGCTGGACGAAGCCGCAGGCGGTGCTCGACGCGGGCATCGAGCCGTGGATGGAGCTGCCGGTGTGGCTGGCTCCGGGCGAGCTGCACGACACGATGCACCGGACGTCGTCGGAGAAGGCGGTCGCGGCGGGTCTCAAGACCCGGCCCGCCGCCGAGACGGTGCGCGACACGTGGGAGTGGCTGCGGTCCATCGGCGGGACGGCGCCGCAGCGGCCCGACCGGCCGGTCGTCGGGCTCGCCCCCGAGAAGGAGGCCAAGGCGCTGGGCCTGTGACGTGACACGGCGTGACCCCGGCGCGGTGTCGGCGCCGGGGTCACGTCAGGTGTGCGGATGTCTCGTCAACGGCCGCTGGCCACCGGGGTGTTGTAGGTGCCGGGCCGCGGCGGGGTGGCCGGCACCTCCTCCGCGTGGGAGACCCGCGGGAGCCACCGCAGATACCGGGGCGTGTGCCAGTTGCGCTCGCCCAGCAGGGCCATGAGGGACGGCAGCAGGATCATGCGGACGACCGTCGCGTCCAGGAGGACCGCCACTCCGAGGCCCACCCCCATCTGCTGCATGTCCTGCATGGACAGCGTGCCGAACACCGCGAAGACCGCCACCATGATCACGGCCGCGCCGGTGACCGCGCCCGCCGTGCGCGTGATGCCCTCGCGGATCGCCGAGCGGTTGTCCATGCCGCGGTCGCGGGCCTCGCTGATCCGGGAGACCACGAACACGTGGTAGTCCATGGAGAGGCCGAACAGGACGACGAGGACGAACAGCGGCATCCAGTTCTCGATCGCGCCGACCTGCTCCGAGCCGATCAGCTCCGCGCCCCAGCCGTGCTGGAAGACGGCGGTCATGACGCCGTAGGCGGCGCCCACCGACAGCAGGTTCAGCGCGATCGACGTCACCGCGATCACCACCGAGCGGAAGCTGAAGAGCATCAGGAGGAAGGTCACCGCGGCGATGAACGCGAAGACCGGGACGATGCCCTTGCTGAGCTGGTCGCTGAAGTCCTCGGACGACGCCAGGTCGCCACCCACGTGAGCCGTCGCGTCCACTCCCTCGAAGGCCGCGGGCACCGTGTCGTCGCGCAGTTCGTGCAGGGCCTTCTTCGCCTCGGCGTCGGTGCCGTCACCAGGCAGCGGGACCTCGATCTCGGCGACGTTCTTCGCCTTGTGGACGGTGAGCGCGGCGCCGTCACCGGCCTTCTCGGTCAGCGAGTCGAGCGCGGCCCGCACCGGCTGCGCGCCGATGTCGTCGGCCTCGACGACCACCCGCGCCGGAGCGGGGCCGCCGGGGAACTCCTCGGTGATCCGCTGGTAGGAGACGGACAGCGGGGCGTCGGAGCCGAACTGCTTCTCCAGGCCCAGCTGTTCGGTCTTCATGCCGAGCGCGGGCGCGGCGAGGGCGAGCAGGAGGACCGCGGCGCCGACGGCGAAGAACTTCGGGCGGGCGAGGACGGGCTTCAGGATCTTCGCCGCGGTGCCGCCACTGGCGTGCACGCCCTTCTTGGCACGGCGGTTGAGGAACGGGATGCGGCCGGCGTCGATGCGGTCGCCGAGCGCGGCGAGCAGCGCGGGCAGGACCGTGACCGAGCCGAGCATCGCCACGCACACCACGAGGATCGTGGCGACGGCGAAGCCCTTGAAGAGGAGCAGCCCGGACAGGAACATGCCCGCCATGGCGACCATGACCGTGAGGCCGGAGACCAGGACGGCGCGGCCGCTGGTGGCCGCGGCGATCCGCAGGGCCGTCTCGGCGTCCCGCCCCGCGGCCCGCTCGTCCCGCTCGCGGCGCAGGTAGAACAGGCAGTAGTCGACGCCGACCGCGAGGCCCATCAGGAACATCACGGAGTACGTCGTCTCGAACAGGTGCAGCTGATGGCTGGCCAGGGAGAGCAGTCCGAAGGCCGCCACGCACGCGGTGAGCGCGAGCCCGACCGGGAGCAGCGCCGCGACGACGGCACCGAAGGCGACCAGGAGAATGCCGAGTGCGAGCGGCACCGCGGTGAACTCGGCCTTCTTCAAGTCGTCGGCGAGCAGGTCGGACAGGTGCTTCTCGGAGCTCGCGTCCCCGAACTGGTGGACGGTGATGCCGTGCGCCGCGCCGTCCTCCTTCGCCTTCGCCACGGCGTCGAGGACCGCCTCGACGCGGTCGGCGGCCTCGTCCGACGGTCCCTTGATCTCAAACCGGAGCAGCGCGTCCCTGCCGTCCTCGGAGGGCAGCGGCGCCTTGAGGTCGCGTACGTCGCCGGTCGCGGTCAGCGCCTTCGACAGGTCGGCCGCCGCGTCCCGCCAGCCGCCTGCGGACGCGCCGTCGGAGGCGCTGACCATGACGAGCTCGCCCGCGGGCTCGTCGATGTCCGCGTCCTTGAGGATCTCGGCGGCCCGGCCCGATTCGCCGACCCCCATCTCGTCGTCGGACGCCGTGACCATGCCGGAGGCCCCGCCGATGACCGTGGCGAGAACCACGAAGACCAGCCAGCCGATGATGGCCGCCTTCCGGTGGTGTGCGCTCCACACACCGAGTCGTGCCGCGAGATTCCGCCTCATGGCGCTTCGCCCCCATCAGATCTGCGTCTGTATGCCTCGGATAAGACGTCACTCACGCTAGAAATCGGCGGCCGCACGCCCCAGCCGCCGAAGCCCCCACTCGCCGAAGCACAGGGCGAGGCCGGGGGTGTCGTCAGGTACACCCCCGCCCCGGGTGGCGGACCCAATGACCCGCACCGCCGGCACCGGCGAAGATATGACCGTGCCGGACGCGGGGAACGCGGCCGGACCCACGGGGACGACGAGAGGGACTGATGACCATGACGAGGCTCAAGGACGCACTGGTCGCGGGGGCGCGGGGCCTCTATCTGACGATCTTCGCGTTGGTGGGCTCGATCGTCCTCTTCGTCTTCTCGGTCCTCTCGATCGCGTTCGTCCTGCTGGGTGTCGGCATCCTCACCACCCCGCTGGTCCTCAAGGGCGTGCGCGCGTACGCGGACTCCTACCGCCGCCTGGCCGCCGAGTGGTCCGGCGTGACGGTCCCGGCCGCCTACCGCCCCTTCCCCGCCGACCTGCGCCCCGGCCTCACCGGGCAGGTGGAGCGCTGCACACTGATGCTGAAGGACCCTGCGACCTGGCGCGACCTGCAGTGGCTCCTGGTGAACATGACCGCGGCCCCGGTCGTCGTGATCCTCGCCCCCGCGCTGCTGCTCTACATGGTGTACGGCTGGGTCCTCGCCCTCGGCGTCTGGGAGCCCATCTACGACGCGGGCGGCGGCGAGTGGTTCGCCTTCATCCACGTCACCTCGCAGTCCACCGCCAACCAGGCGGCGCTGCTCGGCATGGGTTTCTTCGTCCTCGGTGTCTTCGTCAACCCGTCCCTGGTGCGCGCCCACTTCCTGCTGGCCCGTACGTTCCTTGCCCCCACCACGAGCATGCGGGAGCGCGAACTGGCGCGGCGCGTGGACCGGCTGACCGAGACCCGGCACGACGCCGTCGACAACTCCGCCGCCGAGCTGCGCCGCATCGAGCGCGACCTGCACGACGGCGCGCAGGCCCGCCTGGTCGCCATGGGCATGGACCTCGGCACCATCGAGGCGATGATCGAGTCCAACCCCGCCAAGGCCAAGGAGCTGCTCGCCAAGGCCCGGCAGAACTCCGGCGAGGCGCTGACCGAGCTGCGCGACCTGGTGCGCGGCATCCACCCGCCGGTCCTCGCCGAGCGCGGCCTCGGCGACGCGGTGAAGGCCCTCGCGCTGCGCCTCCCCATCGCCACCGAGGTCGACGTGGAGCTGGCGGGGCGGGTCGAGGCGCCGGTGGAGTCCGCCGCGTACTTCGCGGTGAGCGAGTCCCTGACCAACGCGATCAAGCACTCGGGGGGCGACCGCATCTGGGTGGACATGCACCACGCGGACGGCATGCTGCGCATCGCCGTCACGGACAACGGCAAGGGCGGCGCCTCGATCGGCGCCGGGTCCGGGCTGAGCGGTGTCGAACGCCGACTCGGTACATTCGACGGCGTACTGGCCGTCAGCAGCCCCGCGGGCGGCCCGACCATGGTGACCATGGAGATCCCTTGCGAGTTGTCCTAGCCGAAGACCTCTTCCTGCTCCGCGACGGCCTGGTGCGGATGCTGGAGGCGTTCGACTTCGAGATCGCGGCGGCCGTGGAGAGCGGGCCCGAACTGACCAAGGCGCTCGCGGAGTTGCAGCCGGACGTCGCCGTCGTGGACGTCAGGCTGCCGCCGTCCCACACGGACGAGGGCCTGCAGTGCGCGCTCGCCGCCCGCCGGGCCAGGCCGGGGCTGCCCGTCCTCGTCCTCTCCCAGCACGTCGAGCAGTTGTACGCGCGTGAGCTCCTCGCCGACGGGAACGGCGGCGTCGGTTATCTCCTCAAGGACCGGGTGTTCGACGCCGCGCAGTTCATCGACGCCGTGCGCAGGGTCGCGGCCGGCGGCACCGCGATGGACCCGCAGGTGATCCAGCAGCTCCTGTCGCGGCACTCCGCCGAGGAGCCGCTCGGCGCGCTCACCCCGCGCGAGCGCGAAGTGCTCGAACTCATGGCGCAGGGCAGGTCGAACGCGGCCATCGCGGCGCAGCTCGTCGTCACCGAGCGGGCCATCGCGAAACACACGTCCAACATCTTCGGGAAACTGGACCTGGCGGTCTCCGACGACGACAACCGGCGGGTCCTCGCCGTCCTCGCCTATCTGGACCAGGGGCGCTGAACACGCCGGGCCGCTGATGCGTATGTAGTCCCATGGGACGTACCTCACGAAAACGATCAAGGCTGACGCGGCGCGTCGTCGCCACGTCGGCAGCGTTCATCATGGGCGGCGGCGCTCTGGTCGCCGTGAACGTCTACGCGAATGCCGGAGAGGGCGCCGACCGGCCCCCTCCGCGGGTTTCCGGGGATGCCGGACAGCAGGTGTCGACCATCAGCTGTCCGGACGTGGGCAATCAACTGCCCGAGGTGCCCGATGCCGCGCGGGGCGAAGTGGACCGGCAACTCGCCGCCCTCGACGGCCAGATCACGGAGGCGTACGGGAAATTCGCACGGACACCGGACAAGGAGTCCCTGCTCGCGCCCCTGGCGGAGAAACGCAGGGAGACTCTCGGCGGCATCACGAACGCTTTGGACCAGGCCGGCGCCCGGCCCCCCGAGGGGATCGACAGCATGGCGCCTTGCACGCTGCGCGCCGATGACCAGGGGCAGGGGCAAGATCAGGGCCAGGGGCAAGAACAAGGGCAGAGCGGTAACGGGCCCGAGGCCGGTGACTTCGTCGAGATCGAGTCCGTCCGGCCGAACGTCAAACGCCCTCGCGACGGCCGCAACGCCTCCCGCGGCACCTTCACCACGAAATGCGGGCGGAACGAGAACGGCAAATTCAACCCCGACAACGTCATCGTCGCACCCGGCGTGAGCAACGGCGCCCACCATATGCACGACTACGTGGGAAACCAGGCGACGGACGCCTTTTCCAGCGACGCCGATCTCGCCGCCGGACAGACCAGCTGCCGCAATCAGGGCGACAAGTCGACGTACTACTGGCCCGTCCTCAGGCTGCAGAACGGTGAGAACGAGGACGACGCCCAGGCCGACGGCGGCGGAAAGGACCAGAACGTCGGCGAAATCCAGACACCGTCCTCGGTGACCCTGAAGTTCGCCGGAAATCCGGTGAGCAAGGTCGTCGCCATGCCGCGCTTCCTGCGCATCATCACGGGTGACGCCAAGGCCTTCACCAATGGCGACGCCAACGCCAACGCGTCATGGAGCTGCACCGGATTCGAGAACCGGCAGCTGACGGACAAATACCCGATCTGTCCCGAGGGCAGCAAGGTCGTCAGGACCTTCAACTTCCAGAGCTGCTGGGACGGACAGAACACCGACAGCGCCAACCACCGCACCCACGTCGCCTTCGCCGACCGGCGCACCGGCGCCTGCCCGCGGGGCTTCCGCGCCATTCCCCAGCTGGTGCAGCGCGTCGTGTACGACGTGCCGCCGGGGCCCGGCTTCGCCGTCGACTCGTTCCCCGAGCAGCTGCACAAACCCGTCACCGACCACGGTGACTTCATCAACGTCTTCGACGAGCGGCTGATGCGGCGCGTCGCGCAGTGCGTCAACTCCGGGAAGCGCTGCGCCTGACGGCCCCCGAGCCGCTCGGCCGAACCGCTCAGCCCCCGCCATGACCGTGGTGGCCGCCGCCGTGCCTCCCCGCGGCGTCCACCACGGTTCCGCCGAGCCGGTCGCGCAGCGCCGAGATGTCGTCGGCGTCCCCGACCGCGACCCAGCTGCTGCCGCCGACGAGGTACGTACCGCCGTAGTCGTTCGCCTCGTCGAGCCATTCGGCCTGGCCACGGGCGTTTGTAAAGGTTACGAGGACATAGCGCCGGGCACCGTTCTCACAGGTGGCCTGGCGCAGTTCTGCCGCGTCCGTCCGGACGTCGGGCCTGCACCCCGCCTCGGCCGCCAGCTGCTCCAGGCTGCCGCTCGCCGTGCGCGGTGTGCCGTCACCCCCCGAGCCGCATCCCACCACTGCCAGCAGGGCTCCCACAGCCATGCCCGAAAGGGCGCTCCGGGCCGCCCGCACCGTCCGCGCCGTCCGCGCGCCTCGCGCTGTCCTCATCGTCCCAGCACTCCCTTTCAGCTATCTCGACCCGTCCGCTCCACGCGGACCGTTGAGCACGCGGGGCGACGCGGATACCGTGCGCGCAGCCTTCACCCCAGGGGGTACACATGTCCGAACCGTCCCGACGTACCGTGCTCGGCAGCGCGGGGGCCCTCGGCCTCGGTGCCGCGGTCGGCGGCCTGCCGGCCCTGACCGGCACCGCGGCCGCACGACCCGCCGAGGCTCCCGCCTTGGATACGGATGCCGCGCGCTCCGCGCTCAACAGACTCCTGCCGCACCACACGGAACAGTTCCGGCTCAGACTCGTCCCCGCGCACGGCCGCGAGGACCGCTTCAGGGTCACCGGCAGCACGGGCCGGATCGAGGTGTCCGGCACGACGCCCGCGGTGCTGCTCACCGGCGTCCACTGGTACCTGAAGTACGTGTGCGGGGCCCACATCACCTGGAACGGCAGCCAGTTGGACCTGCCGCGCAGACTGCCCGCGCCGGCCCGGCCGCTGGAGCGGTCCACCGAGCTCCCCCACCGGTTCGCCCTGAACGACACCAACGACGGGTACACCGCGCCGTACGCCGACTGGGCGTACTGGGAGCGCATGATCGACGTACTCGCCCTGCACGGCTGCAACGAAGTCCTGGTGATCGCGGGCGCCGAGGCCGTGTACCACCGGGTGCTGCAGGAGTTCGGCTACTCCGACGCGGAGGCCAGGGCGTGGCTCCCCGCCCCCTCGCACCAGCCGTGGTGGCTGCTGCAGAACCTGTCGGGGTACGGCGGCCCGCTGTCACAGCAACTCATCGACGACCGGGCCGGGTTGGGGCGGCGCATCGTCGGCCGGCTGCGGGAGCTCGGGATCGCGCCGGTGCTCCCCGGCTACTACGGTCACGTCCCCGACGGGTTCGTCGAGCGCAACGGCGGCGACGCGCGGGTCGTGCCGCAGGGCGTCTGGCACGGGTTCCGGAGACCCGACTGGCTCGACCCGCGCACCTCGGCCTTCGCGCGGGTCGCCGCATCCTTCTACCGGCACCAGGAGCAGCTCTTCGGCCCCGCCGACCTCTTCAAGATGGACCTCCTGCACGAGGGCGGCACCGCGGGCGACGTGCCCGTGCCCGCCGCCGCCCGGGGCGTGGAGACGGCCCTGCGGACGGCGCGGCCCGGCGCGACCTGGGTGATACTCGGCTGGGAGGCCAACCCGCTGCCCGCGCTGCTCGACGCCGTCGACAAGCAGCGGATGCTGATCGTCGACGGTGTATCGGACCGGTACGCGAGCGTCACGGACCGCGAGAAGGACTGGGGCGGCACGCCGTACGCCTTCGGGACCATCCCCAACTTCGGCGGGCGCACGACGATCGGCGCCCGCACCCACCTGTGGAACGAGAGGTTCTTCGCCTGGCGCGACAAGAAGGACAGCGCGCTGGTGGGCACGGCCTTCATGCCGGAGGCCACCGACCGGGACCCCGCCGCCTTCGAGCTCTTCTCCGAACTGGCCTGGACGAAGGACCCGCCGGACCGGGCCGCGTGGTTCTCCTCGTACGCCGACTTCCGGTACGGCGGCCGCGACCGGGACGCGCGGGCCGCGTGGCGCGCGCTGCACGACACCGCTTACCAGCACACCGCCGTCGAGCGCAGCGACCCGCACGACTCACTCTTCGCCGCGCGGCCCGACCTCGCGGCCGCACGCGCCGCGGAGTACGCGCCGCGCGCGCTCACCTACGACCCGGGGCGGTTCGACGCCGCGCTCACCGGGCTCCTCGGGGTGTCGGGCGCGCTGCGGGACAGCGCCGCCTACCGGTACGACCTCGTCGACGTCGCCCGGCAGGCCCTCGCGCACCGCAGCCGCCAGCTCCTGCCGCAGCTGCGGGCCGCGTACGAGCGGAAGGACCGGGAGACCTTCGGCGCCCTGTCGGAACTGTGGCTGCGGCTGATGCGGCTGTCCGACGACGTGACGGGCACCCACCCGGCGTTCCTGCTCGGCCCCTGGATCGCGGACGCCCGCCGCATGGGGACGAACGACGCCGAGCGCGCGGAGTTCGAGCGCACCGCGAAGGTCCTGATCACCGTGTGGGGCGACCGGGCCACCTCCGACGCCGGCCGGCTCCACGACTACGGCAACCGCGAATGGCACGGCCTCATGCGCGACTTCTACGTGCCGCGCTGGCAGAAGTGGCTCGACGAACTGGCGGACGCGCTGGCCGCCGGGCGGGCCGCGAAGCCGGTGGACTGGTTCGCATTCGAGGAACCGTGGACGCGGGAGCGGAAGGACTATCCACTTCGCCCCGTCGGTACGCCGTACCGGACGGTCTCGCGCGTACGGAACGTGCTGGCGCGGGCGCCCTACCAGGGCACCCTGGAGGTCACGGCGGACCCCCCCGCCGTCCCGCCGGGCGGCCGTTCCCTGCTGACGGCGACCTTCCGCAACGTCAACGGGCTGCGCGGCACCGGGCGCGTCGACTTCGCGTTGACCGGGATCGACGCGGAGCCCGTCGGGCCCGTGTCGCTGCCACGTGTCGCGCCTGCCGGGACCGGAAAGGTGGCGTGGCGGGCCACCACCCCGGGGACCCCGCTGGACCGCCCGCTGCGGGCGCTCCCCTACGAGATCGCCGTACGGTACGGGCCGCTGGGCGAGCGCCGGGTGCGATCCGTGTACGAGGGCACGCTGTTCGAGGCCGGTCCGGTGAGCGACGCGTGGCTGACCTACAGCAACAACGCTGCCGTGTTCGGGGAGTTGGACGGGCGGTACGCGATCGACGGGGGCGGCGCCGATCTGTGGAAGGGGACCGCTGAGTTCGGGACGCTGTACCGGGGCGGGGCGCTGCGGGACGGGGTGTCGGTGACGGTACGGGTCGACACACAGGCGGTGACGGGTCCGTGGGCCCGAGCAGGCCTCATCGCCCGCAACTCCCTGCGCACACCCCTCTCCCCCGGCTTCGTCAACCTCGCCGTCACCCCCGCCAATGGGGTCGTCCTCTCCTACGACACGAACGGCGACGGCACGCTGGACACATACCAGCGCGTCACCGGCATCAAGGCCCCGGTACTGCTCCGACTGTCCCGCGCGGGCGCGTCGTTCACGGGCGCGTTCTCGACGGACGACGGCTCGACGTGGCGCACGGTGGCAACGGTGCAAGTCCCGGGCGCGGCACCGGTTCAGGACGCGGGCCTGTTCATGAGCGCGACGAACGGGGGCGACGGGGAGCGCGGCACGGTGGAGTTCAGCGGGTGGGGGGTGGAGGGGTAGAGGTCTGCCGGGGGGGGCGGCATCCCCGCCCTACTCCCGCTGGACGGCGCGGGCAACGCCCCCCCCCCCCGCCCCTACCCCCGCTGGACGGCGCGGGGCAAACGGGTGGGCGGGTGGGAAACATCCGCCGCGAAGCGGCGGCCTTGTCGCCCCTACCCAGCGGACCGGGCACAGGACGCCGCGAGGTGACCAACCGAGGATTCGCTCGTTTTGCTGAACGTGCCGTCGAATGTGCAGTCTCCGCCGAAGTCCCCGAAGTCCCCCAAGTCCCCCAAGCCCAGGGGCTCCGCCCCCGTCGTCGACGTGGAGCAGGCCGAGGCCGCCCTCGTCGAGCATTACCCACGGCTCGTGCGGCTGGCCTATCTGGTCCTGCCGCCGAGTCTGGGCCGCAACCGCCGGGTCCTGACCGCCCACGCCCTCACCCAGCGCGCCCTGCCGCGCAGCCGCAGGACGGGTGAGGCGGTCGTCGTCCCGGCGCAGCGGGGCGGCGCAGGAAGCGGCGGGCCGCACGGCGACCCGGCCTACGCGTGCGTGCGCCTAGAGGTGCTGCGCGGCGCCCTCGACGCCGGCCTCCCGCTGAGATGGACCTCCTGGCCCAAGCGGGCCCAGCTGCCACCGCTGCTGCCGCAGGTCCGTGGCCTGCGGCTCTTCCCCCGCTCCGGCGGCGCCGACGAAGTAGCCCTGGAGCAGCGGCTCGCCGACCTGTCGGGCCCCGCCCGCGCCGCCTACGCGCTCCGCGGCCTCGAAGGGCTCGACGACGACGGCGCGTTCGCCGTTCTCCTCGCCCTGGACTGCGACGACCCCGAGGACGCCCTCGACGAGGCCGACGAGATCGAGGAGCAGTACGAGCTGCTCGCGTCGCCCGAGTTCGACCCCTGCGCCCTCCAGGCCCGGCCGACCGACCTGATGCGGCGCAGGCAGCACATGAAGGCCGCCGGAGTCGCGGTCGCCGCCGCGCTGGTGTGCGGGGCCCTGCTCGGCATGCCCGGCGACGGCTGGGGGCCCGACGGTGCCGCCGCGCCGCCCTACGCGAAGAACCCGGCCGGGCAGGCCGCGCTCGATCCGGCGCAGTTGCGGGCGGCTCCCGCGGGGTCGTGGAAACGTTCCGCCCGTACCGACTTCTCCGTGTGGCCCGCCCGCGGCAACCTCATCGGCGACAAGGAGCTGCTCCGCCGCGCCCTCGCCGTCTGGGCACGGCCCGGCGAGTCCGTGCAGGTCTCCGCGACGCCGGGCACCGCGGCCGGGGCGCCGCCCGGCCCCGCCCAGCTGCTCTTCGCCGGTGAGGTCGACTCCGCGCGCGTCGTGCTGCTCTACGACGGACTGCGCATCGTGCGGTACGCGGAGCCGCAGGAGGGCACGAACGGCGCGGCGCTCGACTTCGCCCGCGTGGACGGCGCGACGAACACCGAGGCGAACGCCGTCGTCGTCGACCGCGCCGACGGGAACATCCGCTATCTGACGGCTCCCTGGGTGCGGTCCGCCGCGGTGCAGGACCTGTTGAAGCCCACCACGAGGGCCGCCGCCCTGCGCCGTTCCGACGACGGTGTCACCGAGCCCTTCGCCGGGCCCGCGCAGACCGGCCAGTGCACGTCGTGGAACGCGCTGCGGCTGCGCGACCACTCCGGCGCGGTGCGCATGTCGACCGACCTCGGCGAGCTCGTCCCCGCCCATCTGACCGCGGGCCGCCCGCAGGCCCCGCGCGAGGCCACGCCCGCGGACTGGTCGAAGTCCGCGTGCTCCCTCGCGTCGGTGCGCTCGCACGGCATCCGCTCCGTGAACTCGTGGGCGTACGCCCGTCAGGCACTGCCCGAGGGCAACGGCGTCGCGACCTGGGCCTGCACCCGTGCCGAGACCTGGCGGGGCCTCGGCAGCCGGACCCTCGCCGAGTTCCGGACCCCCGACGGGGCCGCGGGCGCCGTCGCCGCGCAGGCCGGCGACTCCCCCGCGTGCGGCGCCCGCGCCCCGCACGTGCTCGCGGGCGTCCTGTGGAAGTCCCGGGCCGGGAGCTGGTACCTCCTCGGGGCGGGCAGCAAGAACGTCACCTCCATCACCGCGTCCGGCGGCACCCGCGTGGCCGGCAACCTCCTCGCCACCAGGACGGAGCGGACCGCGCAGGCACGGCTCAGCGGCAGGCTCGGCGACGGCACGAAAGTGCAGACGCTGCGGTAGGCCGACCACAGAGGCAGGGGTCGCGCCGAAGTTCCCCGCGCAGACCCCTGTACCCCTCGCCCTACCCATCAGTACATTGACGCCATGTCTAATACGCAGAGCCGGGCGCCGGAGCCCGTCGCGTCCGAGCACATACCGCTCAAGGCACGCAACGTCTCCTTCTCCTGGGAGAACACTCCGCTCCACTGGCTGCCTGGCGACCCGTTCACGACGCACACGATCAATGTGCTGCATCTGCTGCTGCCCGCCGGTGAGCGCTGGTTCGTGCACGTCTACAAGCAGGTGCTGCCGCTCATCCGCGACGAGCGGCTGCGCGCGGACGTCATCGGGTTCATCGGCCAGGAGGCCATGCACTCGCAGGCCCACGACGAGGTCCTGCCGCACCTCAAGGAGCAGGGGCTCGACCCGACGCCGTACACCGCGCAGGTCGACTGGCTCTTCGAGAAGCTGCTCGGCGACCGGACGCTGCCCCCGGGCAGGGCGAGCCGGTGGTGGCTGATGGAGCGCGTCGCGATGATCGCGGCCATCGAGCACTACACCGCGTTCCTCGGCGACTGGGTGCTCAACGCCGAGGAGCTGGACCGCAGGGGCGCCGACCCGACGATGCTGGACCTGCTGCGCTGGCACGGCGCGGAGGAGGTCGAGCACCGCTCCGTCGCCTTCGAGCTGTTCATGCACGTCGACGGCGGCTACCGGCGGCGGGCCAGGACGTGGGCGACCGCGTTCAGCGCCCTGGTGTTCCTCTGGCAGCGCGGGGCGCGGTTCTTCATGGAGAACGACCCGACGCTCGTCGACGGCAGGGCGCGCTTCAAGGACTTCCACCGGGCCGGGCGCGCCGGGACGCTGCCCTCCACCGGTGACATGGTCCGCTCCATCCCCCGCTATCTGAGCAGGAGTTACCACCCTTCGCAGGAAGGCAGCACGGAGCAGGCCGTCGCCTATCTGGCCTCCTCGCCCGCCGCCCGCGCCGCGCTCGCCGCCGAGAAGGGGACCGCCTGACATGCCCCGCATCCGCACCGTCGCCCTCGTCGCGGGCGTCGCCCTGCTCACCAGGCGGGCCCTGCGCCGCCGCATCGAGGCCTCCCCGCTGTGGCCGCTGCCCGCCCTGGCGGAGCCGGTCTCCGGGCGGCCGCGCTCCCGGGCGCTGCGGCTCCGCGTCGCCCGGCACGAGACGGTCGCCGACGGTGTCGTACAACTGCGCCTGGAGGGCGCCGACTTGCCACCGTGGGAGCCCGGTGCCCATCTGGACGTCGTGCTGCCGTCGGGGCTCGTGCGGCAGTACTCGCTCTGCGGCGACCCCGAGGACTCCTCCTCGTACACCGTCGCGACCCGGCTGATCACCGCCGAGCAGGGCGGCAGGGGCGGCTCCCGCGAGGTGCACGGGCTCCGTGAGGGTGCTCAGGTCGAGGTGCGCGGGCCGCGCAACCGCTTCCCGCTCGCCGACGCGGCGTCGTACGTGTTCGTGGCCGGAGGCATCGGGATCACGCCGATCCTGCCGATGCTGCGGGCCGTCGAGGCGTCCGGGGCGGAGTGGCGGCTGCTGTACGGGGGGCGCTCCCGTGCCTCGATGCCCTTCCTCGAAGAGGTCGAGAAGCTCGGCGGGGCCGGGCGAGGGCGCGTCACCGTCGTCGCGGAGGACGAGGACGGGCTGCCGGACCTCGCCGCCTTCCTCGACGGGACGCCGCACGGCACCGCCGTCCACGTGTGCGGGCCCGAGGCCCTGATGGACGCCGTCGCCGCCGTCCTGCCGGACGGGTGTGCGCTGCACCTCGAACGTTTCGCGCCACGCACGTCGGCCGACGGCAACACCGCCTTCGAGGTCGAACTGCGCCGCAGCGGACGCACGGTGGCCGTCGCCGCGGACACCACGGTGCTCGCCGCCGTCCGCGCCGAGCTGCCGAACACCGCGTACAGCTGCGAGCAGGGCTTCTGCGGGACGTGTCAACAGCGCGTCGTGGAAGGGGAGATCGACCACCGGGACGAGCTGCTCACGGACGGCGAGCGGGCCGGCTCCATGCTCATCTGCGTCTCGCGGGCGCGCGGTGAGCGGCTCGCCCTCGACATGTGAGACGAGCGCCCCGGGCGGACGCGCACCGATCGGCAGAGGGGCCGGTTCTGCTCGGTAAGGTGTTCGCATGACAACCGGGGTGCGCCGCAGGATGGGTGTCGAGGAGCGGCGGCAGCAGTTGATCGGGGTCGCGCTCGAACTGTTCAGCCACCGCTCCCCCGACGACGTCTCCATCGACGAGATAGCAGCGGCCGCGGGCATCTCGCGCCCGCTGGTCTACCACTACTTCCCCGGCAAACTCAGCCTGTACGAGGCGGCGTTGCGCCGGGCGGCGGAGGATCTGGCCGAGCGGTTCGTGGAGCCCCGCGAAGGGCCGCTCGGGGCGCGTCTGCTGCGGGTGATGGGGCGCTTCCTCGCCTTCGTCGACGAGCACGGACCCGGTTTCTCCGCGCTGATGCGGGGCGGTCCCGCGGTCTCGGCGGGAGGGGCGCTCACGCAGGAGACGGCGTCGGCGACGAACGCGCTGATCAACTCGGTGCGGCAGGCCGCGTACGACCAGATCCTCGCGCATCTGGGGGTCGGCGACCCGCCCGCCCGGCTCGAACTCGTCGTGCGGTCCTGGATCTCGCTCGCCGAGTCGACGGCGCTGATCTGGCTGGACGGCCGGCGCATCCCGCGCGGGGAACTGGAGTTGCAGCTGGTGCACGACTTCGCGGCGCTGGCGGCGGTGAGCGCCGCGTACGACGAGGAGATGGCGGCGCTGCTGCGGGGCATCCTCGCCGCGGAGCCGACCGACGGCCCGTTCGCCCAGCTCCTCGACCGGCTGTTCGCGCTGGCGCCCGGGGCCGTCGCCGACTCGCGGTAGGCGGCGGGCTCCTACAGTGATCGGCATGACGGCACAACTGACCCTCCGCAGCGCGGACATCGAGGACATAGCCACGCTGGTGGGTCTCTACGAAGGCGCGGCCCGCTGGATGCTGGACCACGGCATCGACCAATGGAAGCCGGGCGCCAAGGACGAGCGGCACTTCCGCCGGCTGATCGAGTCCCCCTCGGAAGAGGTGTGGCTCGCGCAGGACGCCACGGGGACCCTCGGTGCGTACGAGCTGTGGTGGTCCGACGAACAGGCGTGGGGCGTCCGGCCGCCGGTGGCCGGGTACGTGCACCGGCTGATGACGCGGCGCGGGGCGCCCGCGGGGACGGGCCGGGCGCTGCTGCGGGACGCCGAGCGGCGGATCGCCGCGGCCGGCCGCGCCCTGTGCCGCCTGGACGTCATGGTGAGCAACCCGCGCCTGCGCACGTACTACGAAGAGGCCGGTTACGCGGCCGTCGGGGAGCTCCGGGACAAGCCCGCCGCCGACGGCAGCCCGTACGGCGTGCTGCTCATGGAGCGGCCGCTCGACGTCCGTTAGGGCCCGTCCGCGCGCAGCCGCATGGCGAGCAGGGCGATGTCGTCGTCGCGGCCGTGGCCGAGGCAGGCGAGCAGGGTGTCGCAGAGGGCCGCGAGGCCGAGGGGTGCCTCGGCCGCGACCGCGCGCAGCTGCTCCATGGAGACGGCGAGGTCGGTGCCGCGGGTCTCGATGAGTCCGTCGGTGATCAGGAGGAGCCGGTCGGTACGGCGCAGGACCGTCTCGGTCGGCGCGGGCCTGTTCAGGCCGAGGCCGAGCAGCGGGCCGCCGGCCCGGAGGTAGTCGGCGGTGCCGTCGTCCCCGACGATGAGGGGCGGGATGTGCCCGGCGTTGGCGACGCGGGTGTGTCCGGTGGCCGGGTCGATGAGGGCGAGGCAGAGAGTGGCGGTCACCTCGGGGTGGTAGCGCTGCAGCATGTTGTCGAGGCGCCGGGCGAGGGTTCCGGGGTCGGGGTCCTCGATGCAGTAGGCGCGCAGCGCGTGCCGGATCTCGACCATCACGGTGGCGGCGTCCAGGGAGTGGCCGACGACGTCGCCGATGCCGGTGAGGAGGCCCTGCGAGGTGCTGAGCGAGGCGTAGAAGTCGCCGCCGATCTCCGTGTCGCGGGAGGCGGGTTCGTAGCGGACGACGACTTCCGTGCCGGGTGTCTGCGGCACGTGCGCGGGCAGGAAGCTGCGCTGAAGGGTGAGGGCGATGTGCCGCTCCACCTCGTACATCAGCAGCCGCTCGGCGGCGACCGCGGTGGCGTGGGCGAGCCGTCCCACGAACCGCCCGGCGCCGGGCACGAGTCCGTTGACGTACGCGGGTGTGGCGAGGCAGACCGGCGCGGCCCCCTCGCGGGCGCGGGCCAGGGTGAGCCTGGCGCCGCCCGGGGATCCGTTGTCGTCGGCCTGGTCGGTGGGGAAGAAGCCGGCCGGCCACAGGGGTGCGGGCACGACGAGATCGCGCACGCCGACCCGGCCCGACATGTCGCGCTCGATCAGGAGGGCCACGGCCTCGTGCGCGCCGTCGTCGGGCAGTGAGGCGGCGGCTCTGCGCCGCGACAGGCCCCGGTGGACCTCGCCGTCGTCGCCGAGGACGAACGCGGCGGCGGGGCCGTGGGTGAGGCGGGCCGCGCCGGTCGCCGCGGCCTCGGCGAGCTCGCGCGGGCAGCGGGCCGACTGCACGTCGAGGATGGTCTCGGCGAGCCGGGTGAGGTGTCCGGCCTGGGCCTCGGCATGGGTGCGGTGGCGTGCGCCGCGGGCGGCGGCCCGGACGACGGCCTGGATCTCCTCCGGTTCGGCGGGCACGGTCAGATAGGCCTCGCCGCCCGCGTCGAGGCCGCGGCACCGGTCGGCGGGGGCTATCCGGGCGGCCGAGAAGTGCACGACGGGCAGCGCGGCGAACGTCGGTGACTCCTTCAGGCGGCGGCAGAGTTCGAAGCCGCTCATGTCGGGCAGGCCGACGTCGACGAGTGCCACGTCCGGCAGGTCGCCGGTGCGTCGGCGCATGTCGAGCTCGATGAGCGCCTCGCTCGCGCTGGCGGCGAGCACGACGGAGTGACCGTCCCTGCGCAGGACGGCGCTCAGTGCGTATCGGCTGGCGGCGACGTCGTCTACCACCAGGATCGTGGTGCGTGCCTTGCCGTTGACGCTCACTCGGGGGCCCCTTTGGGGCTGGCTGGTGGGGCAGACCCCCTTCGGGCCCGCCCGACCAAGTTAGCGCTCCGACGCACGCTCCGGGAGATGATGACGAGGGCACGACCGGGAACGGTGAAGATCCAGGAACTTTCCTCGTACACAGGGCTCGTGACGATACGATCTGCGCCCGTCTCCGGGCGGTGTCCCCTCGGTGCGCGGGGCCGGCCCGCACCGGTGTGGCGCAGGCCGTCGTGACCTTCGTGTTCCGCCGGACGTTTTACCGGAGTGTCCGACCGCTCCGCCCCGCGCCACCGCGCCTGTCCCCCGTAACTCCCCGTACTGGGAAGGGACTCCATGACCCAGAACGTCACCACCGCACCCACCACCGGCTCCGCGTCCGCCCGTGAGTGGTGGCGCGACGCGGTCATCTACCAGGTCTACCCGCGCAGCTTCGCCGACGGGAACGGCGACGGCATGGGTGACCTGCCCGGCGTCACGGCCCGCCTGCCCTACCTGCGCGACCTGGGCGTGGACGCCGTCTGGCTCTCCCCCTTCTACGCGTCGCCGCAGGCCGACGCGGGCTACGACGTGGCGGACTACCGCGCGGTCGACCCGGTGTTCGGCACCCTCGCCGACGCCGACCGTCTCGTCCGTGAGACCCATGCGCTCGGGCTGCGCTTCATCGTCGACATCGTGCCCAACCACTGTTCGGACCAGCACGCGTGGTTCCGGCAGGCGCTGCGGGACGGGCCTGGGTCGGCGGCGCGCGAGCGCTTCTTCTTCCGCCCCGGCAGGGGCGCCGACGGGTCCCTGCCCCCGAACGACTGGGAGTCCGTCTTCGGCGGCCCCGCCTGGACCCGGGTCGCAGACGGCGAGTGGTACCTCCACCTCTTCGCGGCCGAGCAGCCCGATTTCGACTGGTCCCACCCGGACGTCCACGACGAGTTCCGCTCCGTGCTGCGCTTCTGGCTCGACCTCGGCGTCGACGGCTTCCGCATCGATGTCGCCCACGGCCTCGTCAAGGCGCCGGGGCTGCCGGACATCGGCCACGCGGAGCAGGTCAGGCTGCTCGGCAAGCAGGCCGTGCCGTACTTCGACCAGGACGGCGTGCACGAGATCTACCGCGACTGGCGCCGGATCCTGGACGAGTACGGGGCCGGGCCCGGCACCGAGCGGATCGCCGTCGCCGAGGCGTGGACCCCGACGGTCGAGCGCAGCGCCCTGTACCTGCGCCGCGGCGAGCTGCACCAGGCCTTCAACTTCGAGTATCTGACGACCGGCTGGGACGCCGCCGCGCTGCGCGCCGTCATCGACCGTTCCCTCGCCGCGATGAACGCGGTGGACGCGCCCGCCACCTGGGTGCTCTCCAACCACGACGTCGTACGTCACTCGACACGCTTCGCCGACGGCGACGGGGCGCGCGGGCTGCGCCGGGCGCGGGCCGCCACGCTGTTGATGCTGGCGCTGCCCGGCTCCGCGTACCTCTACCAGGGCGAGGAGCTCGGTCTGCCGGAGGTGACCGAACTGCCGGACGAGGTGCGGCAGGACCCGGCGTTCTTCCGCGGTTCGGGGCAGGACGGCACGCGGGACGGCTGCCGGGTGCCGCTGCCGTGGTCCGGTGAGCGCCCGCCGTTCGGCTTCGGTCCTGTCGAGGGCGGGCCGAGCTGGCTGCCGCAGCCGGACTCCTGGCGGGACCTGTCGGTGGCGGCGCAGACGGGCGACCCGGCCTCCACACTGGAGTTCTACCGCCGCGCCCTTGCGGTGCGCCGCGCGCACCCGGCGCTCGGCGCGGGCCGTGACATCGCGTGGCTGCCGTCGCCCGACGGCGTGCTCGCCTTCCGCCGCACCACCTCCGCCGGTTCGTTCGTGTGCACGACGAACGTGTCCGCGTCCCCCGTCACGGTGCCCACGCCCGGCACCCCGCTCCTCGCGAGCGCGGACGTGGCGCCGGAGGCCGGGCCGGGCGCCGAAGGGACCGTACTGCCTGCTGATTCAACGGTCTGGTGGGCAGCCTGAGACACGACCGGTACAGTCCAATCCTGTGACCGCACGGCTAGCCGACATCGCAGCCCAGGCGGGGGTCAGCGAAGCGACAGTAAGCCGCGTGCTCAACGGCAAGCCGGGCGTCGCCGCGGGCACCCGTCAGTCCGTGCTCGCCGCGCTCGACGTGCTCGGCTACGAACGTCCGGTGCGGCTGCGGCAGCGCAGCGCGGGCCTCGTCGGGCTGATCACGCCGGAGCTGGAGAACCCGATATTTCCCGCGCTCGCGCAGGTCATCGGGCAGGCCCTGACCCGGCAGGGGTATACGCCGGTGCTCGCGACGCAGACGCCGGGCGGCTCCACCGAGGACGAGCTCACCGAGATGCTGGTGGACCGCGGCGTCGCGGGCATCATCTTCGTCTCCGGGCTGCACGCGGACACCTCCGCCGACATGCACCGCTACGAACAGCTGCGGGCGCAGGGCGTGCCCTTCGTCCTCGTGGACGGTTACTCGCCGAAGGTGCAGGCGCCGTCCATCTCCCCCGACGACCGTGCGGCGATGCGCCTCGCGGTCACCCACCTCGTCTCCCTGGGTCATACACGCATCGGTCTGGCCCTCGGCCCGAAGCGGTTCGTGCCCGTACAGCGGAAGATCGAGGGCTTCGTACGCACGATGCGGGACCAGGTGGGGGCGGCCCCCGACGACATCGAGACAGATCTGGTCCAGCACTCCCTGTACACGTTGGAGGGCGGCCAGGCCGCGGCCGCGGCGCTGATGGACCGCGGCTGCACGGCCGTCGTGTGCGCCAGCGACATGATGGCGCTCGGTGCGATACGGGCGGCGCGGCAGCGCGGCCTGGAGGTGCCGGACGACGTCTCGGTGGTCGGCTTCGACGACTCGCCGCTGATCGCGTTCACCGATCCACCGCTGACGACCGTGCGCAAGCCGGTGCCGGCGATGGGCCAGGCGGCGGTGCGCACCCTCTTGGAGGAGCTGGGCGGCACCCCCGCGCCGCCGACCGAGTTCGTCTTCATGCCCGAACTGGTGGTTCGTGGTTCAACTGCTTCTGGTCCCGGGCGCCCCTAGGGGAACACCGGGGTCGCCCCGGGGTCGCGGCCTCGTTCCTGTGGCGTAGAGAATGCGGCCCGAACCCGACCAGGGGATGATCGGTCGAAGGGTGGGAATCTGGCAGACTCTGTCCCTATGGGTGAGACGACCGTGACGACACTCGAGGGCCGGCAGAGGCCCTATGCATCACCCATCGCGGGCGAGGAGAACGCCCGCAGTGGGCGGAGTGCGCTGCGTCGTCTCCAGCGGTTCCGCACCCCCCGCCGCCCCCGGCTGTGGTTCGAGATCCTGCTGATCGCGGTGAGTTACTGGACGTACTCGCTGATCCGCAACGCCGTGCCGGAGCAGAAGTCCCAGGCGCTGCGGAACGCCGACTGGATCTGGCGCGTCGAGCACGACCTGGGCGTCGCCGTCGAGAAGAGCGTCAACCACGCCGTGGACTCGGTGACATGGCTGATCGTCGGCATGAACTACTACTACGCGACACTCCATTTCGTGGTGACGCTCGGTGTCCTGGTGTGGCTCTTCCGTTGGCATCCGGGGCGGTACGCCGCCGCGCGCCTCGTCCTCTTCGCGACGACGGCGGTGGCCCTGGTCGGCTACTACCTGTATCCGCTGGCGCCGCCCCGCCTGATGAACGGCACCACGTTCATCGACACCGTGCTGGTCCACCACACGTGGGGCTCGATGGCCTCCGGCGACCTCAAGAACATGTCGAACCAGTACGCGGCGATGCCGTCGATGCACATCGGCTGGTCCCTGTGGTGCGGCCTGACCATCTTCGCCCTCGCGTCGGTGCCGTGGGCCAAGGTGCTCGGCCTGCTCTACCCCGTCGCGACGCTCGTCGTCATCGTGGCCACGGCCAACCACTTCTGGCTGGACGCGGTCGGCGGCATGCTCTGTCTGGCCTTCGGCTTCCTGGTGGCCCGGCTCTGGTACGGCTCGATGCCGTACCGGCTGCCCCGCGACGTGGCGAGGACCGCACCCAGGTCGGATGCGGACCTCCGCCTGCTCATGCGTCGCGGTACGTGACGTTCCCTCCCGCCACCGTCAGCCTGACCGGCGCCTGCGCCACCTCGTCGGCGGGCGCGGCCACCGGATCGAGGCCGAAGGCCGTCAGGTCGGCACGGAATCCGGGAGCGATCCGGCCCGCCACGTCCGCCTCCCCGCCCGCGACGGCGGCGTGCGACGTGCACCCCTCCAGGGCCATCAGCCCTGTGAGTCCCTGGGCGGGGCCCGCCGCGCCCCGGGGTGTCCGGGCCGTGGCGAGGACCTCGCGCGCGTCGTAGTGCGCGATCGGCCAGTCGGAGCCGAGGGCCACGTAGGCCCCGGCGTCCCGCAGGTCTCGCGTGCGCCAGGCCCTGGCGGCCCGCGCGTCGCCCAGCCGCTTCGACCACTCGTCGCTGTGGTCCGCCCGTGTGTAGGCGGTGTGCGGCGGCTGCATCGAGGCGATGACGCCCAGCTCGGCGAAGCGCGGGACGGTGTCGTCCGGCACGGTCTCGATGTGCTCGATCCGGTGCGCGAGGCGGCCGCTCTCCCCCAGTGACGCCACGGTGTCGAGGGCGTGCCGGACGGCCGCGTCGCCGATGGCGTGGGTCGCGGTCCGCACCCCGGCCGCGTGCAGCCGCCGCACGGCGTCCGTGTACGCCGCGGGGTCCGGCCAGAAGGCGTCGGTGCCCTGGCCGTGGCAGTCCGCGTGCTCCAGCCACGCGGTGCCGCCCTCGACGGTGCCGTCCATGAAGAACTTGGCGCCGCCGACCCGCCACAGCCGCCCGGCCTCGGCCTGCAGGGCGATGATCTCGTCGATCCCCTCCTGCCCCACCCCTGGCATGCACCAGGGGGCGAGCCGCAGCCGCAGCGGCAGGTCGCCGTCCTCCTCGACCGCCGCGAGGAGCTGCGGCACGTCGTCGCCGAGGTCCATGACGTGCGCACCGGTCAGGCCGGTGGCCGCCATGGCGGAGAGCAGCTCAACCAGGCGGGTGCGGCGCTCGGCGTACGAGGGCCTGGGCAGCACGGTCTGGACGAGGTCCATGGCGGCGTGCTCGACGAGGTGCCCGGTGGGGCGCCCGTCCGCGTCGCACACCACGGTGGACCGCTGGACGAACTCGCGCGGCCCCTCGATGCCTGCGGCCCGCAGCGCGGCACCGCTGACCAGCGCGGAGTGCCCGTCGTACAGGCGGATGAAGGCGGGGGCGCCGTCGAGCACGTCCTCGACGAGGGCGCGGTCGACGGGCCGCCCGCCGAAGGCGTTGTGGTCGAGCCCCCAGGCGATCACCCATCCCTCGGTCCGCTCGGCGCCGCGCAGGGCCGCCCGCAGCGCGTCCAGGTCGCGCACGGCGGAGAGGTCGGTGCCGGTGGCCATCTCCAGGCCCCACACCGGGTGGCTGTGGGAGTCGACGAGGCCGGGGGTGAGGGTGGCGCCGGCGAGGTCGACGAGCTCGGTGCCGGGGCCGCGTTCCGCTTTTACGTCGCCGTGGTCGCCGACGGCGACGATCATGCCGTCCCGGACGGCGACGGCGGTGGCGTGGGGGCGGTCGGGGTCGAGGGTGCGGATGTGGGCGCCGGTGAGGATGAGGTCGGCTGCGGGCACGGTGCGGGGCTCCTATGCGGTGGGGCTCGTGGTGGTGGTGAGGGGGCCGGTGGGTTGGTCCTGTTCCTGTGGCGGTTCGGCTGCGAAGGCCGCGTAGACGTCCGGTCTGCTCCGGCGGAGCCGCGCCGCCAGGGCGAGGCCGAGCAGGAGGACGGCGGGGACGAGCGCGACGAGGACCGCGTTCACGAACGGTGAGGCGCCGGTGAACAGGTCGATGTGGGTGACGACCAGGACGAGCGCGGCGCTGAGGAGCACGGTCGCCGCGACGGGCGCGACGACGGTGCGCAGGGCTCCTTCCCGGTGGCTGATCCGGCGGAAGTAGCAGGGTATGGCGATCGCGGCGAGCAGCTGGAGCGCCAACAGGCCGATCATCCCTGGGGTGTTGACCCAGAGCAGCAGCTGTTGGTACGGGTCCGCACCGGCCGCGGCGAAGGCGAGGACGACCACCGCGCCGAGGACGGTCTGCGCGGCGCCCGCGACGTACGGCGAGCGGTGGCGCGGGTGGACCCGGCCGAGCACCGCGGGCAGGACGCCCTCCTCGGCGAGGGAGAGGCTGTAGCGGTTGATGGCGTTGTGGAAGGCGAGCAGGGAGGCGAGGACGCTGGTGACGATGAGGACGTGCATGAGGTCGGCGGCCCAGCCGCCCACATAGGTGGTGATGGCGGAGAAGAAGAGCCCGGCGGGATCGGCTCCCGCGGCTCGCACGACCTCCTCCTCGCCGAAGGCCTGGACGACGGTCCAGACGACGAAGGCGTAGAAGAGGCCGAGGAAGGCGACGGCGATGTAGGTGGCGCGGGGCACGGTGCGGTCGGGGTCGCGGGCCTCGCGGCGGTAGATGACGGTGGACTCGAAGCCGGTGAACGCGGCGAAGGCGCAGGCCAGGACGGCGGCGGTGCCGGGTACGAGGACGTTGTCCGGGGCGAGACTCCGCAGGCCGAGTCCGTCGGCGCCGCCTTCGAGGAGGACGCCGCCCGCGAGCAGGACGAGGATGCCGGTCTCGGCGACGAGGAGCACACCGAGCAGCTTCGCGCCGAAGTCGATGGACCGGAAACCGCCGTACCAGATGAGCAGCAGGCCCGCGAGGGACACCGGCAGCCAGGGGATGTCGGCGCCGAGGAGGGCGTGCGCGGTGTCCTGGGTGGCGGTGCCGAGCAGACCGTAGACGCCGATCTCCATGCCGTTGTAGCCGAGCATGGCGAGGAGCGCCGCGGCGATGCCGGCCGGGCGGCCGAGGCCGCGGGTGATGTACGCGTAGAAGGCGCCGCCGCTGCGCACATGGCGGCTCATCGTGGTGAAGCCGACGGCGAAGACGGTGAGGGTGACGCCGGCGAGGAGGTAGCCGACGGGGGCGCCGATGCCGCCGAGCGTGAGGGCTATGGGGGCGACGCCCGCCATGACGGTGAGCGGGGCCGCGGCGGAGACCACGAAGAAGGCGATGTCGGCGGTGCCGAGTGTGCCGGTGCGGAGCGTGCTGGCCATGGAGGGACGGCCCTTCTGCGGCGGGCGGAAGCAGGGCGTGGCATGGGGCGGAGACCAAAAACCTAAAGGCTTTCGGTTTCGGCAATGTAGCCTCACCCTGGGCAGTTCGGGAAGGCTTCAGAGAAAGATCGGGACCAATGGGAAGGCCGCGCACACCACTCCTCGACCGGCAGCGCATCACCACGACCGCGCTGGAACTCGTCGACGAGCAGGGCGACTTCAGCGTGCCGCAGATCGCGCGGCGACTCGGTGTCCAGACGGGCTCGGTGTACCACCATGTGGACGGCAGGGACGGCATCGTCGAGCTGATGCGCGAACGGGTGGCCGAGTCGATCGACTCCGGCACGCTGGCCCCGGGCCGCCCCTGGGACACGGCCCTGACCGCCTGGGCCCGCTCCTACCGCGCGGCCTTCGCGGCCCACCCCAAGGCGATCCCGCTCCTGACGACGTCCCCGGTGCGGGCACCGCGCGTCCTCGACCAGTACGAGCGGGCGGTGGCCCTGCTCCTGGCCGCGGGGTTCGCCCTGCCCGACGTCATGCCGGTGATCACGGGCCTGGAGAACCTCGTCCTCGGCTCGGCCCTCGACCTGGCGGCGCCGGAGACGATGTGGGTCCTGGCCGACGAGACGGCGACGCCACGCCTGGCCGAGGCCCTCTCCGCGGCGCCGCGAGGCCGCGCGGAGCAGGCGTTCGAGCTGGGGCTCGCGGGGTTCCTCGCGCATGCGCGGGAGATGCTGGCGACGTACGACATGTGAGTACGCCGGTCACGGTGGTCAGTAATCGCCCTTCCACACCGTGAACTTGAGCCGGATGAACTCGGCGTCGATGTCACCGTCGGTGTACTCGGCGAGAGCGACGAGGCCCGTCGGCGAGATGAGGCACAGCCGCTCGCCGACCCGCATGTTCGGGATGAACACGCTGTCCCTGAAACGGCTCACGGTGCTGCACGTCTCGTATGTGCCGCTCTCCTTGCGGCTGAGAATCACCAACTGCGCGCCGGCTCCGACTTGGAGGTTGCCCGAATCCCAGTAGAGCTCCTTGTCCGCCGTGCCCTTGCGGACGGGCCGCATGGGATCGTCGACGAGGCTGATGCCGTAGTCGGCGGCGATGTCGACGGTCGGCGACTTGAGGACGCCGGAGGCACGGGAGTTCTCGGGCGGGTCCGACCCCTTGGGCGAGTCGGCGGGGGCGGTCACGGTGGCGGTGGCCGTCGCCGTGGCCGTCACCGTCTCCGTCACGGTCCTCGCGGTCGGCGAGCTGACCACCGTCGGCAGCCCGAAGAAGCCGAGGACCAGGCCGATGAGGCCGGTGATCGCGGAGATCCAGGCGGCCACCTCCACGAACCGCCGCCCGGGTCCCGGCGGCGGGGGCGAGGGCGGCGCGGGGGTAGGCGTCGGCGGCGCGTTCGACATTCCGGTCACCCCGTTCCCCCTCGGGCGCACGGCGCGCGCCCGGCCACGTCACGCCACGCCACGTCCGGCGTGTGGCGATTGTGCCGCGCCCCACCCGCCCCGGGCGACCCCCTCAGGCCGCTCTGGCCGAATCCGTGCGCGCTACTTGAACGACTCGTCGCCGTCCCAGTTCACGTGGACGACCTCCGGGGCGAGGCCGTGGACGACCGCGCGGCCGACGTCGTTCTTGAAACGGTCGATCAGCTCTTGCATGCCGCTCAGCGGGTACTTGGCCTCCAACGCGGCGATCAGCGCCTCCGACGAGACGCCGACCCCGCGCGCGAGCTCCGCGGTGTTGCCGGGCCGGTTGTTCCAGCCCTTGGCGTTGTTGCGGCCCACGTGAATGGACTCCTCCGCGGTGATGCTGGAAGCGCCGGCCTCCTGGATCTTCTTCTGCCCGGCCGCCGGGCGGGCCGTCAAATGGAAGAGCGCTCCCTTGATCGCCACCACGGAGTCACCCGTGCCGCGATCCCTGACCTCGCCGCCGCTGGTGAGCATCACATTGAGGTGCACGGCCAGTTCGGCCGTCGTACCGCCGTCGCTCACGTGGACCGGGAGGGACGAGGAGATGAGGTTGTTGCCGCCGTTGTTCCAGCAGTCGGGGCCGAACTTGAATCCGGCGAGCGTACGGTCCCGGCCCACGATGATGCCCTGGAGCTTCTTCCAGTCGACTCGGGGAGCCGTCTGGGTGCTGGGGGCGCGCTGCACGGCGGACGTGTCCGGCACCGCGGTCGCTGTCGCCGTCGCGGCCGCGCGCTGCACCGGTGCCGCCTCCGTGTGGGCCGCGGGCGCCGGGCCGGAGAGGACCTTGTGGGCGTTCGCCTCCGCCTCGCGTTCGAACCGGTCGGACGGGTCCGAGACGCGGAGTCCGTTGCCGTGGTCGGTGCCCGCGACGGGGCCCTGCCGCTGCTGGATGACGTGCGTCAGCTCGTGGGCGAGCGTGTGGCGGTCCGCGCCGCCGTCGCCGATGACGACGTGGCTGCCGGAGGTGTAGGCGCGGGCGCCGACCTCGGCGGCCGAGGCCTTCGCGGCGCTGTCGTCGTGGATGCGGACGTCGGAGAAGTCCGCGCCGAGGCGGGCCTCCATGTCGGAGCGGGTGGCGGTGTCGAGGGGCCGGCCGCCGGCACGGAGCACGTCGTGGACGGCGGACCGCTGGACCGCCTGGACGACGGCCGCGTTGCCCGCGGTGCGCTGCAGCGCCATGAGCTCCTGCGCGCTCATGGTGCCGCCCGCGCTCGACGGCGACGCGGCGGGACGCGCCGGGACGCGGCCGGTTCTGTCGCCGTCGGCGGGTCGGGCGGTTTCGCGGGCGCGCATGGGGCCTCCAGGGAGACGGACTGGGACTCTTCCTGGATACGCCATGGGTGGCCGCCGGGCCAGGTGCGCAAGGGCAGCGTTCTGTGTCTGTGGGGGCAGCGCGAGAGGGGTGCCGGCGGCTGGTGGCGCAGGGGGCCGACTACGCCGACGCGCCTCAGGAGCCGTAGAACCGTTCCTCCACCACCGCCCGCGCCCTGCGCGTACTGCGGCGGTAGTCGTCCAGCATGTCACCGACATGCCCGGAGTCGTAGCCCAAGTAGCGCGCAACGGCGGCCAGTTCGCGGCCGTCCGAGGGGAACGTGTCGCCCGCGCGGCCGCGCACCAGCATCACCGCGTTGCGTACGCGGGTCGCGAGGACCCACGCCTCGTCGAGGGTCGCCGCGTCCTCGGCCGGGATCAGCTCCGCCTCGCGTGCGGCGGCCAGCGCCGCGCGCGTCCGGGTCGTGCGCAGGCCCGGCACGGTCCCGCCGTGCTGCAGCTGCAGGAGCTGGACGGTCCATTCGACGTCGGAGAGGCCGCCGCGGCCCAGCTTCGCGTGCAGGGTCGGGTCCGTGCCGCGCGGCATCCGCTCCGCCTCCATGCGGGCCTTGAGGCGGCGGATCTCGCGGACCGCGTCCTCCCCGATGCCGTCCGCCGGATAGCGGAGGGGGTCGACGAGGTCGATGAAGGCGCGGCCCAACTCCTCGTCGCCCGCGACCGGTTCGGCCCGCAGCAGCGCCTGGGACTCCCAGACGAGGGACCAGCGGCGGTAGTACGCCTCGTACGATCCGAGGGTGCGCACCAGCGGACCGCTCCTGCCCTCCGGGCGCAGATCCGCGTCGATGAGCAACGGCGGGTCGGCGGACGGGAGTTGGAGGAGCCTGCGCATCTCGGCGACGACCTTGGCGGCCGCCTTCGCCGCCTCCTGCTCGTCGGCGCCCTCGCGCGGCTCGTGCACGAACAGGACGTCCGCGTCCGATCCGTAGGCCAGCTCGTGGCCGCCGAAGCGGCCCATGCCGATGACGGCGAAGCGGGTGGGGAGCGTGTCGCCCCAGCCCTCGCGGACGACCGCGCGCAGCGTGCCCGAGATCGTGGCGGCCGTCAGGTCCGAGACCGCGCCGCCCACCCGGTCCGCGAGCCGGCCGGGATCGGCCTCGGCCGGGCTGTCCTCCGTGCCGTACGAGCCGATGATGTCGCCCGCCGCGGTGCGGAACAGCTCACGGCGGCGCATGCCGCGCGCCACCGCGACGGCCTGCTCGGCGCCGTCGGCACGGCGCACCGCCGCCAGGACCTCCTGCTCCAAGTGGGCGCGGCCGCGCGGTTCGAGGCCCCGCGGGTCGCCGAGCAGGGCGACGGCCTCGGGGGCGCGCAGGAGCAGGTCGGGGGCGAGCCGTCCGGCGGACAGGACGCGGGCGAGGTTCTCGGCGGCCGCGCCCTCGTCCCGCAGCAGCCGCAGGTACCAGGGGGTCTTGCCCAGCGCGTCGGACACCTTGCGGAAGCCGAGGAGGCCCGCGTCCGGGTCGGCGGAGTCCGCGAACCAGCCCAGCAGGACCGGCAGCAGGGTGCGCTGGATGGCCGCCTTGCGGGACACGCCGGACGCCAGCGCCTCCAGGTGCCTGAGCGCGGCGCTGGGGTCCGCGTAGCCGAGCGCGACGAGGCGCTCACGGGCGGCCTCCGTGCTCAACCGTGCCTCACCGGGCGCGAGTTGGGCGACGGCGTCGAGCAGCGGGCGGTAGAACAGCTTCTCGTGGAGGCGGCGCACCACGGAGGTGTGCCGCTTCCACGCGCGGTTCAGTTCGGTGATCGGCTCGGTGCGCATCCCCAGGGAGCGGCCGATGCGCCGCAGGTCCGCGTCGTTCTCCGGGACGAGGTGGGTGCGGCGCAGCTTGTAGAGCTGGATGCGGTGTTCGAGCGAGCGCAGGAAGCGGTACGCGTCGTCGAGCTGGACGGCGTCCACCCGCCCCACGTACCCGCCCTCACCGAGGGCGTGCAGCGCCACCAGCGTCGAACCGCTGCGGATCGAGGGGTCGCTGCGGCCGTGCACCAGCTGCAGCATCTGTACGGCGAACTCGACGTCGCGCAGCCCGCCGGGGCCGAGCTTCAGCTCCCGGTCGACCTCCCCCGCCGGGATGTTCTCGACGACCCTGCGGCGCATCTTCTGCACGTCGGGCACGAAGTTCTCGCGCTCGGCGGCGTGCCAGACGAGCGGCGCGAGCGTGGCGACGTACTCCTCGCCGAGCGCGAGGTCGCCCGCGACCGGGCGGGCCTTGAGGAGGGCCTGGAACTCCCAGGTCTTGGCCCAGCGCTGGTAGTACGCGAGGTGACTGGAGAGCGTGCGCACCAGCGGGCCGTTCCTGCCCTCGGGGCGGAGGTTCGCGTCGACGGGCCAGATGGTGCCCTCGACGTTCGTCTCCGAGCAGATCCGCATCATGTGCGAGGCGAGCCGGGTGGCGGCCCGCAGCGCCTTGCCCTCGTCGGCGCCGTCGGTACTGTCGGCGGGTTCCGCCACGAAGATGACGTCGACGTCGGACACGTAGTTCAGCTCGTGGCCGCCGCACTTGCCCATCGCGATGACCGCGAGCCTGCACAGCTCCGCGTCGCTCGGCGCCGCCGCGCGGGCCATGGCGAGCGCCGCCCGCAGCGTCGCCGTCGCGAGGTCCGCGAGCTCGGCCGCCGCCTCGGCGACGTCCGTCGTGCCGCACACGTCGCGCGCCGCGATGGAGAGCAGACAGCGGCGGTAGGCGACGCGCAGCGACACCGGGTCGGTGGCGACCGCGAGCCCCCGCTCGAACTCCGCCACGCCGGGGTGCAGGTCCGCCGACTCGTACGTGACGAGGGCACGCCAGTCGCTGGGGTGGGTGGCCAGGTGGTCGGCGAGGGCCTCGGAGGCGCCGAGCACGCCGAGGAGGCGGTCGCGCAGGGGCTTCGCGGTGACGAGGGTGTCGAGCAGCTCCCGCCGCCCGAGGTCGCTCTCCTGCGCCTCCACGAGCCGGACGAGGCCCAGCAGCGCCAGGTCGGGGTCGGCGGTGGCGCCGAGCGCGTCCAGGAGCAGCGGGTCGGTGCGTACGGCGCTCAGCGCCGGGTCGTCGAGCAGGCGCTCCGCGGCGGACGGGTCGGTGAAGCCGTGCCGCAGTAGCCGCGTGAACGTACTGCTTCGTCGCCCTTGCGGCAGCGTCATGCCGATCCTCCGTTCGATCACTCCTCGGCCCGAGCCTACGGCCTGACCGACGGACTCGGCGCGCGGGCGCGGCAGGGGTACGACCGGGGTACGGCAGCTCCCGCGCGCGCCCGACACCCCTCGCGGAAGCCTGACACGGCCCCAACTCCCTGATGTACTGCGGCCCATGGAATACACACTCGAAGTGATCCCGCTGCCGGTGACCGACATCGACCGGTCCATGGAGTTCTACCGCGACAAGCTCGGCTTCCACGTCGACATCGACGCGGAGGTCATGCCGGGCATGCGCATCGTCCAGCTGACCCCGCCGGGCTCGGGCTGTTCCATCGCCCTGGCGGGCGACGCGCTCTGGGAGACGATGGCGGGCCCGAAGCCGGCCGCCGGCGCCTACCAGGGCCTCCAGCTGTGCGTCGCCGACGCGAAGGCCGCACACGCCGAGCTGACGGCCCGCGGCCTGGACATCAGCGAGCCGGTCCAGCACGCGCCGCAGGACGGCGGCACCTTCATGTACTTCAAGGACCCGGACGGCAACGGCTGGGCGATCCAGGAGTACCGGGTACGGGCGACGACGTCCCTGCGGGACGCGATCGTCGCGAAGGCCTGACCGGCACTGGGCGGGGCCGGTACGGGGCCGCAGACGTATCCGGCCCCAGTCACCGGCCCACCCCGCTCGACCGGCGCCGTCCCTCAGAACGGCGGTTCGTCGCTGATCCAGCCGCTGCGGCCCTCCATGGCCGGGAGCACGGCCGGAGGCGCCGAGTCCGGACGTCCCTCCGCCGATGGGTCCTCCGCCCACGGGTCCTTCGCGGGCCACACGCGTTCCGCGGGCTCTGCCGCCGCCGGCGCCACGACCCCGAGGTGGCGGGTGACCTCGTGCCTGAGGCGCCTCACATACTTGTCGACGGCCGTCTCTTCGTAACCGGTGTCCCAGTGTTCGTCCGCGAGGACGGGCGTGAAGGATCCCGAGTGAGTCAGTACGAACACGGACAGTTCCGCCATGTCCCGCAGAGCCAGCTCCTTGACCTTGCCCAGAAACTCATCCACCTCGGTGACGTGCACCACCGTGGCGGCCAGCCCTGAGATGATGTGGAAGTCGGCAGGTCCGACCGCAGCCAGGAACTGAGCTCCTTGCTGGCGGCGCGACCGTTGGGTCCAGTCGTCCAGGCCGTCCGTCTGCGGCGGAATCCGTGCGGACGCGTGCGCCGCGTTTCTCAGGTCGTCGACGATCGTTTCCAGCTCCTCGATCCGTGCGCGCAGCTCCTCCACCTCCGTGACGAGGTCATTGGACGACGGCCGCCGACGCTCCGAATTTGCCCGGATCCACGCCTCGTGCCACGGCTTCCACGGCTGACGGCATCCCTCGGTGATGAACCTCTCGAAGGTGTCCTCGCGCGGGCAGGACCGCCCCTTGAACAGACCCGAGATCGTGCCCTCGGATAGCTCGCTGCGCTGAGCCACCTGATTCTGCTTCAGCCCGAGCGCCGCGACGAGCGCCTTGGCCGCGGCGGCGAGTCCGGCCGGCGACGACACCTGGGCCGGGTCGGGCAACTGCCCCCGCTTCATTCCCTGCACCGCACTCCCCTTCAGAGTTCAAAGCTTCACCACTCTAAGGTGAACCCCTCCCGTGAACAGGCGTTTCTTGCGAAGTCACCGCAACTTCGAAGCTGCCGTTCAGGAAGCCCCATGAACCCTCCCGTTCCTGCTGAAGTCATCGCGACGAAGCGATCGACATGGAGGTTCTCGGTGCACGAGGAAATGAGCTTGCGAGCCCTGGTGCTGCTGCTGGTGGGGGCACTGGGCACCTACGCGGCTCTGCACAACGCGGAGCTGGGAGCGGCACTGGTCGTCGGCGCGAGCCTGATGACCGTCCTCACTCTGATCATGCGCCGGTGAGCGTGGGCCCCTCGCGGGGAACGGAAGCCCGCACCGTGCAGCGTCTACAGCACCTACAGGTGCTTGCGGGGCTCGAACGCAGTGGCCATCGCAGGCTCATGGGCCGGAGCGCTCACGAGGCTGGCCAATCAGCGAGCGCAGCACCGGCACCGTGGAGCCGGCCGCGGTCAGCCCAGCAAGCACAGCGCCCGCCAGGGGGACATCCGTCAGCGCGGCGAGGGCGCCGACGACCAGCCCGAGCACGAGCGCGGTGAGCAGAACGACGGTGGTGTGCAGGGACAGAAACGGCGGCTCCGTTTCAGAGCCGCTCCGGCCGGGCTGCGCCGGCGGCGGTGTCATCTGGGTCATGCCAGCAGCATCACCCCAAACGTGCCGCCGACCTGCACCAATCGAACAAGCTGAGTCCTAGCCCGATCAGGACCGCCCCCTACCGAACACATCACCGTCGTGTTCCGGGTCGTTTCGCTGTGTCCAGTGCCGTTCCGGTCGGGTGGGTTTACGCTGCTGCCCACAAACACGCTCCGGGGGGACGACGTGGCAGCCAATGGCGGGGACGATGGAGGCAGTTACGCGGCGACGCTGCAGGAGCTGGCTGCGGCGTTCACCGAGCTGAAGCGGGATCGTGGAGCCCCCTCCTACGACCGCATCCTCGTGCGCGGAAAGAAGGTGTGCGGCGAGCGGCATGCGATGTCGAAGGGTTCGGTGAGCGAGGTGTTCGCCGGGCGGCGGGGCCCGGCCTCCCTGGACCGGCTGCTGTGGCTGGTGCGCGCCCTGTTCTCCTATGACGACGGAGAAGAGGTGAAACCACCCGACCGGCGTGACCCCGAACTCCAGGTCTGGAGGGACCATTGGCACACTCTGGAGCGCGCCAGAGCCGCTGCCCGCCGTGCGTCTTCGACGGATGACGCGGAAAGAGTGCTCGCGGCCGACCGGGACTCGGTTGCGGCCACCCCTCTGCTGGAGGGCATTGAGCCCGACGACACATTCTTGCGGTCCGGAAGGCATCAGCGCCGCAGCGCCTTTGAGCTCCCGAACGATCTCCCCACACCCGCCACACTGTCAGCGGGAGATGACAGCGCGGGCACAGCCAGCCGGGAGGCGCCGCCGCCATCGGATACCTCGTTCGCCACACCGTCGACCCTGCGCCTCGCGGAGGAGCCACAGCCGACGATGGTCGGGCTGCCACCGAGGCTCGCGCTGGCGTTCTCGGCGCCTGAAGTCCGCTTGGACGCGGCCTGCCTGACCGCGGAGACGCTGATGCTGGCGCTGGGTGAACCGGTGCGGCTGATCCACGAGGGCCGCATCCGCCCCCGGTCGATCGACGTGCGGATCCTGCTGCCCTCCCGAGAGATCAACCTGGCGTTCCCGATCTCTGTGCAGAGCCCCAGAGACACATCTGTGAAGATCCTCGACGGCGATCTGGTCCACCAGCGCTGGCTCGAGCAGCGCAACGTCCAAGGGCAAGTCCTGCGTCACAATCTGCTGGCGCTTCGCTCGTCGCACGGCATCGATGTCCGTGTGACTTTCCGCGCGCTGCCCTTCACCCCGTCCATGAAGCTGTACCTCCTCAACGGGACGGAGGCCCTGATGGCGTACTACATGATCACCAAGCGGGAGGAGGAGGTGGATAGCCAGACCCTGGAGATGTACGACACCTTCGGCGCTGCGTCCCTCCTCTTCTCCTACGAGCGTCGGGCAGGCATGCGGGACGCGGCTTTCGTCGACCAATCGCAGAAGTGGTTCGACGCCCTCTGGGAAACCATTGCGACAGACCTGACACTCTCCTAGTGCCAGCCCCAGGCAGACAGCCGAGAGGGCCCTCGGCCGGCGACCGTGGGCCCTCTCGGTGAAGCGAGCAAAGAGCGCTCTGACCTGTGCCTACAGCACCGGCAGGTTCTTCCGCAGTTCGAAGGCGGTGACCTCGCTGCGGTACTCCTCCCATTCCTGCTTCTTGTTGCGCAGGAAGAAGTCGTAGACGTGCTCGCCGAGGGTCTCGGCGACCAGTTCGGACTTCTCCATGAGTGCGATGGCCTCGCCGAGGTTCTGCGGGAGGGGCTCGATGCCCAGGGCGCGGCGTTCCGCGTCGCGCAGGGCCCATACGTCGTCGTCCGCGCCCGGCGGGAGTTCGTAGCCCTCCTCGATGCCCTTCAGGCCGGCGGCGAGCAGTACCGCGTAGGTGAGGTAGGGGTTGGCGCCGGAGTCGATCGAGCGGACCTCGACGCGTGCCGAGCCGGTCTTGCCCGGCTTGTACATCGGGACGCGGATCAGGGCCGAGCGGTTGTTGTGGCCCCAGCAGATGTACGAGGGGGCCTCGCCGCCCGCGCCCGCGGTGCGCTCGGAGCCGCCCCAGATGCGCTTGTAGGAGTTCACCCACTGGTTGGTGACGGCAGAGATCTCCGCGGCGTGCCGCAGCAGGCCCGCGATGAAGGAGCGGCCGACCTTGGAGAGCTGGTACTCGGCACCCGACTCGTAGAACGCGTTGCGGTCACCCTCGAAGAGGGAGAGGTGCGTGTGCATGCCGGAGCCCGGGTGTTCGGAGAACGGTTTCGGCATAAAGGTGGCCTGGACGCCCTGTTCGAGTGCGACCTGCTTCATGACCAGGCGGAACGTCATGATGTTGTCGGCCGTGGAAAGCGCGTCGGCGTAGCGGAGGTCGATCTCCTGCTGGCCGGGGGCGCCCTCGTGGTGGCTGAACTCCACCGAGATGCCCATGGATTCCAGCATGGTGATGGCCTGGCGGCGGAAGTCCATGCCCACGTTCTGCGGGGTGTGGTCGAAGTAGCCGGAGTTGTCGGCGGGGGTGGGCCGCGAGCCGTCCAGCGGCTTGTCCTTCAGGAGGAAGAACTCGATCTCCGGGTGGGTGTAGAAGGTGAAGCCCAGGTCGGACGTCTTGGCGAGGGCCCTCTTCAGTACGTAGCGGGGGTCCGCGAAGGACGGGGAGCCGTCCGGCATCAGGATGTCGCAGAACATGCGGGCCGTGCCCGGTGCCTCCGCGCGCCAGGGCAGCACCTGGAAGGTGGAGGGGTCCGGCTTGGCGATCATGTCCGACTCGTACACCCGGGCGAAGCCCTCGATGGCCGAACCGTCGAAGCCGATACCCTCGTCGAATGCCTGTTCCAGCTCGGCCGGGGCCACTGCCACCGACTTCAGGAAGCCGAGGACGTCCGTGAACCACAGGCGCACGAACCGGATGTCGCGCTCCTCCAACGTACGGAGCACGAATTCCTGCTGCTTGTTCATCTTCCGCTTCCACCCATCCTTGCTGGTCAGGCCGCCTGCATTCGCGCCCCGGGGCACACCGGGCACACGAGCATCCCACTCCTTGGTTTCGCGCGCGTTGCGGACCCCGGGCCGCGGTGTCCGCACCGCGCCGGTGGCCGCTTCGCCGCTGCGTGCCGCTTGCCGCTCTGTGCCCATAGTGCCTGCTCCACGGCGCGGCCGTAACGGCGGCAGGCGCAGCCCCCCGGCGACTATAAGTTGCATCTTAGATGTTAATTTGAGCTCCGAAACAGACAAGGGGGGCGCAACCCTCCCGTACCGCGTCCTGCCCATCGGCACCCGGCGGTGCCCATCGGCGTGAGGAGCCCACGTTGCTGTCAGAACAGTCGGCCGCGACCGTCCGTGCCACCCTGCCCGTCGTCGGAGCGGCCATCGGGGAGATCACCGAACGGTTCTACGACCGGCTCTTCGACGCCCATCCGGAGCTGCTGCGCGACCTCTTCAACCGCGGCAACCAGGCCGCGGGCACCCAGCGGCAGGCCCTGGCCGGCTCCATCGCCGCCTTCGCGGTCCACCTGGTGGAGCACCCCGACGAGCGGCCCGACGTCATGCTGAACCGCATCGCGCACAAGCACGCCTCGCTCGGCGTGGCCCCAGGCCAGTACGAGACGGTGCACCGGCACCTCTTCGCCGCCATCGTCGAGGTGCTCGGCGACGCGGTCACGCCCGAGACCGCCGCCGCCTGGGACGACGTCTACTGGCTCATGGCCAATGCCCTCATCGCCATCGAGGCCCGGCTCTACGCCGAGCAGGGCGTCACCGCGGGCGACGGCGGCTGGCGCGAGTGGGAGGTGGTGGACCGCGTCGAGGAGACCGCCGATGTCGCCACCGTCCGGCTGCGGCCCGCCGACGGGGCGCCGGCGCCGGGCTTCCGCGCGGGGCAGTACGTGTCCGTGCAGGTGCAACTCGGGGACGGGGCACGGCAGATACGGCAGTACAGCTTGTCGGGCGGGGCGGGAGGCGGGGCGGAGTGTGGGGCTGGGGCCGGAGTGTGGCAGATCAGTGTGAAGCGGGTGACGGGGGGTGCCGGGACGCCCGAAGGTGAGGTCTCGAACCATCTGCACGCGCGCGTGCGCGCAGGGGACGTCCTGCGCGTCTCCCCGCCGTACGGGGATCTCGTCCTCGACGAGACCGACGCCGACGTACCGCTGCTGCTCGCCTCCGCCGGCATCGGCGTCACCCCGATGATCGCCATGCTGGAGCAGCTCGCCGCCACCGGACACCGCGCGCCGGTCACCGTCGTGCACGCCGACCGCTCCCCCGCCGAGCACGCGCTGCGCGCCGACCACGAGGCGTACACCGGCAAACTCCCGGACGCCACCGCGCACTTCTTCTACGAGCGGCCCGAGGCGGGGCACCCCGCGGAGCTCACGGGGCTCGTCGATCTGGCCGTGCTTCCCGCGGTCGCGCCGGGCACGCGCGCGTACCTGTGCGGGCCGCTGCCGTTCATGCGGACGGTACGTTCCCAGCTGATCGGGCGCGGTGTCGCCGCCGCGGACATCCACTACGAGGTGTTCGGGCCTGATCTGTGGCTGGCGGCGCAGGACTGAAGGTGACGGCTGAGGGCTGAGTGGACGCGGGGCTCAGGTGTCGTCGCGGAGTGTCTCGGGGGTCGCGTCGCGGGTTGTGATGCCCAGGAGCAGGGGGCCCGTCGGGGCTGCCACGATGTCCGCCACCGTGAGCGCGTCCAGCGACGCGTAGAAGGCCTCTTGCGCCCTGCGCAGCGCGTCCCGCAGGCGGCACGCCGCGTTCAACGGGCACGGCGCGCCGCCGCCCTCGCAGTCCACCACGTCTCCCGTGCCCTCGAAGGCCCGCACCAGCGCGCCCACCGACGCCGTGCGGCCCGCCTCCGTCAGCGCGAGCCCGCCTCCCCTGCCCCTGCGGGCCACCAGCAGACCCATCTTCTGGAGCTCGGCGACGACCTTCGCCTCATGGGTGTACGGCACCGCCATGTCGGCGGCCACCTCGCGTGTCGTGGGGGCCGCTCCGGTCGCCACGGCCAGGCGCATGAGGGTGCGCAGCGCCAGGTCGGTGGATCGCATGAGCCGCATGTCCCCGAGCGTAGGTAATGCGCATCTGTGGCTCAAATTTTGCGCTCGGACGCCCTGTGGTACCGGCCCTTCCTCGCATTACGATCAGCGGACTCGTACGTCGTCCCGTTCGGCTCTTTCCGCAGAAGGACACATCATGGGTTCCGCCAAGAACACGAGCAATGCTTCCCGCAAGGCACGGATAGAGGAGATGCGCCGGGCGGACCGTGCGCGTGACCGGCGGGGCCGGGCCCTGATGATCACAGTCGGCGCGGTCCTCGTCGCGGCGCTCGGCGTGGGCGGCTTCTTCCTCTTCGACAACGCGTCCGACGACTCCGGATCGAAGGACGACGCGAAGGGCTGGCCGAAGTACAAGGTCTCCGCCGACGGCGAGAAGGTCTGGGGCAAACTCGGTCGTACGCACGTCGCGAAGAAGGTCGACTACCCCATGACGCCGCCCGTCGGCGGGGACCACAACCAGGTGTGGATGAACTGCAACGGCGACGTCTACGAGAAGGAGATCCCGGAGGTGAACGCCGTGCACTCCCTCGAGCACGGTGCCGTCTGGGTCACGTACAACGACAAGGCGAAGCCGGCCGACCTGAAGAAGCTCGAGGCGAAGGTCAAGGCCACGCCGTACTCGTTGATGAGCCCGGTCGAGGACCAGAAGGACCCCGTCATGCTGACCGCGTGGGCCCACCAGCGGACGGTCTCGGGGGCTGACGACCCGAAGGTCAAGGAGTTCTTCTCCAAGTACGTCCAGGGCAAGCAGACGCCGGAGCCGGGGGCGGCGTGCACGAGCGGGATGGCGCAGTGAGGCGGCGCACCGACTGGGTCGTCGGGGGCGTCGTCGCCGCGGTGGTCGCCGGGGGCGGCATCACGGCGGCGGTCGCCGCGACGGGCTCCTCCGACTCGGGGAGTACGCCCGCGAGTTCGTCGGCCGACGCGGGATTCGCGCGGGACATGGCCGTCCATCACCAGCAGGCCGTGGAGATGTCGTACATCGTGCGGGACCGCACCGACGACGAGGAGGTGCGGCGCCTCGCCTACGACATCGCGCAGACCCAGGCCAACCAGCGCGGGATGCTGCTCGGGTGGCTCGACCTGTGGGAGCTGCCGAAGGTTCCGGACGGGGCTCCTATGGAGTGGATGGGCATGGGGGACATGCCGCCCGGCAAGGACGGGGCGCTGATGCCCGGGATGGCTACGGGGGCGGAGCTCGAACGGCTGGGGAAGCTGAGCGGCAAGAAGGCGGAGGTGCTGTATCTGCAACTGATGACGCGGCACCACAAGGGTGGGGTGCATATGGCGCAGGGGTGTGTGGACCGGTGCGAGGTTTCCGCGGAGCGGAGGCTGGCTCGGGGGATGGTGGAGTCGCAGGAGTCGGAGATCTCGCTGATGTCGACGTTGCTGAAGGCGCGGGGCGCAAAGCCGTAGCGCTGGCGCTGTTCCTGGGCGGGGTTCGCCATTTGTTCGTCTGTGGGGCGGGGCCGCGGGGGTATGTGCGTACTCGCCATCCCTGCGCCACGCCGCCCGAACAAAGACGCCACAGCGCGCTCGGTGCTCCGTTCGCACATACCCCCACGTCCCCTCGCGAGCGCGAGCGGCTGCGGCCCGGTGGGGGCCTCGCCCCTACCCCTGCGGGCCGTCGCGGGGCAATCCCCACCCACCCGCCCCTACCCCCACAGGACGTCACAGGGCACACCCGCCCACCCGCCCCTACTCCCGCGGGACGTCGCGGGGCAAACGGGTGGGTGGGTGGGAAACATCCGCCGCGGAGCGGCGGGCTTGGGGCTCCTACCCGAGCAGGACGGCGCAGAGGGAGAAGGAGGTGCTCGAGGCCCAGGGGCCAGGTCGGGTCAGGCCAGGCGGGCCAAGTCCTCCCGGACGAGGACGCCCCGAAGCCGCTCCCCGGCAACATAGCGTTCGACCTCAGAGACCGCGTACTCCCCCAGCCTCCGCACCTCACTCCCCTGCGCCCCCGCGACATGCGGGGTCACCAGCACATTGGGCAGGCGGAGAAGCACGTGGTCCGCCGGCAGCGGCTCAGGATCCGTGACGTCGAGGAACGCGTCCAAGCGCCCCACCCCGCACTCCCGCGCCAGCGCCTCCGTGTCGACCAGTGACCCCCGCGCCGTGTTGATGACGACCCCGCCGTCCGGGATGCGCTTCAGCATGTCGGCGTTCAGGAGGCCCCGGGTCTCCGGGAGTTGCGGCGCGTGGACCGTGACGATGCTGCTGCGCTCGCACAGGGCGGGCAGGTCCACCAGCTCAACGCCCAGTTCCGCCGCCTCGGCGCGCCCCACGTAGGGATCCGTGAGCAGGACGCGGAAACCCGCGTCCGACCCCCGCAGCGCCGCGATCACCCGGCGGCCGATCCGGGACGCGCCGATGACGCCCACGGTGCGCGCGTCCGCCCCGGTGCGCTCGGTGAAGTGCGGCCACCCGGACGCGTACCCCGCCGCCGTCGACAGCGCCCCCTTCGCCGCGAAGGTGATCGCGGCGAGTGTGAAGGCGACCACCGGGTCCGCGTTGGCGTCCGCCGCCGAGGAGACGATGATGCCGCGGTCCCACACGGCCTCCGTCACCATCGGCTTGACGGAGCCCGCCGCGTGGACGACGGCCCGCAGGGCGGGTGCGGAGGCCAGGATCTCCGGGGTCAGGGGCGGGCAGCCCCAGCCCGTGACCAGTACTTCCGCCGTGGACAGGACGCCCGCCGCCTCGGCCGTGGCGAGGGGACCGGAGAGAAGGCGCGACCTCAACTGCACGCTACGGGCGAGCCGTTCGCGTAGATCTGCCGTGAACACGCGCTCCGCGACCTCGGCCCCCATGGCGAGCGCCGCGATGGGCGGACCGTCACCGTCCCGTTCTCGCCGATCCGCCCGCTCTGCCTGATCTGCCACGCGTGACCGTCCCTCGTAGTAACCGGTTACCAACCAGCGTCTGGAGGCTAGGACCAATCCGGGAGAGTGGTCAAGAGACAGCCAGGCAAGGGGGGTTGACCGGGCGAAGTAACCGCTTTAGATTCCGGGCACCTTATTCCGACGACGGAGGGGTTGCCGTGCCGACGGTGACGAAGGAACGGGCGGAAACCGAGGCGGTGAAGCCGCCCGGCAGGCGCGATACCGGGTCAGATAGCGGGAAATCGGTGCGCGATACGGCGTGGAAGCGGTTTCAGCGCACCCGTTTCCTCGTGCTGCTCATGGCGCCCGGGCTCGCGTACTTCCTGGTCTTCCACTACGGCGCCTTCGTCGCCAACGCGGTGGCCTTCAAGGAGTACGTCCCCTTCGACGGCCTCTGGGCCAGCCCCTGGGTGGGCACGGAGAACTTCTCGCGGATGTTCGGCGATCCGGACTTCTGGCAC
This sequence comes from Streptomyces sp. NPDC039480, assembly GCF_055597165.1. Classification (NCBI taxonomy): domain Bacteria; kingdom Bacillati; phylum Actinomycetota; class Actinomycetes; order Kitasatosporales; family Streptomycetaceae; genus Streptomyces; species Streptomyces sp. NPDC039480. The sequence continues at coordinate 385,358 of NZ_JBVITX010000005.1, read as the reverse complement.
GCCACGTGGAACACCCTGTTCATCGCCGTGCTGCAGCTGGTCTTCTTCTTCCCCGCGCCGCTCGCCCTCGCGCTGCTCCTGCACAGTCTGACCTCGGATCTGCTGCGTCGTTTCACGCAGTCCGTGATCTATCTGCCGCACTTCCTGTCGTGGGTCGTCGTCGTGGCGCTCTTCCAGCAAGTGCTCAGTGACACGGGCCTGTTGAACACGTTCCTGAGCGACTCGGGGCTGCACACCGTCGACATCATCGGCAACCCGGACGCGTACAAGGCGCTCGTCGTCGTGGAGGTGATCTGGAAGGACGCGGGGTGGGGGACGATCATCTTCCTCGCCGCGCTGATGCAGGTCGACGAGCAGTTGTACGAGGCCTCCGCCATCGACGGGGCCGGGCCCTGGCGGCGCTTCTGGCACGTCACGCTGCCCAGCATCCGGCCCATCATCATCCTGCTGCTGATCATGCGGCTCGGCGACATCCTCTCGGTCGGCTTCGAACAGATGCTGCTGCAGCGGCAGTCGGTCGGGCCGGAGGTCGGCGAGGTGCTCGACACGTTCGTCTTCTGGCAGGGGATCGTCGGCGGCGACACCGGATACGCGGCGGCCGCGGGTCTGTTCAAGGGCGTCGTCGGCGCGGCGCTCGTCTTCACCGCCAACCGGATCGCCCACCGGCTCGGCGAGCAGGGGGTCTACAAGTGAGTACAGGTCACGTCACCAGGCCCGCCTGGATGGAGAAGCCGCGGTTCGCCACCAAGGCCGCCAAGGCCGTCGCGGTCGCGGTCGTTCTCGCGCTCGTGCTCGTGCCGTTCCTCGTCATCGTCTCGACCTCGCTCGCCTCCAACCGGGAGGTCGTGGAGAACGGCGGCTGGGTGCTGTGGCCGGGCGATCCGACGCTGCGCGCCTACCGGACCATCCTCGACGGCGGCATCGTCACCAAGGCGCTCGGTGTGAGCGTCGGCCTCACGGTCGTGGGCACGCTCTTCTCGCTCGCGTGCACCACATTCCTCGCGTACGCCCTGGCCCGCCCCGGTGTCTTCGGCGGCAGGCCCGTGCTGCTGCTCATCCTGTTCACGTTCCTCTTCCCGCCCGGCATGATCCCCGCCTTTCTGCTGGTCAAAGGCATGGGGATGATGGACACGTATGCCGCGCTGATCGCGCCCGTGCTGATCAACGTCTTCAATCTGATCGTGCTGCGCGGCTTCTTCCAGGGGATACCCGAGGAGTTGTACGAGGCCGCCCGGCTCGACGGCGCCGGTGACTGGCACATCCTGTGGCGGATCGTGCTCCCGCTGTCCAAGGCGGCCCTCGCCGTGGTCTCCCTCTTCTACGCCGTGAGCTATTGGAACGCCTGGTTCCATGCCTCCATCTACATGGAGTCCGGCCACTGGCCGCTGTCGCAGGTGCTGCGTACGTACGTCATCGGCGGCTCCCAGATCGCCGACACCGGGCTGAGCGAGGCCGGCCAGGTCTCCGCCCCGCAGACGACGCAGATGGCCGTCCTGGTGATCGCCACCGTGCCGATCCTGCTCGTCTATCCCTTCCTGCAGAAGTACTTCACCAAGGGCGTGCTCACCGGCGCCATCAAGAGCTGATACCTCGCCCCGTTGCCAACTCGTCCAGAAGGGCTCATCCACGTGTCCGGTTCCTCGATGTCGCGGCGTACCGTGCTCCGCTCCATAGCCGTCGGCGGCGCCGCCCTGGCCGCCCCGTCCGTCCTCACCGCCTGCTCGACCGGCTCCGGTGGCGGCGGCGACGTGGCCAACGCGGGCAAGAAGGCGGCGCCCTGGCCGACGTACACACCGGCGAAGGGCCCCACCCCCGACCTGCCGCCGACCGCCGAGGGCGTCCAGCCCGGCTACACGAAGTACCCGCAGAAGCTGGTGCGGGCGACGAGCGAGAAGCCGGGCACCGGCAAGCAGAAGATCAAGGTCATGACCATCACCTACGGCACCCCGCCGAAGCCGGTCGGCCGCAACGCGTACTGGCAGGCCGTCAACGAAGCGCTGGGCGTCGAGGTCGAGTTCACCGTCGTGCCGGACGCGGACTTCCGCGCCAAGATGTCCACCCTCATGTCCGGCGACGACCTGCCCGACATGATCAACTTCGGGGGCGGTTACGTCCTGCCGCGCGAGTCGCAGTTCGTGAAGTCGCGGTGCGCCGACCTGAGCGAGCACCTGTCGGGCGACGCGGTCAAGGACTACCCCAACCTCGCCAACATCCCCACGTACGCCTGGGAGGGCATGGGCCGCATCGCCGGGCGCATCTACGGACTGCCGATCGAACGCGCCAAGGTGCAGGGCGCGATGTTCATCAACCGCGAGGCGTTCGACCGGGCCGGGTACGAGCCGGGGATGTCCGCGCCCGACTTCCGGGCGATGGCGAAGGAGGCCTCACAAGGCAAGAAGTACGCCCTTGGCGCGTCCACGGTGGGCTTCTTCGGCTACCAGTACCACGCGATGTGGCACGGCGCGCCCAACCAGTGGCGGATCAAGGACGGCAAGGTCACCGACATGTACGGGACCGACGCGTTCAAGGCCGCCCTGGAGTACATGGCCGGGCTGCGCAAGGCGGGCTCGTACAACCCGGACGCCACATCGATCTCCCAGGTCGACCTGAAGACCCAGTTCTACAACGGCACCGTCCGCTCGATGACCGACGGCTGGGGCGCCGTCATCTCCAACGCGCAGGGCATCAAGGACGAGTTCACCCTCGACGTCGCCGAGCCCTACACGGTCGACGGCGCCACACCCGTCTACCAGCAGAACCGCGGCTGTTTCGGCTACACCGTCGTCAAGAAGGCCTCCAAGGAGCGGGTGCGGCTGATGCTGCGGGTGCTCGACTGGCTGGCCTCGCCGTTCGGCTCGAAGGAGTACGAGCTGATGCACTACGGAGTGGAGGGCACCCACTTCGAGTACAACAAGGACGGCGACCCGGTCGCCACCGAGCTCGGCCTGATCGACTCCAGGACCAACCTGCCCTTCCCGTACCTCATGGACGCGCCGCAGCCGCTGTACTTCCCCGGCTTCCCCGACCTCACCGAGCGGCTGCACGCCTGGGAGAAGAAGGTCGTCCCGCTCCTCGTGCCCGACGACCACTGGGGCCTCATGTCGGACACGTACAACCGGCAGGGCGCCTCCCTCCAGCAGGTCATCGAGGACGGCGTGACGGCGATCGTCTCCGGCCGCAAGAAGCTCTCCGACTGGGACGGCGTCTACGCCAAGTGGCGGTCGCAGGGCGGCAAGCGGGCCGCCGAGGAGTTCCTCGAGGAGTACGAGGCCGCGCACTGACCCGGTGGCGGGGCGCGGGATGATGGGGCCGGGGGCGGGCGCCGTGAGGGCAACTCGGCCCCGGACCCGGCGGGTCGGCCGCCGGACGGCGGCCGGCCGATGGCCAGGAGAGGGAGACACAGTGGGTGAGCGGGTCACCATCCGCGAGGTGGCCGCGCGTGCGGGCGTCTCGGTGGCGACGGTCTCGCGGGTGCTCGCGGGCAACTACCCGACGTCCACGGCGTCGCGCGCCAAGGTGCTGCGCGCGGTCAAGGACCTGGACTACGTCGCCAACGCGCACGCGCGCGCGTTGGCGGGCGCGGGCCGCAAGACGATCGCGGTGCTCATGTACGACGTGGTCGGGGCGTTCTACGCGCAGGTCGCGCAGGGCGTGGAGGTGGAGGCCGCCCAGCGGGGCCGCCTCACCCTCGTCGCGTCCACGGGCAGCGACCCGGCGCGCGAGCTGGCCCTGGTCCAGATGATGCGGGAACAGGCCGCGGAGGCCGTGATGCTGGTGGGCGGGGCCGTCCAGGACGACGAGTACCGGCAGCGGATGGCGCGGTACGCGGAGGCGCTCGCGGCGGCGGGCTCCCGGCTCGTCCTGTGCGGGCGGCCCGCGCCGACGCCCGACATGCCCGCGCTGGTCGTCGAGTACGACAACGAAGCGGGCGCCCACGCGGTGACCAGCCACCTTCTGGGCGCCGGGCACCGGCGGATCGCGCTGCTCGGCTACGAGCCGGGCAACACGACCGGCGAGGACCGGCTCGCCGGCTACCTGCGGGCGCTCGCGGACCACGGGGTGCCGCGCGAGGATGCCGTCCTGCACGGCATCGGCTTCGGGCAGAACCACGGCTATCGGGCGATGCGGGAGCTGCTCGACGCGTCGGGTGGCAAGCCCGACTTCACGGCGGTCTTCGCGGGCGACGACCGGGCCGCGGCGGCGGCGATCATCGCGCTGCGGGAGTACGGGTTGCGGGTGCCGGAGGACATGTCGGTGGTCGGCTACAACGATGACCCGGTGGCCGGTGACATCACTCCCGGCCTGACGACGGTCCACATCCCCGCGGAGGAGATGGGCCGCACGGCGGTCCGTCGCGCCCTCTCCGGCTCTCCGGCCGCGGGCCAGGAACGGCATGTTCTCGGTACGCACATTGTGATTCGGGACAGTGTGCGGGGGGTGCGGGGGCGCGGTTCTTCGCGTGCCTGAGGGGGCGGGTGTTGTGTTGTCCGGTGCGGGTCCGTCGTGGCTTTTCGCGCAGTTCCCCGCGCCCCTGAACAGGCCGTCTGTCGGGTGCGGGTTGAGTGTGGTTGCTCGCGCCGTTCCTCGCGCCCCTGAAGCATCACGCCCGGTCGGCGTCTACGTAGGGGGCGGTTATGGCCTTGTCGTCAGGATGGCCCCCACGACGGCCGTCGGGTGGTCGTGCATGATCAGGTGGCCTGAGGGGTGCGCTACCTGGAAAGTTGCGGCCAGGCTGCGGGACAGGGCGCGTTGGCGGTCCAGCCATCGCCGCGCGCCTCCCTTGTACGCGGCGAGTACGGTGACCGGGAGGCCGGTCGGCAGGGGCGCCCCGCGGCGGAGGACGGCCAGTTCGCGTGCCAGGTCGGCGTATGTCGCGTACTCCATGAGTGCTGCCCGCCATACGCGGCTGCTCCCGTACAGGTGGGCCCACGGCGTGGGTGCCGTCAGGTGGCGCAGGGCGGGGCCCGTCGCCCGTGGCAGGCCCGCCGCGCAGAGCAGCGTCCCGCACGCGCGCGTGGCCGGCACCCGGAGTCCGCGCGGCAGCAGGGCGCGCGGCCGTTCCTCGACGCTGGAGTCGACCAGGACGAGTCCCTCCGTACGCTCTGGATACAGCCGTGCGAACGCCTCCGCGTGGAATCCGGCGAGGGAGTGGCCGACCACGGTGGCCCGTTCCGCGCCGAGCCCGACCGCGTCCAGGACGTGCCGGACGCGGTCCGCCTCACCGCGCAATGTGGGTGCCACGCGCGCGTGGCCGCTGAGGCCGAGGCCGGGGCGGTCGAAGCGGACGACGGTCCGGTGCGGGGCCAGCAGCGGGACCACCGGGTCCCAGTCGAACCACCCGAGGCCGAGCCCGGCACTGAGCACGCACACCGGCCCGCTCCCCGTCACCTCGACATGGTGCGGCACTCCCCCGACACGTACGAAGGTCACTTGGCCCCTCCCGCCCCGCCTTCGCAAGGCGGAATCTTCGCCCCCCTCGACACTGACCACGCGAGTATCACCAGCCACACCGCGATCAACAAAACCTGGAGGCGCTGGCCGATGCCGAGCCCCCACGTCCCCCGCCCTGCCTCGAACGCGGCAACGGATGCCAGCGTCCAGCCCGTGGCGGCCAGTTCGAGGACGACGAGGAGGGGCCCGGTGCGCGCGAGCGCCGGCCGCGTACCGGCGTGACGGCGCGCGGCGACCGTGAGCAGCACCATGGCGACCAGCGCTCCGGTGACCGCCAGGCTGCTGCTGACCGTGTGTGCGGAGTGCGTCCAGGGGAGGGTGCCCGCGCGCTCGCGCGCGGCGCAGCCCGCGTCGGCGGTCGCCGAGCAGCTCAGCGGGAGACGCGAGTCGGCCGCCGTGGCCGCCCCGAACAGCGCGAGCCCGGCCCAGCCCGCCGTGGCCCACCACCCGCGGAGCGGCAGCCGGGTCAGGGCGATGGCCGCGCCCGTGAGGACGAGGAGCCCGGCGAGGAAGTCCGCGGTGCGGAAGAACGTCCCGTACGGCTGGTCCTCCGCGGCGAGTTCACTGACGTACGTCGTCCGTGGCGAGAGCCCGGTCGGCAGGAAGGCCTCGACCGACCACGTGCTGTACGCGAGGGCGGCGGCCAGCAGGAGCCCCGCGAGGGCACGTGCGGCGGCGGGGCGGCAGGGCCTGTCGGGCCGGACGGGGCGGACAGGACGTGCGTCCATGGGGGCGGCTGCCGTCGTGGCGGAGGGCACCGGCGGGCACACGCTATTTCTGCGCATGGGCCGGCCGGTGCTCGGGGTGGATCCAACTGGGCTTGCGGTACTTGAGGAAGGCCGCGGGTGCCAGGACGCCGAGCGCGAGGAGGCCGCCGCCGACGATCAGCAGGTAGCGCCACAGTGGGCCCTTGCCGAACTGGTCGGGCGGCACGAAGCCGATGGCCAGCGCGGCGAGCGACGCGACGAAGCCGACGGTCGCGACGAGCGTCACGGCGGGGACCACGAAGCCGCGCGGCACCTCCGGATGCGATTTCCGCAACCGTACGACGGCCACGAACATCAGCAGATACGCGATGAGGTAGATCTGCACGGTGATGACCGAGAACATCCAGTACGCGCTGGAGACGTCGTCACTGAAGGCGTAGAGGACACCGATCAGCGTGGTGATCACGCCCTGGGCGACCATGATGTTCCGGGGGACGCCCGCCTTGTTGAACTTCTGCAGGACGGGCGGCAGATAGCCCTCCTGCCGGGAGAGCGTCACCAGCCCCTTGGCGGGGCCCGCGAGCCAGGTGAGCATGCCGCCGAGCGCGGCCATGACCAGCATGATGCCGACGACCTTCGTCAGCCAGCCGACGTGGAAGTGGTCGAAGAAGGCCTGGAAGGCCTGCATCAGACCGGCGGTGAGGCTGAGCTCCCCCGACGGCATGACCCAGCTGATGGCCAGGGCCGGAAGGATGAAGATCAGCAGGACGAGGCCGGTGGCGAGGAAGATCGAGCGGGGGTACTCGGAGCGCGGGTGGCGCAGCGACGACACGTGGACGCCGTTCATCTCCATGCCCGCGTAGGAGAGGAAGTTGTTGACGATGAGGACCAGGCTGGCGAGGCCGGTCCACGGGGGCAGCCAGTGGTCGGCGCTCATGGGTGCGGCGGACGGGTTGCCCTGCCCCAGGAAGACGATCCCGAGCGCGACGAGGACGACACCGGGGACGAGGGTGCCGATGACGAGCCCCCAAGAGGACAGCCCGGCGACTGTTTTGGTCCCCCGGCATGTGACCCACACGCCGGTCCAGTAGATGACGACGATGACGATCGCTACGTAGAGGCCGTTTTCGGCGAGGCTCGGATGGACGACGTACGCGAACGTCGAGGCGACGTAGGCGAGCAGGCTCGGGTAGTACGCGATGGTCATGGCGAACTGGCACCAGACGGCGACGAACCCGAGCGGCTTGCCCAGGGCCTCGCTCACCCAGCGGTAGATGCCGCCGGACCACCCGGAGGCGAGCTCGGCGCCGACGAGGGCGGTGGGGAGCAGGAAGACGACGGCGGGCAGGAGGTAGAGGAAGACGGCGGCCAGTCCGTAGATGGCCATCGAGGGCGAGGGACGCAGACTGGCCACGGACGCGGTGGTCATCAGGGCGAGCGTCAGCCAGGAGATGACCTGCCGCGGAATGGCCGGGTCCGGCTCCGGCAGGGTACCCGCCCCGGTCTGTACCGGTTCGTCCTTTTTCGTCATGCGCTCATGATCGTCGGAGCGGCGGGGGCCCGCATGTCGCCGCATACCCGGCGGGGGTAGGGTTCGCCTCATGGCGAGGACGAGGAGCCGCACGGGGTACGGGCAGTTGCTGCTGCTCGTCGCGCTGCTCTTCGGGATCGTGACCATGCATACGTTGGGGCACCCTTCGGGGGGCTCCGGTGGGGGGCATGGGGGTGATCGGCACGGGGGTGACCGGCATGTGGCCGGTGAGTCCCTGCGTCACGGGGGCCTCGTGAACCCGGCACATCACGGGGACGTCATGACCCCCGAGCGTCACGGTGACCGTGACATGGGCGTGGCCGTGGCTGTGGCCGTCGTCGCGCCCGCGGCCGGGCCCGCCTCGGCCTCCGGGCCGCACGACGGCGGGATGGCGATGGACCCGCTGTCCGTGTGCCTGGCGGTGCTCGGCGCCTTCACGCTCGTCCTGCTGGTGCGGGCAGGCCTGCTGCGGCCGGGCCCGCGCGGTGCCCACCTGCGCGCCCCCGGGCGGCTCCTCCACATCCTGCGGCCCAACCCGCCGCCGCCTCGCATACTCCTCTCCCGTCTGTCGGTGCTGCGCATTTAGGCCTGCGCACCGGCTGCTTCGCGCTGCCCGCCGAACTCGTGGTGCTCCTGTGGGAACCCGCGGGGGTCGGGCGGTGTACCAGAAGCAGCAGATGCGCCCATCTGCACGCACCATCACGACGAGGTGTCACCCAGTCATGCGTAAAGAAGCTTCTCCGCACGTCCCGTCACAGGCCGAGCTCGCACAGCCCGTTCCCCTGCGGCCCGTTCCCCCGCAGCCCGTTCCCTCACGCGTCGTTCCCTCGCGGCGCACCGTGCTCGGTGCCGCGGCCGTCGTCGCAGGGGCGGGAGTCCTGACGGCCTGTTCCGACGCGGGCCAGAGCGGTGCCCACGGCGGGCACGGCCGGGGCGGCGCGTCCGGGCCCGAGGGCTATGTGGACCCGGCGGGCAAGGAGGTCGCGGCCGCCGAGCAGAAGCGCGGCAAGGGCGGCCGGACCCGCGAGGTGCGGCTGACGGCGGTGGAGACCAAGCTCGACCTGGGCGGGCCCACGGTCAGGTCGTGGGCCTATGGGGACCGGCTCCCCGGTAAGGAGGTCCGGGTCACCGCGGGCGACACCCTCGCCCTCACCCTGGCCAACCACCTCCCGCAGGCCACCTCCCTGCACTGGCACGGCATCGCCCTGCGCAATGACATGGACGGCGTCCCCGGCCTCACCCAGCAGGACATCAAGCCCGGATCGGACTTCACCTACCGCTTCGCGGTGCCCCACCCGGGGACGTACTGGTTCCATCCGCACTCCGGCACCCAGCAGGACCGCGGGTTGTACGCACCCTTGATCGTCGAGGACCCCAAGGAGCCGCTGAAGTACGACAAGGAGTGGGTGATCGTCCTCGACGACTGGGTGGACGGAGTGGACGGCTCGACCCCGGACGGCGTGCTCGCCGAGCTGAGCAAGGGCATGGCCGACCACGACATGGGCGGCGAGGACTCCGGCGGCCACGGCGGACACGACATGGCGAGCGCCCCCTCTGGCCCCTCTGGCCCCTCTGGCCCCTCTGGCCCCTCTGGCCCCTCTGGCCCCTCCCGCATGATGATGGGCGCCAAGAGCGACCTGCTGGGCGGCGACGCGGGCGACGTGGCCTACCCGCACTACCTCATCAACGGGCGTACGCCCGCGGCGCCTTCACAGTTCCGCGCCCGCCCCGGCGACCGCATCCGCCTCCGCATCATCAACGCCGGCGGGGACACCGCCTTCCGCGTCGCCCTCGGCGGCCACGAGATGACGGTGACGCACACGGACGGCTTCCCGGTGCGGCACGCGAAGACGGAGGCGCTGCTCCTCGGCATGGGCGAGCGGTACGACGTGCTGGTCACCGCCAAGGACGGCGTCTTCCCGCTGACCGCCGTCGCCGAGGGCAAGAAGGCGGCGGCGCTCGCCGTGCTGCGGACGGGCGGCGGGGCGGCGCCGACCGCGTCGACCCGCCCCGACGAGCTGAAGGGCCGTCTCCTGACCGCCGCCGAGCTGAGGGCGCACGAGTCGGTCGCCCTGCCCTCCCGCAAGCCGGACCGCACGATCAGGCTCCAACTGACGGGCGGCATGGCCGCGTACGACTGGGCCTTCGACAAGAAGCCCTACTCCCCCGGCCGACGCCACCCCGTCCGCGCCGGTGAGCGGGTCCGCCTGACCTTCGCCAACTCGACCTCGATGTGGCACCCCGTGCATCTGCACGGCCACACCTTCGCCCTGGCGAGCACCCCGGGCGGCCCCCGCAAGGACACCGCGATCGTCCTGCCGAACAGCAGCCTGACGGTGGACTTCGAGGCGGACAACCCGGGCCTGTGGATGATCCACTGCCACAACGTCTACCACGCGGAGGCGGGAATGATGACAGTCCTCGGCTACCGAAACTGACCACGCACCACCTCGCAGCCACATGCACGCACGCTGGCATGCACGCAGGCACGCACGCCCACAGGAAAGGTAGGCACTTATCACTGGAAGCGGGATAATAACGGCATAACAGCCGCCAGGCCTCCCGGCCCTCCCGGCCCTCCCGGCCCTCCCGGCCGGTAGGCCTCCCCCTTCCGAAGGGGGCCACTCCCCATGACCACTCCCGGCGCCCCTCAACAGCCGCCCCCGCAGCAGATCCGCAACGGCCTCGGTACCGCGGCCCTGGTGCTCGGCATCATCGGTGTGCTCTGCGGGCTGGTGCCGCTGTTGTTCTGGGCGGCGGGGGTCCTCGCCGTCCTGGCGTTGGTCTTCGGTTTCGTCGGGATCGGCAGAGCCCGCAGAGGTCAGGCCACCAATCGGGGCATGGCGATCTGGGGTACCTCGCTCGGGGCGGTCGCCGCGGTCCTTGCGGTCGTCGGTCTCGTCATCAGCGTCTCGGTCTTCAACGACACCGTGGACGAGCTGGACGGGACCGGCGGCAAGAAGGAGGCGTCGACCGCGCCCGCCGAGCCGTCCGGCTCCGACCGGGAGAGGGAGAAAGAGGCGGAGGGGGAGACAGGGGCGGAGGGTGACTCCGGTGAGCTCGGGTTCGGTGAGACGTTCGCGTACGACGACGGCGTGAAGGTGACCGTCGCCGGCCCCGCCTCCTACCAGCCGGGGCCGTACGCGGCGGGCCACACCCAGGGCCACAAGGCGCTGACCGTCAAGATCACCGTCGTCAACGGCTCGGGCGAGGCGGCCGATCTGGACCTGACCACGGTCACCTTCAAGGACGCCGACGGCGCCGAGGCGGAGAAGATCTTCGACGGTGACCTGCCGAGAGAGCTCGCCGGCAAGCTGGCGCCCGGCAAGCAGTCCGTCGCCACCTACGCCGTCAGTCTCCCGGCCGACGCCGCGCACACGCTGGAGGTGCAGGTCGAGCCCGGCTTCCTCCAGTACGACAACGCGACCTGGTCCGGAAGCACCAGGTGAGCGTGGAGACGTACGAGACGTACACCGCACGCCCGCCCTGGCAAGGCATCGCGTCGCTCTGACGATTACACTGATTCCGTGCCTCAACTACGCCTCGCTCTGAATCAGATCGACTCGACCGTCGGCGATCTCGCCGGGAACGCCGAGGCGATCGTCCACTGGACCCGGCACTCCGCCGAGCAGGGGGCGCATCTCGTCGCGTTCCCCGAGATGGTGCTGACCGGCTATCCCGTCGAGGACCTCGCGCTGCGTTCGTCCTTCGTCCAGGCCTCCCGGGCGGCGCTGCGCGCGCTCGCCGTGCGGCTACGGGACGAGGGGTTCGGAGAGCTGCCGGTCGTCGTCGGCTATCTCGACCGCACCGAGGAGGCCAAGCCGAAGTTCGGCCAGCCCGCGGGCGCCCCGCGCAACGCGGGCGCGGTGCTGTACCGCGGCGAGGCCGTCCTGACGTACTCCAAGCACCACCTGCCCAACTACGGCGTCTTCGACGAGTTCCGGTACTTCGTGCCGGGCGAGACCCTGCCGGTCGTGCGGGTGCACGGCGTCGACGTCGCGCTCGCCATCTGCGAGGACCTCTGGCAGGACGGCGGCCGCGTGCCGGCGACGCGCAGCGCGGGGGCGGGACTGCTGCTCTCCATCAACGCGTCGCCGTACGAGCAGAACAAGGACGACCAGCGCCTCGAACTCGTGCGCAAGCGCGCGCAGGAGGCCGGCTGCACCACCGCGTACCTCGCGATGATCGGCGGGCAGGACGAGCTGGTGTTCGACGGTGACTCGATCGTCGTCGACAAGGACGGCGAGGTCATCGCCCGCGCCCCGCAGTTCTCCGAGGGCTGTGTCGTCCTCGATCTCGATCTTCCGGCCGCGGCGCCCGTGCCGCCGTCCGGCGTCGTCGACGACGGGCTGCGCATCGAGCACGTCACGCTCTCCGACGAGCCGCTGCCCGCGTACGAGGCGGAGCTCACCGGCGGGTACGCCGAGCGGCTCGACGACGACGAGGAGGTGTACTCGGCGCTCGTCGTGGGGCTGCGCGCGTACGCCGCGAAGAACGGTTTCAGCAGTGTCCTGATCGGCCTCTCCGGCGGTATCGACTCGGCGCTGACCGCCGCCATCGCCTGCGACGCGCTGGGCGCGCAGAACGTGTACGGCGTCGCCATGCCGTCCCGCTACTCGTCCGACCACTCCATCGGTGACGCGGAGGAGCTGGCGCGGCGCACCGGGCTCAACTTCCGCACCGTGCCGATCGCTCCGATGTTCGACGCGTACATGGGTTCGCTGGGGCTCACCGGGCTCGCCGAGGAGAACCTCCAGTCGCGGCTGCGCGGCACGATGCTGATGGCGCTCTCCAACCAGGAGGGGCACATCGTGCTCGCGCCGGGCAACAAGTCCGAGCTGGCGGTCGGGTACTCCACGCTGTACGGCGACTCCGTGGGGGCGTACGGCCCGATCAAGGACGTCTACAAGACGGCGATCTTCCGGCTCGCCGAGTGGCGCAACCGCTCCGCGCGGGAGCGGGGGCAGACGCCGCCGATCCCGGAGAACTCCATCACCAAGCCGCCGAGCGCCGAGCTCCGCCCCGACCAGGTCGACACGGACTCGCTCCCCGACTATCCGGTCCTGGACGCGATCCTGGAGCTCTACGTCGACCGGGACCAGGGCGCCGACGCGATCGTGGCCGCCGGGTACGACCGGGAGCTGGTCGTCAAGACGCTGCGGATGGTGGACACCGCCGAGTACAAGCGGCGCCAGTACCCGCCGGGCACGAAGATCTCCGCGAAGGGCTTCGGCAAGGACCGACGCCTCCCCATCACCAACCGCTGGCGCGAGTCCTCCGCGGACTGACGGAGACGGTTCTGCGGGGCGCCCGGCTGGCGCCCCGCAGTCGTTGCGGCTAGTGGTGGACCCGTTCGCGGTCCAGGGACGATGCCACCACCCGCTCCGTGCCCGCCACGGGCCCCCTGCGGGCTTCCACCGCGTATGCCGCGCCGGCCACCGCGATGCCCAGGACGGCGAGGATCGCGCCCGTGACCGCGGGGGACGTCACGCCGAAGCCGGCCGCGAGGGCGAGGCCGCCGATCCAGGCGCCGCCCGCGTTGGCGAGGTTGAACGCGCCCTGGTTGGCCGAGGAGGCCAGAGAGGGGGCCGCCGCGGCCTTCTCCATGACCATGAGCTGCAGCGGCGAGCCCGTCGTGAACGCCGCCATGCCGAGCAGGGCGACACCGAGCGCCGCGCTCCAGCCGGCGCTCATGAGCAGCGGGAAGAGCGCGAGGACGACGGCCAGCGCCGTGAGTCCGCCGAAGAGCGTGCCGCGCAGGGAGTGGTCCGCGAGGCGCCCGCCCAGCAGGTTGCCCGCCGTCGCGCCCACGCCGAACAGCGCGAGGAGCAGCGTGACGCTGGACTCGGCGTAGCCGGCCGCGTCCGTCAGCATCGGCGTGATGTAGCTGTACGCCGCGAAGAGCGCACCGAAGCCGGCGACGGTCGTGCCGAGCGCCAGCCACACGGGGAGGCTGCGCAGGGCGCGGAGCTCGCCGCGCAGGCCCGCCGCGTCGCCGTGGCCGTGGTCGGCCGGAACCAGGAGGGCGAGCGCGGCGATGGCCGCGAGCCCGATCGCGCTCACCGCGAGGAACGTGGCGCGCCAGCCGAGCTGCTGCCCCATCGCCGTGGCCACCGGTACGCCCACGATGTTGGCGACGGTCAGGCCGAGGAACATCAGGGACACCGAGCGGGCCTTGCGCTCGGGGGCGACGAGCCCGGTCGCGACGACGGCGCCGACGCCGAAGAACGCGCCGTGCGGCAGCCCGCTGAGGAAGCGGGCTGCCATCAGGAGGTGGTAGTCGGGGGCCGCCGCCGACAGCGCGTTGCCGACCACGAAGAGCACCATCAGGCCGATCAGGACGCGGCGGCGCGGCAGCTTCGCGGTGACGGCGGCGAGGAGCGGGGCGCCGATGACGACGCCGAGCGCGTACGCGGAGACGAGGTGTCCCGCGGTGGGTATGGACAGGTGCAGGTCGTCGGCGACGTTGGGCAGCAGGCCCATCATCACGAACTCGGTGGTGCCGATGCCGAAGGCGCCCACGGCGAGGGCGAGCAGGGCCAGGGGCATGAAGAAGTACCTTCCAACGGAAGCGGGGGTGGGGGCGGGGGGCTGCTTCACTGAGAGCGTCGAGGGCGCGGAGAGCGCCGGGGACCAACGCAGAGTGAACCCATAAGTTTACGTACGGAACAAACCCGCGCCCGCCCAGTATTCCGTGCGCTCACATCCGCACGGTCACACCCGCACCACGCGCACGTTACGAGGAGAGGTCCACCCGCGCCGCGATCGGCAGGTGGTCGCTGCCCGTCTCCGGCAGCGTCCAGGAGGCGACCGGCTCGACGCCCTTGACCATGATCTGGTCGATGCGGGCCATCGGGAACGACGCGGGCCAGCTGAAGCCGAAGCCGTCGCCCGCCGCGCCCTGCGTGGAGCGCATCTGGGAGGTGACCGCGTTCAGGGCGCGGTCGTTCATCGTGCCGTTGAGGTCGCCGAGCAGGACGACCTTGCCGAGCTTCTCGTCGGCGATGGCCTCGCCGAGCGCGTCGGCGCTGTTGTCGCGCTGGTTGGCGGTGAAGCCCGCGTCGAGCTTCACGCGGACCGAGGGCAGGTGCGCGACATAGACGCCGACGTCACCCTTGGGGGTGTTGACGGTCGCGCGCATCGCCCGCACCCAGCCCAGCTTGATGTCCACGGGCCTCGCGTCGGTCAGCGGATACTTGCTCCACAGCCCGACGGTGCCCTTCACCGAGTGGTACTTGTACTCCCCTGCCAGCGCCTTCTCGTACGTGGGGACGGCGTCCGCGGTGAGCTCTTCCAGCGCGATGACGTCGGCGCCGGACGCGGCGACGTCCTGGGCGGTGCCGGTCGGGTCGGGGTTGTCCGCGTTCACGTTGTGCGTGGCGACGGTCAGGTCGCCGCCGGTGCCGCCCGACTTGCCGGTGATCAGGCCGCCGAACGAGTTGATCCAGATGATCAGGGGCAGCAGCAGGGCGATCAGCGCGGTGGCGGACTTGCGGACCACCGCGATGACGAGCAGCACCGGGATGAAGACGCCGAGCCAGGGCAGGAAGGTCTCGGTCAGACTGCCGAGGTTGCCCACGTTGTTGGGGATCTGCGCGTGGAAGAGCATCACCAGCGCGATCAGGACCGCGGCGCTCGCCGTGACGAGACCGCGCCGCCAGATGCCCGGGTCGCCCCGCCAGCCGTCGAGCAGGCGGCGGAACCGGGACCCCGGACGCTCGGGGCCCGAGCCGCCGCTGCCCGTCTCCGTCATATACGCCTGCGCCATGCTGTCGTCGCCTCACTGCCTGCCGTGCACACCGTCTGTCCCGCCCCCTGAAACCCTAGGCGATGATCCGGTGTCGTCCCTGCCGTCCACGACGGCCGTACAGGCACCAGGACGTCCGGGGCGGCGCGAGGGGTTCCTGAACTGCGAGGGAGAGCGCCCTCTGTGACGAAATGCGCACAACCCCGACGGGGGATCCGGTGGCCGTGTCGCCGCGCCCTCCCAGTAGCTGTGCGCTCCCACTAGCCCCGAGGCGGCACGTGGTGCCACCATGGAGGTGATCCGGGGACGCCGTCAGGGCGCCTCGAGATGACAGAAGGAGCCGTTGCGATGACGCAGCTTTCGGCTGCCCAGAAGAGCGCCGACGCCCCCACGAGCCCCGACAGCAGCAAGGCGCTGTACGGCGGCAAGGGCACCCGGCGCATCACTGTGCGCGACATCACCGCCGCCAAGGAGCGCGGCGAGAAGTGGCCCATGCTCACCGCGTACGACGCGATGACCGCGTCCGTCTTCGACGAGGCGGGCATCCCCGTCATGCTCGTCGGCGACTCGGCGGGCAACTGCCACCTGGGGTACGAGACGACCGTGCCCGTCACCCTCGACGAGATGACCATGCTCTCCGCCGCGGTCGTACGGGGCACTTCGCGCGCCCTGATCGTCGGCGACCTGCCCTTCGGTTCGTACCAGGAGGGCGCCGTCCAGGCGCTCCGGTCGGCGACGCGCCTCGTGAAGGAGGCGGGTGTCGGCGCGGTGAAGCTGGAGGGCGGCGAACGCTCCCTCGCCCAGACCGAGCTGCTCGTCCAGTCCGGCATCCCCGTCATGTCGCACCTCGGCCTGACCCCGCAGTCCGTGAACACCATGGGCTACCGGGTGCAGGGCCGGGGCGACGAGGCCGCCCACCGGCTCCTCAACGACGCCAAGGCCGCGCAGGACGCGGGTGCGTTCGCGGTCGTCCTTGAGCTGGTCCCCGCGGAGCTCGCCGCCGAGGTCACCCGTTCCCTGCACATCCCGACCGTCGGGATCGGGGCGGGCTCCGCGTGCGACGCGCAGGTCCTGGTCTGGACGGACATGATGGGCCTGACCGGCGGAAAGATGCCGCGCTTCGTGAAGCAGTACGCGGAGTTGCGGAACGTCATGGCCGGGGCGGCGCAGGCGTTCGCGGAGGATGTGGTGGGCGGGGTGTTCCCGGCGCCGGAGCACGCGGTCCACTGAGCCCCTGGGGCCCCATGGCCCCCTAAAACCACCACGGCACCACGGCAGCCCGTCGCCTTTCCCCCACCGACGGGCTGCCTCACCTCGCCCCTGGGCGCTTGAACAACTCCCTCGCCCTGGCCAGACTCGACCCGCACGACGCCTGCGGGCCCCCTCTCATCCCACCGCTCCACGGCGGACCACCCCCGCCCGGGTTGCAGCTCGCCTCGCAGGCTGCGGGCTCGGGGTGCCCTGTCCCGCCGCTTCGCGGCGGATGTTTCCCACCCACCCACCCGTGCACCCCGCACCGAGCGGGGCTGTAGGGGCCCCTACCTGGACTTGACTCGCGGGGCAAACGGGTGGGTGGGTGGGATGATCCGCCGCGAAGCGGCGGGACAGGGGGCGCCCCCACCGGGCCGGAAGCAGCGGGGCGATCGATGGGTGGGACCTCCGCCGCGAAGCGGTGGGGCAGGGGTCCCCCCCCCACCGGACCGGAAGAGGATCCCCCGGCCCGCGACCCCGGCGAGACCCCCTGTCGGTGGGATGTCGGTTGTTTGTCGGTGGGGGGTGACATCTTGTGGGGCATGACGCGAATCGACATGAACCCCGGCGGCGCAGGGAGCGCGGTCACCGTAAGGGGACTGGTCAAGCACTACGGCGAGACCAAAGCTCTGGACGGCGTGGACCTCGACGTACGCGAGGGCACAGTCCTCGGCGTACTCGGACCCAACGGCGCCGGCAAGACCACCCTCGTCCGCTGCCTCTCGACCCTGATCACCCCGGACGCGGGCACCGCCCTCGTCGCCGGGTACGACGTGGCCCGCCAGCCCCGCCAGCTCCGCCGAGTGATAGGCCTCACCGGCCAGTACGCCTCGGTGGACGAGAAGCTCTCCGGCCGGGAGAACCTGTACATGATCGGGCGCCTGCTCGACCTGTCCCGCAAGGAGTCCAGGTCCCGGGCCGACGGCCTGCTTGAGCGGTTCTCGCTCACCGAGGCCGCCAAGCGCCCGGCGAACACGTACTCGGGCGGTATGCGCCGCCGCCTCGACCTCGCCGCGTCGATGATCGGCAGCCCGGCCGTCCTCTATCTGGACGAGCCGACGACCGGCCTCGACCCCCGCACGAGGAACGAGGTGTGGGCCGAGGTCAAGCGCATGGTGGGCGACGGCGTCACCGTGCTGCTCACCACCCAGTACATGGAGGAGGCCGAGCAGCTGGCCTCCGAGCTGACGGTCATCGACCGCGGCAAGGTCATCGCCAACGGCGGCATCGAGGAGCTGAAGGCGAAGGTCGGCGGCCGCACCCTGCGCGTCCGCCCGGCCGACCCCCTGGAGCTGCGCCCGCTGGCGAACGCCCTCGACGACCTCGGTCTGACCGGCCTCGCCACCTCGACGGTCGACGTCGAGACCGGCACGGTCCTCGTGCCGATCCTCAGCGACGAGCAGCTGACCGCCGTGGTCGGCGCGGTCACCGCGCGCGGCATCACGATCGGCTCGATAGCCACCGAACTGCCCAGCCTGGACGAGGTGTTCCTGTCCATCACCGGCCAGAAGGCCAGTGCCCCGCAGGACGCCCGCCCCGCAGAACTCGAGGAGGTCGCCGTATGAGCGCCACCACACTCACGGCCCCCCTCAAGACGGGGGAGGCGGACGCCCGCATCGGTCTGCGCGGCCACGTCCGGCACACCGGCGCCCTGGTCCGCCGCAATCTGCTGTGGATCCGGCAGGACCCGGAGTCGATGTTCGACGCGGTCCTGATGCCGATCGTCTTCACGCTCCTGTTCGTCTACGTGTTCGGCGGCTCCATCGGGCAGGCGCTCGGCGGCGGCCAGGACCAGTACGTGCAGTACGTGGTCCCCGGCATGATGGCGATGATGAGCATGAACATCGCCATGGCCGTCGGCACTGGCTTCAACCAGGACTTCCAGAACGGCATCATGGACCGCTTCCGGACCCTGCCGATCGGTCAGGGCTCGGTTCTCTTCGCCAAGATCGTGGTGGAGCTGATGCGGCTGCTCATCGCGACGACGATCATGATGATCGTCGGTGTCCTGGTGGGCTTCGACATCACGAACTGGTTCGGTCTGCTCGCCGCCGTGGGCCTCTCCGCCCTGTTCGGCACGTCGATCATGTGGATCTTCCTGGTCCTCGGCGTCTCCATGAAGAGCGCCCAGTCCGTGCAGGCGATGGGCTTCCTGGTCCTGATGCCGCTCCAGTTCGGCTCGTCGATCTTCGCGCCGACGAAGTCGATGCCGGGCTGGCTGCAGGGCTTCACCGACTACAACCCGCTGTCCTCGCTCGCGGACTCCGCGCGCGGCCTGATGGTCGGCGGTCCCGTCGCGCACGACGTGTGGGTGACGGTCGGCTGGTCGGTGGCGCTCACGCTGGTGATGGCGCCGATCGCGATCCACAAGTTCCGCACGAAGAACTGATCACCGGGTCAGCGTTCACCGTGGGGTCACTCGGCCCACGCGGCGCACAGGGCGGCGGCCTCCTCCAGGGAGAGGCCGCCGCCCTCCGCGTACGCCGCTTCGAACGCGTCGTCCCCGAGTGCGGCCCGGCACCGCTCCCGCGCGCCGTCGCGGATCTCCCGCTCCATCGTGCTCGCGAAGTGGCGCGGCGGCAGCTCCCGGTCAGCGACCGCGAGGATCCGCGCGGCGTCACGCGCACAGGCGCCGCCCCCGGCCGCAGCCCCGGCCCCGTCCCCGGCCAGCGCCATCGCGATGAGCGACAGCTGGACCGAGACCATCTGCGGGGCGACCATGCGCGACAGCGGGTCGAGTGCCTTCTCGAGGGCCTCGCGCGCCCCGGCGAGCCCCTCGGCGTACCGCCCGTCAAGGACGTGGAGCCAGGCCCCGACGCCGAGCACGGAGCTGTCGAAGATCGCGTAACCGATGCCGTTGAACTCCTGTCGCAGCAGCCGGAGTTGCTCACGCGCCTCGTCGGTGCGGCGGTCATGGCCCAGCGCGCAGGCGAGGAAGAGCCGGGCGGCGGGCATGACCTCGCCCGTGGGGTGCCTGCCCGGTTCCTCGAGGATCTCCCGCAGCAGCGCCTCACCCCGGTCGAAGAGGTCCCGCTGCTCCGTCGAGCTCGTCAGGATCGCGCCGAGGCGGGCCTTGAGCAGGCCCACCTGGGTCTGGGCGCCGAGCTGTTCGGCGTACTCGACCGCGGCTTCGTAGTCGACGGCGGCCGCAGTGAACTCGCCGCGCCGCTCACGTGATTCACCGCGCGCGGAGAGCGCCTCCGCGATGCCCCACACGTCACCGAGCTTCCGGAACCCGCTCAGCGCCTCGTCCGCGTCCCGGATGGCGTCGCCCGCCCAGTCGCTGCGGTTGGCGAGGATATTGGCGCGCATCTGGAGGGCGGCGGCGAGCTCCCAGTCGTAGCCGAGTGCACGGCACGCGGTGACCGTCTCGTCGAGGGTGACGCGCAGCAGGTCCATGTCGCCGCCGAGGAGCACGGCGTAGAACCACAGGTTGCCGGGGGTGCGGCAGGTCTGCGGGAGGCCGGGCCGGTAGGCGCGCCTGATGCCGGCCAGCTTCTCCGTCGCCTCCGGCGACTGCCAGTCGATGCGTTCCAGCTCCATGCAGGAGAGGCGGAGCAGATGCGCGCCCCGGCGGGCCTCCACCAGGACCTCGGGGCTCATCGGCGGGGGCGCGGCCGTGCACGACTCGTGGAGCGGGGGCGCGGGGGCGACGGGCGGGGCGAAGGGGTCTGGGCCGAGGGCCGTGACGTCGCGGGACCAGTTGCGGGTCTCCATGCGCATGCCGCGCATCTGCCAGTACCAGGAGAGGGACAGGACGAGGCAGAGCGCTTCCTGTTCGTCCCGCGCGGCGAGCGCGTGCCGCAGGGCGGTGCGCAGGTTCTCGTACTCCACCTCGAGGCGCTCCACGGCCGCCAGCTGGCCTCGGCCGCGCAGTTCGGGGTCGGTGGTCCTGGCGACCTCGCGGTAGTGCACGAGGTGCGCCCGCTCGGCCGCGGCCCGGTCACCGGCCTCGTCGAGCCGCTCGCCCGCGTACTCGGCGACGGTCTCAAGGAGCCGGTAGCGCATGCCACCGCCGTACGCCTCCGAAGGGGCCGCCACGACAAGGGACTTGTCGACGAGGGAGCCCAGCAGGTCGGCGACGTCGTGCGTACTCCCGGCGGCCGCGCACACCTCCTCCGCCGCGGTCAGGTCGCAGCCGCCCGCGAAGACCGAGAGCCGCCGCAGCACGGTCCGCTCGGCGTCGTCGAGGAGGTCCCAGGACCAGTCGACGACAGCCCGCAGCGTCTGCTGGCGGGGCAGGACCGTGCGGGCGCCGCTGGTGAGCAGGCGGAAGCGGTCGTCGAGACGGTCGGCGATCTGGCGCGGGGTGAGCAGCCGCAGGCGCGCGGCGGCCAGCTCGATGGCGAGCGGCAGACCGTCGAGCCTGCGGCAGATCTCGGCGACGGCCGCCGGATCCCCTTCGACGGTGAACCCCGGCCGCGCGGCGGCACCGCGCTCGGCGAAGAGCCGCACCGCCACCGGCTCGGGCAGCGGCTCGACGGGCCGCAGCAACTCCCCCGGTACGCCGAGGGGTTCACGGCTGGTGGCGAGCACCGTCAGGCCGGGGCAGCGGGCGAGCAGTTCGTCGGCGAGGCGGGCGGCCGCGTCGACGACGTGCTCGCAGTTGTCGAGGACGAGCAGCATGCGGCGCGGGGCGCAGTGCTCGACGAGCCGGGCGACGGGGTCCTCGCCGTACCGTTCGGAGAGGGCGCGCAGCTCCTCGGCGCCGGCGCCGCGCAGCACGGTCTCGCGGGCGCCGACCGCGGTGAGGACGGCCGCGGGGACGTCGGCGGGGTCCTCGACCGGTGCGAGTTCGGCGAGCCACACGCCGTCCGGCAGGCCCGGGGCGACGGTCTCCGCGGCCTCCTGCGACAGCCGCGTCTTGCCGGCCCCGCCGGGCCCGAGCAGCGTCACGAGCCGCGCACGCGCGAGGTCGTCTTGCAGGACATCGATGTCGGCCTCGCGCCCGACGAAGGACGTCAGGCGGGCCCGCAGATTTCCGGCCGGGCGGCCGCGCGCCGGTGCGGGCGCCGCCGCGTCGCCCCGCAGCAACTCCTCGTAGAGCCCGGCCAGTTCCGGGCCCGGGTCGGTCCCGAGCCGCTCGGCGAGCTCACGTCGTACGCCGTCGTACGCGGCGAGCGCCTCCGCCGGGCGTCCCGTGTCGCGCAGCGCGCGCAGCCGCAGGGCGTGCAGGGGCTCGTCGAGGGGGTGGGCCTCGCAGAGGGCGGCGAGCTCGGGCAGGGCCCGCTCCGCCTCGCCCAGGGCGAGCGCCGCGGCCATCCGGGCGCGCCGGGCGTCGAGGTGGCGGGCGTGCAGGCGGGCGGCGTCCGCGGTGTGTTCCGGCAGGTCGGCGAGGGGTTCGCCGGTCCACAGGGCGAGTGCGTCGTCCAGGACGGCGGCGGCCTTCGCCGGGTCGCCGTCGGCCAGCGCGCGGCCGCCTTCGCCGACCAGCCGGTCGAACCGGAACGCGTCCACGTCGTCGGGGCGCGCGCCGAGGCGGTAGCCGCCGTCCACCGAGGCGACGGCGTCCGCGCCGAGGGCTCTGCGGAGCCGCCCGACCAGTGCCTGCAGGGCGCCGGCCGCGTCGGCGGGGGGTTCGCCGGCCCACACCTCCTCGACCAGGGCCGGGGCGGGGACGGGGCGACCCGCGTGCAGGGCGAGCGCGGTCAGGAGGGCGCGCAGGCGGGCGCCGCCGACGGGAACGGTGGTTCCGTCGGCGCGGACAGCTCGGGTCGGCCCCAGGACGCGGTATCGCACGGGCCCATTGTCCCTTGGCGGCGGCGGCCGGGAGACGAGGGCTTCACGGGCGGGGCAGTTTGCGTTCGGCTCGGGTGCCCTGATCGGCGCTGGTCACGGTGACCGTGCCCGCGCCCTCGTCGCCGTCCCACCAGTCGGCGAACGCCTTCCCCAGGGCGTCGACGTTCCGCTGGGTCTTCTTGTCCTTGTACGTGAGGTAGTCCGTCGCCACGGTGACCGCGCCGGCGCCCTTCGCCCCGTATCCGATGGTGAGTTCCGTGACGTGCGGGGCGAGGCGCGCGCCGTCCGGGGAGTGCTTCGCCGTCCAGGAGTGGAACTCCTCCGCGAGGTTCGACGGTTCGTCACCGTCGTACAGCGTGAGGGTCTTGGCGGTCTTTCCGCCCTGCCCGAGGATGCGGGCGCTCCCGGCCGCGGGGTCCTCGTCCCACCACTGTGTGAACGCCTCGGCGAGCGGCCCGACCTGCCCCTCCGCCTCGCCCCACGGTCCGTAGTCCGTGAGGACCCGGACGACTCCGTCGCGGTCGCCGGGCCGGTAGCCGAGGCTGATGTGCAGGGCGTGGCCCGCCAGCGCGTCGTCGCGCGCCGAGTCGTTCGTCTTCAGCCAGCTGCGGAACCCGCGCAGCGGATTGGGGTCGTCCTTCGCGGCTCCGCCGTCACCGTCACCGCCTCCGGAGCACCCCACCGCCAGGAGCAGCGCGCCTGCCGCGAGCGCTCCCGCGCGCGTTCCGGTCCGGGCGGAGCGCCCCGTCGTCCCCACTGTTTTCTGCAAACTGCTTTCTCCAAACAAATCGACACATCATCAGATGCATGCGTAACGTAACTTCTCGTTTGATGTGTACCAATCGGACTCCGGTTGCCCGGGGTCCGTTTTTCGTGGGGGAACACCACTGTGAGAATGAGACGCAGTCTGACTGCGACAGCCGCTGCGGCCGCGCTCCTGGCCGCCGCGGCCCCGGCGTGGTCCGCTCCGGACCCGACGCCGACTGCGCCGACGTCCTCGGCGAAGCCCTCGTCCAAGCCCTCGAAGTCGCCGTCGCAGGCCCCTGACCAGGGACTGGCCCGCGCGCTCGAGAAGTTCTGGACGCCGGAGCGCATGGCCGAGGCCGAGCCGGTCGAGCCGCAGCAGACCCGCGAGGCCGCGGCCGCCGAAGACGCCGAGGAGAAGGAGGACGCGGCGCCGCGCAAGGGCATGCTGCGCTCGCCCTCCCGCCCCTTCAAGGGCATCAAGGAAGTCGGCACCTTCTACTGGGCCGAGAAGGCGGGCAACGACTTCCCGGACCGCTACGACTACCGCTTCTGCGGCGGCACCGTCGTCCCGTCCCCGGGCAAGAACCTCGTCGTGTCGGCGGCGCACTGCTTCGACAGCAACGCCCGCCAGGAAAACTTGATCTTCGTGCCGCAGCACAGCGCGAGCAACCCCATGCCGCACGGCATGTACCCCATCAAGAAGAGCCGCATCTTCAAGGACCCCGGCTACACCGGGTCCAGGAAGAGCGAGGAGAACTACACCGCGGTCGACGTCGCGTTCCTCGCCACCGAGCCGCGTGCCGACGGCAAGAAGGTCGAGGACGTCGTCGGGTCCATTCCGATGGGCTTCGACACGGGCTTCCGGCACACCGCGCAGGTCATCGGTTACCCGTACATGTACGGCGGCGACCGCTACAAGCCGAAGCAGGACCCGCTCAGCTGCACCACGCCGACGAAGAAGTACACCACCGGCAACGTCAAGGACAGCGGCGGCCGGCTCTGGCGCGGCGGCACCTTCACCGAGATCGACTGCGACGGCTATGTCGGCGGCACCTCCGGCGGCCCCTTCATCACCACGGGCGACGAGCCGGCGAAGCTGATCGGCGTCATCGGAGGCTGGATGACGGGTGGCCACAGCGCGGACACCTCGTACTCGTCGTACTTCGGCAAGGACGTCAAGCGGATCTACGACGCCGCGAAGGCGGGCGAGCAGCCGGCGAGCATCGACCCGCCGCCGATGACGGACCCGGTGCTGCCGGGCGCCGGCACGTGGAAGCGCGCCAAGACCATCGTCAACGGCCACTTCACGGTCGACGGGCCGGCTTCCAAGGACCGCATGGACATGCTCGTCATGGGGTCGGACGGCGGGCTGAGCCTCTACCGGGGCGCGGGCAAGGACAAGAACCACTTCGACAAGGAGTTCAAGGTCCAGGGCCCGAGCGCCCTGTGGCGCGACCACGCCAAGCAGGTCGTCGCGGGCGACTTCACCGGTGACAGCGGCTCGGACCTGATCGTCCGCTGGTCGGACGGCGAGGTGACGCTCTACCCGTCGGTCGACGAGAAGGGCTTCCACGGCGAGCACCGGCTGGTCGCCGCGAACAGCACCTGGAAGCACGCCGAGGTGATGACCGCGGGCCGCTTCGGCGGCAACAAGCGGCAGGACGACCTGGTCGTGCGCTGGTCGGACGGCGAGGTCTCGCTCTACCGCGACACCGGCGGCAACAAGAAGCTCGGCAAGGAGATCAAGGTCGTCCCGCCGGGCTCGGCCAAGACCGGCACGTGGAAGCACGCGACCCAGATCGCCGCGGGCAATTACTCGGGAGGCGACACCTGGGACCTCGTCGTGCGCTGGTCCGACGGCGAGCTGACGCAGTACCAGGACTTCACCGGCGCCGGCTCCCTCCGGGGCGAGCACAAGTGGCAGGCCCCGAACAGCCTGTGGAAGCGCGCCCTGATCGTCAGCGGCGGCGACTTCACCGACAACCACAGGCCCGACGACACCATCGTGCGCTGGTCGGACGGCGAACTGACCCTCTACGCCGACGGCAACGCCTCCGGCATCGGCACGGAGAACCGGCTCGTGACGCCCGCGTAACCGTGGGAAAAGCCCCTGAAGCGAGGGGCGGCGGCAACCTCAGGATGCCTCCGCCCCTCTTCCCCGTCGTGCAACGGGACGGAGACCCCTCATGAAGCGCGCCCTCACGACCGCGGCGGCCCTCTGCCTCGCCCTGACGGCGTGCACCGGCACGCAGCCCCCGGACGCCCCCGTACGGGAGTCCAAGCACCGCCTCCTGGAGCAGTTCCGCGCCTGGGCCCGTGACACCGGCGAGTCCCGCACGGCACGCCACGCGCAGGCCGTGCACACGGTCGAAGTCACCGATTCCTCCTACGACGTGGAGGTGCGGACCGACCTTCCCGCGAAGTCGGCCGAGGCCAAGCAGGTCGCCGCGCTCTTCCGCACCTGGTGGGACGGTGACGACGGCGAGGGCACCGTGCGGGACTTCGTCCTGCTCGACGCACGCGGGAAGCGCGTCGACGACCACCTGTTCCCGGCCCTCGGCAACGGCGGCTACGACGTCACGCACTACGCCCTGACCCTCGACTACACCCCGGACAGCAACCGGCTCACCGGCACCGCGGTGATCACCGCGCGGGCCACCCGGGACCTGCCCCGCTTCACCCTGGACCTCGCGGGCCTGCGCGTGCGCGATGCAGAGACCGACGGCTCCGAGGCAGGCGTCAGCAGAAAGCAGAAGAACAAGCTGACGCTCACCCCCGCCCGGCCGATCAGCAAGGGGAAGACCTTCAAGACCACCGTCCGGTACGCCGGGGTGCCCCGGATGCTCACGGCGAGCGACGGCGGCGACGAGGGCTGGATCGAGACGGACGACGGAGTGGCGGCGCTCGGCGAGCCCCGCGGCTCCATGACCTGGTTCCCCGGCAACCACCACCCGTCCGACAAGGCGACGTACGACATCGACGTCACCGTGCCGTCCGACTACACCGCGGTCAGCAACGGAACGCTGCGCGAGACCCGTCGGCACGGCAGGCGCACCACGTTCCGCTGGCACAACCCCGAACCCATGGCGAGCTACGTCGCGACGGTCGTCACCGGCGTCTTCGACGTCTCCACCGGTGAGACCGACGACGGCCTGCCCCTCTACACGGCCGTCGACCCCGACGAGGCGGACGGCCCCGTCGACGTCCCCGAGCTGGTGCCCGAGGTCCTCGACTGGGCCGCGGACCGCTTCGGCCCCTACCCCTTCTCCTCGGCAGGCGCCGTCGTCGACCACCTCCCCGACCTCCGCTACGCCCTGGAGACCCAGACCAAGCCGTACTTCGAGGAGGCCCCGGACGCCCTCCTCGTCGTCCACGAGCTGGCCCACCAGTGGTTCGGCAACTCCGTCACGCCCCGCACCTGGCAGGACATGTGGCTGAACGAGGGCTTCGCGACGTACGCCGAGTGGCTGTGGGACGAGGAGCACGGAGGCCCCACCGCGCAGGAGACCTTCGACTCCTTCTACGACGGGACGCACCCGGACAGCGACGGCATCTGGGCCTTCCCACCCGCCGACCCGCCGACCGCCGCGCGCGTCTCGGACTCGCCGGTGTACGGCAGGGGCGCCATGGCCCTGCACCAGCTGCGCGAGGCCGTGGGCGAGCACGCCTTCTCCACCATCCTGCGCACCTGGGCGCGCGAGCACCGGCACGGGAACGCCGACACCGAGCAGTTCATCGCCCTGTGCGAGAAGGAATCGGACCAGGACCTCTCGGACCTCTTCGACACGTGGCTCTTCTCCGCCGGGAAACCCGACGCCACCTGAGGCAGGAGCAGGAACCCGGGTCAGGAGCAGGAACCCGGCCCCCGGACCGGACGTTGTCACCGCACGGACCCGATAGCGTCGGGCACGCCAGGCCGTCGGACTCCAGGAGCACCGCCCCATGACCACTGCCCCCATCCGCCGCAGCGACCGGCGGATCAGCCCCGTCTTCCTGGGGATCGCCGCCGTCACGGCGGTCTCCGGCTGGGCCGCCTGGACCGGCTTCGCGGACAACCCCGGGCTCGCCGTCTTCCTCTTCGTGACGGCCGCCTGGATCGTCTCGCTCTGCCTGCACGAGTACGCGCACGCGCGCACCGCCCTGCACAGCGGCGACATCTCCATCGGCGCCAAGGGCTATCTGACGCTCAACCCGCTCAAGTACACGCACGCCCTGCTCAGCATCGTGCTGCCGGTGCTGTTCGTGATCATGGGCGGCATCGGTCTGCCCGGCGGCGCGGTCTTCATCGAGCGGGGCAGAATCCGGGGCCGCTGGAAGCACAGCCTGATCTCGGCGGCCGGCCCGCTGACGAACGTGGCGTTCGCCGTCGTCTGCACCGCGCCGTTCTGGCTGGACGCCCTGGACGGCGTCCCCGACACGTTCCGGTACGCGCTCGCGTTCCTCGCCCTGCTCCAGGTGACCGCCGCGATCCTGAACTCCCTGCCCATCCCGGGCCTGGACGGCTACGGCGTGATCGAGCCCTGGCTCTCGCACAAGATCCGCCGCCAGGTCGAGCCGTTCGCGCCGTTCGGACTGATCGCGGTCTTCGCCGTGCTGTGGATCCCGGAGATCAACCACGCGTTCTTCGACGCCATCGACGCGATCCTGCGCGCCCTCGGCGTCAGCGAGTGGGACACCTACTGGGGCCAGGACCTGTACCGCTTCTGGCAGACCTCGGAGGAGATTCCCCCAGCGGCGTGAGTCCGGTGCGTGGGGAGTCGGGTCAGTGCGCAGAAGGAGAGGCGGCCGCGGCGGCGGCCGCGTCCCGCTGCAGCTTGGCCCGCCGCAGGTAGAACCACGCCATGTTCGACGAGAGGCCCGCGAGCAGCACCCACACGACACCGAGCCAGCTGCCCTGCACGAACGAGATCACGGCCGCGGCGACGGCGAGGGCGCAGACGACGAGGGCGTACACGGCGAGGCGGGGCATGGGGAACGGCTCCTGTCCGGTGAAGCGTGGCAAGCACGGTTGCGTACGCGTGCGCGTACGCAACCAGTGTCCCCCATGCCCGCCCCCGCCCGGCACGGGTCCCTACACGTCCGTGACCCGCAGCCCCGCGTGCGCCTTGTAGCGCCGGTTGACGGAGATCAGGTTGGCGACCAGGGACTCCACCTGGTGGGCGTTGCGCAGCCGCCCGGCGAAGACGCCCCGCATGCCGGGGATGCGGGCGGCGAGCGCCTGCACCACGTCGGTGTCGGCGCGGCGCTCGCCCAGGACCATCACGTCGGTGTCGATCTCCTCGACGTCCGCGTCCTGGAGGAGGACGGCCGACAGGTGGTGGAAGGCGGCGGTGACGCGCGAGTCGGGGAGCAGCGCGGCGGCCTGCTCGGCCGCGCTGCCCTCCTCGGGCTTGAGGGCGTACGCCCCCTTCTTGTCGAAGCCGAGCGGGTTCACGCAGTCGACGACGAGCTTGCCGCTCAGCTCCTCCCGCAGGGATTCCAGGGTCTTCGCGTGCCCCTCCCAGGGCACGGCGACGATCACGATGTCGCTGCGCCGCGCGCACTCCGCGTTGTCGGCGCCCTCGACGCCGAGGCCGAGCTCGTCGGCGGCGGCCCGGGCCCGGTCCGCCGCGCGGGAGCCGATGATCACTTTCTGCCCGGCGCGGGCGAGCCGGTAGGCGAGGCCGCGCCCCTGGTCACCGGTGCCGCCGAGGACACCGACGACGAGCCCGGACACGTCGGGAAGCTCCCACGGGTCCTTGGCGGGGGCCTTCGCGGGAGCGTTCTGCGCACTGTCTGTAGAGGTCATGGGGCGACCTTACGCACCGGTTCCGCACCCGGTAATCACCGGTCATCGGCTACCCGGCGAGTTCCGCCACCGGGATCCGGCGGAACGAGATCGTCTCGTAGGCGCTGAAGTCACCCGTCTCGTAGAGGAGTCCCACGGTGTGCTCGTCGGCCCGTACGAGATCGGAGTAGGCGGCCGGCAGCCCGTCGACCGTGTGGGCGGTCCGCCAGGTGGTGCCGCCGTCGGTGGAGCGGCGCACGGTCATCAGCGCGCGGAAGCCGGGGTCGGCGGGGCCGGAGAACAGCAGCACGTCGGGGTCGCGCAGTTGCAGGACGCTGCACTCGACGACGGGGCCGGTGAGGGAGGCCTGCGGGCGGAACGGCTTGACGAGGCTCTGGCCGCCGTCGCGCGAGTGGGCGTCGGCGCGGTTGCCCGGTGCCGGGGAGTCGTTGCGGGTGTTGAAGTACAGGCGTCCGTCGGGGAGTTCGGCCGCGGTGGTCTCGTTGACGTTGATGTAGCCGTTGACGTTGTCGTCGATGTAGCCGATCCGCCAAGTGGCGCCGGCGTCGTCGCTCAGCAGGCAGTGCCCGCCGTTGTACTTGCCCTCGGTGCCGTTGTCGGTGCCGGTGGGCGGCAGGGAGTGGTTGGCGGGGACGACCACGCGGCCCGTGGTGAGCTGCACGGCGTGCCCGGGCGTGGTCGCGTACCACCGCCAGTTCGCCCGCTTCACCTGGCCGGTGATCTCGCGCGGCGCCGTCCAGGTGAGGCCGTCGTCGTCGCTGTGCTGCACCCAGACGCGGCGTCCGTTGGCGGCGGAGACCTTGCCGCGGCGGATGGCGTCCTCGGTGGCCGCGGCGGCGTTGCGCACGTGGACGAGGAGGACGCGGCCGGTGTCGAGGACGACGGGCGCGGGGTTGCCCGCGAGGTCGGCGCCGTTCTTGCCGACGACCTGGAGCGGGCCCCAGGTGCGGCCGCCGTCGGCGGAGCGTTTGAGGACGATGTCTATGTTGCCGAAGTCCTCCTGGGAGCCGACACGGCCCTCGCAGAAGGCGAGGACGGTGCCGGAGGCCGTGGTGACGACGGCCGGGATGCGGAAGCTCGCGTAGCCCTCGCGGCCCGCGCGGAAGGGAACAGACGTCTCATAAGTCATCCTCCGCGCCTCCCCATCCCGGGGGAATTCGCGGTGAACTCCCGGTGACGACTGGCATGTTGGGGCAGGATGCGTCGCCATGGACGCCGTACGGGTCGCGCTGCTGCGCGAAGTGCTCGCCGGGACCGAGTGGCTCGGCGCCACCCGCCGCTTCGCGGGGACGCTGCGGTCCTCCGTCGTGCCGCACGGCGGCGGGCTGCTCCTGGTGGGCACGCGGGCGTACGAGCCGTGGCACCTGGCCGCCCACCTGGTCGACGAGGCGGCCTGGTCGGGCACGCCTGAGCTGACTCCGACACTCGTACGCCACCGGGTGCACGCCTGCGATCCCGCGCATCTGTCGACCGGGCTCGGCCGGATCGAGGCGGCGCGGCGCGGCGAGACGCTGCTCGTCGTGGCGCCGGACGCGCCGGATCCGGAACTGCTCACGCGGGTGCACGACGCGCGGCGCGCGGGGGCGACGGTGCTGGCGCTCGGCTCCGGCGACCGGGACCTGGGCGCTCTGTCGCACGAGGCGCTGACGGTGCCCGAGACGCCGGACCTCGACCTCGACACGGTGCAGCACCTGGTGAGCGCGGCGGCCGGGGAGAACGCGCTGCCGCAGGCGCGGGGCCGCAGGCGGCTGCGCGACCGTCTGTCCCGCCTCGCCGACCAGCTGACGTCGCCGCCGCCGACGCGCTGGTGACGTACCGCGGCTGCCCGTGACCTGGCGAGGACGCTCAGGGGGAAATTCGGTTGCCCGCGGCACCGGCCCGCCCTGAACATGGCTTTTCGTGCCTCTCTCCGCGATACTGCCCGATCTCTCCCCCTGGCGTTCCACGCGCGACTTCCGCCTGCTGTGGATCCAGGGTCTCGTCACGTACTTCGGCAGCTTCATGGCGATGGTGGCCCTGCCGCTGCAGATCAAGGAGCTGACGGACTCGCCGGTCGCGGTCGGCGCGATGGGCGCGGTCGAGCTGGTGCCGCTGATCGTCTTCGGGCTCTACGGCGGCGCGCTCGCCGACGCCGTGGACCGGCGCAAGGTGATCCTCCTGACCGAGGCGGCGCTGGGGCTGCTGGCCGTCATCCTGCTGGTGAACGCGCTGCTGCCCGACCCGATGCTGTGGCCGCTGTACGTCGTCGCGGCGGGCGTCTCCGCCCTCGCCGGTCTGCAGCGCCCCGCGCTCGACTCCCTCATGGCGCGGATCGTGCCGCACCACCAGCTGACGGCGGCCGCCGCGCTGAACTCCCTGCGCTGGAACGTGGGGGCCATCGCGGGCCCCTCGCTCGCCGGCCTCGTCGTGGCGTACGCCGGGCACGCGTCCGCGTACGCGATCACGATCGGCTGTTTCGCGGTCTCCGTGCTCCTGTGCACCCGTCTCTCCCCCGCGCCGGCCGCGCACGACGCGGAGAAGCCGTCGCTGAAGGGCCTGGCGGAGGGCGCGCGGTACGCGTGGTCGCGGCCGGTGCTGCTCGGTACGTACGCGATCGACATGGCGGCGATGTTCTTCGCCTTCCCGAACACGATCTTCCCGTTCCTCGCGGACGACCTGGACGCGGAGTGGGCGCTCGGCCTGATGTACGCGGCCGGGGCGGTCGGCTCGCTGCTGTTCAGCCTCACCAGCGGGTGGACGTCGCGGGTGCGGCGGCACGGGCTGCTCGTGGTCTTCGGGGCGGCGGGCTGGGGGCTCGCGGTCACGGCGGCGGGCTGGTTCGCGAACATCTGGGTGGTGCTGGGCTGTCTCGCGCTGGCGGGCGCGGGCGACATGGCGAGCGGTCTCGGCCGCTCCACCATCTGGAACCAGACCATCCCGGACGAGCTGCGGGGCCGGCTCGCCGGGATCGAGGTCCTGTCGTACAGCGTGGGCCCCCAGCTCGGCCAGGTCCGCGCGGGCGCGGCGGCGGGCTGGACGGGCACGCGCCCCGCCATCTGGTCGGGCGGCCTGGCCTGCGTGGCCTCGGTCACCGCCCTCGCAGCGGTCCTGCCACGACTCCTCTCGTACGACGCGACAACAGACCCGGACGCGAGGCGGCGCCGGGAGCAGGGGGAGAGGACGACGGAGGGGGTCGCTTCCTGACGGGGGGGGCCGGGCGACCGGCGGTGACAGGTCCCCCCCCCGAAGGGGCCGGGCCCTGCGGAGGCAGGTCGCGCCCCCGTCGTAGCCCGGGTGAGGTCAGGCGGTGTCGTCCTTGTTGCCGGCTGCCGTGTCGTGCCACCGGGGGTCGTTCTCCCACTGGAGATTGCGCTCCGCGGCCGTCCGCATCGCCTGCTCCGCCTCCTGGCGCGAGGCGTAGGGACCCATCCGGTCCTTGCCGGGGCAGTCGGGGCCCTCCTCGACCTTCTGGTGCTCCAGGCAGTAGAACCACTCGCCCGGCTTGCCGACGGTCCGCTTCTTGAACAGCGCCATGCCCCGCTCCTTCCGTCCCCTATCGGGTCACGTTCTCTGAGGCCATGCTGCCCCACGACGGCTGGCTAGACTCGCTGGCATGTCTGGCCAGTCACTGCTCGTCCCAGGGGAGCTCTCCCCCATCCGTTCCGTACCCGGCAACATCAGGCGCCCCGAGTACGTGGGGAAACCCGCGCCGACCCCGTACACGGGGCCCGAGGTGCAGACCCCCGAGACCATCGAGCTGATGCGCACCGCGGGCCGCATCGCCGCCCGCGCCATGGAAGAGGCCGCGAAACACATCGCGCCCGGCGTGACCACCGATGAGCTGGACCGCGTCGCGCACGAGTACATGTGCGACCACGGCGCCTACCCCTCGACGCTCGGCTACCGCGGCTTCCCGAAGTCGCTGTGCAGCTCGGTCAACGAGGTCATCTGCCACGGGATCCCCGACTCCACCGTCCTGAACGACGGCGACATCATCAACCTCGACGTGACGGCCTACATCGGCGGCGTGCACGGCGACAACAACGCCACCTACCTCGTCGGCGACGTCGACGAGGAGTCCAGGCTGCTCGTGGAGCGGACCCGGGAGACCCTGAACCGCGCCATCAAGGCCGTCAAGCCCGGCCGGCAGATCAACATCATCGGCCGGGTCATCGAGTCGTACGCCAAGCGCTTCGGCTACGGCGTGGTGCGGGACTTCACCGGCCACGGCATCAACACGTCCTTCCACTCCGGCCTGATCGTCCCGCACTACGACAGCCCGCACGCCACGACCGTCATCCAGCCCGGCATGACGTTCACGATCGAGCCGATGCTGACGCTCGGCACGTACGAGTACGACATGTGGGAGGACGGCTGGACCGTCGTCACCAAGGACCGGAAGCGGACCGCTCAGTTCGAGCACACGCTGGTGGTGACGGAGACCGGGGCGGAGATTCTCACGCTGCCCTGATGCGGAAGAGCCCCCGGTAGCGACCCGGAAGATCGCTGAACGCGAGGTTCCGCGGGGCGGGAGCGGGTAAGTCTTTTACCGACAGGGTGTCGGGAACCGGTTGACTTAGGTAAGCCTAACTTGCATGATCTGCAGAGGTCACCGGTTTCCGCCGCCCCGTCCTTCCCGGCTCCCCTGGAGGTCTTCATGGACTCGCCGCTCACGCCCTTCTCGACGGTCATCCGCACGGCGTCCCACGAGCAGCACACCGAGGCCGAGACCTCGACCTTCATGAGCGACCTCCTCGGCGGCGGCCTCGGCGTCGACGCGTACACGCGCTACACCGAACAGCTGTGGTTCGTGTACCGCGCCCTGGAGGACGGCGCGCAGTCCCTGCGCGAGGACCCCGTCGCGGGCCCCTTCATCCGGCCCGAGCTGCACCGCGTGAGCGAGCTGGAGCGCGACCTCGCGCACCTGCGGGGCGCGGACTGGCGCACCGGCCTCACCCCGCTGCCCGCCACGGAGGCGTACGCGGCACGGATCGCGGAGTGCGCCCGCACCTGGCCCGGCGGCTATGTCGCCCACCACTACACGCGCTACCTCGGCGACCTCTCCGGCGGCCAGATCATCCGCGGCAAGGCCGAGCGGACCTGGGGCTTCGCCCGCAAGGGCGACGGCGTGCGGTTCTACGTCTTCGAGGGGATCCCCAACCCGGCCGCGTTCAAGCGGGGCTACCGCGAACTGCTCGACGGGATGGACACGGCGATCACGGACGACCTGGAGAAGCGGCGGATCGTCGACGAGTGCAAGCGCGCTTTCGCTTTGAACACGGCGGTCTTCCGCGAGCTCGGGGAAGAGTTCCCCCTGACCGCCTGACGGAGCCCCCACCTCGGAGGCTCCGCCCCCGGACCCCCGCTCCTCAAAAGCCGGAGGGGCTGAACTGTCGGAACAGGCGGACCCGGCCGCCGACCTCGATCGAGTCCCCCGGCCCCGGGGCCGTCAGAAGCTGGGAGCCGCGGCCCTGGGTGATGTTGAGGGCGCGGCTCAGTTCGTGGGTGAGCAGGAGTGCCGCCGCGCCCGTCGCCTCGTCCTCGTCGATGCCGTCGCCCCGCCCGGGGAAGCCCCTCGCGCGCACGCGGCCCGCGGCCTCGTCCTGCCAGGCCCAGGCGTAGATCCACTCGCCCGGCGGCGGCACGTCGAGCGCGTCGACCTCCGCCACCGTCCCGTACTGCCGCAGCGTCCTCGGCGGCGCCCAGTCCGCGCGTGCCGTGATCCAGCTGAACTCGCCGTCGTAGCGCGCCTCGACCACGCCCGCGGGTGTCACGAGCTCCGGCACGTCGAGGAGCCAGGCCGTGCCGACGCAGGGGTGGCCTGCGAAGGGCAGCCTGAGTGTCGGCGTATAGATGTCGATGATGCCGCGCTCGGGGTCGTCGACGAACACCGTCTCGCTGAAGCCGAGTTTCCCTGCGTACGCCTGGCGGTCCGCCGGAACAGGCATGCGGGCCCCGTCGCGCACGACACCGAGTTCGTTGCCGTGCCGACCGTCGGGCCCGCAGAAAACACGCAGTACGTCGAAGGGTTCAGTCACCCGCGCATTCAAGCATCACACCGCTTCGGCGCTCCCCCGCCGCCGTGCCACGACGACCGCGCCCGCGCCCGCCGCCAGCGCCACACCCGCCACGCCGAGCAGCGCGGTCGAGGGGACGGAGGAGCCCGTGTCCGCCAGCGAGCCCGCGCCGCCGACGGAACCGCCGCCGCCCACGGACCCGGAGCCGGAAGAGGAAGCGGAACCGGAGCCGGAGTCCGTCGTCCCTGTGTTGCCGCCGGCCGGGAGCACCGCGCCCGCCGACGAGGACAGCGCGACCGTCACCGGGTCGAGCTTCTCGCCCGGCCGGTACGGAGAGCCGGTCGTGTCGTTGGCGAACTGCTTCGCGCCTGCCGCCGTCAGGGTCGCGGGCACCTTGTCGAACAGCACGACGTCGTTCTTCGCCTTGTAGGAGACGCCGGAGAGGTCGAGCGCGGCGAACTTCACGTCGTTGTTCGTGCCCTGGGGCGTGGTGACGTCGGCGAGCAGGGTGCCCTTGGCGCCGTTCGCCCGCACCTTGAGGTCGCTGAACTTCATGTCGATGCCGTGCGCCTTGTACGTGAAGCGGACGCTGCCCCCGAAGGAGGCGTCGGCCTTCTTGGCGGTGGAGTCCAGGTCCGCCTTGGCGTAGGGGAACCGGTAGCCGTCGGAGATCTTCTTGGCGCCGCCCGCGACGGTCGCCTTCCCGCCGGTGGATATGTACTTCCGGAAGCTCTCCTTCAGCCCCCAGGAGAGGCGGCCGCCGACGACCTCGCCCGTGGACCCTCGTGACGCCTGCGACGACTGCGACGGGGTGGGCTTCGGGGCCTTGTCGGGGTCGGAGGGGCCGCCGGTCGGCTTCTGGGTGGGCCGCTGCGTGGGCTTCTGCGTCGGCTTCTCCGTCGGCTTCTGGGTGGGCTTTTCGATCACCGGCCCGCCCGCCGTCACCGTCAGCGTCGCCGGGTCGAGCTTCTCGCCCGCCTCGTACATGCCGTTGAACGCCTTCGCGCCGTCCGCGGTCAGCGCCGCAGGGATGTCCTTGAAGACCATCGCGCCGCCCTCGCCCTGCCCGGGCCTGACCGTGCTCAGGTCGAGCGCGGCGAGGTCGATGTCGTTCTGGACGGTGCCGTTCAGGGTCACGTCGGCCTGGATGGCACCGGTCTTGCCCTTCGTGCGGACCTTGACGTCGGTGATGCCGATGTCGAAGCGGTGGAGGGTGGAGGTGAAGCGGACGCTGCCCTTGAAGGCGGTGTCGGTGGCGTGCGTACCGGTGTCGTACGTGCCCTTGCCCCCGGAGAACGTGAACACCCCGTTGCCCGCGGCCTGCTGGGCGCCGTCCTTGGCCTCGATCTTGCCGTGGGCCATGCCCGTGACGTACTTCCGGAAGGACTCCTTCAAGCCCCACTGAAGCGTGCCGTCCTTGAGCTCCAGCTTCGGCGGGGCGGCCGTGCCGGTGTCGGCGGCGACCGCCGGCAGCGTGAAGGCGCTCGCGCCCAGGGCGACGGCGGTCGCGACGGCTGCCGCGAGGACGGTGGGACGACGGGTGGCGGCCATGATCAGGCTTCTCCTTGAGAGGGGGGAGGAGGGGGCGGGCAACAGTGAGGCGGTCAGGCGTCCGGGGTGTCCGGGGTGTCCTGCGCGTCCGTTGCCGTGCGC
The DNA here is from genome assembly GCF_055597165.1 of Streptomyces sp. NPDC039480. Classification (NCBI taxonomy): domain Bacteria; kingdom Bacillati; phylum Actinomycetota; class Actinomycetes; order Kitasatosporales; family Streptomycetaceae; genus Streptomyces; species Streptomyces sp. NPDC039480. The sequence goes on along the minus strand of NZ_JBVITX010000005.1, from coordinate 348,748 downwards.
TTCTTGCGTACGACTCCGAAGGCGACCGCCGCGGCGAGCAGCACCGCGACGCCCGCGCCGACACCGATCGGCACGGCGTTCGAGGAGGAGTCGGAGGACCCGGCGGCGTTCTCGGTGCGGGGCGCCGCCGCGGACTTCGAAGAGTTCGAGTCCGTCTTCGGGTCCGGCTTCGGCGCGGACTTCGCGGTCGAGCCGAGGTCCGGCAGTGCGGGGAGTTCCGCGTCGGCGTCGAGGGCGACGGCGAGCGAGAGCGGGTCCATGGCGGAGCCCGCCTTGTACATGCCGCCGAACGCCTTGGCGCCTTCGGCGGTGAGCTTCGACGGGACCTCGGTGAGGGAGACGAGGCCGTCCTTCGGCCGCAGCTCCTTCGCGGCGAAGGTGACCAGCGAGGCGTTCTTCAGGGTGGTGCCGCGGTCGCCCTTGCCGTCGACGTCCGCGGTGAGCGTGCCCTTGCCGTCCTCGACCTGGACGGCGACCCCGGCGAGCGTCAGGTCGAGGCCGTGCTTGCCGGTGAACCGGACCGCCCCCGCGAAGTCCGCGGTGAGGGTGCCCTTCTTCTCGTCGTACGTTCCCTTGCCCCGGGGGAAGCGGAAGAGCGCGCCGCCGTCCTGGGCGCCGGCGGACAGCTTCCACTCGCCCTTGGCGATGGGCCCGGTGACGTACTCGCGGAAGGTGCGGCGCACGCCCCAGTCGACGGCGGCATCCTCGATGCGGCCGGCCCGGCCCGTCTCCGCCTTCTTCTTCCCCTTACTCGTGCCCTTGCTCTTCGGGGGGTTCTTGGCGACGAGGTCCGTCGACAGGCTCACCGGGTCCAGGGCCGTGCCGGCCGTGTAGTACCCGGCGAAGGCCTTCGCCCCCTGCGAAGTGAGCTTCGCGGGAAGGTTGTTGAGGGCGATCGGGCCCGTGCCGCCCGTCATGTCGATGCCGGAGATGTCGAGCGAGGCGAGCGGGACCTGTGCGGTCCTGGTGACCTTGCCGGTGCCCTTCTCCTTGCTGACCATGTCGGCGTAGAGCGTGCCGGAACCGCCGGCGACCTTCACCGTGGGGCGGCTCACGGTGAGGTCGAGCTCGTACGAGCCGCCCTTCTTGTGCCCGGTGAAGCGCACCCCGCCCGAGAACCCCGCGGTGAACCTCCCGCTGTCCGGGTCGTACGAGCCCTTCGCCGAGTGGAAGCGGAACTGGCTGCCGCCGACCGTGGCCGCACCCCCTTGCAGGGTGGAGGCGCCGTGGGCGATGGGTCCCGTGACGTAGCTCTGGAAGGAGGACTTGATGCCCCAGTCGAGCCGCCCGCCCTGGACCGTGCGGTCCTCGGCGTGCGCGGCGGCCGCCGGGAGCAGCGCTCCGACGAGTGCGGTGAGCACGGCCACGGCTCCGGCGCGAACGGTGGCACGCGCCTGTCCGGACGACGGCATGGGACCCCTCCAGCGGTCTGGCGAATTAGGTAAGGCTAACCTAACTACGAACGCTTCGGGCTGGAACCCCCAACCGGAACCCAGCCCTCGGAGCAGCCCTCAACAGCTCGACAGGACGGTGGACTTCGGTGCGTATGCCGCGCTCACTCCGCATCGCCGGCGCATGGGCCGCCGTGCTCGCCCTCGGTCTCACCGGGTGCGGAACACCGGACGACGGCGGCGGCCCGAATGCGCGGCGGGCGCAGGCGAAGACCTCCGCGCCCGACCGGGTCGAGCCCCTGAAGACCGAGCCGAAACCGGTGCTCCCCGCCACCGTCACCTCCGCCGACGGCCACAAGGTGACGGTTGAGGACTCCAGCCGCATCGTGCCGCTCACCGGCAGCCTCAACGAGATCGTCTTCACCCTGGGACTCGGCAGGAACGTCGTCGCCCGCGACATCACCGCCACCTTCGAGCAGGCGAAGAAGCTGCCGGTGGTGACCCGCGCACACGACGTCTCGGCGGAGAGCGTGCTCTCCCTCAAGCCGACCGTCGTCCTCGCGGACACCACCACCGGGCCCGCCGAGGCCATCGACCAGATCCGTGACGCGGGCATCCCCCTCGTCGTCCTCGACCCCGCGAAGAGCCTCGACGACGTGGGCCCACGCATCGAGGCGGTGGCCGACACGCTGGGCGTGCGGAAGGCGGGCGCCGAGTTGACGGAGCGCACGCGGCAGCGGATCGCGGCGGTCCGCGAGGACATTCCGGCGGAGAAGGGGAAGAAGAAGCCGCGGGTCGCCTTCCTCTATCTGCGCGGCTCGGCCTCCGTCTATCTGCTCGGTGGGCGCGAGTCCGGGGCGAGTTCGCTCCTGGAGGCGGCGGGCGCGGTCGACGCGGGCAAGGAGTCCGGGCTGCGGAAGGACTTCACGGCGATCACGAGCGAAGCGCTCGCGAAGGCCGCGCCCGACGCGATCCTGGTGATGCGGAAGGGACTCGCGTCGGTGGACGGCGTGGACGGGCTCCTGAAGGTCCCGGGCGTCGCCGAGACCCCCGCGGGCCTGGACCGGCGCATCGTCTCCATCGACGACGGCGTGCTCCTCAACTACGGGCCACGCACCGACCAGGTGCTGAAGTCCCTGGTGGAGCAGTTGTACGGGGACGCCGCGTGAGCGTGCTCGCCAAAACCAAAGCCAAAACCAAAGCCACGGACACGGACATGGACACGGACACGGTCCCGGACGTCTCCGCCACCACCCCGGACGGCGCGGCCCCCCGCCGCCGCGGTGCCGCCCTCCCCCTGACCGCGGCGCTCGCCGCCGCCCTCGTCCTGCTCTGTCTGGTCTCCGCGGGCACCGGCGCGTACGACATCCCCCTCGGTGACGTCGTCTCCTCCGTCCAGCACCGCCTGGGACTCGGCGGGTCCTCGCTCGACCGGGTCGGCGAGAGCGTGCTGTGGAACGTGCGGCTGCCGCGCGTCGTGCTCGCCCTCCTCGTCGGCGCCTCGCTCGGCTGCGCGGGCGCGCTGATGCAGGGCGTGTTCGGCAATCCGCTCGCCGAGCCCGGCGTCATCGGGATCTCGTCGGGCGCCGCGGTGGGCGCCGTCGCCTCCATCGCGCTCGGCCTCGGCTTCCTCGGGAACTGGACGGTGACCGTCTGCGCGTTCGTCGCCGGGCTCGCGACCGTCCTGCTCGTGTACGCGATGTCGCGCGAGGGCGGCCGCACGGAAGTCGTCACGCTGATCCTCACCGGCATCGCGGTGAACGCCTTCGCGGGCGCCCTCATCGGCCTGTGCATCTTCTTCGCGGACAACGCGCAGATCAGCCAGATCACCTTCTGGCAGCTCGGCTCGCTCGCCCAGGCGACCTGGCCGAAGGTCCTCGCCGTCCTGCCCTGCGCGCTCATCGGGCTCGCCGTCGCGCCGTTCCACGCGCGGAAGCTGGACCTGCTCGCGCTCGGCGAGCGGCCCGCCCGGCATCTGGGCGTGGACGTGGAGCGGCTGCGGCTCGTCCTCGTCCTCGTGGTGGCGCTGCTGACCGCGGCCGCGGTGGCCGTCGCCGGGATCATCACCTTCGTCGGCCTCCTCGTGCCGCACCTGCTGCGGATGGCCGCGGGCCCCGGGCACCGCTTCCTCGTGCCCGGCAGCGCGCTCGGCGGAGCGCTGGTCCTCGTCGCCGCCGATCTGGCCGCGCGCACGGTGGCCGCGCCCGCCGAGCTGCCGCTGGGCGTGCTCACCGCGCTCTTCGGCAGCCCGTTCTTCTTCTGGCTGCTCCGCAGGACCCGTCGCAAGCAGGGTGGTTGGGCGTGATCGGACAGCTGAGCAGGAGGCTCTTCGGAGGGCGGGAGCGCGCACTGCCCGGGCCCGTCGCGCGCGGGGACGTCCTCGCCGAGGCCGAGGGGCTGTGGGTGCGGCTCGGCGGCCACGCGGTGCTGCGCGGGGTGTCGCTCGCCGCCCGCGCGGGCGAGGTGCTCGCCCTGGTCGGCCCCAACGGCGCGGGCAAATCCACCCTGTTGGCCGCGCTGGCCGCCGACCTCCCGGCCGACGAAGGGGTCGTACGCGTCTGCGGCCGGCCCGCCCCCGACTGGCCCGCGCCCGAACTCGCCCTGCGCCGCGCCGTGCTGCCGCAGTCCGCGGCGCTCTCCTTCCCCTTCCCGGTGGCGGAGGTCGTACGGATGGGCCGCGCGCCCTGGGCCGGAACCCGGGCGGCGGACGACGACGACCGGGTGGTGCGCGCGTCGATGGCGGCCACCGAGGTGGGCGACTTCGCCGCGCGTCCCTTCTCCGCGCTCAGCGGCGGTGAGCGCGCCCGGGTGGCGCTGGCCCGCGTCCTCGCCCAGCGCGCCCCGCTGCTGCTGCTCGACGAGCCGACCGCCGCGCTCGACCTGCGCCACCAGGAGCTGGTGCTCCGCATCTGCCGTGAGCGGGCGGCCGCGGGTGACGCGGTCGTGGTGGTGCTCCACGACCTGGGCCTCGCGGCGGCGTACGCGGACCGGGTCGCGGTGCTGCGCGGCGGGACCGTCGCGGCGGAGGGCGCCCCCGGCGACGTGTTCGAGGCGACGCTGCTCTCCGAGGTGTACCGGCAGCCCGTCGAGGTGTTCCCGCACCCGCGCACGGGCGCCCCCGTGGTGGCCCCGCTCAGGGACAGCGGGCAGTGACGGGAAAAGGGGCGCGGCTACTCTTCCGGGGATGTTCGACAACTATCTGATCGGGCTGCGCGACGGCCTGGAGGCCGGTGTGGCCGCGGGCCTCCTCCTCGCCTTCGCCGCGCGGACCGGGCGGCGTGACGCGCTGCGGCCCGTCGGGGCAGGCATCGGCGTCGCGGTGGCGCTCGCGCTCGGCTTCGGCTGGGCGCTGACGTTCGGTTCGCAGGAGCTGACGCCCCGGGCCCGGGAGACGTTCGGCGGGACGCTGTCGCTCGCCGCCGTGGGCCTGTTGACGTGGGTGGCCCTTCGGGTGCGGCGCGCGGAGGCGCGGCACATGACGGCTCTGCTCGCGGTGACCGCGTTCTTCGCGGTGGGCCGGGAGGCGCTGGACACGGCCCTGTTCTTCTGGGCGTCGGTGCGGGCGTCGAGGGACGGTGCGCACGGGCCGCTGCTCGTCGTCGCCCTGGGTCTGCTCACCGCGCTCGTCCTGGTCGGGCTGCTCCACCTGGGCGCGGTCCGCGTCGACTTGGACCGGTTCCGCCTCTGGTCCGGCGTCGCGCTGATCGTCGTGGCGGCGGGTTTCCTCACGCACGGTGTGAACGCCCTGCAGGAGGCCGAACTCCTCGGCGGCTCGCGGAACGCGGCGTTCGACATCGGCGGGGCCGTCCCGCCCGACAGCTGGTACGGCACGCTCCTGGCGGGCACCTTCAGCTTCCGCCCCGACCCGACGCCACTCCAGCTCGTGCTCTGGCCGCTGTACGCGGTCCCCGCGCTGCTCCTCCTCGCACGTGGCTCGAGGGCGCGTGCGACGCGCCTCCAGAAGATCTGACCGGCACCCGCACACCCCTTCCGCACGGCTCTTTTCCGGGCCCGATAAGGTTCGGGCCCGGGAAGGGGTAGGTGGAGGCATTCCGATGAGCAACGTTCGCAGGGTCCGTGGTCCCGGCCGGTCCGTCGTCGTGTCGGCGGCGGTGGCGGCCCTGGCGTTCACGGCGAGCGGCTGTGTGACCGTGCACGGGGAGCGGGAGATCGTCCCCTCGGCCACCAAGTCCGAGGCGGACCGCGCCCTCAAGGAGTTCCTCACCGCGTACAACAAGGCGGACAAGGCCTACGACCCGGCCGCGGACGCCGCCCGCATCACAGGCCCGCTGGGCGCCATCAACCAGGGCGGTCTGAAGTCCCGGCGCGTGCAGCACCCGCAGGGCAACCCGAAGCACGTGCCGCTCGAGCTCACGGACGTGACGTACTCCATACCGAAGAAGGCGGGCTGGCCGCGCTGGTTCCTGGCCGACACCAAGGCCAACCGCCGCTCCGACCTGCGGTGGCTGTGGGTCTTCACGAAGAGCGGCCCCGACCAGCTGTGGCGGGCGACCTATCTGAACCTGGTGTCGCCGGAGAAGATGCCGAAGCTGAAGAAGGACGGGGACGGCTGGGCCGAGCCGGTGGGCGTGCGGGCGAAGGATCTCGCGCTGGCCCCCGCCGACCTCGGCGAGGAGTACACGTCGTACCTCAAGTCGGGCGGCGACGCGTTCGCGCCGAGCGACCACACCTCGCGCTGGAAGGCCTACCGCGACCGGAACTCCAAGCGGGCCGGCCTCGCCGTGCAGTACCTCGACGAGCCGGAGAACGGCGGCACGTTCGCACCGCTGGGCCTGCGCACCGCGGACGGCGGCGCGCTGGTGTTCTTCGCCACCCGCCACTACGAGAAGCAGACCGCGTTCAAGGGCCTCAGCCCGAAGGTCGACGCGGACGCGAAGGCACTGCTCAAGGGCGAGGTGCGGCAGTCGCTGCTGCTGCACCGGGTCTCCAACCAGGTGGTCGTCGACCCGAAGAAGCCGGGCGGCGACAAGGTGGCGTTCCTGGGCCGCCTCCAGGGTCTGACGGGCGCGACGGGCGAGTAGGCCGCCTTCCCAGTCAGGTCTCCGGGGTCAGCCCCGCAGGGGCCAGGCGGCGACGTCCTGCTGGGGCTCGCCCGCCACGCGCGCGCACTCGTCGGTGAGCGTCGCCAGGAGCGTCAGCGGGTCGGGCAGCGGATGCTCGGGGCCGCGGATCCAGCGCACCTCCTGGTCGTCGGGGAGCCGGGCGGGCGGCACCAGGACGTACGAACCGCGGCAGTGCCAGCGCAGGCCGGGGTGCTCGTCCATCGTCTCGGGATGGCAGTCGAGCTCGCACGGCCACCACTCGTCCTCGTCCTCGGGGGTGCCGCGCGTCGCGGTGTAGAACAGCAGCCGGCCCTGGCCGTTGCTGCCGCCCGACTCGGCGACGGGGCCCACCTCGATCCCGGCGGCGAGCAGCCGCTCGAGGGCTTCGAGCCCGGCGTCCAGCGGCACGTCCAGGACGTCGTGGATCATGCCGGTCGCGGTGATGAAGTTGGCCTGCGGCTGGTGGCGGGCCCACCGCTCGATCTGGCCGCGGTCCGTCGTGGACTGCGTCTGCCAGGCGAAGGAGACCGGGTGCCGGGCGGGGGTGGGACAGCCGATGCGGTCGCAGGAACATCGGTACCCCGACGGATACGCGGCCGGGGCCAGCGGCAGTCCGGCCGCCGCGGCGGCGAGGAGCAGCTCCTCGCGGGCCCGGTCATCCGCGGCCGTGTCCTTGGGGCGCCGGCGGAGCCACTGGGAGAATTTGCCCTGTCCGCCGGACCGGCTGCCGAACTCCGCGCCCATCTAGCCCCTCACCTCGCCGTTGTGCCGAAAGCATGACCCATGGTCCCACCATCCTGCGCCTCCGGGGGCCGGAGGCCACATCCGGGGTGCCCGGGGTATGCCCACCCCGGGATGACATAGCGCGTCTTTCCGGTGCAAGTTTGGATTTACCCGCCTACCGTGGTCGCCATGGTCATTAGGACTGTGCTGACGGGCCTCACGGCGCTGACCCTCACGGCACCGAACGGCTTCCTCGCCCCGATCGAGTGGAGCGGGCCGCTGACCGTGGACGCGCTGCCCCGCGTCGTCTACACCGCGCACCGCGGCGGTGCCCTGGAGGTACCGGAGAACAGCATGTCGGGCCTGCTGGCCGCCTATGAACGCGGTACCGCCCAGGTCATCGACTTCGACACGCGGATACTGCGCGACGGGACGCCGGTGGTCATGCACGACGCCACCCTGGACCGCACCACGTACACGTCAGGCCCGGTGCGCCGCCTCGACCGGTGGGGCTGGCTCGCCGTGCGGCTGCGTCCCCCGGCCACGGTGCCCGGCCGCTGGCGCCCGGAGCGGCCGCCGACGGTCGCGGAGGTCCTCGACCGGTTCGGCGGGCGGGTCATGCTGATGCTGGAGGCCAAGGACCCGAAGAGCCTGGAGCCGCTCGCCCGGCTGATCCGGGCCCGCGGGCTCACCCGCTCGGTCTTCGTGAACACCAACGATCCGGCGGTCGCCCGCCGTGCCCACCGCCTAGGCCTGCTGGCCCAGCTGTGGCGCTCGAAGGCGCAGATGCGGCGGGACCGCCCGAAGGAGTGGGCGTCGTTCGTGGACGTCCTGGACGTGGACTACAAGGCGCGCGACAGCGATCTGCTGCGCGCGGTGAACTCGGGCGTCCCCCGGGTGTGGGCGCACACGGTGACCACTCCGCAGCAGCGCGACCGGGTGCTGCGCCTCGGCTGCAACGGCGTGATCACGGACGCTCCGGGCCTGCTCTCGCGTACGCCGGTCAGGAAGCGGAGTACGGCCGGGGCGTGATGCCGTACAGCGCGTACTCGACGAGCGTGTCGACGTAGGCGTGGGTGAGGGGGCCCGAGCGCATCAGCCAGCGCTGGGCGAGCGGGCTCGACCACAGTTCGAGGGCGATGCGGGGGTCGATGTCGGGCACGACGTGGCCCGCCTCGCGGGCCTGCTCCACGCGCTTCACGAAGAGCTGGAGCTGCGGCTCCAGGAGCTTCTCGACGAACTCGGCGCCCAGCTCGGGGTTGAGCAGCCCCTCGGCGGCGAGCGCGCGGTAGGGGGCGTCGTACCTGGGGTCGTTGAACTCGTCGACGGTGGCGCGCATCACGTACTTGAGGTCGGCCTCCAGATCCCCGGTGTTCGGGATCTCGGTCTCGATCTCGTTCTTGCCCGCGTTCTCACTGGCCTCCCGGGACGCCTGCTCGGCCAGGTCGAGGAAGGCGTCGAGCAGGACGGCTCCCTTCGACGTCCACCAGCGGTAGATCGTCTGCTTGCCGACGCCGGCGCGGGCCGCGATGGCCTCGACCGTCAGCTTCGCGTAGCCGACCTCGCCGACGAGGGCGAGGGCTGCGTCGTAGATCGCGCGGCGCGAGCGTTCGCTGCGGCGCGTGGAGTCGGAGGTGGTCTTCTGGGCCATGCCGTCGAATGTAGCAGCGGCCGAACCGAGACGTACCGTCTAGACAAGACGCAACGTCTCGCCCTTGGAGGTCGTGCGGGGCACCCCCCGTTCACCCCCGTCCGGCACCATCCGTTCGGCCAATCTCGCAACCACCCGTTCGGTTCACTGCGCGGAAGCTCTCCCAGACCGCACTATGGGCATCAACTGCCCCACCATGGGCAGCACATGACCTGCGGTACGTGAGGAGCCTTCATTGTCCCGTTTTCCTCGCTCTCCTCGGCGCGCCACACCCCGGCGCTATCTGATGTGCCCACCGGCACACTTCAGGGTCACCTACTCCATCAACCCCTGGATGGACCCCGGCAAGCCGGTCGACGTCCCCCTCGCCGTCGCCCAGTGGGAGGACCTGCGCGACCGGTACGTCTCCCTCGGTCACACCGTCGAGGAGCTCACCCCCCGGCCCGGACTCCCGGACATGGTCTTCGCGGCGAACGGCGCGACCGTCGTCGGCGGACGCGTCCTCGGCGCGCGCTTCGCCTACCGCGAGCGCGAGGAGGAGGCCGCGGCCCACCTTGAGTGGTTCCGCACCCACGGCTTCACCGAGATCCACGAACCCACCCACATCAACGAGGGCGAGGGCGACTTCGCCGTCACCTCCTCCTACGTCCTGGCCGGGCGCGGCTTCCGGGCCAGCCCGCTCTCGCACGGCGAGGCGCAGGAGTTCCTCGGCCGCCCGGTGATCGGGCTCGACCTGGTCGACCCCCGCTACTACCACCTGGACACCGCGCTCGCCGTCCTGGACGACGCGGCGGACGACGTCATGTACTACCCGCAGGCCTTCTCCCCCGGCAGCCGGGCGGTGCTGCGGCGGCTCTTCCCCGACGCGCTGATCGCCGAGGAGCCCGACGCCGAGGCGCTCGGGCTCAACGCCGTCTCCGACGGGCTCCACGTGCTGCTTCCACAGGCCGCGCTCGGCCTCTTCGACCCCCTGCGCGAGCGCGGCTACGAACCGATCGGGATGGACCTGACCGAGCTGCTCAAGGGCGGCGGCAGCGTGAAGTGCTGCACGCAGGAACTGCGGGGCTAGCCCTTCCGCAGCTCCGCCGGGCAGAGCCGGCGCGGCTTGTCGTCGCCCTTGAGGCGGGCGTCGGCACAGCCGCCCGGCAGTCCCCCGTACGCCTTGGTGCCGAAGTTGGCCGTCACCGTCAGCGTGCCCTTGCCGAAGACCGTGCGCTGGACGGTGCGGTCCTTGGTCAGCTGACGGAAAGAGGTGAGCTGTTCGGTGCCCGCGGCCTTGTGCAGGGGCGAGAAGTACTTCTGGAGGGCGGCCAGTTCGGCGCCGTGCTTCTTCAGCGAGGGGCCGTCGAGGACGTAGTTGAGGGGGGTGTTGTAGAGCATGGCGAGCAGGGCGCGGGGGGTCTTCTGGGCGGGCAGCTTCTCGTACGAGAGTTCCCAGCGCTCGGTGTTGACCAGCGAGCCGTGCAGCGCGGTCTCGTAGAGCGGGACGCGGTAGCGGGGGTCGTACATCGCCTTGGCCAGGCCGGCGGGCAGGTCGACCGGCTTGAAGAAGACGCCGGGCGCGTTCTCGGGGTAGTAGCCGCCCCACTTCTCGCGGTCCTTCTGGAGCTTCCACATGCCGTCGGCGACCGGGGTGCCGCCGCCGTGGTCGAAGGCGAGCGTCTTGTTCGCCCAGGCCTGCGCGGTCTCGGAGCCGAGGACGAGGCCCTTGTCGGCGATGCGCCGCATGCGCGCGAGGCGGTGCTCGCGGTCCTCGGCCTTGGTCATCCGGTGGCCCTTTCCGTGGTCGCGGAAGAGCTCGCCGGTGGCGTCGACGTCGAGGAAGTAGCTGTCGGCGCCGTTGGCGACCATGGAGCGGGTGCGGTCGGCGAGGTAGTGGTGCGTCTTCTCCGCCTTCTCGAAGGCGGACGAGCTGAGGTAGCAGCCGCGGCCGCCGAAGCCCGTCACCGGCTCGCCCTTGGCGTCACGGACGCAGAAGTCCGGGTGGACCGTGCCGGGCCAGACGGAGTTCGGGGCGTCGGCGGTCTTCGGGTCCTGGCCGTTGGCGAAGGAGTCGTAGGGGCCGATGAGGTACCCGGCCTTCTTCGCGGCGCCCACCGCCGCCTTGTCCGGGTACGGCTTCCCGTCGTAGCCGAGCCACATGCGGTCGACGCCCAGCTTGCGCAGCTCCTCGATCCCGGCGCGCTTGCGGGCGTCGCCCCAGGTGTAGGCGTGGAAGGCGCCGAGGAGCTGCCCGGTGGCGGGGTTCTTCGCGATCTTCCGCTTCAGGCTGCCGAGCCGGCCGCGTTCGGCGAGGTAGGAGCGGTAGTCGGCGGCGGGTGCGACGGCGTTGCCGTCGGTCAGGGCGAAGGTGACGGTGTAGTCGCGGGTGCCCTCTCCGCGGTCGAAGGTGTGCTCGGCGGTGGTGCGCAGCCGCCCTCCGGGGGCGGTGAAGCCGAGGCTCGTGCCGATGTCGGTGGGGGTGAGGTAGCTGACGCCTGCCCGCTTGCCGAGGGAGTAGCCCCACAGCGGCAGCGTCAGGCCTTCGCCCACGTCGACGGTGCTGCCCGCGAGTTCGCCCTCCCCCTTGGTCCAGAACGCGTCCTTGACGGGGATGTCCAGGCCCTCCCCGCGCGGGAGTTGGAGGGCGCTGGCGGCGGTGTCGGTGCCGGTGACGGGCCAGCTGACCGAGGTGTCGCGGTGGGCCTTCATGCTGAGGGAGAGGCGGCCGTGGTCGGTGCGGGCGGTCACGTCGATGCCGCGCTCGGGGTAGCTCCAGCGGGCCCGGCCGGTGCCGGTGCGGGTCACCGGGCCCGGCTTGCCGAGGTCGGTGCCGGCGGCGTCGGAGAGGGCGAGGTCGCGGCCGTCGCGGGTGCGGGCGCGGACGGCGAGCGTCGCGGTGTCGACGACGGCGGTGCCGCCCTTGACGGCGAGTTCGACGTGCCGGCCGTGCGGCGGCTCGGCTCCGGCGGTGAAGGCGTACGTGGTGGCTCCGGCGGCGACGACCGCGAGAGCGACGGACAGGGCGAGGAATCGGGTCTCCGACCGCCTGCGGGCGTGGCCGGGCGAACTGCTCTTGGTTGGCATGGAGATGTGGATAGTCGCCGCCTCTAAGAACCTTTTAAGAAGCGGGGCAGTTCAGCCACCTGGCCGAGGACGTGCTAACAATACGGGCGCACAGGTACGCAGACAGTCCTGTGCGAACGCGTCACCACAACCAAACAGTTGGGTCCACGGGGGCCCAGGGGGAAGAAGAGGTATCAGCGCAGTGAACCGTATGCGCACGTCCGCCGCAGTACTGGCCACCGCGGGGGCCCTGACCGCCGCTCAGCTCGGCCTCGCCGGGTCCGCGTCCGCCGCGTCCGGCCCGACCGCTCCGAAGGCCGCTCCGAAGGCGTCGGCGTCTCCGAGTGCCGTCTCCGGCTGCCCGATCGACATCGTGTACACCTCCCGTTTCCAGGTCGACCGGAACGGCTGGGTCACCAACGGGGGTCTGTACTTCGGCATCAAGAACAAGAGCACGAAGAGCTTCAAGAAGGTCAGCTTCACGGTGACCAACGTGAAGAACGTCCGCTTCGGCCGGGCGACGCCGAAGGGCGGCAAGGTCACCCACAAGACGTCCAAGACCGTCACCGTGTACGACAAGAGCCTGGCGGGCAAGGCCAAGCTCGGCGTCAAGGTGCGCACGCGCCTGCTGAACACCAGGTCCTACAAGGTGAAGTTCTCCGTGCGCGGCACGGGCTGGAACTGCGCCGTCAACCAGGGCACCTGGGGCGCGTGAGTCACTGCGCGGGCGGGGGCGGCCACGCGTCGCCCCAGTCCGCGTCGCGCGCCGCGCGGTAGAGGGGGCCGTGGCGCTTGGTCACGGTCTCCTTTCGCAGGGACTCCTCGACCCCGCACAGGTCGAGGAGCACCTGGCCCTTGCGGATCTGCGGGCGGCGCACCACGCGGGCGGGCGCGGGGTCCGGGTCGAAGCGGACCGCCGCGACGTAGCTGAACTTCTCGTCCTCGTACGCGAGGGAGCCGCCCTTGACCTGGCGGTGCAGGGACGACCTGCTGACCCGTGCCGAGAAGTGGCACCAGTCCGTGCCGGGTTCGATGGGGCACGCCGAGCTGTGCGGGCAGGGCGCGGCGATCCGGTAGCCCGCGGCGATCAGCCGGTCGCGTGCCTCGATGATCCGTCCGTAGCCGTCGGGGGTGCCGGGCTCGATGACGACGACGGCCTGGGTCGCCGCTTCGGCGGCGGCGTCGACGACGGAGCGGCGGTCGGCGTCCGTGAGCTCTCCGAGGACGTACGAGATGGTGACGAGAGCGGTGCTCTCGATGGTGAGCGTCGATCCGATACGGGAGCGCTGCCACTGTGCGGTGCTCAGCCCGGGTGTCGTCCCGGCCAATTCCTTCCCGAGTGCCAGCGCGGGCTCGGCCCAGTCCAGGACCGTCACCGGGCGTTCCCCCGCCCAGGTCGCCGCGACCGCCCAGGTCGCCGCGCCGGTCCCGCCGCCGACGTCCACGTGGCTGCCGGGCGCCCAGCCCTCGGACGCCGCGTCCGCGAGGGCGGCCAGCGCGGCACGGACGGCCTCGAAGGTCGCGGGCATGCGGTACGCGGCGTACGCGACGACGTCCGCGCGGTCGCGCAGGATCGGGGCGTCGGTCGGGGTGCGGCCCCGGTAGTTGGCGATCAGCCGGTCGACGGCCTGGGTCGCCTGCTTGGGCGGGAGACCGTCCAGGAGGCCGGCGAGCGCGGTGCGCAGGGTTTCGGCCGGGGGGTGGGGGGGTGCCGGGGGGATCGGGGCGTTCACCCGGTGATTCTACGGGGGCGCTGCGCTGGCGGGGGCGGGGCGCTGCGCTGGCGGGGCGGGGGCGGGGGCGGGCCTGAGCCGACCCGGCCCCCGGCCCCCGGCCCCGGCCTCCGGCCTCCGCGTCTGCCCCATGCCGCCCGTCTGGCGGGTGCGGGCCCGGGTGGGCTGGTCGCGCAGTTCCCCGCGCCCCTGGAACCTTCGGTGCCCGGCGCCGTCGCTCGTGCCCTCGCGTCTGCCCCATGGCGGCTGTCCGGCGGGTGCGGGCCCGGGTGGGCCGGTCGCGCAGTTCCCCGCGCCCCTGGGGCCTTCGGTGCCCGGCACCTTCCCGTGCCGGCCCCGTGCCCCCGCGCTAACGGCCCCGGGCCGCGCGGGCTAGGTGCGTGGCGGCTGTTGAGCGGGGGGTGTTGTTTGGGGGGCGGCGGCGGGGGTGGACCGTGTTGGCCAGGAGGATCAGGAATGTGTCCGTTGCCGGGTCGAGGGTGAGGGAGGTGCCGGTGAAACCCGTGTGGCCCGCCGCGCCGCGGCCCGCGAGTTCGCCCATGAACCAGGGCTGGTCGATGGCGAAGCCGAGGCCGTCGCCCGCCAGCATCAGCTCGACGAAGTCGGGGCCGAGGATCCGGGCCCTGCCGTACGAGCCGCCGCACAGCAGCGTGCGGCAGAGCACCGCGAGGTCGCGGGCGGTGGAGAAGAGGCCGGCGTGCCCGGCGACCCCGCCGAGCGCCCAGGCGTTCTCGTCGTGGACGGTGCCGCGCAGCATTCCGCGGTCGGCCTTCGCCCAGGGCCTGCGCTGGTCCTCCGTGGCCGCGGCGTCGGGGCACGGGCCGAAGCCGGTGGCGGTCATGCCGAGCGGGCGCGTGATGCCCTCGCGGATGAGCGCGTCGAGGGGGCGGCGGGTGAGGCGCTCCAGGATGTGCTGGAGCAGGAGCATGTTCAGGTCGGAGTAGACGTATGCGCCCGGCTCGGTGGCCGGGGCCTCCGCGCGCAGGGCCGCGAGGCGTGCGGCGGCGTCCGGGCAGTCGTACAGCGGCAGTTCGGGCCGCAGCCCCGAGGTGTGGGTGAGGAGCTGGCGGACGGTGAGGCCGTGCTCGGCGGCGGCCGTGAACTCGGGAACGTACGCCCCGACGAGCGCGTCGATGCCGAGCGTGCCGCGCTCCAGCTGCTGCACGGCGGCGATCGTCGTGAAGAGTTTGGTGAGGGACGCCAGGTCGAAGGGGGTGCTGGTGCGCGTCGGCACGCGCCACTCGCGGGGCAGCTCGACGCCGGCGTCGCTCTCCGGGTCGTACGAGGCGTACCGCACCGCCCAGCCCGCCGCCTCCTCCGCGGCGATCACGGGGCCGCGGCCGACGAGGACCACGGCGCCCGCGCACCAGGGGCGCGGCCCGCGCGTCAGGTCGCGCACCTCCGTGACGAGGCGGCCGATCTCGTCGGGGTCGAGGCCCGCGCGGTCCGGTGTGCCGGGGCGCAGGAGTCTTGGTGCGCTCAGTGGTCCGCCTCCTGGGTCGGCGTGTGCTGCCAGGGGCGGCACAGTCCCACGAAGCACGCGACGGCGGCCAGTGCGCAGACCAGTTGGACGACGGCCATCGGGACGGCGGTGTCCTCGCCGGCGATACCGACGAGCGGGGAGGCGACCGCGCCGATGAGGAAGGAGGAGGTGCCGAGCAGCGCGGAGGCGGAACCCGCGGCGTGCGGGGTGCGGATCAGCGCGAGCGACTGGGTGTTGGGCAGGGTGAGGCCCATCGACGACATGAGGACGAAGAGCCCGGCGGCGACGGGGAACAGGCCGACGTCGCCGAGGACGCCGGTCGTCATGAGCAGCAGGGCGATCGCGGCGGTCGTGATCATCGCGAGGCCGACGGCGAGGACCTTGTTGAGGCTGATCCGGCCGACCAGGACCTTGCCGTTGAGCTGGCCCGCGGCGATCAGTCCGATGGAGTTGACGCCGAAGAGGAGGCTGAAGGTCTGCGGGGACGCGCCGTAGATCTCCTGGATCACGAAGGGCGAGGCGGAGATGTACGCGAAGAGCGCGGCGAAGGCGAAGCCGCCCGCGATCATGTAGCCGGCGAAGACGCGGTCGGCGAGGAGCGACCTCATGGTGCGCAGCGCCTCGACGGTGCCGCCGCCGTGCCGCTTCTCGGGGGCGAGGGTCTCGGGCAGGCGGCGCCAGACGAGCAGGGTCAGCGCGGTGCCGACGACGGTGAGGACGACGAAGATGCCGCGCCAGTCGGTGAAGCGGAGGACCTGGCCGCCGATGAGGGGGGCGGCGACGGGGGCGACGCCGGAGATCAGCATCAGGGTGGAGAAGAAGCGGGCCATGGCCACGCCGTCGTACAGGTCGCGGACGACGGCGCGGGCGATGACGATGCCGGCGGCGCCCGCGAGTCCCTGGAGGAGGCGGAAGCCGATGAGGAGCTCGGCGGTGGGCGCGAAGGCGCAGGTCGCGGTGGCGATCACATAGACGAGCAGCCCGACGAGGAGAGGGCGGCGGCGGCCCCACCTGTCGCTCATCGGGCCGACGACGAGCTGGCCGAGCGCCATGCCGAGGAGGCAGGCGGTCAGGGTCAGCTGGATGGTGGCGGCCGGTGCGCTCAGGGCGTCGGTGACCTCCGGCAGCGCCGGTAGGTACATGTCCATGGAGAGCGCGGGGACGGCGGTGAGGCCGCCGAGGACGAGGGTGACGAGGGCTCCGGTACGACGGAGGGCGACGGGGCCGTGTGGCTCCGCCGCCTCTGTTATCCGGTTTTCTGCCGTTGTCTGCCCGCGCTCAGGCATCGCGCCCCTCCCGGTCGATCGGATCCGCCTTCCATGGTCGCAGCTCCCGGCGCGTGGTCGGGACGCATATATGACGCCGTAGGGGCCGGATATGTGACGTCAGCACGCTTCACTCGTTTAGCAACATCGCCGGGCAATTCGGGCCCCGGCTCCGACCGCCGATCTGGACAAGGCTCGATGCGAATCTCCTTTCTGCTGCAGAACGCCTATGGAATCGGTGGCACCATCCGCGCCACTTTCAATTCCGCCAGTGCCCTCGCCGAGCGGCACGACGTCGAGATCGTCAGCGTCTGGCGCCCGCGCGACCGGCCCAGTCTGCCGCTGGGCGGGAAGGTCCGGCTGCGGCACCTGATCGACAGCCGGCCGCACTCGCCGCGCAACGACCTGGGCCACGGGCTGCTGGGCGAAGCTACCTCGCTGGTGCCGCCCGCCGAGGCGCGGGGCGCGGGTTTCGACCGGCTCACCGACCGCCGGGTGGCCCAATTCCTGCGCCGTACCGACACCGACGTGGTGGTGGCGACCCGGCCGGGTCTGGTGATGTACCTTGCCGAGTTCGGCCGCGACCACTACCTGAAGGTCGGTCAGGAACACCGCGTGTACGGGACGCACGAGCCCGGGATCCGCGCCGCCCAGGACGCCGCGATCGCCTCCCTCGACGCGCACACCACCGTCACGGAGGCGGACGCCGTCACGCACCGCAGGCACCTCGCGGCCGCGGGCACCCCGATCGTGTCCGTCCCCAACGCCTCACCGCCGCCGCCCCTCACCACCGCGTCCGACGGCGAGGCCCGGCTCGTCATCGCCGGCGGGCGTCTCATCCCGGTGAAACGGTACGGCCTGCTGGTGGACGCCTTCGCGACCGTGGCCGCCGCGCACCCTGAGTGGAAGCTGCGGATCTACGGCCGCGGCCCCAAGCACGCGCCGCTGCGCGCCCGCATCGACGAACTGGGCCTGAGCGACCACGTCTTCCTGATGGGCGCCATCCCCTCCCTCGCCACCGAGTGGGCGAAGGGGTCGATCGCCGCCGTCACCTCGCGCGAGGAGTCGTTCGGGATGACCATCGTGGAGGCCATGCAGTGCGGCACCCCGGTGGTCGCCACCGACTGCCCCCACGGGCCCGCCGAGATCATCCGGGACGGCGAGGACGGCCTGCTCGTCCGCTCGGGCGACAGCGCGGCCGTCGCCCGGGGCCTGCTCAGGCTCATCGAGGACGCCGACCTGCGCCGCGCCATGGGCGGCGCCGCCCGGCGCAACGTCGAGCGGTACGCGCCCGACAACATCGCCCGGCGCTACGAGGAACTCTTCACCGAGCTGCGCGCCGCCTCCCCGCCCGCCCCGGTACCGCTCGACTGCCGGCTGCTGGCCGGTGCGGGGCGGGCCCGGGCGGCCGTCCGGCAGGCCGTGCGGCGGACCCTGCGCGGGGCGGGGCGGCGGCGTCCGGCGGGCCCGGCGCTGCGTCCGCGCTCGACCTGCGCCGTGAACGCGGCGGGCGATCTCGTCGTACGTCTGGACCGGGCCGGCATGCCCGGCACCGCGTTCACGCTGACGGCGACGCTCCGCGGCTCCGAGGGCCGGGACGACCGGCTGGTCGAGGTGCCGCTGCGACGGCCGGAGACCGACGACGAGCCCTGGACGGCCGTGCTGGAGCGCCGCGCCCACCCGCTCGCCGAGGGCCGCTGGGACTTCCACGTCGTCCGCTCCGACGACGGCGCGCGGCGCCGGGTCGCCGCCACGACGGTCGACCAGCGCGGCCTGCTGAGCCTGCGGGCCGCGCCGGACGCGCCGTTCGACTGGTGGATCCCCTACGCGACCGTCAAGAACAACCTCTCCGTGCGGGCCTGGCGCCGCCCCGCGCACGCGGAGGCCCACACGGTGACCACCGACGGGACGTCGTGCGCGGTCGAAGGGACGCTGTACGGCGCGGAGTTCGCTCCGGGGCAGTCACCCCGGCTCCTCGCCGTGCCGCGCCACGACCCCGCCGCCGCCTTCGAGGCCGATGTGACAACGTCGGGGAAGGACCGTTTCCGCTTCTCCCTGGCGTACTCCCGGGTGCCGGCCGCCGGCGAGGGCGCCGCCCCGGAGACGTGGGACCTGGCGCTGGCCCTGGCCCCCGGGGCCGAACCGGTCCGCCTGGCGCGCATCGTCGGTGACGTCGTCGCCCGCAAGCGGACCGACGTGTATCCGGCCGGGCACCTCGGCGAGGAGGCCGGTGCAGCCGTCTCCGTGCGGCCCTACTTCACCGTGAACAACGACCTGGCCCTGGCGCGCAGGACACCGCGGGAGTCCGCCGACGGCTACGCGGGCCGCAGCCCCGGGTCGCCCGCCTCCGTCACGAACGACGCCGCCGTCCTGATGGGGGCGCCCGGCGTCGTCACCGCCGACACCGTCTTGAAGTCCGCGCGCGCCGAGTCGGTGCCGAGGGCGACCGTCACGTAGCCGCGGCGGCCGTTGTAGAACTTCAGGTGCGGGTTGGCCTTGGTGTAGGTGTCCCAGTTGGCCGGCTTGTCCGCGCCGTCCTTGCCGCTGGCGATGGACGTGGCGACGATCTCCGTGCCGACGGTCTTCGAGGACGGGTCGTCGAAGTCGGCCTTGACGTCGAAGGCGTAGCCGACGTGCACGTCACCGGTGAGGACCATGAGGTTCTCGATGTCCGCGGAGCGCGCTCCGGCGAGGACCCGCTTCCGGGAGGCCCGGTAGCCGTCCCAGGCGTCCATGGAGAGCTTGGCCTGCGCGTTGAGGTCGAGCTTGCGCTGGGAGAAGGTGACCTGCTGCGGGACCACGTTCCACAGCGCGCGCGAGCGCCGCCAGCCGTCGATGAGCCAGCGCTCCTGCGTGGCGCCGGTGATGGTGCGCCTCGGGTCGTCCGTCTCGGGGCCCGGGACGTGCGCCTTGTCGCCGTACGCCTGGTCG
This sequence comes from Streptomyces sp. NPDC039480, assembly GCF_055597165.1. Taxonomy (NCBI): domain Bacteria; kingdom Bacillati; phylum Actinomycetota; class Actinomycetes; order Kitasatosporales; family Streptomycetaceae; genus Streptomyces; species Streptomyces sp. NPDC039480. Next base: position 329,463 of record NZ_JBVITX010000005.1, on the reverse strand, counting down.
GAGCGGTACTGCCGGGTGTCGAGGATGTCGAACTGGGCGAGGCGGCCCCACTTCACGCGCCGGTAGAGCCGCGCGTCGGGCCCGCTCGGCAGCTGTCCGCGGCGCAGCGGCTGGTTCTCCCAGTACGCGCGGTAGGCGGCGGCGCGGCGGAGCAGGAACTCGGCGGGCGGGTTGCCGTTCTCGTCGATGTCGTCGGCGTAGTTGTTCTCGGCCTCGTGGTCGTCCCAGGTGACGACGAAGGGGTGCGCGGCGTGGGCGGCGCGCAGGTCCGGGTCGGACTTGTAGAGGGCGTACCGCAGGCGGTAGTCCTCCAGGGTCTGCGTCTCCTTGTTGAAGTGGGCGGGCAGGGTGCGGTCGGTGTAGTTGCGGGCGCCGCCGACCGCGTTGACGGCGTATTCGTAGAGGTAGTCGCCGAGGTGGAAGACGACGTCGACGTCGTCCTGCGCCAGGTGCTTGTACACGGTGAAGTAGCCGTCGTGGTACGCCTGGCAGGAGACGGCGGCGAGGGTGAGGGCGCTGCTGCGGCTGCCGGTGGGCGGCGCGGTGCGGGTGCGGCCGGTCCCGCTCACCCAGCGGCCGGTCCTGAAGCGGAAGTAGTAGGTGCGGCCGGCGTCGAGGTGGTCGGCCTCGACGTGCACGGTGTGGTTGAACTCGGGGTGGGCGGTGACCTTGCCGCGTCTGGCGACGCGCCGGAACCTGGCGTCGTGGGCGAGCTCCCAGTCGACGGTGACGCGCTCGCGGGGCAGGCCGCCGTCGGGCTCGTACGGTGCGGGGGCGAGCCGGGTCCACAGCAGGACGGAGGAGGGCAGCGGGTCGCCGGACGCGACGCCGAGCGTGAAGGGGTTCTTGGTGATGCGGCGGGCGTCGAGCTCGGCGGCGCCCGCGACGCCCGCGGTGGGCAGGTTGGTGGCGAAGGCGAGCGTGGCGGCGGCGCCGGTGACGGTGAGGAACCTGCGGCGCCCCAAGTGGCGCGCGGCGGCACGGAGTTCCGGTGCGTGATGCTGGCCTGCGGGTGTCATGTGGCCCTCCCCTGACGATTGCTGTCAGGGGCATGTAAGTGGCGGGGGACGACGCAGGACTGTCGCGTACACAACAGCCGCATGGCGGGCGGATGATGTCCGCGTGGCCGGCCCTCCCGTACGCTGCGGGGCCATGAACGCTGAGCGAACTGCATCGCCGAAGACCGCCGTGGTGACCGGGGCCGGCTCCGGAATCGGCCGCTCCGTCGCCCTCGAACTGCTCGCCGCGGGGTGGTCCGTGGCGCTCGCGGGGCGCCGCACGGAGACGCTGGAGGAGACGGCCGCCCTAGCGCCGGAGGGGGGCGGCGGCGTCCTGTGCGTCCGCACGGACGTGTCGCGGCCCGAGGACGTCGCGGCGCTCTTCTCCCGGGTACGCGCGGACTTCGGGCGCCTGGACCTCCTCTTCAACAACGCCGGCACGTTCGGCCCCGGCGGTGTGCCGGTCGAGGAGCTGCCCTACGAGGCGTGGCGGCACGTCGTCGACACCAACCTGAACGGCGCGTTCCTGTGCGCGCAGGCGGCCTTCCGGCAGATGAAGGAGCAGGACCCGCAGGGCGGGCGGATCATCAACAACGGATCCATCTCGGCCCACGCCCCGCGCCCGAACTCGGTGGCGTACACGGCGACGAAGCACGCCCTCACGGGCCTGACGAAGTCACTGTCGCTGGACGGCAGGCCCTACCGGATCGCGGTCGGCCAGATCGACATCGGCAACGCCGCGACCGACATGACCGAGCGCATGCAGTCCGGCATCCTCCAGGCCAACGGGCAGCTGGCGACCGAGCCGGTGATGGACGTGGCGGACGTGGCGCGCACGGTGCGGCACATGGCGGAGCTGCCGCTGGAGGCCAACGTCCAGTTCGCGACGGTGCTCGCCACCAACATGCCGTACGTCGGGCGGGGTTGACGCACAGGCGGCCGGGGCGACGCACACGCGGGCCGGGGCCGATATCTGCACAAGTGGAATGGGGCATACCGCATCAAGGCCGGTCGGGGATCCCCGTATGCTCGGCTTCTCTCCACGAGAACTTCACACTTGGAGCACTCCTTGCGCATACGCACCACGGCCCCCGCCGTCCTCACCGCCACCGCCCTGTCGGTGGCCCTGCTCGCCGCGTCCCCCGCGTCGGCGGCGACGGCACGCCACCAGGGCGGGCTGCACCTCGGTTCCATCCAGTACGACAGCCCGGGCCGGGACACCCGCTCGAACGCCTCGCTGAACGCGGAGTGGGTGAACATCCACAACAACACCCGCTCGGCGATCCAGCTCAAGGGCTACAAGCTGAAGGACGACACCGGCTACACGTACACCTTCGGCAGCTACAACATCGGCGCCGGCAAGACCGTCAAGGTCCGCACCGGCAAGGGCACCAACGCCTCCGGCGTGCGCTACTGGGGCCGCACCAACTACGTCTGGAACAACACGGGCGACAAGGCGCGCCTCATCAAGCCGAGCGGCGCGCAGCAGGACTCCTGCTCATGGGCGCGGCTCGGCTCCGGTTCCGTCAGCTGTCACTGACCACCAGCTGTCACTGACCGCCGTCAGGCACTGACCACCACACCGGAACGGTGGTCAGGCCTGACCCGTCTCGAAGCGGGAGATCTTGCCGTCGTCGACGGTGAACCGCCACTTCGTGCGCATCTCGCCCCAGGTGTCGTTGCGGTACGAGACGATCAGCACGCGGCCGCCGTCCGACTCCGTCTCGACGTCCATGTGTCCGTTGGAGGAGAAGACCTCGCGGTCCGTCCAGTCCGCGACGTCCCGGTCGGAGCCGTCGTCCGACATGGTCGCGCCGGGCGCGAGCAGGGCTTCGAAGGCGGCCTTGTCGTGGGCGTTCACCGCGGCGACGAAGGACCGGACCGTGGGGTCGGAGAGACGGTTCACCTGAATACTCATGGGCTTACGGTCACACCGGTCGGCGCGCGTCGCCACCGGTGCCGTTCGCCCTCCCCCGGCCGCTCCCCGCGTATCACCCGGACGGACCGGCGGGCCGGGTGGCGCGGGCCGGTCCGGTGGACGGTGGAGGCGGACGTATCCGCCACCCCGCCGAGGGGCCGAACCGGGAGTTCCCCATGACCACCTGCTCGTGTCCGGACCGCCGAGACGTCGGGCTGCTGCTGCTCCGCGCGGGCACCGGCGGAGTGCTCGCCGCGCACGGCGCCCAGAAGCTGTTCGGCTGGTTCGGGGGCGGGGGCGTCGAGGGCACCGGCGCCTTCATGGAGTCCGTCGGCTACGCGCCGGGCAAGGTGAACGCCGTCGTGGCGGGGCTCGCCGAGGCGGGCGGCGGTGTGCTGCTCGCCCTCGGCCTCGCGACCCCCGCGGCGGGTTCGGCGGCGGCGGGCGCGATGGCCGGTGCCACGGCCGTGCACTCGCCGAACGGCTTCTTCAGCCAGGGCGGCGGCTACGAGTACCCGGCGTTCCTCGGCATGGTCTCCGCCGCGCTCGCCGTCACGGGGCCCGGCCGCTACTCCGCCGACCACGCCCTCGGCCACTCCCTGAACCGCGCCTGGATGGTCCCTGCCGCGCTCGCCGGCACGGCGGTCGGGGTGCTCGTGACGCTGGGAGCCCGGAAGAAGACCGTCCGGGCGGCGGGAGCAGGGGGCGAAGGCGGCTCGTCCGACGTGTAGCCGCCGTGGCAGGCTGCGGGGCATGGACGACGATCAGCGGGACGCGCCGGCGCCGGTGAGGGCCCCACAGGATGCGTGGGAGACCGTCGACCGCCTCTACGAGTGGCTGGATTCCCACAATCGCAGGGCGCCCCAAGAGGCGTTGCTGCTGCGGATGCTGAAGCTGTCGGAGGAGGTCGGCGAGGTCGCCCAAGCGGTCATCGGCGCCACCGGACAGAACCCGCGCAAGGGCACGACCCACACCTGGGACGACGTGCAGGCAGAACTCTGCGACGTCATCGTCACGGCCATGGTCGCCCTGCGCACCCTCACGCCGGACGCGGCGGACGTCTTGGCCACGCACCTGCGCCGCGTGGACCGGCGGGCGAGGGAGGGCGGGGACGGCTCGGGTGGCGGGGACGGCACCAAAAGCGCTGGCCAGGGCTCCGGTTGGCCGGTTAGCGTGCCGGAGCATGACCACTGATACCGATCTTCCCCCGCGCCTCACCCGTCTCACCTTCCACGGGCCGCTCTCCGAGGCCCGCGCGGACCGGCTGGTGGAGCGGCTGGCGGCGGCAGGTCCGCGTACCGTTCTCGACATCGGCTGCGGCTGGGGCGAGTTGATGTTGCGCGTCCTCGAAGCCGTGCCGGAGGCGACCGGTGTCGGTGTCGACCTCAAGGGTGAGGATCTGGCGCGCGGCCGCGAGAACGCCGTGGCGCGTGGGCTCGACGGCCGGGTCGTCTTCGCCGAGGAGTCGGCGACGGGCACCACCCGCGGCCCCGCCGACGTCGTGCTGTGCCTCGGCGCGAGCCAGGCCCTCAGCTCCGCCGAGCCGCCCCGGACGACGACCGAGGCGCTGCACGCCCTGCGCCGCCTGGTGAATCCGGGCGGCCGCGTCGTGCTCGGCGAGGGTTTCTGGCAGCGCGAGCCCACCGCCGGGGAGCTCGCCGCGATGTGGCCGGACGCCGACGCGGGCGAGCACCTGGCGCTGGGCGATCTGGTGGACGCGGCGATCGAGGCGGGGTTCCGCCCGCTGTGGGTGGAGACGGCGAGCGTCGAGGAGTGGGAGGACTTCGAGTCCGGCTACCGCTCCGACGTCGAGGAGTGGCTCGCCGCGCACCCCGGCCACGCGCTGGCCGCCGAGACCCGCGAACGCGTCGACGCACAGCGTTCCTCCTGGCTGCGCGGCTATCGCCGGGTGCTGGGCATCGCGTATTTGACCTTGGTGCCGGTCGAGCCGGTCGGCTGAGAGCGGCTGGGGTCGCGCACCATGGATGCCATGGACGCCATGGTCACTGCCGTCAGCAGCAACGGAACGTACTCCTTCTCCAAGCCGAACCGCGAGAGCGTCACGCTGCTCGCGGGCCTCGGCGTCGAGGGGGACGTACATGCCGGTACGAAGGTGAAGCACCGCTTCCGTGTCGCCAGGGATCCGGAGCAGCCGAACCTCCGCCAGGTCCACCTCATGCACGAGGAGCTCTTCGACGAGCTGGCGGACGACGGCTACGCCGTGGCGGCGGGCGAGCTCGGCGAGAACATCACCACGCGCGGCATCGACCTGCTCGGCCTGCCCGTGGGCGCGCTCCTGCACCTCGGTGACGAGGCCGTCGTCGAGGTCACGGGCCTGCGCAACCCGTGCCGCCAGATCGACGGCTTCCGGGCCGGTCTGATGAAGAAGGTCGTCGGCCGTGACGCGTCCGGGGGCGTCCGCCACAAGGCCGGCGTGATGAGCGTGGTCCTGCGGGGCGGCGAGGTCCGGCCCGGCGACGCGATCGGGATCGTCCTGCCGGAGGGCCCGCGCCGCCCGCTGAAGACGGTCTGACCCGGCACCCTTCCGCCCCCGCCCCCATCCCTGTGCCTACCGAAGTAGGGCCGCCACCGACTTTCGGCCGCTGTGCGGGGCCCCTGCCGGCTCCTAGCGTCCGTAGGGAAGACGGTCGGCACGGGGAACGGAGTCCATGGGATGGCTGGCAAAGAGCTCGTCGGGGCGCGGCGGGGCACGACCACGGAGCTCGGGCATCCGCGGGGGGATCTGCTGCTCCTGCTCGTGGGCCTGCCTCTTCTCGGGCTGCTGCTCGGCCTCGTCGTGCCGCGGCTCGCCCGCTGGGCCGCCGGGTCGCCGGTGCTGCCGTGGCGGGACGGCATCGAGTTCGTCGGCAGGCTCGACGCGCCCTGGCAGACCGCGCTCGTGATGGCGGCCGGCCTGGTGGCGGGGCTCGTCCTCGCCTTCCTGGCGATCGCCGAGACGGTGTCGATGAAGCTGACCGACGCGCGGGTGCACGTCGAACAGGACGGCGGGACGCGGACCTTCGAACGCGCCGCGATCTCGGCCGTCTTCCTCGACGGCAAGCATGTGGTGCTGCTCGGCACGGACTCCGGCGAGCTCGTGCGGGGCGAGCCCAGTGCGCGGGCCGCCGCGCTGGCCGCCGCGTTCCGCGCGCACGGCTACCCGTGGCGGGACGGCGACCCGCACGCGTCGCTGTTCCACCGCTGGATCCCCGGCACCCCGGACCTGCCCGCCGAGGTCCACGCGCTCCTCGCGGCACGCAAGGCCGCGCTGAAGCGGAACGCCCCGCGGGACGCCAGGGACCTGGTCGAGACGGTGCGGGGGCTCGGTTTCGTCGTACGCGACGAGGGGGCGGAGCAGTACTGGCGCCCCCTCGTCGGGGGTACGGGCGGAGCCGGGTCGGAAGACGAAGGGGGCCCGGTGACCGCGCCGACTGGACGATGTCACCGGCCGCCTGCGGGGGCGCCTCCGTCCCGTAGCGCCTCGGCCGTCTCCCTCGCCAGGAGTTCGACGTACGCGCCGGTCCAGGCCTCGACCGTGGTGCGGTCCCACAGGTCCGTCGAGTACTCCAGATAGCCGGAGAGCACGTCGCCCGTGGGGATCAGGCCGAAGTTGAACTCGGAGCGCGCGCCCGGGACCGCGAGATCCTCGACCGCCGTGGTCACGCCCGGCAGCTCGATCTCCGTCTCCAGGGAGCTCTGGTACTGGAACCCGAGCGGCAGCCGTTCGGGCACTCCCGTGCCCAGTGCGGCGCTCACGTCCGCCGCCACCGCGCGGATCGGCGCCGCGTGGTCGATGGCCCCGACCGCGCTGCGCGCCACCTGGTCCACCAGCGCCCCGAACGACGCGGCCTCGCCGCCCCGCACCCGCAGCGTGAAGGACGACACCGTGCAGGCCGCGAGGGCCTCGAACTCGCGCCGCTCGCGGTTGGCGTAGGAGATGCCGAGCACGACGTCAGGGCCCTCCCCCACCTCCGCGACAAGGCGTGCCAGCGCGGCCGCCGTCACGACGAAGGGCGTCGTGCGGTGCCGCCGCGCCAGCGCCTCGACGTCGGCGCGCACGGCCCGGTCCACGCTGAACAGGACCACGTCCCCGGCCCCGCTCAGCTCCGTCGGACGGGGCCTGTCCAGCGGCAGCGGCATGCTGAAGGGCGCGCCCTTCAGCTGACGCGTCCAGTAGTCGACAAGGCGGCCCTTGTCCTGCGTACGGCTCCGCTCGCGCTGCCAGCGCGCGTACTCGCCCGGCTGCGGCACGTCTTCCGGAAGGCCGTGCGGGGTGCCGGTGGCCGCCGCCCGGTAGAGCGCGGCGAGCTCCCGCAGCAGGACGCTGACCGACCAGCCGTCGCAGGCCGCGTGGTGCAGGACGAAGAGCAGCGACCACCGGTCGCGTCCGGTGCGCAGCAGGCGGAGGACCGGCGCGAGTTCCGCCTCGATGTCGAAGGGGGTCGCGGCCACGTCCGCGGCCGTGCGTTCCGCCTCCTCGTCGGCGGCGGCCTCCGAGCCGTGCCGTGCGAACAGATCCTCCTCGGGCAGCTCCACCGGCCGGGCCCGCAGCGCCTCCTGCCACCACTCCCCGCCGTCCGCCACGAAACGGGTGCGCAACGCCTCGTGCCGGGCGACGAGCTGTGTGAGCGCGGTCCGCAGGGCCGGTACGTCCAGGGCTCCCGTCAGGGTGAGCCGCATCGCCACGTTGTAGATCTGCGGGCGGGGGTGAGTGCGGTGCCGGGTGATGAAGGCGCCCTGCTGGGCGGTGACGGGGGCGCGTCCCAGGACGTCCGCCTCTCCCCCGGCGTCTCCTGCGAGGTACGCCGCCATCGCCCGCAGCGTCGGCTCCTCGTAGAAGCGTGCCACGGGGTACTCCGTGCCGAACTCCTCCCGCACAAGGTTCGCCAGCCGGATCGCCGTGATCGAGTGGCCGCCCAGCTCGAAGAAGGACGCGTCGGAACCGATCGACGCCGCGTCCACCTCGAACTCCGCCGCCCAGAGCCGCTTGAGACGGACTTCAAGGTCTGGTGCCGAGGGCGCGGAGGGTGCGGCGTGCGTCGGGGGTGGTGGGGCGGTGGAGGTGGTGAGGGCGGGGGTGGGGAGTGCGGTGCGGTTCACCTTGCCGTTGGGGGAGACGGGGAGTTCGGGGAGCACGGCCCAGGCGTGGGGCACCAGGTGGTCCGGGAGACGGGCCGCGAGTTCCGCCGTCAGACGGTCGGCCAGTTCCCGGTCCCTTGCCGGGGCGGGCGACGCGGGTACGACGTAGGCCGCGAGGTAGGCGGCGTCCCGGCGGTCGCGGTGGGCCAGGACGAGGGCGTCACGGATTCCCGGCAGGCCGTTGAGCAGGCGCGTGACCTCCTCGGGTTCGACGCGGTGGCCCCGTATCTTCACCTGGTCGTCGGCCCGGCCCCGGAACTCCAGCGTCCCGTCGCCGGTCCAGCGGACCAGGTCGCCCGTGCGGTACATCCGCCCTTCGGCGCCCAGCGGGTCGTCGACGAAGCGCTCCGCCGTGAGGTCCGGCCTGCCCAGGTATCCGGCGGCGACACCGGGTCCGCCGACGTACAGCTCCCCCACCTCACCGGCGGGCACCTCACGGCCGCGCTCGTCGAGCACCCGCAGGGTGACGTTGTCGACGGGGCGGCCGATCGGGACGGGGCCGTCGGACGGTTCCGGTTCCACTGTCGCGACCGTGCACAGGACGGTCACCTCGGTGGGGCCGTAGACGTTCACCGTCTCGTACGGGACGCCGGGGCGCGGGCGGGTGCGCAGTACGTCGCCGCCCAGCAACAGGTGCCGCAGCGGCGGCTGTTGCGGCTCGGGGAGCGTGAGGACCGCCTCGCCGAGCGCCGTCGGCAGGATGGAGAAGGTGATCCGCCGGTCCGCGTACCAGCGGGCCAGCGCCGCCGGGTCCTTGCGGACCGCCTCGTCGGCCACGACGACCGTGGCGCCCGCCGTCAGCGCCGGCCAGATCTCCAGCACGGCCGCGTCGAAGCCCTGGCTGCAGACGGCGGCACTGCGGTCGTCGGCGGTGAACCCGAACCGCTCGTGGTGCCACTGGCAGAGGTCCACGACGGCCCGGTGCGGGACGGCCACGCCCTTGGGGGTGCCGGTGCTGCCCGAGGTGTAGATGACGAAGCAGAGGGAGTCGGGGGTGGGCGGTGCCCCGGCTGAGCCGCTCAGGGGCGCCGGGGGCGTGTCAGTGATGGTGGCGTCGGTGGCGGTGGCTGCGGTGACGTCCAGCAGTGTCGTCCCGGTCGGCCATGTCGGTCGTACGCCCGCGTCTCCGGCCTGCGCCGCCCCGTCCACGACCACGATCCGCGCGCCGCTCTCCGCCAGGATGGTCTCGGCCCGCGCCCTGCCCTGTGCTGGGTCCAGCGGCACGTATCCGTGCCCCGACTTGAGGGCCGCGAGCATCGCGACGATCAGGTCGGCGCCGCGCGGCAGCCACAGTGCGACCGGCGCGCCGCCGCCGTCCGCGGTCCGCAGCGCGGCCGCCAGGCGCTCGGCACGGGCGTTCAACTCGCCGTACGTCAGCGTCACTTCGCCGCTGATCACCGCGGTGCGGTCCGGGGCGACCTCGGCCCACCGTGACGCCAGGGAGTCGACGGTGCTGCGCGTCCGCTGCCGGACGGGCCCCTGCCGCCACTCCCGCGGCACGGCGGCCGGCACGCTCCCGACCTTGGCCCCCACCGCCTCCGCGAGGACGTCGCGGAACGTCCCGAAGAGCGCGTCGACCGTCGCCTCGTCGAAGAGGTCGGTGTGGTACTCCAGATGGCAGCGGATGCCGTCGGGCCGGTCGGTGAAGTACACGCTGAGGTCCGTCAGCGCCTTGTCGGGCCCCGAGTCGAGCGGGGTCGCCCGCACGCCGGGCAGGTCGAAGCGGAACGGGTCGCCGGTCTCGAACTCGGCGAGCGTCTGGAAGACGGGCGTCCGGTCGAGCGTGCGGGCCGGCGCGAGCTCCCGTACGACCGCCTCGAACGGCACGTCCGCGTGGTCGTACGCGTCCAGGGCCACCCCTCGCACCCGGTCGAGGAGCGTGCCGAAGTCCGGGTCGCCGGAGAGGTCGAGGCGCAGCGCGAGGGTGTTGACGAAGAAGCCGACCACGTCCTCGTACTCGGGGGTGCGGTCGGACATCGGGGTGCCGATGACCAGGTCGTCCTGGCCGGTGACGCGGCGCAGTGCGGCCGCGTAGCCGGCGAGCAGGGTCATGAAGAGGGTGCTGCGGTGCTCGCGCGCGAACCGACGGATCCCGTTGGAGAGTTCGGGGTCGAGTGTGCGGAACAGGGCGCGGCCGTGGGAGGTCATGACGGCGGGCCGCGGCCGGTCGGTGGGCAGTCGCAGCACGGGCAGGTCGCCGTCCAGCGTCTTCTTCCAGTACGCGAGGTCCTCGGCCGCCTTCGGGCCGTCGAGCGCGGCGCGCTGCCCGCGGGCGTGATCGGCGTACGTACGGGCGAGGGCGGGGAGTTCCGGGGCCGGTGCGCCCGGCAGGTGGGCGCGGTACAGGGCGGAGACGTCGCGGGCGAGCACGGCGGCCGAGGCCGCGTCCATCACGATGTGGTGCAGGGAGAGGACGAGGACATGCCGCCGCTCACCGAGCCGGACGAGACGTGTGACGAACAGGGGGCCGTTCGCGAGGTCGAAGCGGCGCTCGCTCTCGGCCTTGAGCACGGCGGCGACGGGGTCGCCGGCCCCCGTGCCGTCGACGACCTCGAAGTCCACCTCGCCCGGCGGCAGTGTGAACTGCCGTGCTTCACCCGCCACTTCACGGAACACCGTGCGCAGCTGGTCATGCCGTTCGGCGAGGTCGGACAGGGCGGCGCGCAAAGCGGGGACGTCCAGCGGGCCTTCGAGCTCGATGGCCTTGGTCTCGTTGTACGCGGTACGGCCCGGCAGCATCCGCTCCAGGAACCAGACGCGCTGCTGACCGGGCGACAGGGGTGCCCCGCCGCCGTCGGTCACCGGCTCCGCGCCAGGAACCGGCTCCGGTTCAGGAGGCGCCACGTACGCCCGGCGCAGCCCGTCGAAGTGGGTCAGACCGTCCCGCAGCGCGGCGGGTGCGACGCCGAAGTCGACGAGTCCGACAATCTCGTCGGCGCCCGCGGCGCGCACCGCGTCCACGACGGGCCGCACGCTCTCGGGGCTGCCGATGAGGGCCCTCTGGTCGCAGTAGCGGTCGTAGGCGCGGCGGAAGACCACGTCCAGGTCGTCCTCGGTCATCGCCGACAGGTCGATCCGGTGGCCCAGGCTGTTGGCGACGTTGCCGAAGAGGGAGAGGGAGGAGCGCATGTACCGCGACAGCGGCTCGCGCGCCTCGGCACGGGCCGTCGCGTGGTCCTCGGCGAGGTAGGTGTGCAGCAGCACGGCCACGTGCCCGGCGTCCGGGTCCAGGCCGCACTCGGCGCGCGTGCGGCGGTAGAGGGCGATGTTGTCGCGGAGCTGCTCGACGCTCTGCGTCATGAGGTTGGTGACGATGCCCACGTCGTGGCGTGCGGCCAGCTCGTACGACGCCGGGTTGCCGACGACGGCCGTGTACATCGGCGGGTCGTCCTGGACGGGCCGGGGGAAAAGGCGCAGGTCGCTCTCGCCGTTCCCGGTGGTGCGGCGCACGGGCTCGCCGCGCCACAACTGCCTCACCTGCGCCACCTGTTCGTACATCATTTCCCGGTGCGAGCCGAAGCGCTCGGGGAAGAAGACGAAGTCGTCGGCGTTCCAGCCACTGGCGCAGCCGATGCCGATGCGGCCGCCGGAGAGGTTGTCGACCATCGACCACTCTTCGGCGACGCGGATCGGGTCGTGCAGCGGCAGCACCACCGAGCCCGCGTTGATGCGGACGCGGCTCGTCTCACGGGCGAGCGCGGCGGCGAGCACGACGGGGTTGGGGAAGAGACCGCCGAAGGAGTGGAAGTGCCGTTCGGGGATCCACAGGGAGTGGAAGCCGTTGCGGTCGGCGAACCGGGCCGTCTCCAGGAGGTGGTCGTACTTGCCGTGCCGGGGGCTCGCCTCGTCCTGCGGGTAGTCGCCGAAGAAGTAGACGCCGAAGTCGAGGGGGCGGGAGGTTTCCGGCTGCTCCTGCTGGAGGGCGGCCGCGCTGTTCCAGGCCATGGCCTGGGGCTTGGGCTTCGGTTCGGCCTTCGGCCTGGTCTGCGGCTTGGTGGAGGGCTTGGTGGGGCTGCCGAGAGGGAAGCCCGCCGCGCGCAGCTCGCGCAGGGAGTCCTTCACCGCGTCCACGATGAACTCGACGTCTCCGTCGGAGTGTTCGGTGGACAGGAAGAAGTTGCGCCACTCCCACACGTGCACGCCGCGCAGCATGAGGTGGTGGTAGAGCAGCTCCATGTCCGCGCGGTGCTCGAAGCGGAACATCGAGCCGAAGTGGCTCATGCTCAGGGCGAACCCCTCCGCCTCGAAGAAGGCGTTGAGTGTGGCGGCCATGGCGTCGGTGCGGGCGTTAAGGCGCTCCTGGAGCCGCGGACTGTGCTCCTTGAGGTGGGCGAGTACGGCACGGGTGGCGACCATCGACACCGGGTGCTGGATGTACGTACCGCCGAAGAACGTGGTGTCGGCGCGCGGGTAGCTGTCGTCACCGTACTGCCAGTGGCCGCCGTCGATGCCGTCCATGATGTCGGCACGGCCCGCGATGGCGCCGATGGGGAAGCCGCCGCCGAGGAGCTTGCCGTACGTGGCCAGGTCAGGCGTGACGCCGTAGAGCTCCTGGGCGCCGCGCGGCGCGGGGCGGAAGCCGGTCAGCATCTCGTCGAAGAGCAGCACGATGTTGTGCCGCCGCGTCAGTTCGCGCAGCCGGCGCACGAACTCGGCGGGCCGCAGCGAGGGGTGGCGGCTCTGCACCGGCTCCACGACGACCGCCGCGATGCCGGCGGCCTCCCGCTCGATGACGGCGAGGCTCTCCTCGCTGCCGTACGGCAGGACGAGCAGGTCGGCGACGGCGTTGTGCGGGACGCCCGCGGACATCGGCACGGTGGTGAGGCCGTCGCCGCCGGTGTGCGGGGAGCGGCCGAGCACGTTGTCGTTGTGGCCGTGGTAGGCGCCCTCGAAGGTGATGATGCGGGAGCGTCCGGTGGCGGCGCGGGCGAGCCGGATGGCCGCGGAGTTCGCCTCCGTACCGGAGTTGGCGAAGGCGACGCGCTCCATGCCGGTCAGCTCGGCGAGCAGTTCGGCGGCCTCGCCGGTCTCCACGTTGCGCGGGCCGAGCTGGATGCCGCGCGAGAGGTGCTCGCGGACCGCTTCGGTGACGAAGGCGGGCTCGTGGCCGAAGAGCAGGACGCCGAAGCCCATGGTGATGTCGACGTAGCGGTTGCCGTCGACGTCCTCCAGCCAGGAGCCCTTCGCCCGCCGCCCCGCGATGGGGTACAGCATCTCCTTCGTACTGCTGCGGAATCCGACCGCCGCCCTGCTGTCGGCGAGCACGCGGCGGTAGCGCTGGGTGATGCTCTTCGAGGTGGGCGTCTTGGCGGTGTAGCGGCGGACGAGGTCGTCCAGGTGGGCCCGCTGGCTGTCGGAGGCGTTGCCGCGGAGCATGCCGGAGCCGCGGGACACCTCCAGGCGGGGGCCGTGCTGGGCCGGGCGCGGCGCGGGAGTCTCCTCGGCCGCTGTCGTCGTCCCCATCTGCTCGGTGATGCGCCGCGAGAGCTCGGCCATCGCGGCGAGGTCCGCGTCGACCGCGGCGGAGACGGAGCCGGGGCGCGCGGTCATCGGTCCCCCCGCGCGGGCTGCGAGGGCTGCGTTGTCTGTGCCGTCTGTGCCGTCTGTGCCGCGAGCAGCTGGGAGAGCTGGCCCATGAGTTGCAGCTGCATTTGGGTGAGCTGGTGCACCTGGCGTACGAGGTCTTCGACCTCCTGCCGGGTGGCGTACTCCATGGACGCCACGGGGGCGGGGGCGGGTGGCGGGGCCGTGGGCGCCGCCTGGACCGGCGGCTCCGGCAGCGGCTCGGAGAACCGTTCGGATTGCGGCTCGGAGAACCGTTCGCGCTGCGGCTCGGAGAACCGTTCGCGCTGCGGCTCGCCGCGTCCCGCCCCCGCCTTCCCCGCGATGATCTCCGCGAGCCCCCGCGCCGTGCCCGCCTCCTCGAAGAGCTCCCGCATCGACACCTTGACCTGGTGCTCCTCCTCCAGCTCCCGGAGCACCCCGATCATCTGGAGCGAGTCCGCGCCGAGGTCGAAGAAGGAAGCGTCCTCGGCTATCTCGCTCGTGTCGTAGCTGAGGTGCTTCGCGGTGACCTTGATGATGTGCTGGAGCACGCGCTCGACCGCTGCCTCGTCCTGTGCCACTTCCGCCCCACCCCTTGCCGGTTGTTCGGGTTGTACGGGCCGGGGAAGGAAGTTCTCCGGCCCTGTCCAGTAGTCCTTGTGCTGGAATCGGTAGCCGGGCAGGGGGATCCTGCGCCCCGTCCCGCCCATGAAGGCCCGCCAGGCGACGGGCGCCCCGGCCCGGTACAGGCCGGCGGCCGCGTCCCACAGCGGTTCGAGGCCTGCGCCGCGCCGCAGCGACGGAAGGGCCGCCCGGCCGGGGAGCTCCCGGCGCGCGAGGCCGCTGAGCGTCGTGTGCGGGCCGATCTCGACCAGCGCGCCCACGCTGTCGTACGCCGCCGTCCCCAACTCCCGCAGTACGTCCGCGAAACGCACCGGCTCACGCGCCTGCCGTACGAAGTAGTCGGCGTCCGGCACCCAGCCGGGCGGCCGGGTTCGCCCGTCGAGACCGCTCACGAACGGCACGTCGGCGGGGCGCGGTCGCACGTCGGCGGCCAGCTGCCGCAGCCCGTCGAGTGCCGGGTCCATGAGGGCGGTGTGGAAGGCGTGCCGCACCGGGAGTTCCCGTGCGTGGACGCCGCGCTCGGCGAGCAGTTCCGTCAGCCGTTCCATGGCCGCCACCGGGCCCGCGAGCACCTGGTTGTGCTCGCCGTTGATGACGGCGAGCTCCACACCGGGCACCTCGGCGGCCAGCTTTGCCGCCGTGGCCGTGTCCGTCGGTACCGCGGCCATCGCGCCGGGCTCGCACCTGAGCCGCATGAGCCTGCCGCGGCCCGCGGTCAGCCGCAGCCCGTCCTCGATCGACAGCACGCCCGCCGCGTACAGCGCGCCGTACTCCCCCACGCTGTGCCCGGCCACGACGTCCGGCGCGATCCCGGCCTCCCGCCACAGGCGGACGAGCGCGCACTGCAGCGCGAAGAGCGCGGGCTGCGCCACCTCGGTGGGCCAGACCGGCTCCTCCTCGCCCGCTTCCCGGGGCCGGAGCAGCGGGCCGAGGAGGCTGTCGCCGCCGGTGCGTTCGGCGAACTGCCGCTCGCAGGCGTCCAGGACCTCGCGTACGACGGGAAAGCGCTCGTGGAGCGCGCGGGCCGCGCCCCGGTGGAGGCTGCCCTGCCCCGTGAAGAGGAACCCGGCGCCACCCGCGCCCGGTGTCCGGGGCCCGGGCCGTGCGAGCCAGTCGTCCAGGGCGCCGGTGAGCGCGGCCACGGTGTCGCCCCGCACGGCGATCCGGTGTTTGCGGTGGGCGCGGCCGAGGGCCTGGGTGGTCACGAGGTCGGCGAAGTTGGTCCCGGGGTGTGTGCGCAGGTGGTCGCGGAGGGCCGTGGCGTTGGCGGCGAGCGCGTCCTCGGTGTGGCCCGCGACCAGGAGGAGGCCCGGGGGCGGTGGGGCGTCGGCAGGCCGGGGCGGGGGCTCGGGGGCCTCTTCCAGGACGACGTGGACGTTGGTGCCGCCGACGCCGAACGAACTGACGCACGCCCGGCGCGGCACATCGCTCTTCGGCCACGGGCGGGCGGATTCGGGGATGTAGAACGGGCTGGCCGCGAGGTCGAGGGCGGGGTTGGGGCGGCGGAAGTTGGCCATCGGCGGGATGACGCCGTGCCGCAGTACGAGGAGGGCCTTGACCAGGCTCGCCAGGCCCGAACACACGTCGAGGTGACCGATGTTGGCCTTGACCGAGCCGAGCGCGCAGTACCCCGTACGGTCGGTGTCGGCGCGGAACGCGGCGGTGGCGCCCTCGAACTCGATGGGGTCGCCCTTGAACGTGCCGGTGCCGTGCGTCTCCAGGTAGCCGATGGTGCCCGCGTCGACGCCCGCCCGCGCCAGGGCTCGGCGGATCGCGCCGCGCTGGCCGTCGGCGCTGGGCGCGGTGAACGCCTTCTTGTCCGCGCCGTCGTTGTTGACCCCCCAGCCCCGGATGACGCCGTGGATGTGGTCGCCGTCCGCGAGAGCCCGGTCGAGGCGCTTGAGGACCACCGCCACGACGCCCGTGCCGCCGACCGTGCCGTCCGCGTCGGCGTCGAAGGGCCGCAGCCGGCCGCTCTTGGAGAGGATGGACCCCTTGACGTACTGGTAGCCGATCACCTGCGGCACGTGGAGTGCGGTGGCACCGGCGACAGCGATGTCACACTCTCCGGCGACCACGGACTGCGCCGCGAGGTGGACCGCGGTGAGCGAACTGGAGCATGCCGTCTGGACGTTGACGGCGGGGCCTGTGAGGCCGAGGCGGTAGGCGGCGCGGTTGGCGGTGAAGTCGGTGAAGTTGCCGATGGTGACCTGGAGTCCGGCGACCCAGTCCGCGAGGCCGCCCCGCAGGACGTTGTTCTGCAGATAGGTCTGGAGGGAGTAGAGGTGGTAGCCGGTGCTGGCGTACACGCCGACGTCGTGACCGCGGCCGTCCCGATCCGCGGCCGCCCCCTCGTCGCCGCCCGCGTACCCGGCGTTCTCCAGCGCGTGGTGCACGCACTCCAGGAACAGCCGCTGCTGCGGGTCGGTGATCCGGGCCTCGTGCGCGCTCATCCCGAAGAACCCGGCGTCGAACCCCGCGATGCCGTCGAGGACCCCGCTCGCCCCGACGAACTCCTCGGCCCGGTACGCCTCTTCGGGCACTCCGGCGGCGGCCAGCTCGGCGTCGGTGAAGCGGCGGATGCGGTCGGCGCCGTCGTGGATCGTGCGCCAGAACTCCTCCGGCGTGTCCGCGCCGGGCAGCCGGAAGGACATGCCGACGACGGCGACGGTGACGTCGGGGCCGGGGGCGGGGGTGGAGGCGGAGGCGGAGGTGGTCATCGGGGCTCACTCTCGCTTTTCACGGGGTTCCCGGGCTTCGTCGACGTGCCGCCCTCCGGCGGCGGTGCCGCCGTACCCCGTCGGCCCTGCCGCACCATGACGACGAACATCCCGAGGCACAGGGCGATCGCGAGACCGTGCAGCAGACCCACCACTTGGAACGGCGAGAAGTGGTCCAGGAGCGCACCGCTGACCAGCATCCCCAGGCCGAAGCCGGTGTTCTCGACCGACGCGGACAGCCCGAAGAGCCTGCCCCGCTGCTCGTCGGGGGCCGCCTGGAGGCGGGTGACGTACGCGATCTCGGTGAGTCCGTCGGCCATGCCCGCCACCAGGGCGGCCGCGACCGCCACCCCCGTGGGCAGTCCGGCGAAGACCACGATGAACGCGGCCGACATCACACACGCCCCGACCGCGAACGCCCGCTCCCCCGGCCCCTGCCGGCCGCCGCGCCCGCCCCACCGCCCGCACACCTGCTGCATGACGATGTTGCCGATGGCCCACGTGGCCCAGAACTGGCTGATGAACGTGGCCGGATGGGACGGGTCGAGGTCGCTGGAGTACACGGGCAGGGCCACGTTGTGGGACGACGACCCGAGGCCGTCGGCGGCCCGGAGCGCGATCATGAGGGCGAGGACGGGGGCGGCCCGCAACAGAAGCAGCGCCCCGGCCCCACGCCGCTCCGCCTTCCGCCCGGCGCCCTCTTTCCCACCGGAGCCCTCGGAGCCCGTGGAGTCTCCTGCCTCCGCCCTCGTACGGATCGGGAGCGAGAGCAGCACGCACGCGGAGACGGCGAAGGAGGCGGCGTCCAGGGAGATGGCGGCGACGTATCCCAGTTGGGCGACCACGACACCCGCGGAGGCGAAGCCGGCGATCATCGCGAGCGAACGCCCGGTCGCGAGCAGCGAGTTGGCGCGCAGCCGCAGATCGCTGCCGACGATCTCGGGGATGCTGCTGCGCAGCGCGACGCCCGACAGGGTCGAGCAGAAGCCGGTCACCACGGCCAGTACGTAGAGAAGCCCCGCCCGTCCCGCGTCGGGGGCGATCAGCAGCGCTATCATGGCGGCGCACTGCGTCAGATCGGCACCGACCATCAACCTCTTGCGGTCGTACGCCGAGACCAGCCGACCGCTCACAAAGCCGGACACGACGCTGGTCAGCAGGCGTACGGCCATGAAGATCCCCGCGGCCAGGGCGCTGTCGGTCACCTCGTAGACGAACACGTTCAGGGCGACCATGTTCAGGTAACTGCCGTACGCCGAGACGGCGTTACCCGCGACGAGCAGGCGAAAGTGGAGCAAGCGTTCCCCCCTGGTCCGCGCCGGGCTGCCATTCAGACCGTGTACGGCTGCCGCTCAGCCGAGACCGCCTTCACACTCGCCCGCACCGAAGCACGCCTACAGTCACCCGAATTGGGGACTTGACACCGTCGATGGCGCTCAGTAGCGCAGCGTTTCCCCTGGGTACGCGGGGATTCCTTTCTGTTTCTCCACGAGCGTGGTTAGATCACGTTGCGGCCACAGCCGCCGTACGTGTTGACAGTCCCTCCCGGAGGGAAGATGCCAGTAGACAGCCGCCCGCAGAACGCACCGGCGTTGTCCCACAGGGAGCGTCAGGTGTTGGCCCACATCGCGGCAGGCCTCTCCCACAAGCAGGTCGCCAGACGTCTGGGCATCAGCGTGCACACCGTGAGCACGTATCTGCGCCGCATCCGCAGCAAGCGCACCGCGCCCACGGTGGCCCATCTGATCCACCTCAGCCACACCGAGAACTGCTAGCGCCTGCCCGGCGGATCATGTCGCGGGGCGCGGGCCCGAGCCGTCAGCCGCCGCGCCGCACCCGGGCCGCCTTGCGGGCCTCCGCGAGCTTGCGGGCCTCGCTGCCCTTGCGGGACTTGCCGCCCGCACCGCCGCCACCCGTGCCGCGGGAGGCGTCCTTGCTGGAACCGAGGCCGCGGAACGGCGTGTTGACGTTCTTGGGGCGGGTCTCGGCGGGCCCGCGGTCGAGCGGGGTGCCCGAGGGAGCCTTCGCCCCGGTGATCCTGCTCAGCTCCGCCTCGCCCGAGCGCACCTTGGTGACCTTCGGCTCGATGCCGGCCTCCGCCATCAGCTCGCTCATCTCGCGGCGCTGGCCGGACAGCACCAGGGTGACCACACGGCCGGACTCGCCGGCCCTCGCGGTGCGGCCCGCGCGGTGCAGATAGTCCTTGGGGTCGGTCGGCGGGTCGACGTTCACCACCAGGTCGAGGTCGTCGACGTGCAGCCCGCGGGCCGCGACGTTCGTCGCCACGAGCGCGGTGACCTGGCCGCCCTTGAACTGCGCGAGGGTCCGGCTGCGCTGCGGCTGGGACTTGCCGCTGTGCAGGGCCGCGGCGTGCACTCCGCTGTCCCGCAGGTGCTTGGTGAGCCGGTCGACGGCGTGCTTGGTGTCGAGGAACAGCAGGACGCGGCCGTCGCGGGCGGCGATCTCCGTGGTGACGGCGTACCGGTCGGGGCCGTGGACGACCAGGACGTGGTGGTCCATCGTCGTGACCGCGCCCGCCGACGGGTCGACCGAGTGGACGACGGGGTCGTGGAGGTAGTCGCCGACCAGCTGGTCGACGTCACGGTCCAGGGTGGCCGAGAACAGCATCCGCTGACCGTCGGGGCGCACCTGGTCGAGGGCCTCGGTGACCTGCGGCAGGAAGCCCATGTCGCACATCTGGTCGGCCTCGTCGAGGACGGTGATCCGGACCCGCTCCAGACGGCAGGCCTTGCGCTCGATGAGGTCGTGCAGCCGGCCGGGGGTGGCGACGACGACCTCGGCGCCGTCGCGCAGCGCGGCGACCTGGCGGCCGATCGAGATGCCGCCGACGACGGTGGCGAGACGCAGCCGCAGCGCCTCGGCGTAGGGCGTGAGCGCCTCGGTGACCTGCTGCGCCAGCTCGCGGGTGGGCACGAGGACCAGCGCGAGGGGCTGCTTCGGCTCCGCTCGCCGCCCGGCGGTCCTGGCGAGCAGCGCCAGCCCGAAGGCGAGCGTTTTGCCGGACCCGGTGCGCCCACGCCCCAGGACGTCGCGTCCGGCGAGGGCGCTGGGGAGGGTGGCGGACTGGATGGGGAAGGGCTCGCGCACCCCAAGCCGGTCGAGCGCCCGCAACAGCTCACCGGGCAGCTCGAGCTCGGCGAAGGAGGAGGGGCGGTCGGGGGTGTCCTGGTGATTCACGGTGAGCCTTCCGGAGGGAAACGTGGGGGACGTACCGAGGAAGGCTCGGCAGGTGTCGAACGGCTGTCGCCGGGGCGCCCGGCGGCGGACGTGAACGGCTGTCCATCCGGACCCGGCACGGATGAAGGACCACGAATCCGCCACACCACCCTGACCGCCAGCCCTATGACCTGCGACTGACACCCCCGGGCCATGGCATACCGCCCACCCCTTACACCCTACCTCCCGGCACCCCTCCACCGGAGTGGCCTCCGCCGGACCGGACGAATGAGGCGAATGAGGCAGACGAGTCGGGCTGTACGCCGGGTTCTGTACCGCGGGTCCTCGCGGACGTCGCGGTGACGGCCATCCATCTAGGGCCGGCATTGCTGCCGGCCTCGTGCGGTCTACCCGCGGACTCGGGCGGGCAGCCCTCGAACGTCCGCGCAGAGCGCGTTTCACGGCGCTCCTTTTGACCTTGCTCCAGGTGGGGTTTACCTAGCCGCCTGAGTCACCTCAGGCGCTGGTGGTCTCTTACACCACCGTTTCACCCTTACCGGGGGCCGGAGCCCTCGGCGGTCTGTTCTCTGTGGCACTGTCCCGCGGGTCACCCCGGGTGGCCGTTAGCCACCACCTTGCCCTGTGGAGCCCGGACGTTCCTCGGGAAGGGCCCCCGAAGGGGTCTTCACGCGGCCGCCCGCCCGGCTCGTCTGCCGTGCCGACCATGGTACCCGGCGGGTCCACGGGCCGGACGCCACGCCCGACCTACCGCCGTCGCCGTCGCGCTCGTCCTCGCCCTTGCACTCGCCGTCGTGCGTGCTTGACCTTGCCGCAGCGTCAACGTTTCTACTGAGGTCATGCGGATCGGAGAACTCGCCGGCCTGGTCGGCGTCACCACGCGTGCCATCAGGCACTACCACCACCAGGGTCTGCTGCCGGAGCCCGAGCGGCGGCCCAACGGCTATCGCGAGTACGGGCTGCGGCACGCCGTCGTGCTGGCCCGCGTCCGGCGGCTGACCGAGCTCGGTCTGGGTCTCGCCGAGGTGCGGGACGTGCTCGCGGCCGACGCGGGCCGCGAGCTCGCCGAGGTCCTCACCGAACTGGACGCGGACCTCGCCCGGCAGGAGACCGCCATCCGGGAGCACAGGGCGCGGCTGCGGGCCCTGCTCGACGACGCGGAGCGCGGCCGCCTGTCGCCCGAGGGCCCCGTCTCCCCCGAACTGGCCGACTTCTTCGGCGAGATGGCCCGTGCGTCGGAGGGGCGGCAGGGCCCGGAGTCCGTGATGGCCGCGAAGGACCGCGAGTTCCTCGTCCTGCTCGACACCACCGCCTCGCCGGAGGACCGGGACGCCTTCCTCGCCGCGATGCGGCCGGCGCTCGGCACGCCCGGTGCGGTGGAGCGGGCCCACGAGGTGTACGCGCGGCTCGACGCCCTCGCCGAGGCCGACCTCGCCGCCCCCGGCACGGATGCCGCCGTGGACGAGGCAGCCCGAACCCTCGCCGACGCGCTGCCGGACTCGCTCCTGGCGGAGCTGGGGACCGAGGGCGCCGAGGCGCTCGCGGAGGGCCGCGGGAGCCGCGACGACGGGTTCCTCGAAGCGTTCTTCGCCGACCTCGCACCCGCGCAGGCCGAGGCCGTACGCCGCGCGATGCGGCTGCTGGTGCGCCGCGGAACAGAAGCGGACGAGAGGGCGGACGAGGGGTCGGGAGGGGCGGCGGAAGGGCCGGCGGAAGGGAGGGGGTCGGGATGAGTCCGCGAACAGGGGGTGCCTGGGTGGCGAAGGTCCTTCGGGCGGCCGTGCCCGCACCCCTTCGGCGGCTCGTCGGGCATGAGGTGCGCGTCCTGACCAGCCTCCTGATGTGGGTGGCCCGGCGGCAGCACGGGGTGCGTCCGGCGGTCGGCGACCGTGCCTTCGGGCACGCCCGCGGGCAGGCGGCGATCATGTACGGCCTGACCTTCGTCTGTGTCGTCGAGGCGTTCGGGATGTCCGTGCTGCTGCGGCACTGGCCGACCCTCCACGCCGTCGTGCTGGTCGTCGACGTCTACAGCGTGGTCCTGATGATCGGCATCCACGCCGCGTCCGTGACCCGCCCGCACGTGCTCTCGCGGGACGCACTGCGGGTGCGCCAGGGCGCGCACCGGGACCTGCGGATACCGCTGGCGCTGATCTCCGCCGTACGTGCCGAGCGCCTGTTCACGCACGAGGCCGCCGACGGCGTGCTCGACATGCCGGTCGCGTCGACGACCTCACTCACCCTGGAGCTCGCCCGGCCCGTCACCGACGTCGGCTTCCTGGGGAAGCGGCGCGAGGTGACGACGGTCCGGCTGCACGCGGACGACCCGGCCCAACTCCTCACGGCGCTGCGGGAACGCCTCGCGGCGCTCGACCGCAACCGCCCTCACACAGGGGCGAACTGAACCTTCGCCGTGCCGGGGTCGGCCTGGGTGAGCCGGACCCGCACCCGCTCCCCCAACGGCAACTCCGCCGAGCCGCCCACGACGCGGGCCACGATCGCCGGGTCGGTCAACTGCACGGTACCGGCGGCCGGTTCGCTCTCCTTCACGTCCACCACCACCGCGTCGAAGACCTCCCCGACCCGCTCCTTCAGCAGAGCGGCCTCGACGATGTCCACGCACTCCCGCTCCACGGTGTTGCCGCGCCGCGCCCCGTCCGCCATCTCCTTCGGCAGCTCGTCCAGGCCGGCGAGCACCCACTCCGGGGGCGGCGCGTCGGCGCAGGCCGCGAGGGCGAGCTCGGAGGCGTAACGGTCGACGAGGCGGCGCAGGGGGGCGGTGCAGTGAGCGTAGGGGGCGGCGACCGCGGCATGGGTGGTGAGCTCGGGGATCCTGCCACCGCTGAACGGTGTGTAGCCCGCGCCGCGCAGCAGCGTCGTGCACTCCTGGAGGAAGGCGGCGTGGTGCGGCTCGCGCGGGTCGAGGGAGCGTACGAGCCGTGCGTACGGCATGTGGTGGGGCCAGTCGATGTGCAGCGCCTTCGCGGTGCGGCGCAGCCGGCCCACGGCTCCGTCGGGGGCGCTCGGCAGCGTCCGCAGGATGCCCGCACCCGAGGCGATCATGAGCTCGGCGGCGGCCATGCCGGTGAGCAGGGAGATCTGCGCGTTCCAGCCGTCGGCGGGGAGCGGGGCGCGGAAGGCGAGTTCGTACGTTCCGTCGTGCTCGACGATCTCCTGCTCGGGCACGCCGAGCGAGATCCCGCCCCGCTCGACCTCTTGCCGCTCGCGGAGCAGCCCGATGTCCCGCAGCAGCGCGACCGGCTCCTCCGCGGTGCCGTCGTCGATGGCTTTCTGCACGCCTTCGTAGTCGAGCTTCGCCCGGCTGCGTACGAGGGCACGGCGCACGTCGGTCGCCACGGCACGCCCGTCCGCGTCGAGGTCGACGGTCCACAGCACGGCGGGACAGCTCTGGCCCGGCAGCAGGCTGGCGGCGCCCTCACTCAGCGCGGCGGGGTGCAGCGGGACCTTCCCGTCGGGGAAGTACAGGGTCGTGACCCGCCGGTGCGCCTCGGCGTCCAGCGGACCGCCCGGCGCGACATACGCGGCTACGTCCGCGATCGCGTACCTCACCCGGAAGCCGCCGCCGTCGCGCCGCGCCAGGTGCATGGCCTGGTCCAGGTCGACGGAGGTGGGCGGGTCGACGGTGAAGAGAGGGATGTCCGTGGCGTCGTACTCCGGCAGCCGGGGCGCGGCGGCGGCGCGCTCCGCCTCCGCGAGGACGTCGGCGGGGAAGTCGCCGGGCACGTCCAGTCTCGTACGCAGATCACGCAGCGCGGTGCGCAGCGGGGCGTCGGGGGTGGTGGGGATGTGGAGGTGGCGGCGGGGCATGTCCCGAGCGTAGGGCCGCGCCGGTCTTCCGGCACGCGCTTGCTCTTCTCTCATCGCCGGCCGTCCGCCGCTTCCGGGCCCGGGCCCGGGGCGGGTGGGCTCTGCCCCTGCGACGTCCCGCCGGGGTAGGGGCGGGTGGGTGGGTCTGTTCTGCGCCGTCCTGCGGGGGTAGGAGCCCCAAGCCCGCCGCTTCGCGGCGGATGCCTCCCACCCACCCGTTTGCCCCGCGCCGTTTCGCGGGGGTAGGGGCGGGTGGGCGGGTGTTCCCCCGCGACGTCTCGCGGGGGTCAGGGCGGGTGGGTGGGAATCACCCCGCGACATCCTGCGGGGGTAAGGGCGGGTGGGTGGGGGTACCCCCGCGACGTCCCGTGGGAGTGGGGCGGGTAGGCGGGTGGGCGCCCGCAGCGGCCCACCGAGGCATGGGCGGAGGTGCCCCCGCGACGGCCCACGGGAACGGGGCAAGGCCCGCCACCGGGCCGCAGCCGCCAGCGCGCCCGAGGGGACGTGGGGGTATGTGCGAACGGAGCACCGAGCCCAC
Organism: Streptomyces sp. NPDC039480; assembly: GCF_055597165.1. Lineage (NCBI taxonomy): Bacteria > Bacillati > Actinomycetota > Actinomycetes > Kitasatosporales > Streptomycetaceae > Streptomyces > Streptomyces sp. NPDC039480. The sequence goes on along the minus strand of NZ_JBVITX010000005.1, from coordinate 304,962 downwards.
CATGGCGTCTTTGTTCGGGCAGCGCGGCGCAGGGATGGCGAGTACGCACATACCCCCGCGGCCCCGCCCCACAGAGGAAGCGTAGGCGCAGACGCCAGAAGTCGACCCGTACGCTTTTACAGGGGCCGCACCCCTCCCCCGTACCGCTTAAGGAGTCCGATCGTGCTCGTCCTGTTGCCGCCGTCCGAAGGCAAGGCTCCCTCCGGCCGAGGCGCGCCCCTCAAGCCGGAGTCCCTTTCACTGCCGGGGCTCGCCGACGCGCGGCAGACCGTTCTCGACGAGCTCGTCGAGCTGTGCGCCGCGGACGAGGAGAAGGCCCGCACCGTGCTCGGCCTCAGCGAAGGCCTGCGTGGCGAGGTCGCGAAGAACGCCGGGCTGCGCACGGCCGGCGCCCGCCCTGCCGGGGAGATCTACACCGGCGTGCTGTACGACGCCCTCGACCTCGCCTCCCTCGACGCCGCCGCCAAGCGCCGCGCCACCCGCTCGCTGCTGGTCTTCTCCGGTCTGTGGGGCGCCGTCGGCGTGGGCGACAAAATCCCCTCCTACCGCTGCTCGATGGGCGTGAAGCTGCCGGGCACCGGCGCCCTCGGCGCGTACTGGCGTACGCCGATGGCCTCCGTCATGCCCGACGCGGCCGGCGACGGACTCGTCCTGGACCTGCGGTCGTCCGCGTACGCGGCGGCGTGGAAGCCGAAGGGTGAGCTCGCCGGCCGGACGGCGACCGTACGTGTGCTGCACGCGCAGCTCGACGAGAAGACCGGCACCGAGAAGCGTTCCGTCGTGTCGCACTTCAACAAGGCGACGAAGGGCCGCATCGTCCGTTCCCTGCTGACCACGGGGACCGAGCCGAAGGACCCCGCCGAGCTGGTCGAGGCGCTGCGCGACCTGGGGCACGTGGTGGAGGCGGAGGCACCCGCCAAGCCGGGCAAGCCGTGGGCGCTGGACGTGGTGGTGCGGGAGATCCACTGACCGGCCCTGACTTAAAGGATTGCAGCATGTGCAATGGGCTTTGCGCATGCTGTTCCCGCCGGTGCAGGATGCCTTCATGACCTCCTCCGTACTGGACCTCGCCCCCGTCATCCCCGTAGTCGTCGTCTCGGACGTCGACGACGCCGTGCCCATGGCGCGGGCCCTGGTCGCGGGCGGGCTGCCCGCGATCGAGGTGACCCTGCGGACGCCGGTCGCGCTCGACGCGATCTCGGCGATCGCCGCCGAGGTGCCGGACGCGGTGGTCGGCGCGGGGACCGTCATCACGGCGCGGCACGTCTCCGACTCCGTGGCGGCGGGGGCCCGCTTCCTCGTCAGCCCCGGCTGGACGGAGTCGCTGCTGGCGGCGATGCAGGGCTCCGGCGTGCCGTTCCTGCCGGGCGTCTCGACGACCTCGGAGGTCGTGGCGCTCCTCGAACACGGCGTACAGGAGATGAAGTTCTTCCCGGCGGAGGCGGCCGGCGGCACCGCCTACCTGAAGTCGCTGGGCGCCCCGCTCCCCCAGGCCCGGTTCTGCCCGACGGGCGGGATCACGGCGGGCACCGCGCCGACGTACCTCGGGCTGAAGAACGTCGGCTGTGTGGGCGGCAGTTGGATGCTTCCCGCCGACGCGGTCGCGGCCAAGGACTGGGACCGCGTCGAGTCCCTGGCACGCGAGGCGGCGGCGCTGCGCTAGCGCAGGTGCGACGTGTCGTTCAGGAGGCGGAGCGAGGCGTTGCCGTCGGCGTAGTACGCCACGGCAGACACCGATGCCGCCGAGAGTTCCATGCGGAACAGGGACTCCGGCGGGGCGCCGAGCGCGAGCCGCACCAGCGTCTTGATGGGCGTGACGTGCGTGACGAGCAGGACCGTGCGTCCCGCGTACGCGCCGATCAGCCGGTCGCGCGCCGCCGAGACGCGGCGGGCGACCGCCGCGAAGGACTCGCCTCCCGGGGGTGCCGCGTCCGGGGACGCGAGCCAGGCGTTGAGCTCGTCGGGGTGGCGCTCGCGCGCCTCACCGAAGGTGAGTCCCTCCCAGGCCCCGAAGTCCGTTTCGCGCAGGTCCTCTTCGAGGTGTACGTCGAGTCCCAGGCGGGCGGCGACGATGCGGGCGGTCTCCTGGCAGCGCCTGAGCGGCGAGGAGACGACCTCCTGGATGGTGCCGCGCGCGGCAAACGCGGCCGCGGCCCGCTCGGCCTGCCCACGCCCCACGTCCGACAGGCCGGGATCGGACCCCCCGCTCCCGGAGAACCGCTTCTGCGGCGTGAGCGCGGTCTCACCGTGCCGCAACAGCACGAAGGTCGCGGGAGCACCGAGATCAGCGGCCGCGGCCCACCCCACAGGCGAAGCGGAAACATTCCGCGCCGCCCGAACATCGACGCGCTCCCCCGTGCCCGCCCCGGAGGCGGGAAGGGGCGCGCCGGAGGGCACCGGCTCGACGGCAGGCGCGGACGCGAAGGCGCCGTGCCCCGAAATGGAACCGCCCCGGGCCGAAGCGGAGGCATCCAAACCCTCAGCACCCCCGCCCGAAGCCGAAGCGCCCACAGGCGGAGTCGTCGTTCCGGCGGAAGTCTGGGTCCCCCGAGCCGCCGTCGCCAGGGCCGCGCGCGCCAGCGCCGCGCCCGCCGCCGCGTCGCCCGGCGGCGTCCCAGCCGCGTCACCCGGCTGGCCCGGCGCCCCCGCCGCCGCCCGCGCAGCGGACATGTCGAGGGCCGCCGTCGAGTTCGACGGCTCCCACTGCTTGCCCCGCTTGCCCGCGTCCATCGCCTCGTTGGCGAGTCGGTCCGCGTGTTTGTTGCGGTCGCGGGGGATCCACTCGTACGTCACCCGGGAGGCGGGGAAGACCCGTGCGGCCTCCGCCGCGAGCGGCTTCATGTCGGGGTGCTTGATCTTCCAGCGGCCCGACATCTGCTCGACGACGAGCTTGGAGTCCATGCGGACGTGCACCGAGGCGGCCGGGTCGAGCCGGTGGGCGGCCTTGAGGCCGGCCACCAGGCCCTTGTACTCCGCGACGTTGTTCGTCGCGACGCCGATGTACTCGGCGGCCTCCATCAGGGTCTCCCCCGTGGCCGCGTCGATGACGACCGAGCCGTAGCCCGCGGGCCCCGGGTTGCCCCGTGACCCGCCGTCGGCCTCGACGATGAACTCCCGCATCCCAGAGGGTCCTTACAGGCCGGACTCGGACGTACGGACCAGGATGCGGCGGCAGTTCTCGCACCGCAGCACGGTGTCCGGGGACGCCGCCTTCACTTCGTTGACCTCGGTGATGTTGAGCTCCAGACGGCAGCCCTCGCAGCGCCGCTGGTAGAGCTTGGCGGCACCGACGCCGCCCTCCTTCACGCGCAGCTTGTCGTACAGCTTCAGCAGGTCGGCCGGGATGGAGGCCGCCACGACCTCGCGCTCCTTGCCGACGGTCGCGGCCTCGCCGTCGATCTCCTCGAACGCGGCGTCACGCCGGCCCGTCGCGTCGTCGATCTTCGACTGGACCGAGGAGACCCGCTCGGTGAGCTCGGCGACCCGCTCCTGGGCGGACTCGCGGCGCTCCATGACCTCGAGGACGACGTCCTCCAGGTCACCCTGGCGCTTGGCGAGCGAGACGATCTCCTTCTGGAGGTTCTCCAGGTCCTTGGGGGAGGTGACCGCGCCGGAGTCGAGGCGCTGCTGGTCGCGGGCCGCGCGCTGACGGACCTGGTCGACGTCCTGCTCCGCCTTGGTCTGCTCGCGGGCGCAGTCGCTCTCCTCGGTCGTCGAGGCGACGAGCAGGTCACGCAGTTGCGTGAGGTCCTTGGTCAGCGACTCGATCTCGGCGTGCTCGGGCAGGGACTTCTTCTTGTGCGCGAGCTGCTGCAGGCGTACGTCCAGGGCCTGGACGTCGAGCAGTCGGATCTGGTCGGCGGGCGCGGCGTTCAGTTGGGGGCTCCAGAGGATTGAGAGGTGTCGGCAGAGGTGGACGCCGCGTGGGCGGTCCAGGGATCGGTGACCGTCTTCGAGACGTGGACGCGCAGTCCCCATCCGTTCCGGTCGGAAATCTCGTCGAGCTGGGCTGCGGCCAGCTCGCACCAGGGCCACTCGGTGGCCCAGTGCGCCGCGTCGAGCAGCGCGAGAGGCGTGCGTTCGCGGGCCTCGGACGCCGGGTGGTGGCGCAGGTCCGCGGTGAGGAAGGCGTCCACGCCGGCGGCGCGCACGTCGTCGAAGAGGCTGTCGCCGGAGCCGCCGCTGACCGCGACGGTACGGATCGGCGCGGCGGGGTCGCCGGCGACGCGGATGCCCTGCGCGGTGGCGGGCAGCCGCTTCGCGGCGCGCTCGGCCAGCTCGCTCAGGGTCAGGGGGTGGTCGAGTTCGCAGATCCGGCCGAGGCCGCGGCGGCCGTGCGGATCGGCGGGGTCCGGCACGAGGGGGCGTACGACGCGGAGGTCGAGGGCGCCCGCGAGGGCGTCGGAGACTCCGGGGTCGGCACGGTCGGCGTTGGTGTGCGCGACGTGCAGCGCGACGTCGTGCTTGATCAGCTCGTGGACGACGCGGCCCTTGAAGGTGGACGCCGCCACCGTCGTCGTACCCCGCAGATAGAGGGGGTGGTGGGTGACCAGGAGCTGGGCTCCCAGCGCGACCGCCTCGTCGGCGATCTCCTGGACGGGGTCGACGGCGAAGAGGACCCGGGAGACCTCCGCTTCGGGGTCTCCGCACACCGTGCCGACCGCGTCCCAGCTCTCGGCCAGTTCGGCGGGCCACAGGGCGTCGAGCGCGGCGATGACTTCAGACAGACGGGGCACGAAGAAAGGCTACCTTCCCGCCGCCCTCGGCATGTCGTGCGTCACTCGCCGCTACCGGACCACCACGGAGGGCCTCAGCAGGGGGCGCGCCGAGCCGCGCGAGCGACCGGCCGACGGCGCGGAAGAGCCCCGCGCAGCACAACCGCTCCCGCCCCCTCAGGCGAATCCGGACATCTCCACCCTTCTGTGTGAAGCGGACGCTCGTCGGTGCCACGTCAGTGCGTACGAAAACTAGCTTCGGGGCCGGAGGTGACACCCACGATGACAGCGCCACCAGCACCACCGGCGCCCCCGGCGCCGCCACCGACGCGGGCCCGCGCCCGCGTCCGTACCCCCGCCCGCGCCGCGGGGTGCACGATCGCGGCGGACGGGTCGTACGCCGCGCGCCTCGCCCGTGCCGCGGGCGCACCGGACTCCTGGTATCCCGAACGCTGGACCCTCGGCTCCGCCGAGCCGTACGCCGTGCCGCTGCCCGGCAACCAGCCGGAGGAGCCGGCCACGGAAGTGCTCCCGATGGCCGACGGCCGTGTCCTCATCCACCGCGTGGTGGGCGAGCGGCACACCTTCGCCCTGCTGTACCCGACGGGCCCGGCCACCGGTGAGGTGCCGCTGGGGGCCGTGGAGTGCGGCGAGCTGAGCCTGCTGCCGCCCGCGCCGGGCGGCACTCGCGCGTACGCCCTCGCACCCGGCGCGCGTGCCTCGGACGTCTGGCTGGTGGCGGGCGGCTCCTTCGGGCCGGAGCACCTCGCCGAGGTGCCCGGCCGGTGTTCGGGCGGCGTCTGGCTGGACGGCACGGACCGGCTGCTCGCCCTGGACCGCGAGCTGGACGGCCGCACCAAGACGGTCGCGGTGGACCTGGAGCGCGGCGGCGAGGTCTCCCCGCTGCTCCAGATCTCCGAGGACAGCGACGACCGGCTGCTGCTCGCCGACGCGGGCAGCGGCCTGCTCCTGATCCGCTCCGACGCCCCGGGCGAGCACCGCCTGGGCTGGGGCGTCCTCGGCGGTACGCGGCCGGTCCGCTTCCCCGAGAGCCTGCGGCTGCCGGGCCTGACGGCGACACCGTTCGCGATCCAGCCGGGGCAGGTGCTCACGCCGGAGTCCTGCGGGGTGGCGCTGCGGATCGACGGCCCGGCGGCAGGAGGCGGTGCGGGCCGCGGAAGCGGGGGCAGTTGGCTCGGGCTGTGGCGGCCGGCCCGGCGGCAGGTGCAGCAACTGGCCGCGCCGCCGGGGTGGTTGACCGGGTCGGGGTGGTGGACGCGGGACGGCACCCTGTGCCTGCCGTACGCGACGGGCGCGGTGCCGTGCGGAGTGGCCCGGGTGCGGGGCCCCGCACCCCCCGCCCCCGACCCCGCGCCCGCCTCCACATCCGCCCCCGCCCCCACCCCGGAACCCACCCCGCAGCCACCTCCGGCGCACCCCACGAAGCCCGCGGCGGCACGCCCCGTACCGCTGCAGCAGGCACCCCTCGGCGGGCGGACGGCGGGCGGTTAGACTCGCCCGGCTGTACGAACGATCTTCTTTACGGGGTGAATGGCTTGACTATGACCGAGACCGTCACGGAGACACAGCAGAACACCGCGCCACAGCGGCCGGCGACCGTGCCCACCGGCGCGCACGCCGGCGCCGGCAGGCACCGGGGACCGGTGGCCGAGCACGACGAGGCGACGGCGCCGCGGGGGCGGCACCGCAGGCAGGACCAGCAGTCCTGACACCGGGTGGCTCGTCGCAGAAAGGTCTCGCCCCACGCCGTCACGAGCGGCACGGGGCGGGGCCTTTCTCCGTCTCTCCGGCTCGGGGTGGGCTCAGCCCCGCTTGAGGCCCAGGACCTCCGCCGCCGCGAACGTCTCGTTCGCCGGGCGTTCCGCGTAGTAGGGGGAGAGCGCCCCGTCCAGCTCGTCGAAGGTGAACGTCTCCTTCGCCGCGTCGAACTTCGCCGCCACCTTGGGCCGCTCGACGACGGCCACCATGCCGCCGTGGACGACGAGCAGCTGGCCGTTGACCCGCCCCGCGGCGGGTGACGCCAAATACCCCACCAGCGGGGCGACATGCTCGGGCGCCAGCGGGTCGAGCCGTCCTTCCGACGGCTCCTCGAACCCGGCGAAGACGTCCTCCGTCATTCGCGTACGGGCCCGGGGGCAGATGGCGTTGGCGGTCACCCCGTACTTGGCGAGGGCCAGCGCCGTCGACGTCGTCAGGCCGACGATGCCGCCCTTCGCCGCCGCGTAGTTGGGCTGGCCCGCCGACCCGGCGAGGAAGGCCTCGGACGAGGTGTTGACGATCCGGCCGTGGACCGGGCCGCCCGCCGCCTTGGAGCGCTCGCGCCAGTGGGCCGACGCGAAGTGGGTGGTGTTGAAGTGGCCCTTGAGGTGGACGCGGATGACCGAGTCCCACTCGGACTCGCTCATCGAGAAGATCATCCGGTCCCGCAGGATGCCCGCGTTGTTGACCAGGATGTCGAGCTTTCCGTACGTCTCGACCGCCGACCGCACCAGACCGCGGGCCTGCTCGTGGTCCGCGACGTCGCCGGTGTGGGCGACGGCCTGCCCGCCCGCCGACCTGATCTCGGCCGCGACCTCCTCGGCGGGCGCCGCCGACGACTCACCCGAGCCGTCGCGCCCCGGCTGCCCGAAGTCGTTGACGACGACGCTCGCGCCGAGCCGGGCCAGTTCCAGCGCCTCGGCACGGCCGAGCCCGCGGCCCGCACCGGTGACGATCGCGGACAGACCCTCAAGTGGCAGTGACATCAAAGTCCTTCCGGAGCTGGTCCTGGCGAAACTGGGTCTTTGCGGAGGTAGGGCCTTGCGGGGTCAGATCTCTATGCAGGTGCGCAGCGCGACGCCCGTGCGCATCTGGTCCAGCGCCTCGTTGACCTCGGCGAGCTGCACGCGGTGCGTGATCATCCCCGTCAGGTCGATGCGTCCCGCCCGCCAGAGCGCGATGGCCCGCTCGTACGACGTGAGGACGTCCCCTCCGCCGTACATGGAGGGCAGGATGCGCTTCTCGTCGAAGAACAGCTCGAACATGTTGAGCTGGAGATGGTCGTCCATGGCGCCCGCGCCGACGACGCAGAGCGTGCCGCCGCGCCGCGTCGTCTCGTACGCCGTGCGGGTCGTGGCCGACTTGCCGACGACCTCGAAGACGTAGTCGAAGCCCTCGCCCGCGGTGATCCGCTGCTTGGCGTCGGCCAGTTCGTCGGGCGGCACCGCCTCCGTGGCGCCGAACGCGAGCGCCGCCTCCCTGCGCGACGCGACCGGGTCGACCGCGACGATCTGCGCCGCGCCCTTGAGCCGGGCGCCCTGGATCGCGGAGATGCCGACGCCGCCGCAGCCGATCACCGCGACCGACGAACCGACCGCCACGTCCGCGGTGTTGACGGCCGCGCCGAGCCCCGTCGTCACACCGCAGCCGATCAGCGCCGCGATGTCGAAGGGCACGTCGTCCGGGATCGGCACGGCGCACCCGGCGTCGACGACGACCTCCTCGGCGAACGTGCCGGTGCCCGCGAAACCGAAGACGTCACCGCCAGGGCGCTTGAAGTTGGGGGTGCCCGCGTTCATGAACCCGGCGAGACAGAGGTGGGTCTGGCCGCGTTTGCAGGCGGGGCAAGTGCCGCAGGCGGGCAGCCAGCAGAGGAGGACCCGGTCGCCCTGGGCGAGGCCGCTCACGCCGTCGCCGACGTCGACGATCTCGCCGGCGCCCTCGTGGCCGGGGACGAAGGGGGCGGGCTGCGGTAGCACACCGCTCATCGCCGAGATGTCGGAGTGGCAGAGCCCGGTCGCCCGGACCCGGATCTTCACCTTGCCGGGGCCGAAGCCCGCCGTCTCCAGGTCGTCGAGGACTTCGAGCTTCTCCTGGCCTGTCTCGTGCAGTACGGCTGCGCGCATGGTGCGGCTCCTCTCGTACGAAGACGTATTCGACGCCTCAGACGCGTTCGACGCCTCAGGCGTGTTCGACGACCGTGTCGGCGAGGACCGGCGCGTCGTCCCGCTCGACCGCCGTGACCGTGGCCTGGACGCGGCCCTCGGTGCGCCACATGCGGATCCGCAGCGTCTCGCCGGGGAAGACGACGCCGGTGAAGCGGGTGCTGTAGCCGCGGACGCGGGTCACGTCCCCGCCGAGCTGGGTGTCGACGACGGCCTTGAGCGTCATTCCGTAGGTGCACAGGCCGTGCAGGATCGGCTTGTCGAAGCCGGCGAGCGCGGCGAACTCGGGGTCGGCGTGCAGCGGGTTCCAGTCCCCGGAGAGGCGGTAGAGGAGCGCCTGGTCCTCGCGGACGGGGCGCTCGACCTCCAGGTGGGGGTCGCCCTCGGGTGCGGGCGCACGCGTGGAGGGCCCGCGATCGCCGCCGAATCCGCCCTCGCCGCGTACAAAGATCTGTGCGTCGCTCGTCCACAACGGGCCGTCGTCGTCGGCGACTTCGGAGCGCAGGACGAGGATCGCGGCCTTCCCCTTGTCGTAGACGGCGGCGACCCGGGAGGTGGTGACGGCCGCGCCCCTGACCGGGATGGGGCGGTGCAGCGTGATGCTCTGGCCGCCGTGCAGGACTGCGGCCAGGTCCACCTCGATGCCGGGTGCGGAGAGCCCGCCGACGACGCCCATGCCCGCGCCCGCGACGGTGGCGAAGCTGGGCAGGACGTGCAGCCGGGACTCCAGGGTGTAGCGCAGCTCGGCCGGGTCCGTGGCGGGCAGTCCGGCGCCGATGCCCAGGTGGTAGAGCTGGACGTCCTTGTGGTCCCAGGCGATCTCGGCGGACCGGGGCTCGGCGGCCATGGCCTTCTCGGCGTCGATGGGCATCGGGGGGCAGCTCCTTGGGCCGACGGGAGAAGACCTCGGTGCGACCGTCCGCACCGTCGGCCGCACCGAGGTCGTGACAGGGCCGGAGGCCGCTTTCGCGAACGGTCCGCGAACCGGCCGGTTCTAGAACGCGTTCCAGTCCGGCGAACCCATGTATAGCCGAGGCCCCAGCACTTGTGAACCCTCCTGACGCGACGTCAGATCCCGGACCCGCCGACCGGCGACGGTGACATTTGTACCGGCCGGGTCCGTACAACCGCATCTGCCGCCGCCCCGCCCCGGCTTCGTAGCGTCGTGGTCATGAAGAAGACATCAGTCGCAGCCATGACGAACGCATCGGAGGGCGGGCCCGCCGTGGCGTTCGAAGGCGCCGTCAAGACCTTCGGCGGGGTCCGCGCCGTGGACGGCGTCGACCTGCGGATCGGGCGGGGCGAGACCGTCGCGCTGCTCGGCCGCAACGGAGCGGGCAAGTCCACCACGCTCTCCCTCCTGCTCGGCCTGAACGACCCCGACGCGGGCACGGTCCGGCTCTTCGGCCGCTCCCCGGCGCACGCCGTGGCCGCCGGCCTGGTCGGCGCGATGCTGCAGGAGGGCCGCCAGGTGCCGCGCGTCACCGTCCGCGAACTGGTCTCCTTCGTGGCCCGGACGTACCCCCGGCCGATGTCCGTCGCCCGCGCCCTCGACCTCGCGGGCATCGCCGGACTCGCCGACCGGCGCGTGGACCGGCTGTCCGGGGGCCAGAGCCAGCGGGTGCGGTTCGCCGTGGCGCTGGTCGGCGACCCGGCGCTGCTCGTGCTGGACGAGCCGACCGCCGCCCTCGACGTAGAGGCCCGCAACGCCTTCTGGACCTCGATGCGCACCTACGCGCGGCGCGGCCACACCGTCCTCTTCTCCACCCACTACCTGGAGGAGGCCGAGGCGCACGCCGACCGGATCGTCGTCCTCGACCGCGGCAGGGTCGTCGCCGACGGCACCGGGGACCGGCTGCGGCGCGCCGCCGGCGGCAGCCTCGTCTCCGTCGACCTGGCGGGCGGCGGCACGGCCGGACTCGCCGAGCTGCCCGGGGTGCGCTCCCTGGAGGTGCGGGGCGGCCGGGCCCGGCTGCGTACCGACGACTCGGACGCGACGGTCCTCGCGCTCGCCTCGCTCGGCGCGATCCGGGGTCTCGAGGTCGCACCGGCCTCCCTGGACGACGCGTTCCTCGCCCTCACCTCCGACCGCCCGACAGCCTCCGCCTCCCCGACCGCTCTGGAGACCTTCTGATGCTCGCCTACCTCCGACTCGAGATCCGCAGGACGCTGCGGGACGCCGGCTATGTGATCTCGGCGGTCGCGATGCCGGTCATGATGTACCTGCTGTTCACCAACGTCGGCGGGGACGACGCGGACGCCTGGAAGACGCAGTCGATGATCGGCATGGCCGCGTACGGTGCGCTGGGCGCGGCCATGAACGCCGGCACCGGCGTCGCCGAGGACAAGTCCGTCGGCTGGCTGCGGCAGCTCAGGGTCACGCCGATGACCCCGCGCCAGGTCGTCGCGGGCCGGGCCCTGAACGGTTCGGTGACCGTGCTCCCCTCGATCGCCGCGGTATTCGTCGCGGGCGGCCTGGTCAACGGCGTACGCATGGACGCCTGGCAGTGGGCGGCGGCCACGCTGCTGCTGTGGCTCGGCTCGCTGCCGTTCACCTTCCTCGGGCTCGGCAACGGCTACCGCCTCACCGCCCAGTCCACCGGTGTCGTCAACGTCGCCTGCAACCTCGGCCTCGCGGTCCTCGGCGGCCTGTGGTTCCCGACCGTCCTGTTCCCCGACTGGCTGCGCACCGTCGCGGACTACACGCCCACCCACCGGTTCGCGGATCTCGGCGTCGCGGTGACCGAGCACGAGGCGCCGGGCCTCGTCACCGTGGCGGTCCTGCTCTGCTGGCTGCTCGCGTTCGGTTCGTACGCTGTTGTGTCGTACCGGCGGGCCGCGCGCACCGCGTGAGCCGTACGAGCCGTATGAGACGCGCGAGCCGTACGAGCCGTACGAGCCGGAGGACGAGGAACGTAGACATGCCCTGGAAGAACAAGGTCAGCTGCCGGATGCACGAGTGGCGGCGCGCCCGCCGGGCGTGGAAGTCCGAGTGGGCGGAGGCCAAGCCCGCCTGGCGCGCGAAGAAGAAGGCGGGCGAGATCCCTCCGCACGAGTTCGGTCCGCCCAACGGCTTCGCCCTGCTGCCCTGGCTGCTCATGGGCATGGGCGCCTTCTCGCACCTTTTCCAGGGCAAGACGCCCAACCCGTGGATCGCGGGCGTGGGCCTGCTCGCCTTCAACTCCCTCTACATCGCCGTCGTGTTCCGTGCCTTCGACAAGGAGAAGCGCACGGCACCCGCCACGTTCGGGGCCCTCGGCGCCCTGGCCGTGCTCACCGTCGCCCTCGCCGCGGGCTACGGCGGCAACTGGCTGATGTTCTTCCCCCTCCTCGGCCTCGCCACCGGAGCCGTCGTGCGGGGGCGCGGCCTCGGCCCCGTGGGGCTGGGCCTGAGCACGCTCGCCGGGGTCGTCGGCGGCTTCCGGGACGGCTGGGGTGCGGTGAACATCGCCTACGGCACGTTCCTCTCGACGATGGTGACCGCCGCGATCCTCTCCCTGTCCGAGGCCGTCCGTGAACTCCGCGCCACCCGCGAGGAACTGGCCCGTACCGCCGTCGAGAAGGAACGTCTCCGCTTCTCCCGGGACCTGCACGACCTGCTCGGCCACACGCTCTCCGTGATCGTGGTGAAGGCGGAGGCCACCCGCCGCCTTGCCCCCCGCGATCTGGACGCGGCGCTCGGCCAGGTCGCCGACATCGAGTCCGTCGGCCGACAGGCGCTCACCGAGATCCGCGAGGCCGTCACCGGCTACCGCGAGGGGAGCCTCGCCACGGAGCTCGACCGCGCCCGCGATCTGCTCGGCGCGGCGGGCATCGACACGGTCGTACGCCAGTCGGGCCCGCCCCTCGCCCCGCAGACCGCGGCGCTCCTCGGCTGGGTGGTCCGCGAGTGCGCCACGAACGTGGTACGCCATTCCGGCGCCACCCACTGCGAGATCGAGGTCACCGGCACCCCCGAACAGACCCGCCTGGACATCACGGACGACGGCCGCGGCGGGGGTGCCGGGGCACCCGGCACCGGCCTGAAGGGCCTGACCGAACGCCTCACGACAGCCGGCGGCTCCCTCACCTCGACCCCGACCCCCGGCACCGGCTTCCACGTCACAGCGATCCTCCCGGCCACCGAGGCGGCCCCCGCCCCCGCCAGGCAAGAGCGGTGAGCGGCTCACCACCCGGCCCTCAACTCGTCCTTGACCAGCGCCCGGAACCTCTCGGCCACGTCGTTCATCCTGGCCAGGTCCTCCTGGTCGGCGGCGGCACGCCACTCGTGGATGAACTCCCGGGCCTCGTCGCTGCCGAAGGTGAAGAGGCCGATCAGCGCATCGGCACTCATCTCGACCCGTCTCTCCGTGGTCCAGTAGGCGTCTCTCCGCTCCTTGAGGAGACGCGCACGCTGTTCCGCCTCCCGTGCCTGAGTGACCATGCGCTCGGTGTGCGATCTGCCCTGCGCACCGGTCAGCCAGGTGAAGACCACCCCTGTGATCCCGGCTGTGCCGGTGATGAGGGGCGTCAGCCATTCCCCGCCCATGCCGCCATGGTGCCGCCGGACGAGACGGCGCGCACCCACACCGGTCATACCCTGTTCCCCGTGAACGAGATGCCGCAGGACCACCGCCCCACCAGCTCCATCAGGGTTCTCCTCGCCGAGGATCAGGGCATGATGCGGGGTGCGCTCGCGCTGTTGCTCGGGCTCGAGGCGGACATCGAGGTCGTCGCGCAGGTCGGGGCGGGCGACGAGATCGTGGACGCGGCGCTGGCCGCCCGGCCGGACGTGGCGCTGCTCGACATCGAACTCCCGGGCCGCAGCGGCCTGGACGCCGCGGCCGAGCTGCGCGAGGAGTGCCCGGACTGCCGGGTCCTCATCCTCACCACCTTCGGCAGGCCCGGCTATCTGCGCCGGGCCATGGAAGCGGGCGCGGTCGGCTTCCTGGTCAAGGACGGGCCCGTCGAGGAGCTCGCCGAGGCGGTCCGGCGGGCGCTGCGGGGCGAGACGGTGATCGACCCGGCGCTCGCCGCGGCCGCGCTGAGCGCGGGTCCGAACCCCCTGACCGGCCGCGAGGCCGACGTCCTCAAGGCCTCCGTGGACGGCGCCACGGTCGCCGACATCGCGGGCAGGCTGCATCTGTCGGAGTCGACCGTACGGAACTATCTGTCCGCCGCGATCGGCAAGACGGGGACGCGGAACCGGATGGAGGCGGTGCGGGAGGCCCGGCAGCAGGGGTGGCTGTGACCCCCTGTCCCTCTCCCCTCACCCCCTCACCCCCTCAGTCCTGTGAGGAGCTTCGCTGCTTCGGCATCCACAGGAGCAGCACCACCACACCCGCCAGCAGAATGAACCCGCTCGTGCGGAACGCCATCGCGTATCCGTCCGTGAGCGCCTGCCGCGACGCCGAGCCGTTCATCTGCGCGGCGGCCACCGTGGACAGCACCGCGAGGCCGAGCGCGCCGCCCATCGTGCGGGAGGTGTTGACCAGGCCGGAGACGAGCCCCGCGTCGCCGGCCGCCGCGCCCGAGGTGGCGAGTGAGGCGAGCGGCGTCGTGGCGAGGCCCGCGCCGAGCATCATCGCCATGCCGGGCAGCAGGATCGACGTCACGTACGCCCCGTCGACCGTCATCGCGAGCGACTGCCAGCCGAAGCCCGCCGCGGCCACGAGGATGCCGAGGACGGAGACGCTCTTCGCGCCGATCACCGGCATCAGGCGCGGCGCGAGCATCGAGCCGAGGACGACGGTGAGCGAGGACGGCATGAGGGCGAGGCCCGCCTTCAGCGGGGAGTAACCGAGGACGTTCTGGGTGTAGAGCGTCATGAACATCCACATGGCGAACATGCCGCCGCCGCACACGAACATCGCGGCGTTCGCCGCCGACACCGTCCGCACCTTGAACAGCTTCAGCGGCATCAGCGGCGCCTTCGTGCGCGACTCCACCACGAGGAAGGCCGCGAGGAGCGCGAGCCCGGCGGCCAGGGGCACCAGGGTCGACGCGGCCGTCCAGCCCTTCTCCTCGGTCTGCACGATGCCGTACGCGAGGGTGGCGAGTCCGGCCGTGACGAGGACCGCGCCCGGCACGTCCAGGCGGCGCGTCCGGTCGGCCCTGCTCTCGGTGAGCCAGGCCAGGCCCGCGACGATCACCAGCGCGCCGACCGGCACGTTGATCAGGAGCACCCAGCGCCAGGAGAGCAGGTCGGTCAGGACGCCGCCGACCAGACCGCCCGCCGCGCCGCCGCCCGCGCCGACCGCCGACCAGACGCCGATGGCCCGCGCCCGCGCCGGGCCCTCGGGCACCGCGGAGGTGAGGATCGTCAGCGTCGACGGTGCGAGGACCGCGGCGCCGAGGCCCTGCACGGCCCGGGCCGCGAGGAGCTGCCACTCGGCCTGCGCGAGGCCGCCGCCGAGGGAGGCGGCGGTGAAGAGGCCGAGCCCCACGAGGAACATGCGCTTGCGTCCGAAGAGGTCCCCGGCCCGCCCGCCGAGCAGCATGAAACCGGCGAAGGCTATGGAGTACGCGTTGACGACCCACTGCAGACCGATGGCGCTCATGCCCAGGTCGGACCGCATCGACGGCAGCGCGGTGTTCACCACGGACACGTCGAGGACGACCAGGAACTGGCCGGCGCAGGCGGTGAGCAGGACCGCCCACACCGGGACGGGCTTCCGCGGCGAGCGAGCGGACCGGGAGGGGGAGGATACGGGGGCCGTACCGGCTGTGTAAGTGGTGGAGGGCGTCTGGACCATGACAGCCATCCTCTCAAGCGGAATTCGAGCGACGCATCGGGCGTTCGCTCCTTCCCCTCTGGTCCCAGAGGCCTAGGTCGAACGCCCCGCCGGTCGAACGCCCCGCCCGCCCCGCTACCCGCGAGGCAGCGTCACCACCGCCGCCTATCCGCGCAGCAGTGTCACCACCGCCGCCCCGCCGAGGCCGATGTTGTGCGCGAGCCCCACCCGCGCCCCCTCGACCTGGCGCGCCGCCGCCTCGCCGCGCAGCTGCCAGGTCAGCTCGGCGATCTGTGCGATGCCGGTCGCGCCCAGCGGGTGGCCCTTGGAGATGAGGCCGCCGGAGGGGTTCACGACCCAGCGTCCGCCGTACGTCGTCGCGCCGCTCTCGACGAGCTCTCCCGACTCGCCGGGCGCGCACATGCCGAGCGCCTCGTACGTCAGGAGTTCGTTGACGGAGAAGCAGTCGTGCAGCTCGACGACGTCCACGTCCTCGATGCCGAGCCCGGACCTCTCGTACACCTGGCGCGCCGCCTCCCGCGACATCGGCTGTCCGACGGCGTCGACGCAGGACCCGGAGGCGAAGGACTCACCGGTGTCGGTGGTCATGGCCTGGGCGGCGATCTCCACCGCGCGCCCCGCGAGGCCGTGCCGCTCCACGAACCGCTCCGAGACCACGACCGCCGCCGCCGAGCCGTCCGACGTCGGGGAGCACTGGAGCTTGGTGAGGGGGCGGTGGATGGTCCTGGCGGCGAGGATCTCGTCGACGGTGTACGCGTCCTGGAACTGGGCGTACGGATTGTTCACCGAGTGCCGGTGGTTCTTGGCGCCGACCGCGGCGAGCTGTGCCTCGGTAGTGCCGTACTTCTCCATGTGCTCGCGGGCCGCGTTGCCGAAGATCTGCGCGGTGGGCGGGGTCATCTCGAAGCCGTGGCGCGCGGCCATGACGCCGTAGTGGCGGGCGACGGGAGACGTCGCGAAGTCCCCCTCGCCCCCGCCTCCCAGCGCCCCGCGCGTCATCTTCTCGAAGCCCAGCGCGAGCACGCAGTCGCTGAGGCCGCCCTCGACGAACTGGCGGGCCAGCATGAGCGCGGTCGACCCCGTCGCGCAGTTGTTGTTGACGTTGTAGACGGGGATGCCGGTGAGGCCCAGTTCGTAGACGGCGCGCTGTCCTGCCGTCGAGGCCTGGAAGCAGTAGCCGACGGCGGCCTGCTCGATGCGGTCGTACGTGATGCCGGCGTCCGCGAGCGCCTTGTCGCCGGCCTCCTTCGCCATGTCCCAGTACTGCCAGTCCCGCGTCTCGGGCTTCTCGAACCGGGTCATCCCGACACCAACGACGTACGCCTTCACGAAAGTCCTCCAGTCATGGGACGGGTCACGGGATCAGTCACGGGGCAGACCGAGGATCCGCTCGGCGACGACGTTGAGCCGGACCTGTGTTGAGGCGGGGAGGCTGCCAGGGGCGTGGGGCCCTCCCCTGCGGATGCCGCGCGGGTGAGCCAGCCGCGGGTCGCCGATGCCAACTCCCCTTGTTCTCGCGTGATTTCGATGCCCATCGCGACCTCCCTGCGCATCCTCGCCGGTGGCAGCTGCCGGGACGGAGGCAGAGTAGAACACGTTGCAATCTGACGGAAGGTCAGGTGGGGTTGCCGTGCACGCGGGGGGCACCCCGGTAGCTGATGACTCGGTTAACAGCGGGTCAAGAATTCCCCTCGTACGACATCCGTCGGAATAGTCGCCCCGGGATACAGGTTCGACGTACAAGTACCTGCCGAACCCGACCTTCCGCCGGAGGCCCCCACCTATGTCGATGTCGACGACCCACCCACGCGGCATACGCGGAGTCGTCCCCGTACTCGCCTTCTCCGGCATCGTCGTCGCGGTCATGCAGACCCTGCTCGTGCCGGTCATCAAGGACCTGCCCGCACTGCTCGACACCTCGCCGTCGAACGCCACCTGGGTCATGACGTCGACCCTGCTCGCGGGCGCCGTCTCCACGCCGATCATGGGCCGCCTCGGCGACCTCTACGGCAAGCGGAAGATGCTGCTCAGCAGCCTCGCCGTGATGGTCGTCGGCTCACTGGTCTGCGGTTTCACCGACAACCTCATCGTGATGATCGTGGGCCGCGCCCTCCAGGGCTTCGCCATGGGCGCCATCCCGCTCGGCATCGGCCTGATGCGCGACGAGCTGCCCCGCGAGAAGCTCGGCTCGGCGATGGCCCTGATGAGCTCCTCCATCGGCGTCGGCGGCGGCCTCGCCCTCCCGCTCGCCGCGCTCACCGCGCAGCACGCCGACTGGCACGCCCTCTTCTTCGGCGCGGCGGGCCTCGGCGTCCTCGCCATCGTCCTGACCCTCGTCTTCGTCCCGGAGAGCCCGGTCCGCGCCCAGGGCACCTTCGACGTACTCGGCGCGTTCGGACTCTCCGCCGGCCTCGTCCTCTTCCTCCTCCCCATCACCAAGGGCAGCGACTGGGGCTGGTCCTCGGCCCTGACGCTCGGCCTCTTCGGCGCCGCCGCCGTCGTCCTCGTCCTGTGGGGCGTGATGGAGCTGCGCCTGAAGGCCCCGCTGGTGGACCTGCGCACCACGGCCCGCCGCTCGGTGCTCTTCACCAACCTCGCCTCGATCATGGTCGGTGTCGCCTTCTACGCCGTCTCGCTCGTCCTGCCCCAGCTCCTCCAGCTGCCCTCGGCGACCGGCTACGGCCTCGGCCAGTCGATGGTCGTCGCGGGCCTGTGCGTGATGCCGCTCGGCCTGACGATGATGTTCACCGCCCCGGTCTACGCCCGCCTCTCGGCGAAGTACGGCCCGAAGGTCACCCTCATCCTCGGCATGCTGATCATCGCGATCGGCTACGGCGCCGGCCTCGGCCTGATGAGCGCCGCCTGGCAGACCGTCGTCATCTCGGTGCTCCTCGGCGCGGGCATCGGCCTCGCCTACTCCTCACTGCCCGCCCTCATCATCGGCTCGGTCGACCCGTCCGAGACGGGCGCGGCCAACGGCCTCAACACGCTGATGCGCTCGATCGGCACGTCGGTGTCGAGCGCCGTGATCGGCATGGTCCTCGCCAACACCGCGGACCACGTCGGCGGCGTCGCCGTGCCCACCATGCACGGCTTCCGCGTCTCGTTCCTGATCGCCACGGGAGCGGTCGCCGTCGGCCTGCTCTTCGCCCTGCTGCTGCCCTCCGCACGCCGCTCCACGACCACGCAACTGCGGGCGAGCAGCGAGGAGGACGCCAACCTGGAGCGCGCCACCGAGGCGCTCGCCGGCTTCCACGGCCAGGTGCGGGACGCGGCCGGGACGCCCGTGCCCCGCGCGAAGGTGACGCTCATCGACCGCAGGGGGCAGCAGGCGGGCGCGGCCCTGACGGACGACGGCGGACAGTACGAGCTGGCGGTGCCCGGGGACGGTTCGTACGTCCTGGCGGTGCGCGCCGCGGGTCACGGGCCGCTGGCCTCGGCGGCGGCCCACCCCGGCGAGAACCGCCCGGTCCGGATGGACCTCGCCCTGCCGCGCGAGAGCGAGAGCGACGTCCCGGCCTGAGCGAGGCAACCGCCATGTACCCCCGTCACCACAGTGGCGGGGGTGCCGTGCATCATGAGCCGGACCACCCCACCCCCGCACACGCCCCGGAGGAAGCCATGGCCGCCGAGCCCAAGCCGGAGATTCTCGCCGCCTTCGAGGCCGCCAAGGGCTTCATGCCCCGCGACGAGGGGCTCGCGCTGTACGCGGCCGCGACGGAAGCCGCGGCGCTCGGCCTGCCCCTCCTGGAGGTCGGCACGTACTGCGGCCGCTCCACGATCCTGCTGGCGGACGCGGCCCGGCAGGCCGGCGTCGTCGCGATCACCGTGGACCACCACCGCGGCAGCGAGGAGCAGCAGCCCGGCTGGGAGTACCACGACCCGGAGACGGTGGACCCCGAGGTCGGCCGGATGGACACGCTGCCCACCTTCCGCCGCACGCTGCACAGGGCTGGCCTGGAGGACCACGTGATCGCGGTCGTCGGGCGCTCGCCGCAGGTGGCGAAGGCGTGGGGCGGCGCGCTCGGCCTGGTCTTCATCGACGGCGGCCACACGGACGAGCACGCCACGGCCGACTACGAGGGCTGGGCGCCGCACGTCGCGGAGGGCGGGCTGCTCGTCATCCACGACGTGTTCCCCGACCCGGTCGACATCATGACCGGGCAGGCGCCCTACCGCGTCTACCTCAGGGCCCTGGAGTCCGGCGCGTTCACCGAGACGGCGGTGACGGAGTCGCTGCGGGTGCTGCGCCGGACGGGTCCGGGGATCTGACCGTCGCCGCGTACCCGAGCGGGGATCCGGCCCCACGGATAGGCTCGCCCTCGTGTCGTACGTAGGTCCGGAATTCGATCCGTCCCAGCCGCCCAAGCGCCGCATCGGCCGTCCACTGACGGTGGCCGTCGCCGTGCTCGTACCGACGTGTCTGGCGGGCTGGCTCATCCACCAGGCGACGAGCGGGTCCGACGGGAACGAACCCGCGAGATCGCTGCCGGCGTCGTCGAGCGCGTCCGCCGGAAAGGACGCGTCCGCCTCCTCGGGAACCGGCGAGCCCGGCGGGCCCAGCAAGCCCGGCGGGGAGGAGGAAAAGGGTAAAGACGGCAAGAGCGGCAAGGGCGAGGGCGGCGACGACAACGATTCGGCCACGAAGACGCCCCCGCGCCGGCCCGCCGCCGACGGCCCCCTCAAGGGCAAGGTCGTCGTGGTCGACCCCGGCCACAACCCCGGGAACTTCCGTCACACGGCGGAGATCAATCGCCAGGTCGACATCGGGACGAACCACAAGGAGTGCGACACGACGGGCACGTCGACCAACGACGGCTACACCGAGGCGAAGTTCACCCTGGACGTCTCCCGTCGCCTGCGCGTCCTGCTCGAAAAGCAGGGCGCCACGGTCAAGTTCACCCAGGACGGCGACCGCCCCTGGGGCCCGTGCGTCGACGAGCGCGCCCGGATCGGCAACAAGGCCAACGCCGACGCGGTGGTCTCCATCCACGCCGACGGCTCAGGCGCCGGAAACCGCGGCTACCACGTGATCCTGCCCGCGAAGGTGAAGTCCGGCGCCGCCGACACCTCCGCGATCGTCGCCCCCTCCGCCGAGCTGGGCGAACGCATCGCCGGAGCCTTCGTGGGCGCGACCGGCAGCGCCCCCTCCAACTACGTCGGCGGCGGCACCGGCCTCGACGTCCGCAAGGACCTCGGCGGCCTCAATCTCTCCACCGTTCCCAAGGTGTTCATCGAGTGCGGCAACATGCGGGACGCGAAGGACGCGGCGCTGCTGAAGAGCGGCGAGTGGCGTCAGAAGGCGGCGCAGGGCATTTCTGAGGGAATCGCGGGATTCCTGCGGAAGTAGAGGTGAACGTCTTCGCGATGAAGCGTGGACGTCTTTATCCCGAGCAGACACCCCGCGTGTCCGGACGATATTGTCCTCCCTACGATGAGGGGCCACCCCCGCGCTTCGCGCACCGCGACACGAACGCGACTACGGCGACAGCGACGCCTCCACTGACGAGACGACTGACGAAGGACCTGAAGTGAATTTCCGCTCCCTCACTCGAGGCGACGGCGTGGTGATCGGAGCAGCGGTGTTGCTCTTCATTGCATCGTTCCTCGACACCCTTGACGCCGAAGGCGGCGACAGCGACAAGCTGCCGAACGCCTGGGACAACGGCAACCTGCTGCTCAGCGTGTACCTGCTCGGCATCATCGGTGCCGTACTCATCGTCGTGGGCCGCGCGCTGCCGCAGCAGCGCAAGGTCGCGGGCCTGGACCTCGGTCAGCTCGGTGTGGCGTTCGCCATCGCCGCCGCCTGGAGCTCGCTCGGCGCGATCTTCGACACCGACCAGTCCTATGGCTTCTACTTCGACCTCGGCGCCGGCGGCGGCGAATCGCCCGACGCCGGTGTCGGCCTCATCCTCGGCCTGATCGCCGCCCTCGTGCTCGCCGCCGGTGCGGTCGCGGGGCTGATCGTTCCTGCGCTGAAGGCGCCCCTCATGGGCGGCCCGAAGCCGATGGCCCCGCAGCCCTACGGCGGCCAGCCGCAGGGTGGCTACGGCTACCCGGGCGCCGGCGCGGGCCAGCCGCAGCCGGGTGCGCCCTACGGCGGTCAGCCGGGTCAGCCGCAGGGCGGCCAGTCCTTCGGGGGGCAGCCCCAGCCGCAGCCGCAGGCCGGGCAGACCCCGCCGCCCGCGCAGGCGCAGCCGGCCGGTGACTTCTCGCCGTTCTGGTTCGCCGTGCCGGTGCCGCGTCCGCTGTACGCGGAGGACGGCTCGCCCACGCCGATCGCCGAACTGGCGCCCGGCACCTGGTACTTGGCCGTCGAGCAGCGCGGACCCGGCCTGGTGGCCCAGACGCAGGACGGCCGTCGCGGCGTGCTGCAGGACACCACGGGGATCCAGCGCGGCTGATCCCACGCACTCGCGGTACCGCGGCCCCTCGCCCTTCCGGGCGGGGGGCCGTTGTCGTACAGTCCCTCCCTGACGTACCACCTCTGACGCACCGTCAGCCGACCACGGAGGCACGCCCATGCGGCTCGGGCTCGCACTCGGTTACTGGGGGCGTGGCCCCGATCCCGGGCACGTCGCCCTTGCCCAGGAAGCCGAGCGGCTCGGATACGACTCCGTGTGGACCGCCGAGGCGTGGGGCTCCGACGCCTTCACGCCGCTGACCTGGATCGCCGCGCAGACCTCGCGGATCAGGCTGGGGACGGCCGTCGTGCAGATGGCGGCGCGCTCCCCCGTGACCACCGCCATGCACGCGCTGACCCTGGACCACCTCTCCGGTGGGCGGTTGATGCTCGGTCTCGGGCTCTCCGGGCCGCAGGTGGTGGAGGGCTGGTACGGGCGGCCGTTTCCGAAGTCGCCGCTGACCGCGACGCGGGAGTACGTCGAGGTGATCCGGCAGGTCCTGCGGCGCGAGGGGCCGGTGGAGGTGGCGGGCCGCTTCCACACCCACCCGTACGACGGACCGGACGGCACCGGTCTCGGCAAGGCCCTCAAGTCGATCACCCACCCGCTCAGGGCCGGCCTGCCCGTGCTGCTCGGCGCCGAGGGGCCCAAGAACATCGCGCAGACCACGCGGATCGCGGACGGCTGGCTGCCGCTGTACTGGTCGCCGTTGCGGACGGATGTGTACGAGGCGTCGCTCACCGACGTCCCCGAGCGCTTCCTGATCGCCCCGATGGCCCGCGCCAAGGTCTGCGACGACGTCGCCGAGGGGCTGCTGCCCGTCAAGGCCATGCTCGGCTTCTACATCGGCGGAATGGGGCACTCCGCCCGCAACTTCCACGCCGATCTGATGGCCCGCATGGGGTACGAGGAGGAGGCCCGGCACATCCAGGAGCTGTTCCTCGCGGGGCGCAGGGAGGAGGCGGTCCTCGCCGTGCCCGACGCCTTCGCGGACGAGATCTCCCTGGTCGGGCCGCGGGCGCGGATCGCGGAGCGGCTCGAGCTGTGGCGCAAGGGCCCGGTGACGGACCTGCTCGTGCTCGCCCCGGACCCGCACACCTTGCGGGTCCTCGCCGAGCTCAACTCCTAGCGTCCGCGCCGGTGCGCGTCAGCCCTTCGCCAGCTCGCCCGCCGACGGCACCTTGTCCTTGACCTCGGCGCCCGCGCTGCTGCCCGCGCCCTTCACGTCCTTGATGATGTCGTCGAAGGAGTTCACGACCGAGTCCGTCCCCTCGCCCTTGCGGAGCTTGGAGGGGAGGTCCTTCAGGGCGTCGATGCCGGAGGTCAGCGGGGCCACCGCCTTGGAGAGGGTGGGGTCGCCCTTCGCGTTCTTCGTCGCGGCCTTCAGCCTGTTGTACGTGAACGCGCCCGCGAGGCCCGCCTTGACCAGGGCGAACTTGCGGCCGTTGGCGCCCTTCTTGAACTTGCCCGCGCGGTACGGCTTCACGATCCACTGGTAGGTCGCCCCCGCGGCGAGCCCCGCGTTGGCGACGAAGCGGGTCTTGGCGAACTTCTGCTTCTCGGCGCTGCTGCTGGTGGACGGCGCGGACGCGGTGGCGGTGTCCTCGCCGCTGCCGCCGCAGGCCGTCGCACCGGCCAGCAGGGTGCAGCAGAGCGTGAGGGAAACTCCGGCGCGGCGGACGGTTACGGTGCTGGGCACGGCAGGGCCTCCAGGCGTGGGCTGAGCGGGCGCGCGGAAGCGCGCGGACCTGCTCGCACCCTCACCCGGGCCGCCGTGCCCCGCCACCGGAGTGGACCCGAACGGGTTTCGAACGGCGGCTTCCCCGGTACCCGGAGGCCATGTCTCCCACGCGGAACTCCCACGGCAGCACCGCGGCACGGGTCATCGCGCTCGTCGCCGACATCATGGCCGCCATCCTCGGCCTGTGGATCCTGATGTACCTGCTGGACGCGAACCGCGCCAACGACCTCGTCCAGTTCATCCACGACGCGGCCCGCTGGCTGGCAGGCTGGTCCCACGACCTGTTCACATTCGATGAGACCTGGGCGAGGGTCGTCGCGGGCTACGGCCTCGCCGCCGTCGTCTACCTGTTCATCGGCCACGCGGTAGCGAACCGCCTGCGCCGCTACTGAGGCGACTGTCCGGGCGGCTCGCAGCACTCCGGAGCGAGCCCCCGCGGCAGGTGCTCGCCCGAGAAGACCGCGCAGGTCGCCTCGTCGCCGCCCAGGGCCGCCACCGCGAGGAGCAGGGAGCCCGCCGTCCAGGTGGTGAGTTCCTCGGGCCAGATCGCCTTGTCGTCGAAGACATAGCCCGTCCAGTACAGGCCCGACTCCGGGTCGCGCAGGTGCTGGATGGACTGGAGGATCTCCAGGGCGCGGTCGGACTCGCCCAGGATCCAGAGCGCGAGGGCCAGTTCGGCGCTCTCGCCGCCGGTGACCCACGGGTTCGGGACCACGCAGCGCACCCCGAGGCCGGGGACGACGAAGCGGTCCCAGCCCTCCTCTATCCGGGACTTGGCCTCCGCGCCGGTCAGCGCGCCACCGAGGACCGGGTAGTACCAGTCCATCGAATAGCGGTCCTTGTCGAGGAACCGCTCGGGGTGGCGGCGGATCGCGTGCCCGAGGGCGCCGGCCGCCAACTCCCAGTCGGGCTGCGGCTCGTCGCGCTGCTCGGCGATGGCGAGGGCGCAGCGCAGCGCCTGGTGGATGGAGGAGGAGCCGGTGAGGAGCGCGTCCGTGACGGGCGTGCCGTCGTCCTCCCGCTTCCAGCCGATCTGGCCGCCCGGCTGCTGCAGCGCCAGGACGAACTCGACGGCGGCGACCACGGCGGGCCACATGCGGTCGAGGAACGCCTCGTCGCCGGTGGAGAGGTAGTGGTGCCAGACGCCGACCGCGAGGTACGCGCAGAAGTTGGTCTCGCGGCCGCGGTCGGTGACGTCGTGCGGGTCGCCGTCGGCGTACGCCGCGTACCAGGAGCCGTCCGGGTTCTGGTGGCGGGCGAGCCACTCGTAGGCGCGCTCGGCGGCCGCGTGTTCGCCCGACGCGTCGAGCGCCATCGCGGCCTCGGTGTGGTCCCACGGGTCGAGGTGGTGGCCGCGGAACCACGGGATGGCGCCGTCCTCGCGCTGGACTGCGAGGATGCCGCGTACCGTCGCCGCTGCCTGACCGGCCGTCAGGACGCCGGGCAGGACGAGGTGTTCGGTCCGCTCCGGGCTCGTCACTTGGCGGCCGCCGCGGCGTCGGCCGAGGCCTTCGGCAGGTGCGGCTTGGTGGCGTAGGCGACGAAGCTCTTGCCGACCACGGGGTTGAGCAGCTGCTCGGCGACGCGGGTGGCGAGGGGCTTCTTCATGATGTCCCAGACCAGGAGCTTGTGGTACGCGCGCACCGGCAGCGCCTTGTCGTTGTCGACGCCGAACGCGCACTTGAGCCACCAGTACGGCGAGTGAAGCGCGTGCGCGTGGTGGGTGCCGTACGGCTTGAGGCCGGCTTCCTTCATCCGCCCGAGCAGCTCGTCCGCCTTGTAGATGCGGATGTGGCCGCCCTCGACCTCGTGGTAGGCGTCGGAGAGGGCCCAGCAGACCTTCTCGGGGCCGTAGCGCGGGACGGTCACCGCGATGCGGCCGCCCGGCTTGAGGACGCGGACCATCTCCGCGAGGACGCCCTTGTCGTCGGGGATGTGCTCCATGACCTCGGAGATGATCACGACGTCGAAGGACTCGTCGGGGAAGGGGAGGTTGAGCGCGTCGCCCTCCATCGCGGTGGCGGTCGCGCCCGCCGGTGCCTCGCCCGCCTCCTCCATCGCGGCGAACCACTTGGCGACCTCGCGGATCTCCTCGGTGTTCTGGTCGAGGGCCACCACCCGCGCGCCGCGCCGGTAGCACTCGAAGGCGTGCCGGCCCGCGCCGCAGCCCAGGTCGAGGACGCGGTCGCCCGCGGCGAGCGGGAAGCGGGTGAAGTCGACGGTCAGCATCAGCGATGGCTCCCGGAGTGCGTCGAGTACGTCGTGGTGGCCGCGGCGCGGCCGGGATTCGTGGTCGCGGCGCGGGCGATGGCCTCGCGGTAGCGGTCGGCGGTGCCCTTGGCGGCCTGGGCCCAGGTGAACTTGGCGAGGACCCGCTCCCGGCCCGCCGCGCCGAGCCGCGCCCGCAGCCCGGGGTCGCCGAGCAGCCGGTTAAGGCCGACCGCGAGGGCGCCCGCGTCGCCGGGCGGGACCGCGAGGCAGGTCTCGCCGTCGGGGCCCGCGACCTCCGGGATCGCGCCGCCGGTGGTGGCGAGGAGCGGGGTGCCGGTAGCCATCGCCTCGGCCGCGGGGAGCGAGAACCCCTCGTACAGCGAAGGAACGCAGGCGACCTGCGCCGAGCGGACGAGGTCGACGAGTTCGGCGTCGGTGATGCCCTTGACGAACTCGACGGCTCCTTCGAGGCCGTAGCGCTCGATGGCCTGGGCGACGGGCCCGTCCTCGGCGCGTTTGCCGACGACGACGAGGTGGGCGCCGGGGTGTTCGGCGCGGACCTTGGCGAGCGCCTCGACGAGGTGGACGAGGCCCTTGAGCGGCACGTCGGCGCTGGAGGTGGTCACGATCCGGCCCGGCACTTCCGGGACGGCCGGGTCCGGCGAGAAGAGGCCGGTGTCGGCGCCGATGTGGACGACGCTGATCCGGTCGTCGCGGACGCCGAGGTGGTCGATGATCTCCTGGCGGGAGGTGCCGGAGACGGTGAGGACCGAGGGCAGACGGCGCGCGACGCGCTTCTGCATGCGGGTGAACGCGTACCAGCGGCGGACGGAGGCGCGGCGCTTCCAGTCGGGCGCGGCGTCCAGCTCCAGCTGCCGGTCGACGGTGATGGGGTGGTGGATGGTGGTGACCAGGGGCGCGCCGAGGTCGCCGAGCAGGCCGTAGCCGAGGGTCTGGTTGTCGTGCACGACGTCGAAGTCGCCGCGCCGGGCGCGCAGATGCCGCCGGGCCCGCAGGCTGAACGTGACGGGTTCGGGGAAGCCGCCGGTCCACATCGTCGCCACTTCGAGGGCGTCGACCCAGTCGCGGTACTCGTCGCGCTTGGGCGTGCGGAAGGGGTCGGGCGAGCGGTAGAGGTCGAGGCTGGGCAGCTCGGTGAGCTTGAGCCCCGCCAGGCCCGGGCCCTCGTCCAGGACGGGATAGGGCTGCGCGCCGATCACTTCGACGCTGTGGCCGAGCCGGGCCAGTTCGCGCGAGAGATGGCGTACGTAGACGCCCTGTCCCCCGCAGAACGGGTTCCCTTTGTACGTGAGGAGAGCGATGCGCAACGGGCGCTCGCCGTCGGTGCCTGAGCCCTTTCGGGGGCCTGCCTCCATGGCCTCAGCGGTCACCTCTCGGCCCCCTTCTCCCTGCAGTTCTCCGCGAGGTTACGCCGGGACGGTAATCTAGAACAAGTTTCAGACTTGATCGCTGAATGATCGCTGGACGAGCTTTGAATCTACCGGCAGGTAGGCGAGGTGTAAGGCCCGGATCAGGTGATTCGCGCCACCACGGGGTCCCTGCCATGCTGTGCGATCTCGCGAGGCGTTCTTTCGGAGGGGCATCGACATGACAGCGGAAGTCAAGGCGGCGAACCCTGCGGCGCCGCCCCTCACCGAGCGCCAGGAGGCGCGCCGCCGCCGCATCCTGCACGCCAGCGCCCAACTGGCCAGCCGGGGCGGCTTCGACGCCGTGCAGATGCGCGAGGTCGCCGAGGCCGCCGGGGTCGCCCTCGGCACCCTCTACCGCTACTTCCCCTCCAAGGTCCATCTGCTGGTCGCCACCATGCAGGACCAGCTGCAGCACATGCACACGACCATCAGGAAGCGCCCGCCGGCCGGCGAGACGCCCGCCGAGCGCGTCGCGGAGACGCTGATGCGGGCCTTCCGCGCGCTGCAGCGCGAGCCGCATCTGGCGGACGCGATGGTGCGGGCCCTGACCTTCGCGGACCGCTCGGTGAGCCCCGAGGTCGACACGGTGTCCCGGCTGACGACGGCGATCATCCTGGACGCGATGGGGCTGACGGAGACGCCGACCGCGCAGCAGCTGTCCGCGGTGCGGGTCATCGAGCACACCTGGCACTCGGCGCTGATCACCTGGCTCTCGGGGCGGGCCTCGATCGCCCAGGTGAAGATCGACATCGAGACGGTGTGCAGACTCATCGACCTGACGGCGGAGACCCGTACGCCCGCGCCGTGATCGAGCCGAACAGGGCGCGGGCGTACGGCGGTCGGTGCTCGTCCGTCCTACTCCTCCGGCGGGAAGACGATCTCGCCGCCGTCCACGAGGGCGATCGTGATCGCCTCGACCGGGCAGCCCTCCGCGGCCTCCAGGATCTTTTCGTTGGCGTCGGTCTCGGCCGCGGTCGGGTGCGACTGGCGGGCGGTGTCCAGCTCGAAGCCGCCGGGCGCGGTGAGCACGCACATCCCGGAGCCGATGCACACCGACCGGTCGACCTCGACGTGCCAGCGGTCACCCATCAGGCGCCACTCCCCTCATAGCCGGCGGGGAGGTGGATCATCTTGTGCTCGAAGTACTCGCCGTACCCCTCGGGTCCGAACTCGCGGCCGAGGCCGGAGTTCTTGTAGCCGCCGAAGGGGCCGAGCATGTCGAGGCTGAAGGTGTTCACGGAGTACGTTCCGGTGCGCACCTGCCGCGCGATGTCGATGCCGTGCTCGACGTCGGCGGTCCATACGCTGCCGCTGAGCCCGTAGTCGGAGTCGTTGGCAATCTGCACCGCCTCGCTCTCCTCGCCGTACGGCAGCAGACAGATGACGGGCCCGAAGATCTCCTCGCGGGCGATGCGCATGGAGTTGTCGACGCCGCCGAACAGCGTCGGCTCGACGTACCAGCCCTGGTCGAGGCCGGGCGGCCGGCCGCCGCCCGCGAGGATCTTGGCGCCCTCCTCCTGGCCGATGCGGATGTAGTCGAGGGACCGCTGCTGCTGGCGGCGGGCGACCAGCGGGCCGAGTTCGGTGGCGGGGTCGAGGGGGTCGCCGACCTTCAGGGCGGACGCGGCGGCGGCGAAGGCCTCGGCGAACTCGTCGTAGCGGCTGCGCGGTACGAGGATGCGGGTCTGGGCCACACACGCCTGGCCGTTGATCATCCAGGCGAAGGGCGTGATGCCCGCGACCGCGCTCGCCGCGTCGGCGTCCGGCAGGACCACGGCGGCCGACTTGCCGCCCAGCTCCAGCGTCACGCGCGTCAGGTTGCGGGCGGCGACCTCCATGACGCGCTTGCCCGCGGCGACGGACCCGGTGAAGGAGACCTTGTCGACGTCGGGGTGCCCGACGAGGTACTCGCTCACCTCGCGGTCGGCGGAGACGATCGAGAGGACCCCCTCGGGCAGCCCCGCCTCCGCGGCGAGCTCGGCGAGGATGTACGCGTCGAGGGGCGCCTCCGGGGAGGTCTTGAGGATCACCGGGCAGCCGGCGAGCAGCGCGGGCGCCAGCTTGGCGGCGGCGGTGAACTGCGGGACGTTCCACGGCACGACGGCCGCGACGACGCCCATCGGCTCGCGCCGGACGAGGATCCTGCCGAGGACCCCGTCGCGCGTCTCCTCGTACCGGAAGTCGCGGGCGACGGTGATCGCGGCGTCCCACACCATCATCGCGGCGAGCGCCTGCACCATCACGCTGGAGGTGTAGGGGGTGCCGTTCTCGGTGCTGATGACGCGGGCGATCTCCTCGTGGCGTACCGCGAAGCCGTCCTTGATCCTGGTGATGACCTCGATGCGCTCGTCCAGGGTCATCCGCGGCCAGGGGCCGTGCTCGAAGGCCCTGCGGGCGGCGGCGACGGCCCGGTCGACGTCGGCGGGGGCCGCGTGCGGCACGCGCGCGAAGACCTCTCCGGTGTGCGGGGAGACGACATCGATGACGTCCTTGCCGAGCGGGTCCACCAACTCCCCGCCGATGAACAGCTGTCCGTGTTCCACGAGCTCGGTCATGGCTGACTGCCTCCTGGCGGGCGGTTCCTGACACCGTTTCAGAACTGATACCAGTTCTAGTTGGCGGAGTCCACGAGCGGAAGGGGCAACTCGCCTCGGAGTCGGCCGACTTGGGCGGCCATTGAAACTAGTTCTAGTTATAGTGGCGGCACCCGGCGACGACAGTGGCGGCACCCGGCGACGAGAGACGAGGCCCCATGACCCCGACCCCGCAGGTGACGGACCCGCCGGTGATCGAGCACGGCGGCGGCGTCTGGAGCATCAAGGTCCCGATCCCCGACAACCCCCTCGGCTTCACCCTCGTCCACCTCCTGGACACCGACGCGGGGCCCGTCCTCATCGACACCGGCTGGGACGACCCGACGTCCTGGGACACCCTCACCGCCGGGCTCGCCGCGTGCGGCGTCGCGGCCGACGATGTGCACGGCGTCGTCATCACCCACCACCACCCCGACCACCACGGGCTCTCCCAGCGGGTCAGGGACGCCTCCGGGGCGTGGGTCGCCATGCACGAGGCCGACGCGGCCGTGGTCCACCGCACCCGCTCCAGCCCGCCGGACCGCTGGTACGCGTACCTGGTCGACAAGCTCACGGCCGCCGGCGCCCCCGCCGACCACATCGCCCCGCTCGTCCGCGCCAGGGACGAGGGCCGCCCCCGCAAGCTCCCCGGCCTGGCGCCCGCCCTGCCCGACCGCTCCATCACCCCCGGCGAACTCCTCGCCCTGCCGGGACGCAGGCTGCGTGCGATCTGGACGCCCGGCCACACACCGGGCCACGTCTGCCTGCACCTGGAGGAGGACCACCCCACGGGCCTGCCCGGCAACGGCCGCCTCTTCTCCGGCGACCACCTGCTGCCCGGCATCACCCCGCACATCGGCCTGTACGAGGACCCCGACGCCGAGACTGCCACGGACCCCCTTGGTGACTACCTGGACTCCCTGGAGCGCGTCGGCCGCCTCGCCCCCGCCGAGATCCTGCCTGCCCACCAGCGCGCGTTCACCGACGCCCCCGCCCGCGTCCGCGAGCTCCTGGCCCACCACGAGGACCGCCTGACCGGACTCCTCGCCCTCCTCGCCGAGCCCCTCACCCCCTGGCAGATCGCCGCGTGCATGGAGTGGAACCGCCCCTGGGCCGAGATCCCCTACGCCTCGCGCAACATCGCGGTCTCGGAGGCCGAGGCTCATGTGCGGCGTCTGGTGAAGCTGGGGCGCGCGGAGGCCGTGGCGGGGAGCGATCCGGTCACGTTCGTGGCGGTGTGACCCGGGCCGCGCGCGGACCGGCCGGTAGAGTGGGCGCGTCGTCCTCACGTCCACGCAGGGGGAAGCCGGTGCGAATCCGGCGCTGACCCGCAGCCGTGAACCACGGAACGTGGTGAGCCGGAATGCCCAGCGGGACGTGACCGGCTCGCTTCATCGGGACCCCCGATGAGCGGCACCGTCGAGGTATACGGAGCCGGAGCCGCCCGGTAGCCGTGCTCGCACGCGCCGTGCCGCCCCGCTCCCCGCAGGGAGAGGCAACCCGCCGCATCATGAACGTTCGCCGCAGCGCCGCGGTCCTGGCCGCCGTCGCCGTGTTCGGCTCGGTGGCATCACCGGCCGCCTTCGCGGACGACGCAAAGCCGTCGCCCTCGACCGCGCTCCCCTCGGGCCTCTACGGCAAGGGTGACCCCAAGTTCGACGGCGTCTTCCGCCAGTCGTACGCCCTGCTCGCCCAGCACACCGGAGGCGTCAAGCCCGCCACGAAGGCCGTGGACTGGCTGACCGGTCAGCAGTGCGCGAGCGGCGGCTTCGCGGCCTACCGCGCCGACGCGAGCGAGCCGTGCGACTCCAAGACGCCGGTGGACAGCAACTCCACCGCCGCCGCCGTGCAGGCACTCGCCGCGCTCGGCCACCAGGACGCGACGGTCAAGAAGAGCGTCCAGTGGCTGAAGTCCGTGCAGAACCAGGACGGCGGCTGGGGCTACAACCCGGGCCTGCCCACCGACGCGAACTCCACCGGCATCGTGATCGGCGCCCTCGCCGCGGCGGGCCAGAACCCCGCGTCCGTGAAGTCCCAGGACGGCAAGTCCGCGTACGACGCGCTGCCGAAGCTCGTCATGGACTGCGACAAGGAGAAGGGCGCCTTCGGTCTCGCCGACGCCAAGTCCGGGAAGCTCGCGCCGAACGCCGACGCCACCGCGGCCGGTGTGCTCGGCAGCCTCGGCAAGGGCCTGGTCGTGTCGCCCCCCAAGAAGCGCGAGACCTCCGCGCCCAAGTGCGCGAAGCCGGACACCGCCGCGCAGGCCGCGAGCAACGGCACCGGCTATCTGCTGGACACCCTGGGCAAGACGGACGACCACCTGATCGGCGCCCCCGACGTGCCGGACGTCGGCAACACCACCGACGCCGTGGTCGCCCTCGCCGCCGCCGGGCAGCAGGAGCAGGCGAAGAAGTCCGCCGAGTGGCTCGCGAAGAACTCCGCGGACTGGGCGAAGAAGGGCGGCCCTGCCGCGTACGCCCAACTGGTCTTCGCCGCGCACGCGACCGGCATGGACCCGCGCGACTTCGGCGGCGCCGACCTCGTCAAGCAGCTGAACGCGCAGGGCCCGGCCCCGCAGGACGCGGACTCCTCCGCCGAGGCGGACGCGGACGACAAGAAGGACGACGACGGCGGCGTCAGCATCTGGTGGATCATCGGCGTCGGCATGGTCGCGGGCATCGGCATCGGCTTCCTGTACAGCGGCAACCGCAAGAAGCAGCAGCCGTGACGCGCGGCCGGGTGCGGCTCGGCGCGGCGGCGGGGATGTTCCTCGCCGCCCTGCTGACCCTCCTCGCCGTCGCGCCCGCCCAGGCCGCCGGCTACCGCTACTGGTCGTTCTGGGAGCGGGACGGCGACCAGTGGACGTACGCCAGCCAGGGGCCGGGCACCGCACGCCCCGAGGACGGTGACGTGCAGGGGTTCCGCTTCTCCGTCTCCGACGACTCCCAGGACTCCGCCCGGCCGCGCGGCCCCGCCGACTTCACGGACATCTGCGCGAGCACGCCCGCCGAGGACGGCCGCAAGCGGGTCGCGCTGGTCATCGACTTCGGCCTGCCGAAGGACGCGCCCAAGGGCGAGACACCGCCCGCGCCCCGGCGGGCCTGCGCGCAAGTCGCCCCCGACGCCACCAGCGCCGACGCACTCGCTTCCGTAGCCAAGCCGCTGCGCTACGACACCAAGGCACTGCTCTGCGCCATCGACGGCTACCCGAAGTCGGGCTGCGGCGAGCAGGTCTCCGGGGACGGCACCGACCGGCAGGAGACGACCACCGAGCGCGAACCCGACACGGACGAGGACGACGGCGGACCCTCCCTCGGCCTGATCGCCGGGATCGCCGCCGTCGCGCTGCTCGGCGGTGCCGGGATCTGGCAGGCCCGGCGCCGCCGCGGCTGAGCGGCCCCGAACCCCCGACGGACACGGACAGCAGAGCACCATGACCGACCACGGCAGCAGCGCGCCCGGACGCCTCCGGCGCCGCCTCGCCCCCGAGGCGCACCGGAGCAACGCCCTGCACCCGGGCGCCTGGTGGGTGTGGGCCATCGGCCTGGGCACCGCGGCGTCCCGCACGACCAATCCGCTGCTGCTCGGCCTGCTGATCGGCGTCGCCGGCTATGTGGTGGCGGCGCGGCGGACGTCGGCGCCGTGGGCGAAGTCGTACGGCGCGTTCGTGAAGCTGGGCCTGGTCGTCATCGCGATCCGCCTTGTCTTCGCGATCGTGCTCGGCTCACCCATCCCCGGCACGCACACCGTCGTCACCCTGCCCGAGGTGCCGCTGCCCGACTGGGCGAAGGGCGTGCGGATCGGCGGCCGCGTCACGGCAGAGGGCCTGGCCTTCGCGCTCTACGACGGGATCAGGCTGGCCGGCCTGCTCATCTGTGTCGGCGCCGCGAACGCCCTGGCGAGCCCGGCCCGGCTGCTCAAGTCGCTGCCGGGGGCGCTGTACGAGGTGGGGGTGGCGGTGGTCGTGGCGATGACCTTCGCCCCGAACCTCATTACCGACGTCCAGCGGCTGCGGGCGGCCCGGCGGCTGCGCGGCCGCCCCGACAGCGGAATCCGCGGACTCCTCCAGGTCGGCCTTCCCGTCCTGGAGGGCGCGCTGGAGCGGTCGGTCGCGCTGGCCGCCGCGATGGACGCGCGCGGCTTCGGGCGCACGGCGCCCGTCCCCGCGGGGATCCGCAGGACGACGGCCGTGCTGACACTCGGCGGCCTGATGGGCGTGTGCGTGGGGACGTACGGCCTCCTGACCGCGCAGGGCACCGTCTACGGCCTGCCCTTCCTGCTGGCCGGACTGCTCGCCGTCCTCACGGGCCTGCGACTCGGCGGCCGCCGCTCGGTACGCACCCGCTACCGTCCCGACCCGTGGGGCCCGCGCGCCTGGCTGGTCTCCGCATCCGGAATCGCGGTGGCGGGCCTCATGATCTGGTCCGCCTCCCACGACCCAACGGCACTGCACCCCGGCGTCGTCCCCCTACAAGCCCCGACGCTGCCGCTGTGGCCGGCGGCGGCGGTACTGATCGGACTACTTCCGGCGCTCGTGGCGCCGGTCCCGGCGGAGAACATGTCCCGTGGCGTTGGGGCTGCCGGGCGCGTCGGGGCCGCCGAGGCCACCGGGACCGTCGGGGCTGCCGGGGCTGCCGGGGCTGCCGGGGCCACCGGACCCGCCGAGGCCGCCGGATCTGTCGGGGCCACCGGTGCTGCCGGACCCGCCGAGGCCACCGGGGCCACCGGGGCCACCAGGGTCACCGGGGCTGCCGGGGCCACCGGGGCCACCGGGGCCGCCGGGCCCGCCGGTCGCGCCAGGCGGACCCCGGAGCACGCCGGCAACCCGGAGCCCGGAGACCCCGAAACGCCCGAAGCCCCCGACAAACCGGTTCCGGGACACGCCGACGATCCGACCCGGGAGCGCCGCGGCAAACCGGCCGCGACACAGGGCGCCGGACCGGGCCCGGAACACACCGACAACCCCACCCCGCAGCACCCCGGCAAACCGGGCTCCGAACACGCCGACAACCCGACCCCGGAACACCCCGGCAAACCGGCCGCGACACACACCGCCGGACCAGACCCAGAACACCCCGACAACCCGACCAACCCCGGCAAACCGGCCGCAGCACACGCCGCCGGACCAGACCCGGAACACACCGACAACCCCACCCCGGAACACCCCCGCAAACCGACCGCGGGGCACCCCGGCAAACCGGCCGCGACGCACGCCGCCGGACCGGGCTCGGAACACGCCGACAACCCCGCCCCGCAGCACCCCGGCGAACCGTCCACCCGGACCGGTGATCCGACCGCCCCAACCCCCGCCCGACCCGCAACCCCCGCCCCCGCACAACGGCCTTCTCCCGCCGCATGGCGCACAGCCCCCGCACGACGGGGCGGCGAGTCGACCACGCCCGCGCCCTCTACGCCCCCTACACCCCCCGAGGAGACCTCATGATCCGCTTCGAGGATGTGTCGGTGGCGTACGAGGGGGCCGCCGGGGACACCGTGCGCGGGGTCGATCTCACCGTTCCGGAGGGCGAGCTCGTGTTGCTTGTCGGGCCGTCCGGGGTCGGCAAGTCGACGCTGCTCGGGACCGTGAGCGGGCTCGTGCCGCACTTCACGGGAGGCACCCTGCGCGGCCGCGTGACCGTGGCGGGGCGCGACACCCGTACGCACAAGCCGCGCGAGCTCGCCGACGTCGTCGGGACCGTGGGCCAGGATCCGCTCTCGCACTTCGTGACCGACACCGTCGAGGACGAGCTGGCGTACGGCATGGAGTCGCTGGGGCTCGCCCCGGACGTGATGCGGCGGCGCGTCGAGGAGACCCTCGACCTGCTCGGCCTCGCCGACCTGCGCGACCGCCCCATCGCGACCCTGTCGGGCGGCCAGCAGCAGCGCGTCGCCATCGGCTCGGTCCTCACCCCGCACCCACAGGTCCTCGTCCTCGACGAGCCGACGTCCGCACTCGACCCGGCCGCCGCCGAAGAGGTCCTCGCCGTACTGCAACGGCTCGTCCACGACCTGGGCACCACGGTCCTGATGGCCGAGCACCGCCTGGAGCGGGTGGTGCAGTACGCGGACCAGGTGCTGCTCCTCGCCGCGCCGGGCGAGCCTCCGGTGCTCGGCGACCCGGCGACGCTGATGGCCCGCTCCCCCGTCTTCCCGCCGGTGGTAGCGCTCGGCCGCCTCGCGGGCTGGTCGCCGCTGCCGCTGACCGTCCGGGACGCGCGGCGCAGGGCGGGCGGGCTCCGGGAGCGGCTCGCGGCGGCCGGTCCGCCGCAGGACACGCCTGCCGAACCCGTCGCCGCGGGTGGGCTCCGCGAGCAGCTCGCGGCGGCCGGTCCGCCGCGGGACACGCCTGCCGAACCCGTCGCCGGGCAAGCCCCCGGCCTGTGGTCCCGGCTCCGCAAGGAACGTACGGCTCTTACACCTCGTACGTCTCGTACAACCCCTCGTACGTCTCGTATAACCCCTCGTACATCCGAAGCGGACACAGCCGCCGCCCGCGTCGAGCGCCTCGCCGTGCGCCGCGGCCGCGTCGAGGCGCTGCGCCGCGTCGACCTGACCGTCACGCCCGGCGAGACCGTCGCCCTGATGGGCCGCAACGGCGCCGGGAAGTCGACCCTTCTCTCCGCCCTCGTCGGCCTGCTGGAGCCCACCTCCGGCACGGTCCGGGTGGGCGGCGCGATCCCCCACCGCACGGCCCCGCGGCAGCTGATCCGGCACGTCGGCCTCGTCCCGCAGGAACCGCGCGACCTGCTGTACGCGGACACCGTGGCCGCCGAGTGCGCCGCCGCCGACCATGACGCCGACGCGCCACCGGGGACCTGCCGCGCCCTGGTGAGCGAGCTGCTGCCCGGCATCGCCGACGACACGCACCCCCGTGACCTCTCCGAGGGGCAGCGGCTCGCGCTCGCCCTCTCGATCGTCCTGGCCACACGGCCGCCCCTGCTCCTCCTGGACGAGCCGACCCGCGGCCTCGACTACGCGGCCAAGGCGCGGCTGGTCGGCATCCTGCGGGGGCTCGCCGCCGAGGGGCACGCGATCGTGCTGGCCACGCACGACGTGGAGCTGGCCGCCGAGATCGCCCACCGCGTGGTGATCCTCGCGGACGGCGAGGTCGTCGCGGACGGTCCGACCGAACAGATCGTCGTGTCGTCGCCGTCCTTCGCGCCGCAGGTCACGAAGATCCTCGCCCCGCAGGAGTGGCTGACGGTGGCGCAGGTGCGGCAGGCGCTGGCACCGGCACTGGACGAGGAGGGCGCGTCGTGAGGGCCGTGCGGAAGGACCCCCTCGCGCCGGACGGCCCGCGCCGGGTGCGGCCCATCCGGCTCGGCCTCCGCTCGGTCGCCGCGCTCGTGCTGGTCAGCGCGGTGGGCGTGGCCGCGTTCGGGTGGCCGCTGCTCGCGGACGGCGGTTCGGGGCTGAGCGATCACGCGCAGGACGCGCCGTGGCTGTTCGCGGCGCTGCTCCCGCTGCTGCTCGCCGTCGTGGTGGCGACCATCGCGGACGTCGGGCTCGACGCGAAGGCCATCGCGATGCTGGGCGTGCTGGCCGCGGCCGGTGCCGCGCTGCGGCCGCTGGGCGCGGGGACGGCGGGCATCGAGCCGATGTTCTTCCTGATGGTGCTGAGCGGCCGGGTGCTCGGGCCCGGCTTCGGGTTCGTGCTCGGGGCGGTGTCGATGTTCGCGTCGGCGCTGCTGACCGGTGGTGTCGGGCCGTGGATGCCGTTCCAGATGCTGTCGATGGGGTGGGTCTGCATGGGCGCGGGGCTGCTGCCGGGCCCCGACACCCTGCGCGGACGCCGTGAGCTGTGGCTGCTCGCGGCCTATGGAGCGGTCTCCTCCGTCCTGTACGGCACGGTGATGAACCTCCAGGGCTGGCCCTATCTCGCCGGCGGGGCCACCGGGGTGTCCTTCGTGCCGGGCGACCCGCTCGTGGACAACCTCGGCCGTTTCGTCGCGTACTGTCTGGCGACCTCGCTCGGCTGGGACCTGCCGCGGGCCGTGGTCACCGTGCTGCTGAGCCTCGCGCTCGGCCCCGCCGTCCTGAAGGCGCTCCGGCGGGCCACGCGCCGGGCGGCGTTCGAGGCGCCGGTCACATTCGAGGCCCCGAAAGCGTGAGGGAATCGACGCGGGCCGTCACATCGAGGTCCCGCGAGCGTGAGGCGGCCCACAGGACCTTGGTCCTCTACGAAAGAGGCCAGTAGCCCACACGTCTTGACGTACACGCATCAATACCCGCTCTGACCTGGGCATTGAGAGCCACGCCACACAATGGACATTTGGCGCGGGTGCGGCTTCCACTAGTAAACAGGGTCATTGCGGCGAGGGCTCGGGCCTGTTTCTCTGGATGAGTCGCAAGGCGCCGACAGCCCACCCGGGCCTCGGCGCCGCCGCATGTCCCCCACACTTCCGTGTGCCACGGCGTGCGCCGCGACCGCCCCGTTCCCCACCGGAAGGTCCTCTGTGTCCGCCTCGCTCATCCGCCGCATCGCTTCCCCGAAGAAGGCCATCACCGGCGGCCTCGTCGCCGCCGCCGCTTCCGGCATGGTCTTCGCCGCGGCCCCGGCCCAGGCAGCCACCCCGACCACCACGAAGGCCGCCGCCCCGGCCGCCGCCCCCGCCGCGGCGCCCGCCTCCGCCAAGGCGATCGCCAAGAAGATGATCCCGGACCCGGCGCAGTACGCCGCGTTCGACAAGATCGTCTCGCACGAGAGCGGCTGGAACCCGAGCGCGACCAACTCCTCGTCCGGCGCCTACGGCCTGGTCCAGGCCCTGCCCGGCTCGAAGATGGCCTCCGCGGGTGCCGACTGGAAGACCAACCCCGAGACCCAGATCGAGTGGGGCCTCAAGTACATGAACGAGCGCTACGGCAGCCCGACCGGCGCGTGGAGCCACTGGCAGGCCAACGGCTGGTACTGAGCGTTGCGACAGGCGCCTGAACGGTTCCACTGAGCACCGCAGAATCACCGGCTCCGCCGAGTTCGTCCTCAATCGCCGGACAGGCTGTTCCTGTCCGGCGATTCGTATGTCTACAGCCGCTGAATGATCGTCCCCGTCGCCACCGCCCCGCCCGCGCACATGGTGATGAGGGCGAACTCCTTGTCCCTGCGCTCCAGTTCGTGCAGGGCCGTCGTGATGAGGCGTGCCCCTGTCGCCCCGACCGGGTGGCCGAGGGCGATCGCTCCGCCGTTCACGTTGACCTTCTCGAGGTCCTGCTCGAAGACCTGCGCCCAGCTCAACACCACTGAGGCGAAGGCCTCATTGACCTCCACGATGTCGATGTCCTTCAGGGACATCCCCGCCTTGCCCAGCACCGCGCGCGTCGCGTCGACCGGTCCGTCCAGGTGGAAGTGCGGGTCGGCGCCGACGAGCGCCTGCGCGACGATGCGCGCCCGCGGCTTCAGCTTCAGGGCGCGCGCCATCCGCTTGGACGCCCACATGAGGGCGGCCGCGCCGTCCGATATCTGCGAGGAGTTGCCCGCGGTGTGCACGGCGGTCGGCATGACCGGTTTGAGGCCGCCGAGGCCCTCCATCGTGGTGTCGCGCAGCCCCTCGTCGCGGTCCACGAGCCGCCACATGCCCTGCCCTGCGGCCTGTTCCTCCTCCGTGGTGGGCACCTGCACGGCGAACGTCTCGCGTTTGAAGCGCTCCTCGGCCCAGGCGACGGCCGCCCGCTCCTGCGAGATGAGGCCGAGCGAGTCCACGTTCTCGCGGGTGAGGCCGCGTTTGCGGGCGATGCGCTCGGCGGCCTCGAACTGGTTGGGCAGGTCGACGTTCCACTCGTCGGGGAAGGGCTTGCCCGGTCCGTGCTTGGAGCCGGAGCCGAGCGGCACCCGCGACATCGCCTCGACGCCGCAGCTGATGCCGACGTCGATGACACCGGCCGCGACCATGTTGGCGACCATGTGGCTCGCCTGCTGCGAGGAGCCGCACTGGCAGTCCACGGTGGTGGCCGCGGTCTCGTACGGCAGCCCCATGGTGAGCCATGCCGTGCGCGCCGGGTTCATGGACTGCTCCCCGGCGTGCGTCACCGTGCCGCCGACGATCTGCTCGACGCAGTCGGCGTGGATGCCGGTGCGGCCGAGGAGTTCGCGGTAGGTCTCACCGAGCAGATAGGCGGGGTGGAGATTGGCGAGCGCGCCTCCGCGCTTGCCGATGGGCGTGCGCACTGCTTCGACGATGACGGGTTCCGCGGCCATGGGCTCGTCCTCCCTCTCCACGTCCCGCGAGCCGTCCCGGCGGCTCGCGAGTAGAACTAGTACGCGTTCTAGTTCCGTTCAGCAGTCTGCGGAGCGGAGCCCCGGTGCCGCAAGGGTCTTGCACGCACCTTGCGCAGGATCCGCACGCAACCGGACCCGCTCTGGGCCTTGCCTCTTGTAGAACCCGTTACTACCTTGCGGGCCAAACCTTCTGATGGACCGTCAGGACATCGTCCGGGCCGTCCGCCGGAACCCCGTTCACGCCTGGAGTTGCCGATGCCCTGTCCAGCGCTGCCCGACGGGTTCGACTTCACCGACCCCGACCTGATCCAGGACCGGATCCCCCTGCCGGAGTTCGCGCAGCTGCGGCGGACGGAGCCGGTGCACTGGGTGACCCAGCCGTACCGCATCTCCGGCTACGACGACGCGGGGTACTGGGCCGTCACGCGGCACGAGGACGTCAAGTACGTCTCCACGCACCCGGAGCTGTTCTCCACCAACGTCAACACCGCGATCATCCG
Organism: Streptomyces sp. NPDC039480; assembly: GCF_055597165.1. Classification (NCBI taxonomy): domain Bacteria; kingdom Bacillati; phylum Actinomycetota; class Actinomycetes; order Kitasatosporales; family Streptomycetaceae; genus Streptomyces; species Streptomyces sp. NPDC039480. The sequence goes on along the minus strand of NZ_JBVITX010000005.1, from coordinate 264,497 downwards.
CTTCAACGAGTCGATGGACCGGGACCGGATCGAGGTCCAGAAGCTGATCATGATCAACATGGACCCGCCCGAGCACACCCGCGTCCGGCAGATCGTGCAGCGCGGCTTCACGCCCCGCGCCATCCGGTCCCTGGAGGACGCGCTGCGCGCCCGCGCCCGCTCCATCGTCGAGACGGCGCTCGCCGGCGCGGCCGACGACGGCTCCTTCGACTTCGTGACGAACGTCGCCTCCGAGCTTCCGCTGCAGGCCATCGCCGAGCTGATCGGCGTGCCCCAGGCGGACCGCTCCAAGATCTTCGACTGGTCCAACAAGATGGCGGCGTACGACGATCCGGAGTACGCCATCACCGAGGAGATCGGCGCCGAGGCGGCCATGGAGATCGTCGCGTACGCGATGAACCTCGCCGCGGCCCGCAAGGAGTGCCCCGCCCAGGACATCGTCAGCCAGCTGGTGGCCGCCGAGGACGAGGGCAACCTCTCCTCCGACGAGTTCGGCTTCTTCGTGATCCTGCTGGCGGTGGCCGGCAACGAAACCACCCGCAACGCCATCACCCACGGCATGCACGCCTTCCTCACCCACCCGGACCAGTGGGAGCTCTACAAGCGCGAGCGCCCCGCCACGACGGCGGAGGAGATCGTGCGCTGGGCGACCCCGGTGGTCTCCTTCCAGCGGACGGCCACCCAGGACACCGAGCTCGGCGGCGCGCGGATCAAGAAGGGCGACCGGGTCGGCATCTTCTACTCCTCGGCCAACCACGACCCCGACGTGTTCGAGTCGCCGGAGAAGTTCGACATCGGCCGCGACCCGAATCCGCACCTCGGCTTCGGCGGCGGCGGCCCGCACTTCTGCCTCGGCAAGTCCCTCGCCGTCCTGGAGATCAACCTCATCTTCAACGCGATCGCCGACACCATGCCCGGCCTGCGCCTGACCGGCGACCCGCGCAGACTCCGCTCCGCCTGGCTCAACGGCGTCAAGGAGCTCCAGGTCAGCACCGGCCGCGCCGCCCGCCCATGAGCCGATAGAGCGCCATAAGGCGACCTATCAGGTCAATCACCTTTACGGAACCAACGTTTCCGTTGCATGAAGCGTCTTGAGAAGTGAACCTTGGCTTCCCAGGACACGAACGGAAACGGTGACCGTGGTCTCTGCCGACGTCTCGCTCGCCCCGTCCGGCACTGCGTCCACCGGCCGGAATCCCCCGCTCCGGCAGTTCCTCCGGCGCTATCGCGTACCGCTCCTGGCCACCGTCCCCACCCTTCCCCTGTACGCCGTGTGGGTGGCGTTCCTCGCCACGGGCGGCGGCGACCTCGCGGCGCAGGAGGCCTGGGCGCGGTTCGCCTCCGAGCATGGCACGGCCGCGTACAACCTCTTCTGGTACGGCGGCATGCACACCGCCAACTACAGCCTGATCTCGCCCTATCTGATGGCCGCCCTCGGCGTGAAGACCGTGACGGCGGTGTCGGGGATCGCGGGCGCCTGGCTGGTCGCCGTCCTGATCGAGCGCACCGGCATCCGCAGACCGCTGTGGCCCGCGGTGCTCGCCTCGCTCGCCGTCTGGTGCAACGTCGCATCCGGCCGTACGACGTTCGCGCTCGGTCTCGCCTTCGGCCTCGCCGCCTGTGTCGCCCTGGTGGGCCGCCGGCGCACGGTCGCCGCGGTGGCGTGCGCGGCCCTCGCCACCATGGGGTCCCCGGTGGCGGGGCTCTTCCTCGTCGTGGCGGGCGCCGGCTACTTCTTCGTACGCGACTGGGTGCGCTCCGCGGCGCTGATCCTGCCGCCGTTCGTCGTCGTCGCGGCGACCACGGTGCTCTTCCCGTTCACCGGCGAGCACCTGATGCCCTTCGACCGGATCTTCCCGCCGGTGCTGTTCAGCCTGGCCCTCATCATGGCGGGGCCGCGCGACTGGCGGGTGCTGCGGTGGGGCGCCGGTGTCTACGCGGCCGGCACCGTCCTCACGTACCTCATCCCCTCCCCGATCGGCACCAACGTCGAGCGGCTCGCGGAGCTGGTCGGTCCCGCCGTGCTGCTCGCCGCGCTGCTCGCCCCCGGCCTGAACCGGGCCCGGCGGATCACCCTGACGGTGGCGCTCGTGCTGTCCTCGGCCTGGGTGGCGCAGAAGACCCTCGACGACCTGCGGGTCTCCACGAAGGTGCCGAAGTGGGCGGTCGACACCCACGGCGTGGTGCGGGAGCTGGAGCGCCTGGAGGCCAACCGCACCCGCGTCGAGGTCGTGCCGACCCGCAACCACCGCGAGGCCACCGCCCTCGCCCCGTACGTGAACATGGCGCGCGGCTGGAACCGCCAGCTCGACATCGAGCGCGGCCGCCTCTTCTACGACGGGTCGTTCTCGGCGGCCAGCTACCGCAAGTGGCTCGACAAGTGGGCCGTCGGGTACGTCGTGCTGCCCGCGGGCAAGCCGGACGGCTTCGCCGAGGACGAGGCGGAGCTGGTGGCGAGCGGCCCGAAGTGGCTGGAACCGGTGTGGAAGGACGCGCACTGGCAGATCTTCCGGGTGAAGGACCCGGTGCCGCTGGTCTCGGAGCCCGCGGCCGTCGTCCGCTCCACGGGGTCGAACGTGGTGGTGCGGGTGCCCGAGCGCGGCTCGGTGACGGTACGCCTCGTGTACTCGCCGTGGCTCCGGGCGGAGGGCGCCTGTCTGAAGCGGCACGGCGAGTTCACGCGGCTGTCGGTGCCCGCGCCGGGCACCTACGAGATCAGCTCGGGGTACGGTCCTTCGCGGGGTCGTCCTTCGACGTGCCGGTGACCGGCTCCCTCACGGGCGTCTTGCGCGGCTGCCGGACCCGGGGCCCGGACAGCAGATAGGTGAGGCCGAAGCCCGCGCCCACGACGGCCGCGCCGCCCACCGCGTCCAGGATCCAGTGGTTGCCGGTGCCGACGATCGCGCAGACCGTGAAGAACGGGTGCAGCAGGCCGAGCGCCTTCATCCACCACCGGGGCGCGACGACCGCGATGATCAGGCCGCACCACAGCGACCAGCCGAAGTGCAGCGACGGCATCGCCGCGTACTGGTTGGTGAGCGCGGTCAGCGTGCCGTAGTCCGGCTGGGTGAAGTCCTGCACGCCGTGCACCGTGTCGATGAAGCCGAGCTCCGGCATCAGGCGCGGCGGGGCGAGCGGATAGGCCCAGAACCCGATGAGCGCGAGGACCGTCGCGAAGCCGAGCGCGGAGCGCGCCCAGCGGTAGTCGGCGGGGCGGCGCACATACAGCACCGCGAGGACGCTCAGCGGCACCAGGAAGTGGAACGACGTGTAGTAGAAGTTGAAGAAGTCCTCCATCCAGCCGGTCCGCGCCGTCAGATGGTTGAACCAGTGCTCGATGTCGATGAACAGGAACTGCTCGATCGCGTGGACCTGCTCGCCGTGCTGCTCGGCGGTGGCCCGGCCCCCGGAGATCGTGCCGCCCGTCGCCGCGAGCCTGACCTGCTGGTACGCGGAGTAGCCGACGCGGATCAGGAGCAGTTCGAGCAGGAGGTTCGGGCGGGTCACGACGCGCCGCCAGAACGGGACGAGCGGCACCCACTTCCAGCGCGCCGGGACGGGCGCCGCGTAGTCCGTGGGGATCGGGCTCCGGTACTGCGGGTGGGTCCGCGAGAGGAACGGCACGACGGTGGCCGCGGCGAGCGCCGCGATCAGCACGATGTTGTCCCTGATCGGCTCGGTGACCGGCATGTTCGGCAGCATCATCTTGGCGGGCAGCGTCGACACGAGGACGACGGCCACCGGCCACATGTACCGGTCGGACTGGCGCTTGCCGACCCGGCCGACCACCGCGAAGAGCACCCACAGGAGCTGGTGCTGCCAGGTCGTCGGCGAGACCGCGACCGCGACACAGCCGGTGATCGCGACGGCGAGGAGCAGCTGCCCGTCCCGCGCGTACCGCACGGCGCGGCGCAGGCCGACGACGACAAGGGCGGCGCTCAGGGCCAGGAAGAGCCCGATCTCCAGCGGCCCTTCGAGGCCTGCGCGGAGCAGCATGCCGTGCAGCGACTGATTGGCGTTGGCGTCCGGGTTCCCGCCCAGGCCCGCGCCGCCGAGGTGGTGGAACCAGTACGTCGACGAATCGCTCGGCATCGCCGCCCAGGCGAGCGCGGTGCAGGCGGCGAAGCCGGCGCCGGTGGACGCGGCGGCCTTCCTGCGTCCTGTGCACCAGAGCAGCGCGGCGAAGAGCAGCATGGTCGGCTGGAGGGCCGCGCCGATGCCGATGAGGACGCCGCTGGTCCGCTCGCCGCGGACCGCGAAGAGGCCGAGCAGGACGAGCAGCACGGGCAGGATGCTGGTCTGGCCGAGGTGCAGGGTGTTGCGGACCGGCAGCGACAGCATGAGCAGGCTGACCGCCACGGGGGCGGCGAGCAGGGAGGTGCGCCGGGTGACCGGCTGGGGCAGGGCGCGGGCGGCGATCAGGCCGAGCGCGACGACGAGGCCGAGCGTGCCGAAGGTCCAGGCCCAGCCGAGCGCCTGCTCGCCGGAGCGCGCGAGTGGCTTGAGGACGAGGCCAGCGAAGGGGGTGCCGGTGAACTTGTCCGCGTCGTAGAAGGAGCCCTTCACGTGCAGGACGCCCTCCGGCCCGATCCAGGTCTCCAGATCGGTGAGGCGCTCGCCCGCGGGGGTCCGCAGGACGTCGGTCGCCTGCCGGATCGCGAGGACGGCGGCGAGCAGCCAGAGGACGACGCGGGCCACTCCGATCCGCGACTCGGGTCCGCCGGCCGGCCCTGCTCCCAGGGCGCCGCCACTCCTGTGTTCAACGTTCGCCACGCCCCGTCGACCCTCCCGCCCCGTTCGTCCTGTCTGCGGCCTTGTCCAAGCCCCTCATGTGAGACGCACGCAACCACCATTTCACCTGGCAGCCACATCGCTTTCTATCGGCTTTCCGGGCACCGCGCCCGGCCGCGACCGCCGCCCGGGGCCGGTAATCGGCCCCCGACCTGCGGTTCCGGTGCAGCTCCTGTGCGGTTCGCGTGCGCTTGGCGTGCCGTACGCGTGCGGTTCCGCGCCGGGGCGGCGACATAGATCACATACAGACCTAGTCTCTCCTACCGGGCGAAAAGACGTTTGGCCTGGACAACGGCGGTTTCGGTGCGGTGTGCGGCCGCCCGGGCACCCACCGTAATGATGCCCCTTGCACCTATGGTCGCTTTTCGGGCCGCCCCGGTTTCCGGGTGCGGCCTTGTCCTTGTCGTCGACCGAAAGAGGCGAGCGAACCCTTGGCGAGCGCCACACCCGTCGCACTACGCAAGCCGGAGTCCTCGCAAGGACACCTGCCCGGAGCCGGGCCCGGCCCCCGGGGAGAAGCGGCTCAAGACGGCACCGCGGTTCAGGAGGTCACCGTCACCGACCCCGCGATGGTCAGGCGCGCGGTGAAGGCGGCCGCCCTCGGCAACGCGATGGAGTGGTTCGACTTCGGTGTCTACAGCTACATCGCCGTCACCCTGGGCAAGGTCTTCTTCCCCTCGGGCAACCCGACGGCCCAGCTGCTCTCCACCTTCGGCGCCTTCGCCGCGGCCTTCCTGATCAGGCCCCTCGGCGGCATGGTCTTCGGGCCGCTCGGCGACCGCGTGGGCCGCCAGAAGGTCCTCGCGCTGACCATGATCATGATGGCGGCGGGCACGTTCGCGATTGGCTTGATCCCTTCCTACGCGTCGATCGGCGTGTGGGCGCCGGTGCTGCTCCTCGCGGCGCGCCTGGTGCAGGGCTTCTCCACGGGCGGCGAGTACGCGGGTGCCTCCACCTTCATCGCCGAGTACGCCCCCGACAAGAAGCGGGGCTTCCTCGGCAGCTGGCTGGAGTTCGGCACGCTGGCGGGCTACATCGGCGGCGCGGGCCTCGTCACCCTGATGACGGCCCTGCTCTCCTCGGACGACCTGCTCTCCTGGGGCTGGCGCATCCCGTTCCTGATCGCGGGCCCGATGGGCCTGATCGGCCTCTACCTCCGCATGAAGCTGGAGGAGACCCCGGCCTTCGCCGCCGAGCTGGAGAAGGCCCACAAGGACGAGCAGACCCGGGCGAAGGTGCGCCTGCGTGACATGGTCACCGGCCAGTGGAAGGCGCTCCTCCTCTGCATGGGCCTGGTCCTGGTCTTCAACGTCACGGACTACATGCTGCTGTCGTACATGCCGAGCTATCTGACCAGCGAGCTCGAGTACGACGAGACGCACGGCCTGCTCGTCATCCTGGCCGTCATGGCCCTGATGATGTGCGCCCAGCCGTTCATGGGGGCGCTCACGGACCGCGTGGGCCGCCGCCCGGTGATCGCCGCGGGCTGCGCGGGTTTCCTGCTGCTCTCCGTCCCCGCCATGCTCCTGATCCGCGACGGCTCCCTGTGGGCGATCGCGCTGGGCCTCGGCGCGCTCGGCATGCTCCTGGTCTGCTTCACGGCCTCGATGCCGTCGACGCTCCCGGCCCTCTTCCCGACCAAGGTCCGCTACGGCTCCCTGTCCATCGGCTTCAACATCTCCGTCTCGGTCTTCGGCGGCACGACGCCGCTGGTCGTGACGGCACTGATCGGGGCGACGGGCGACAAGATGATGCCCGCGTACTACATGATGGCGGCGGCCGTGGTGGGCGGCATCGCCGTCTGGTACATGACGGAATCGGCCCGCACTCCACTCCCCGGCTCACCTCCGGCGGTAGAAACGGAGGCAGAGGCAAGGACCCTCAGGAACGCGGCCCTCTCCGACTCCACCGGTTCCGCCTCCGCCGGGTCCGCCGCACCCTCTGCCCTCTCCGGCTCCGCTGGCCTCTCTGGCTCCGCTGGCGCCTCTGGGTCGTCCCGCGTCTGAGGAGCGGGAGGCGGGGCGGGCCTCAGGAGGCCGGGCCGCGTGCCGGGGGCCGGCTCCCCCAGCTCCTCCCGCGCCTAAGGAGCGGGAGGCGGGGCGGGGCCTCGGGGGCCTAGCTCCTCCGGCTCCTCAGCCCCTCTAGCTCACCTCGCGTCTGAGGACCGGGAGGCCGGGCAGCACGCAGGGTCTGGCCCCTCCGGTCCCTCCACCTCCCCCGCGCCTGAGGAGCATGATGCGAGGCGGGGCCTCCGAAGGCCGGACCGCGCGCCGGGCCTGACTCCTCCGACTCCTCGACTCCCTCAGCTCCTCCCGCTCCCAGCTCCTCACCGTCTGAGGAGCCAGAGGTGCGGCGGGGCCTCGGGAGGCCGGGCCGCGTGCCGGGCCCTGGCCCCACCGACTCCTCGGCTCCTCCCGCATCTGAGGAGCGGCAGGTGCGGCGGGCCCCGGAAAACCGGGCCGCGTGCCGGGGCCTGGTCCCACCGGCCCCCCAGCCCTCCAGCTCCCCCCACGTCTGAGGGGCGGGGCCTCGAGAGGGCCGGGCAGCGTGCCGGGGGCGGGGCGGAGTTGTGGGTCCGGTGAGGTGCGGGGCCACCGTGGTCTCCGGCGAGACGGGCCGCCCGGGCCAAGCAAGTCGCCGAGCGGACGTCGGAACGGGGCCGTCGGAGGCGGAGGGTTACGGGCTGTTGGGGCGTCCCGCCTGCCAGCCCGTGAACAGCGGCACCTTCGCCGGCCCGTCGAGTACGACGACGCCGAAGGGGCGGTCGAAAGTGATCCGCTCCACGCGCCGTGGGCGATACGCCGCGCCGGCCGGCATCGGCACGGCCGTCACCGCCGCCGCCTCGACCCCCCGCTCCGCGATCTTCACGACCGCCTCCTGGACCACCTGGGATATCGCGAGCCGCTCCGGTGACATCCCGGAGAAATCGGCCGCGTCGCTCATCGCCCACCGCACGCCGAGCGCGGCCAGCTGGCCCGTCGCGTCGGTGCGCGTCCGCAGTGAGAAGCGGGGCAGGGCCATGAGGATCTGCTCGGCGTCGATCGGCGACCGCCGCTCGCGAGGCGCCCAGGCGAGCGGCAGCACGGCAGCGGGCCCGGCCCCCGGCTCCCCGAGGACGAAACGCACCCGTACCGGAGGCAGCCCGTCGCGCGACACGGCACACCGCATCTCGACGACACGCGCCCCCACCCTCGCGCCCGCGTCCACCGCCCACGCGTCCCCCGGCGCAACCCCCCGCCGCATCGTCGGCACCTGGTGCGCCACGCCCGCCGCGTCCGTGAAGAGGGCGTCCCGCGTGGCCGCCCCCTCGAAAGGGGTCTCCCAACGTGCCTTCAAGGCCAGTGCGTTGACCAAGAGGAGCAGCGTCTCCGGGGTGACGGTCACGGGCAGGCGCTCGATCATGCCGTCCGTGGCCTCCCGGACCCACGCGTCGGCACCGTCGACGTCCATGGGCCCGAAGCCGATGTCCGGCAACGCCTCCTCGTACTCCCGCAGGACCGGCACCCGGCTCCACACGCGCGTGGCGACGCCCAGCGCGTCCGTGGCCGCGAGGGCTCGCGCGCCGTCCGTCACGGCGCGGGCCGCCTCCGCCCCCGCGACACCGAGCAACCCCCGCAGCTCGTCAGCCGTCTCGCCACGGGCGCCCGCCGCGACCGAGGCCAGCGCGAGCCACATCCCGGCGGGCGAGCACACGAAGTCCCCCGAGCCGCCCGAGCCGTCGGCATCCCCGGCCGACCGCTCCACCTCGGGCAGCCACCGCTCGGCGAACCCCCGCACTGCTCCCCCGTACGCCACGACAACCCCCGTCATCACCAGAACCGCTGATCTTCACCCCCAGTATGCGAGCCCCCACTGACAATCCCCGCCGCCCGCCCTAGACTCCTTAGCGAAGCTAACTAGACAGTCGAAGGGAACGTGCACGCCGCATGAACCAACCCCAGTGGGACTCCGTCGACGACTACTTCACCGGCCTCCTCGCCCCCGCCGACGAGGCCCTGGCCGCCGCCCTGCGCGACAGCGACGCGGCCGGCCTGCCGCATATCAACGTCGCCCCGAACCAGGGCAAGCTGCTCCACCTCCTCGCCCAGACGCAGGGCGCCCGCCGCGTCCTGGAGATCGGCACCCTCGGCGGCTACAGCACCATCTGGCTGGCCCGCGCCCTGCCTGCCGACGGCCGCCTCATCACCCTCGAACACCGCCCCGAGCACGCCGACGTGGCCCGCGGCAACCTCGCCCGCGCCGGACTCGACAAGCTCGTCGAGGTGCGCGTCGGCCCGGCCCTCGACTCGCTCACCGCGCTCGGCGCCGAACACGCCGCGCGCCCCGAGCCCTTCGACCTCGTCTTCATCGACGCCGACAAGGCCAACAACGCGCACTACCTGGAGTGGTCGCTCAAGCTCACCCGCCCCGGCAGCCTGATCATCCTCGACAACGTCGTACGGGGCGGCGCCGTCACCGACGCCTCCAGCACCGATCCGAGCGTGCTCGGCACCCGGGCCGCCCTCGAACTCATCGCCGAGCACCCGAAGTTGAGCGGTACGGCGGTACAGACGGTCGGCGTCAAGGGGTACGACGGCTTCGCACTGGCCCGCGTACTGGCCTAGCGTGTACTGGCTCGGTGCGTACTGGCCTAGCGCGTACCGGCCTCAACCCTCGTGGTAGTAACCGATGTTCACGCTCCGCGGCCCCGACCTGTCCTGGATGACGATCTCCCCGGAGCCGCCCCGGGAGAGCGACGCCGCCCCTCCGTAGACGAGGGGCCGCGCCGCGCCCCCGGACACCACCCGCACCTCGGAGGCCGGATCGGGGTTCGAGCCGCGCAGCCACCGGACGGACCAGGCCCCGTCGGGCCCGCAGCGGAACTCCAGATGCGTACGCGACACGAAGAGCCAGTCGTCGGGCGTCACCAGACGGCACACGTTCCTGTCCCGTCCCACCCGCAGCACCGCACCCGGCTCGCTCGGCGTCTCGGCCATGAGCATGCCTGCGGTCGCGCCCGCGTCCGCCCCGGACACCGAGGCCATGGTCAGCTCCAGCACGTGGGTACGCTCCTTCAACTCGGGGCGGCGCGGCCGTCGTTGACGGGCCGCGGCCGGTGTGTCGCGCTGCCGCATCCTAAGCGCCTGCCCGTGCGGACGCACTGCCCTCCTGGGACAATGGGTCCATGACTGAGCGCAAGCCACCTGGAGTCGACTTCGAGTCCTGGATCGACAAGCAGATCCGTGAGGCGGAGGAGCGCGGGGACTTCGCCGCCCTGCCGGGCAGGGGCAAGCCACTCCCCGAGGGCCCCGACCCGACGTACGACGAAATGTGGTGGGTCAAGCGGAAGATGGCCCGTGAGGGCCTCTCCTATCTGTCCCCCACGCTCGCCCTGCGCAAGGAGGCCGAGGACACGCTGGTCGCGGCCGCCGAAGCCCCGTCCGAGCGCGTGGCACGCAGACTCGTGACGGAGCTCAACGAGAAGATCCGCGCCGCCCTGCGCACCCCGCCCCCGGGGCCGCCACTCGGCCTGGCCCCCTACGACGTCGACGAGGTGGCCCGCGACTGGCGGGAGCGCCATCAGGCCTGACCGGCCCGACTCGCCCTCGGGACCGGCCGTTTGACGCAACCTTTTCGGGCAACTCGATTCGAGGAACGGGTGTCGAGGCCCCAGGGTCTCGCGCCCCAGGCCGATCCCCGAGCCGAAAAGGGCACCCACCCATGTCCACAGTCCTGCTCATCGTTCTGATCGTGGTCGCCGTCGTCCTCGTCGCCGCCGCTTTCGCCGTACTGAGCCGCAAGCGGCAGGGCGCGGGCGGCGGTCTCAGGCGCCGCTTCGGGCCCGAGTACGACCGCGCGGTCGCCCGGCACGACGGCGACACCAAGGCCGCCGAGCGCGACCTCGGCGAGCGTGTGAAGCGGCACGGTTCGCTGCGCACGCGGCCGCTGGCGCCCGCCGCCCGCGAGGAGTACGCGGCGCGCTGGACTGTCGCCCAGGAACGTTTCGTCGACTCCCCCCGTGAGGCCCTGATCGAGGCCGACCGCCTCATCGCCGAGGTGGCGGGAGCCCGCGGCTTCCCCGACGCGGGCCACTACGAGGACCAGGTCGACGCGCTCTCCGTGCACCACGCCCACCACGTCCACGGCTACCGCAAGGTGCACCGCGCGGCGCTCGACACACCGGGCACCGACGACCACCACACCGGTGCCGGCACCGAGGAGATGCGCGCCACCATGATCGAGGCGCGGGCGCTCTTCGACGCCCTGGTGAAGGAGCAGCACACCGACAGCGACGCCGCGCACGACGGCAGGCACGGCACCCACAAGCGCTCGACCGGCATCACCCACAAGGGAGTTCAGCATGGCTGACGGGACCGTCCTCTTCCCGCCCGACGCACGCGACAAGCTGACGCTGCGCCTCCAGAACGCCGTCAACGGCTTCGTCGACGAACCGCGAGCCGCCGTCGAGAACGCCGACCGCGTCCTGGAGGAGACGATCGCCGACCTGACGCGCACCCTGGAGGAGCGCCGCCGCATCCTGCGTACGACGTGGCAGTCCCTGCCCGCGCAGGGCGCACCCGGCGAGCCCGCACCCACCTCCATCGACGCCACCCCGTCCGCCGCCTCCCGGCCCCACACCGGCGACACGGCCACCCCCGCCACCGGTGACACGGCCACAGGCAGCACGGCCACCGGCGACACGGAACAGCTCCGCCTGGCCCTGCGCGACTACCGCGAGACGGCAGAGCGCCTGCTGCGCCTGTGACACGCTGTCGGTATGAGCATCGTGAAGATCAACGCCCTCACCGTCCCCGACGAACAGCGCGAGATCCTGGAAAAGCGCTTCGCCTCCCGCGCGGGCGCGGTGGAGAACTCGGACGGCTTCGAGTGGTTCGAACTCCTCCGCCCCATCGAGGGCACGGACCAGTACCTGGTCTACACCCGCTGGCGTGACGAGGCCTCCTTCCAGGCGTGGATGGAGGGGCCCATGAAGGCCGCGCACCAGGGCGGCGGCGAGGGCGGCGACCGTCCGAAGCCCGCCGCCAGCGGGTCCTCGGTCTGGTCCTTCGAGGTCATCCAGCAGGCCGCGCCCAAGGGCGCGTAGCGTCCCGGCGGCAGACACCGTGCCCCCGTACCCGGATCGCTCCGGGGACGGGGGCACACCCGTGTGCGGGTCCCCTAGGTCACGGCTCGCAACGTCACGCCGCCCGCGCCACCGTCGATCCGTTGTGCGGGCGCTCCGACTCCGAGCCGCACAGTTCGGCGCTGAGTTCCTTGACCAGTTGGACCAGGTCGGTCGGGCGGTGGGGGCCCCACCAGTCGCCGAGGAGTTCGGACAGGGACTCCTCGCGGGCCGTGGCCAGCTTGGCGGCGACCTCGCGGCCCCGGTCGGTGAGGATCATCTCCAGGCCCTGGCGTTCGGCGAGGCGGCGCTCCTCGACCTGGCGGGCGGCCGCCGTGATGACGGTCAGCGGCACCGTGGTGCGTTCGGCGAGCACGCCGGGCTCGACGGAGCCGTGCCGGGCGACGCGCAGGAGCAGCCAGCTCGACGCGGGCAGCAGGTCGTAGCCGGCCCGCTCGGTGATCCTCTCGTAGATCTTGCGCCGCCCCTCGCGCGTCCCGAGCACCGAGAGCGCCCGCGCGCACTCGTCGTACGACGAACGCTCCACGGGGTTGCTGGCCAGCGTCTGGGTCGGGTCGGGTGCCGTGACCGAGGCGCGCAGCTTGTCCTCGCGCAGGAACCAGGCGAGGACGAAGGCGGCCAGGGCGACCGGCGCCGCGTACAGGAAGACGTCGGTGATCGACGAGGCGTACGCGTGCAGGGCGCTGGGCCGCAGGTCGGCGGGGAGCCGGGAGATGCCGCGCGGGTCGGCCTCCAGGGTGCTCACGCTGAGGCCGGGCGGCAGCTGCTGTCCGGCGAGGGCGTCGGTGAGTTTGTCGCCGAGCCGGTTGGTGAAGACGGTGCCGAAGATCGCGACGCCGAAGGAGGCGCCGATGGAGCGGAAGAACGTCGCGCCGGAGGTGGCGACGCCCAGGTCCTCGTAGCTGACGGCGTTCTGCACGATGAGGACGAGGACCTGCATGACCAGGCCGAGGCCCAGGCCGAAGACGAAGAAGTACGCGCTCATCTCGAAGGTGCCGCTGTTCTCGTTGAGCTGGTGGAGCAGGAGCAGGCCGAGTGTGGTGATGGCCGTGCCGGCGACCGGGAAGACCTTCCAGCGGCCCGTACGGCTGACGATCTGGCCGGAGGCGGTCGTCGACAGGAGCATGCCGGCCACCATCGGCAGCATGTGGACGCCCGACATCGTCGGCGAGACACCCTGCACGACCTGGAGGAACGTCGGCAGGTAGGTCATCGCGCCGAACATCGCGAAGCCCACGATGAAGCTGATGACGGCGGAGAGCGTGAAGGTGCGGATCCGGAACAGCTTCAGCGGGATCACCGGCTCCGCCGCCCGGCGCTCCACCGCCACGAAGGCGCAGGCCAGGACGACGCCGAGCACGGCGAGCCCGATGATCTGCGGCGAGCCCCAGGCCCATGTGGTGCCGCCGAGCGAGGCGACAAGGACCAGGCAGGTGGCGACGGACGCGATGAGGAACGTGCCGAGGTAGTCGATGGTGTGGCGGGTCCTGCGGACCGGGATGTGCAGGGTGGTGGCGATGACGGCGAGCGCGAGGACGCCGATGGGCAGGTTGATGTAGAAGACCCAGCGCCAGGAGAGGTGCTCGGTGAAGAGTCCGCCGAGCAGCGGTCCGAGGACGCTGGTCGCGCCGAACACCGCGCCGAACAGCCCCTGGTACTTGCCGCGTTCGCGCGGCGACACGAGGTCTCCGACGATCGCCATGGACAGCACCATGAGCCCGCCGCCGCCGAGGCCCTGCAGCGCGCGGAACCCGATGAGCTGCGGCATGTTCTGCGCCATGCCGCACAGCGCCGAGCCGACCAGGAAGATCACGATCGCGGTCTGGAACAGCTTCTTGCGGCCGTACTGGTCGCCGAGCTTGCCCCAGAGCGGGGTCGCGGCCGTCGCCGCCAGCATGTACGCGGTGACGACCCACGACAGGTGTTCCATGCCGCCGAGCTCGCTGACGATCGTCGGCAGAGCGGTGGAGACGATGGTCTGGTCGAGGGCCGCGAGGAGCATGCCGAGCAGCAGTGCGCCGATGGAGATCAGTACGTTTCCGGGGGGATGCCCGTTGCCGCCGGCGTGTGCCGGTCCGGGGCCGGGCCCCTCTCCTGCGGAGCGGGCGCTGACATCCTGCGACATGGACACCTCCTGGGGGTCCGTCGGGGCCGCGGGGCCGGCTGCTTCAGCCGGGTCACCTGTTCTCGCCGGGACTGTCGGGTCTGTGGAGGTCTACTGGGCCCGGTAAGCCCGGTAAGCCCGGTAAGCCCGGTGAGCCCGGTGAGCCTCCCGGGCCGATTGAGTCTGTTGATCACGTGGAGTCTGCTGAGCCCGTGGAGTCCGGGGAGTCCGTTGCGGCCTTCCCTTTCCATCCTGGTCCGTGTCTCCCGTTATGGCCTGTTGAAGCGAGGGTCTGCATAATCGCTGGAGCTCTCGGGGCGGGCGGGACACAGGAGGGGAGGAACGACCGGTGGCCGCACAGGACGAACGGCACGAGGGGTTACGGGACGGACGGGGCAGACAGGACGGTCTACGCTGCCCCACGTGCGGGGCCGCACCTCGTGAGCCCGGGGCCGCCGCCGCCTCGGCGTGCGGTTGCACGGCGGGGGCGGACGACGCGGCGGGAACGGTCGGAGCAGGGCCGGTCGACATGGGAGGCCCGGCGCGGGCGGGCGACGCCGCCGGCGCGGGCGGTCCGACAGGTCTGGGCAGCCCGGCAGGCGCGGGCAGCGCAGCAGGTCCGGTCGGCACGGGAGGCCCGCCAGGCCCCACAGGCGCGGCCAGTGCGGCAGGCACGGGCAGCGCAGCAGGCGCGGCCGACACGGCCAGCCCGCGAGAACGGGCACGGACGGGCAGCGCAGCGGGACGGGATGACACGGCCGGCCCGCCAAGCCCCACAGACCCAGCCAGCACGGCAGGCACCAGCACAGCAGGCACGGACGACACGGCTGGCCCGCCACGCCGGGCACGGGCAGGCGGCGCGGCAGGCCCGGGCAGCACAGCGGGTCCGGCCAGCACGGCCAGCCCGCCAAGCCCCGCAGACACGGGCAACGCGGAAGGCGCCAGCAGCACAGCGAGCGCGGTCCACACGGTCGGTCCGCCAGGCCGGGCGAGGGTGGGCGGCCCGGCAGGCGCGGGCGGCACAGCGGGTCCGGACGACACCGCTGACCCACCAGGCCGGGCACGGACAGGCGGCGCGGCAGACGCAGGCAGCACAGCAAGCCCGCACGAGACGGGCAGCCCGCCAAGCCCTCCAGACGTGGGCAACGCGGAAGGCACCAGCAGCCCAGCAAGCGCGGCCCACACCGCTGGCCCGCCAGGCCGGGCACGGGTGGGCGGCGCGGCAGACGCGGGCAGCCCGCCAAGCCCCACAGACGCAGCCAGCACGGAAGGCACCAGCAGCACAGCAGGCCCCGACGACACGGTCGGCCCACCAGGCCGGGCACGGACGGGCGGCGCGGCAGGCCCGGGCAGCACAGCAGGCGCGGACAACACAGCTGGCCCACCAAGCCGGGCACGGACGAGCAGCACAGCAGGCCCGGACGATACGGTCGGCCCGCCAGACCGGGCCCGGACGAGCGGCGCGGCAGGCGCGGGCAGCGCAGCGGGTCCCGTCGACACGGGAGGCCCGCCAAGCCCGGCACACGCGGGCAGCACAGCAAGCCCGGGCAGCGCAGCAAGCGCGACCAGCGCAGCAAGCCCGGTCGGTGCGGCTGGGCCGGTGAGTCTGGCGGGCGCGGGCGGCCCAGTGGAAGACGCCGTTGCCGGGGCCGGCGTGGTCGATGCCGGGGAGCGGACTCGTGTGCGGTCTGCTGAGGCCGCTGCTGCGGAGGACTTCGATCCGCTGCGTATACGGCCCTACGTCTCGCTGCCGGACCCCGACCCGGCCCATGCGGGGGCGAGTACGGCACCCCTGCCGGCCCAGCTGGCCCCGTCCTCCCGGTCGACCCAGCCGCCTCAGCCAAGCCCGGACGTCGGCACCCCGCCCGAGAATCCGGCCCGCAACCGGCGTTTCGCGCTGGTCGTCGGGGTGGGGGCGGCGGCAGTCGTCGTGGCCGTCACCGTCTTTGCGGTAGGGCTCCTCTCGGCCGCCACGGACGGGCCGGACCGGGATCGGGCGCTGCCGGGTGACGCGGCGGTGTCGGCGTACGCGGACCCGACGAAGCCCGCGCCGCCCTCGGCGAAGCGTTCCGTTTCGGCGTCCCTCTCGGGCACGCCCTCCGTCACCCCGAGCACACCGGGCGTGAAGGTGCCGCCGCCCTCGCCCACGCCCCCGCGCTCCGCGTCGCCGACACCCTCCGTCACGCCCTCGACCGCGCGTGCGACGGGCTCGGCCGGACCGTCTGCGTCACCGCCGCCCCGCACGGCGGCCGATGCCACGTTGAGGCCGGGCGACAAGGGGCCGCGCGTCGCCGAACTGCAGGGTCGGCTGGCGCAGCTCTACCTGTACGTGGGTGAGCGGGACGGCATTTACACGTCTCGGGTCACCGGCGCTGTGGCCCGCTACCAGTGGGCCCGTGGCCTCACGGACGACGCCCGGGGCGAGTACGGCCGCGAGACCCGCCGCAGCCTGGAGTCGGAGACCTCGGAGCCCTAGCCTCCGCGTCGGCCCCGCCCCGCGACCTCAGACCAACGTCAGCCGAAGGGTCAGCCGAACGTCAGACGGATCGACCCGTCCCCCGCGTCCGCGACCCCCACACCCGTCAAGTCGTTCACATGCACCGTCGGGCCGAACTCCGCGGCCCGGGGGCCGACGCCCACGACCCTCATGCCGGCCGCCTGGCCCGCGCGTATGCCCGCCTCTGAGTCCTCGAAGACCACGCAGTCCGCGGGGTCGAAACCGAGTGCCGCCGCCCCCTTGAGGAACCCCTCGGGGTCGGGCTTGCTCGCGCCCACGCTCTCCGCGGTCACCCGCACCTCGGGCAGCGCGAGCCCGGCGGCGGCCATGCGTCCGGTGGACAGGGGCACGTCGGCGGAGGTCACGAGCGCGTGCGGCAGGCGAAGGTCGGCCAGTGCGGCCAGGAACGCGGGCGCGCCCGGCACGGGCACGACGCCGTCCATGTCGGCGGTCTCCGCGGCGAGCATCTCGCGGTTCTCCGCGTAGTTCTCCGCCATGGGCCGCTCGGGCAGCAGCACCGCCATGGACGCGTAGCCCTGCCGCCCGTGGACGACCTTGATGACCTCGTCGAAGTCGAGCCCGTGCCGCGCGGCCCAGCGGCGCCAGCAGCGCTCGACGACGGCGTCGGAGTTCACGAGGGTGCCGTCCATGTCGAGGAGAACGGCCCGGGCGGTCAGGACGGGTGCGACGGGGTCGGCGGTCGTTGCCGTCATCGGGGTGCTCCAGAGCGCAGGGGCAGCGAAAGATCAAGGCGGCCCCGCCCGCCGGTCAGGGAGTACGGGCGGAGCCACTTTGTTCCTGCACGGTACAAAACGCGGGCCCCAAAAGCCAACGCCGCAGGTCAGACCGGTCAAGACCCGCAAAATGGACCTCGAGCCACGAGACGGCCGGGCCACCCCTCTCAGGCAATGGCCTCTCTCAGGCAATGGCCTCGTACAGGCTCCACACTCCGAGCCCCAGCATCAGCAGCGCCGCGATCTTCGTGATGAGCGCCAGCGGCACCCGCTTCATCAGCGCCTTCCCGCCGACGATGCCGAGTCCCGCGACCGCCCACAGCGCGAGCACCGCACCGAGACCGACGGAGAGCGGGTCGTCGTAGCGCGCCGCCATGTTCGCGGTCATGATCTGCGTCAGATCGCCGAACTCGGCGACCAGGATGAGCATGAAGCCCGCCCCGGAGACCTTCCAGAAGCTCTGGTCCTCGGGCTGCCTGACCTCTTCCTCCTCGCCGCCGCCCTTCAGGAGCAGCATCGCGGCGCCGCCGAGGAAGAGGACGCCCGTCAGCGCGTGGACCAGCTGCTGCGGCAGCAGGGTCAGGACGCTGCCCGCCGCGACGGCGAGCACCACGTGGACGACGAAGGCGGCCGCGACGCCGGCGAAGACGTACGAGGCGCGGTAGCGCGTGCCGAGGACGAGTCCGGCCAGCGCCGTCTTGTCCGGCAGCTCGGCAAGGAAGACGACGCCGAAGACGAGCGCCGTCACGCTGAAGCTGATCAAGGGTTCCTCAATCGGTCGGGGCCGCCCCACCGAGAGTGTTCCACCGCTTCGCGTACGACACCTCGGCACGGCAGCGCACACGGACGCACACGGGTGTGGACGTCTGGACGTACACGGGCGCGTACGTCGGCACTGCTTGCCGAAGGTCTCGCTGGCCTGCCCCGTGGGGCCTGCCTCCGGGCGCCGGCTCAGACGAGCTGAGCAGTATGTCGACGGTCCGGCGAAGAGCTACTCCCCTTCTGCGCCGTCCATCGTACGGGACGGCGCGCGGGACGCGACCAGGGACTTTCGGCCCGCGCCGGAGTGACCTGGATCACGGGGAGCGCGGGGACGTGGAGGCGCGGAGAAGCGCGCGGGAAAGCGCTGGAATGCGCCGCAATGCAACTTCCGTCCCCGCCAATGCACTTGACGCTTCGCCAGAACTATTGAAGTCGGCACCTGTTTGACGCGACCCTGTCACTAGACGCACATCCGTCCGTCACCACGACCCGCGACTCTGGCCGCCCCACCGGCCAACCGCCCCCCCCCACATCAAGGGAGTTCGCATGCCCGCAGTTCGCATGTCCGCTGTCTACGCGCGTCGATGCACCAGGCCCGCCTTCGCCGCCGCGGCCGTCGCCCTGGCCACCGCCGCCACCCTGCTCACCGGCACCTCCGCCCAGGCCGCTCCCCCCGCCCCGGTCGGCGCCGCCACGGCCCGCACCTACCTCGGCGAGCTCACCGTCAAGGCCGAGGGCTCGTCCGACGGCTACAGCCGCGACAAGTTCCCGCACTGGAAGACGCAGTCCGGCGCCTGCAACACGCGCGAGGTCGTCCTCAAGCGCGACGGCACGAACGTCCAGCAGGACGCGAGCTGCGCCGCCACCTCCGGCACCTGGAAGTCCCCCTACGACGGCGGCACCTGGACCGCCGCGTCCGACGTCGACATCGACCACGTCGTGCCGCTCTCCGAGGCGTGGAAGTCCGGCGCGAGCGGCTGGACCACCGCGCAGCGCGAGACCTTCGCCAACGACCTGGCCCAGCCCCAGCTGATCGCCGTCACCGACAACGTCAACCAGGCCAAGGGCGACCAGGACCCGGCGGAGTGGCTGCCGCCCACCACCTCGTACCACTGCTACTACGCCCGGATGTGGGTCGACGTGAAGCACCACTACAAGCTCTCGGTGAACACCGAGGAGAAGAGCGCCCTCACCTCGCTGCTCAACGGCTGCTGACAGCTGCGCGACGGCCGCTGAAACGATTCTTGATCGCCTGTGGCCGGGACGGATCCGACGTGTTGTCCCGGAACCGGCCCGCCCTCCCCCGTCGTTCCGTACCGTACGGGGCGACGGAGGAGGGTGATCACCTGTGGCACGGCTGCGCCTGGGTCCACTGCTGAGATACGTCGACGGCGCCACGGCGACCGTCTGGGTCGAGGCCGACCGGCCGTGCACCGCCGAGGTGCGGTGCGCGGACGGCGCGCGCGGCTCGGCGCGCACCTTCCAGATCGCCGGCCACCACTACGCGCTCGTCCCGGTCACCGGCCTGACCCCCGGCACCGAGACGGCGTACGAGGTGCGGCTCGGCGACGGCGCGGATGCCGTCGTCTGGCCCCTGCCCGAATCGCCCTACCCCGCGAGCACCATCCGCACCCCGGCGGAGCCCGGCGAAGGCCGCGCCGCCGAGCTGCGCGTCACCTTTGGCTCCTGCCGGTGGGCCGCGCCGCCGTCCGGCGAGCACGACCCCGTGGGGCCCGACGCCCTGGACACCCTCGCCGCCCGCATCGCGGCCGACCCGGCCGCCGAGCGCCCGGACGTCCTGCTGCTCCTGGGCGATCAGGTGTACGCGGACCAGACATCCAAGGCCACCCAGCGCTGGCTCGCCGCCCGCCGTGAGCTCGTCGAACCCCCGGGCGCCCAGGTCGCGGACTATGAGGAATACACCCACCTCTATGACGAGTCCTGGCTCGACCCGGAGATCCGCTGGCTGCTGTCCACCGTGCCCAGCAACATGATCTTCGACGACCACGACATCGTCGACGATTGGAACACCAGTGCGGCCTGGCTCGCCGAGATGCGGGCCACGCCCTGGTGGCGCGAGCGTGTCCTGAGCGGCCTGATGTCGTACTGGGTCTACCAGCACCTCGGCAATCTGCCGCCCGAGGAGCTGGCGCGCGACGCCCTCTACGCCTCCGTGTGCGCGACCCCGGACGGCACGGACGCCCTGCGCGCCTTCGCCGCCGCGGCCGACGCGGACCCCACCACCGCCCGCTGGAGCTACCGGCGGGACTTCGGCCGCGTACGCCTGCTGATGGTCGACACCCGCGCGGCCCGCGTCCTGGACGAGCGCGAGCGCGCCATGCTCGACGCCGACGAGGCCGACTGGCTGCGCGAGCAGGCGCTGGCGGACCCGGGCGCGTACGACCACCTCCTCATCGGCACCTCCCTGCCCTGGCTCCTCCCCCACCTCATCCACGACGCCGAGGGGTGGAACGCCGCGCTGTGCCGCGGCGAGCGCGGCGAGCGCTGGGCCCGCTTCGGCGAGGACCTGCGAAGACGCTCGGACCTGGAGCACTGGGCCGCCTTCCCCGCCTCCTTCGAAGCGCTCACCGCGCTGATCACGGAGGCGGGTTCGGGCCCGGCGGCGCCCGCCACGGTGTGCGTGCTCTCCGGCGACGTCCACCACGCCTACATCGCCGAGCCGAGCTGGCCCGCGGGCGACGGACCCGAGGCCCGGGTCCTCCAGCTCACCTGCTCCCCGGTGCACAACTCCATCCCCGCCTCCATAAAGCTCGGGTTCCGCTTCGGCTGGAGCCGGGTGGGGCGCGCGCTCGGCCGGCGCTTCGCGCGGCACGGCGGGGTGACGCAGGCGGGCATCGACTGGCGCAGGACGGGCGGGCCCTGGTTCGGCAACCAGCTGATGACGCTGACGCTGCGCGGCCGTTCGGCCCTGCTGCGGCTCGATCAGGCACGGGCGGTGCGCGGCGGGAGCGTACGCCTGGAGACGGCGGAGTCGACGCGGCTCTCGTGAGAGCCTGTGCCCTCGCCCCGGGCGTGACGAGTCCCACAGCCGGAAGTGGATCCTCCGGCAGGGGTTCGGCATCGGGGCCGCCGACGGCATGATGATGCCGGACCGATGCGGACCGCCTGGTTCCAGCGTTCCGGCGTTCGGCCTTCCAGCGTTCCAGCGTTCTCTATATGCCCCGGGAGTCACGCTTTTGTCTGCCCCTGCACCCGCGCCGCTCCCACCCGCACCATCCGGGACCGCGCCGCACGAGCCGGCCCTCGCCCTGGTCGGCGCGGGCCCCCGCGGCACCAGCGTGCTCGAACGGATCTGCGCGTCGGCGGCCGAACTCCTCGCGCCGGGGACGCGTCTGACGGTGCACGTCGTCGACCCCGCCCCGCCGGGCGCGGGCCGCGTCTGGCGCACGGCACAGCCCGCCGAGCTCCTGATGAACACCGTCGCGTCCCAGGTGACCCTCTTCACGGACGAGAGCGTCGACTGCTCGGGGCCGATACGACCGGGCCCGAGCCTGTACGAATGGGCGGCCGCCGGGCACGCGCCGGGGCTCGGGCCCGACGACTATCCGACCCGCGCCTGCTACGGCCGCTATCTGGAGTGGGTCTTCGCCGAGACAGTGCGCTGCGCCCCCGGCGCGATCCGCGTCCGGGTGCACGCGGCGCGCGCGGTGCGCCTGACCGGGCCGGCCGACGGGGCGCAGACCCTCGTACTGGACGACGGCCTCGAACTGACCGGCCTCGCGGCGGTCGTGCTCGCGCAGGGCCACCTGCCGACGGCGGGCACCCCGGAGCAGCGGCGCCTGACGGACCACGCGGCGCGGCACGGCCTGCGCCACTTCCCGCCCGCCAACCCCGCCGACCTGGACCTGTCCGCCGTCGCCCCCGGCGAGCGGGTGCTGCTGCGCGGGCTCGGCCTCAACTTCTTCGACCACATGGCGCTGCTCACCGAGGGCCGCGGCGGCCGGTACGTGCGAACGCCCGGCGGCGCGCTGCGGTATCAGTCCTCGGGCCGTGAGCCGCGGCTGTACGCGGGCTCGCGGCGCGGTGTCCCGCACCAGGCGCGCGGCGACAACGCGAAGGGCCCGTACGGGCGGCACGAGCCCGCAGTCCTGACCGATGACGTCGTGGCCCGCTTCCGCAAGCGCGCGGAGAGCGGGGACGCCCCCGACTTCCTCGACGAGATATGGCCGTTGATCGCGAAGGAGGTGGAGACGGTCTATTACGCGGCGCTGCTGGCGGGCCGGGGCGGCGGTCCGGCAGAGGTGAGCGACTTCCGGGGACGGTTTCTCGCCACCGGCCACCGAAGCCCCCAAGAGGCGGGCGTGCTGGGCGAGTTCGGCATCGCGGACGCCGACCGCTGGTCCTGGGACCGGCTCTCCCGGCCGCACCCGTCCCGCCCCTTCACCTCCGCGCGCGCCCACCGCGAGTGGCTTCTGGAGCGGCTGCGCGAGGACTCCGCGCAGGCCGCGCTCGGCAATGTCGCGGGGCCGCTGAAGGCCGCGCTCGACGTGCTGCGCGATCTGCGCAACGAGCTCCGCGGCATCGTCGACCACGGCGGCCTCTCCGGTGCCTCGCGCCGCGACCACCTCGACCGCTGGTACACGCCGCTCAACGCCTTCCTGTCCATCGGCCCGCCGCGCCGCCGCATCGAGGAGATGACGGCACTGATCGAGGCGGGGGTCCTTGAGGTGCTCGGGCCGCGCCTTTCCGTGCGGCCCGACGGCGGGGCCTTCCTCGCCCACTCCCCCGATGTGCCGGACTCCGCCATCCGTGTCACCACGCTGATCGAGGCCCGGCTGCCCGAGCCGGACCTGCGCCGCACCGGCGACGCACTGCTCGGAGAGCTCCTGGCGGACGGCGGATGCCGACCCCACGTGGTCGACGGCTACGAAACCGGAGGCCTGGACGTCACGCCGCGCCCCTACCACCTGATCGACCGTCAGGGTCGTGCCCAGCCGCGGAGGTTCGCGTTCGGGGTGCCCACCGAAGGGGTGCACTGGGTGACCGCGGCCGGTGCCAGGCCTGGCGTCGACTCGGTCACCCTGTCGGACGCGGACGCGGTGGCGCGGGCCGCGCTCCGCACGGCCGCCGGGGCCGGTGAGTCGCTTCCCGGGCCCCGGGCGGAGCCGAAGCGGAATCTTCGGCTGACCGAATGTTGAACTTGCAAGCACTAATTAGGTGCGCCTAATCTTGGGCCTCCGCTCGGTTACCGTCCCCCAACCGAAGGAGTCCCCCACCATGACTGGACGTCTCAACAGCGCCCAGCCCTACGCCCTCGGCCTGTTCCGCATAGTGATCGGCCTGCTCTTCGCCTGCCACGGAGCCGCCTCGCTCTTCGGCGTCCTCGGCGGCGCCGCGGGCGGCGGCACGATCGACGCCGGCACCTGGCCCGGCTGGTACGCGGCCGTCATCCAGCTCGTCGGCGGCGCGCTGGTCCTGCTGGGCCTCGGCACCCGGGCCGCCGCGTTCGTCTCGTCCGGCTCGATGGCGTACGCGTACTTCAAGGTCCACCAGCCGGAGGCGCTGTGGCCCATGGAGAACGGCGGCGAGGCCGCGGCGATCTTCTGCTGGGCCATGCTGCTGCTCGTCTTCACCGGGTCCGGCGCGTTCGGCCTCGACCGGTTCTTCGCCTCGCGGGGCGAGAGCGGGGCCGGTGGTAAGGACGCGGACTCGAAGGCCACGCCGGTAGCGGCCTGACCCGCACCCGGCACACAGGGCGGCGCCCCCTTCCTCACCCGGGGGCGCCGCTTTCCGTTTGTCACGCCCGGTCGCCCTTCGCGTGCCCCCGGGGCTCGAACGGCACCGTGAAGCACGCGGCCCGGTCGCCCGCGCCGCCCGGCTCGCGGTGCAGCACCACGGAGGCGGCCTCGCCGGGCCGGAAGCCCCAGCCGTGGACCGCGCGCGCCGATCCGGAGCCGTCCGCTCCGGCGGTGAAGTCCAGCCACACCTCGTTCTCCGGGTTGAGATAGGCCGGGTCCTTCGACGGCTGCACCGGGTCGACGCGGTGCTGATAGTGGCCGCCCGAATCCTCCGGTTCCGGGCCGCACGGCTTCCGGTGCACGTGCACGCCGTACGCGTGGCCCGGCTTCATGCCCCTGACCCGCAGGGTGACGGCCATGCCGCCGTCGACGCCGCGCTGCGCGACCTCGATCCACGACGCCGCGGGGACCAGTCTCTGGTCGTACGTCACCGCGGGCGAGGGGATGAAGGCGGTGGGCGGCGCGAACCGCGCCTCGACCCGCACCCCGGGGCTCCCGGCGGCCGCGCCACCGGTCACCCCCAACACGGCCACGGCCACGGCCGCCATGCCGCTCCCCACCCATGTCAGCACCCTCACCCTCATCACCGGCTCCGTCCCAGAGGCCATGCCGCCCATGTCCCGCTCGGGCGCTGACTCGTTCGTACGGGACTTCGGTGCCGTACGCCGCATCGGAGGAGGCAGCCGGGTGAACGTGACGTAGGGAACATCTAAACCCCCAGTGGATCTCTCGCCCGCCGCGCGGCGTACGCTGTACAGCTGTCACCAGGCCGCCCCTGCCGTTCCCCGAGACACAGCGGCAACGCGCTGCCAACCGGGGAGTAACGGGGAGTTACGGTGCTTGAGAGTGTGGGGGCCTTGACCGGCAGTCCGTGGATCTACGCGGTCGTCGCCCTGTCCGTCCTGTTCGACGTGTTCGTTCCTGTGCTGCCGAGCGGCGTCCTCGTCATCATGTCGGCCACGGCGGCCGCGGCGGCGGGAACCGGGGCGGGGCAGGTGCCGCACGGCGTCCCCGACATCCTGATGCTCACCCTCTGCGCGGCGACGGCCTCCGTGCTCGGCGACATGGTCGCCTTCCGCCTGGCCTGGCGCGGCGGCGAGCGCCTCGACCGCGCCATCGCCCGCTCCCGGCGCCTGACCACCGCGCAGGAACGACTCGGCACCGCGCTCGCGCGGGGCGGCGGCATCCTCGTCGTCATCGCGCGCTTCGCACCGGCGGGCCGCTCGATCGTCTCCCTCGGCGCGGGCGCGGCCCACCGCAAGCTCCGCGAGTTCCTCCCCTGGTCGGCCCTGGCCGGCCTGGCCTGGGCCGGCTACAGCGTCGCCCTCGGCTACTTCGGAGGCCAATGGCTCGGCGCGACGTGGCTCGCCACGGGTGTCTCCCTTCTGGCCCTGTTCGCGGCGGGGGCGGGGGCGGCGTTCTTGGTCCGCCGCCCGGGGTCGGCCGCAGCAAAGGCATAGGAACCCGCGTACCCCGCAGGGCCCGTGGCCCTCGGCTCCTGGGGCACCCACACCCACGCCCCTGCGCCCACCCCGACCGGGGCGGGCGAACGACGTCGGGGACCGGACGCGCACCCCGGGCCCTCGGCTACCGGGGCACCCACGCCCACACCCCTGCGCCCACCCCGACCGAGGTGGGCGAACGACGTCGGGGACCGGACGCGCACCCCGGGCCCTCGGCTACCGGGGCACCCACGCCCACACCCCTACGCCGACCCCGACCGAGGTGGGCGAACGACGTCGGGGACCGGACGCGCCCATGGCGCAGGCGGCAGGCCTGCGGCCTCGCAGCCCCGGAAACCCCACTCACGTCCCCGCCCCTCGCCCATCCCGACCGCCCGGCGGGCGTTCCTGGCACACCACCCAGGACCGGACGCAACAGAGGCATCAAAATCGCGCGGCCCGCACGAGCCTCCGGATCCTCGGAAACCACCCACGTTCCCGCCCCTCCGCCCACGGGCGCTCCTAATGCGCCATCGAGGCCGGACGCCGCCTGGGGCAGTTCCCGGCCCCGCCCGGGCGCCGGGCCCCCGAAAAGCCGCTCACGCCCCCCTCGGCCGACCGGGCGCGCACAACGCCGACCTGCCCCTGGGCAGCGGCGAGCGAAGGGGCAACCGCGTACAGGCTCAGCCACGACGACCAGCGCGCCCGGAGTCGTACGGCTTCGGCGGGGCAAGTTCTCGCGGCCGCTTCCCGCGATGCGCGCACGGGCGGGCGCGAAGGCGTCACCCGGCGCCCGGCGTCTGCCCGTCGCAGCCGGGGCCGCCCGGGTGCCCATGGCCGCCCTCGGCGGGTGGGAGTCCTGCCCCTGGGGCAGGCACGCGCCGCTGCGGCGGCTACGACGCGCGCGCCCCGCGTACTTCCAACCCCGCCAGCAGCTCCGCCGTCGCCTCCGCAACCGCGTCCACCGCTCGGTCGAACACCTCGCGGTTGTGTGCGGCCGGGGCGCGGAAGCCGGAGACCTTGCGTACGTACTGGAGTGCGGCGGCGCGGATCTCCTCCTCGGTGGCGTCCTCGGGGATGGCCGGTGGGCGGAGCGTCTTGATGCTTCGGCACATGACTCCAGCTTGCCACCGCCGGGGCGGCGTCGGGCCCCGCCGAGTCACCGGCGAAATCGAATCGCATCGTCACCGGCGGAATCGAATCGCATCGCCGGATCACTCGCACACGTAATTCGAACAGGAGTACCATTACGGCGTGCCCGCCACCCCAGCCCCCCATGACTTCCCGAGCGACCTCCTCGCCGGCCAGGAGGAACTGCACCAGGTCCGCTCCACGCTCCTGGCGCTGCTCAAACGCCTGCCCTGGTCCGTCGAGCCCCTCGACGGCTTCAGCGACACCGGCGGCTGGCGCAAAGTGGAGCGCCCCGCATCGCCCGGCTGGAGCCCCGACGAACAGGCCGAGGTCGAGAAACTGCGTACGCGGGAAAGGGAGTTGGCGGTCTTCGTGAGCTGCCACCGTTACTGGGAACAGGTCTCGGCGCCGGACGTCGTCGCCGCGCGGGCCCGCCTCAAGCACGCCCACGAGACACCGGACGAGTCCGCGCCGTAAAGCCATTGACAGGCGCAGAGCGCGGGCGTTGACTCCCTACCAGCCGCGCACAAGAGCCCCCTTCGAGCCACGGAGGTGCAGCCATGAACGTCTTGATAGTCGTCGCGATCCTGGCCCTCTTCGGCCTGGGCTTCGACCAACCTCTGCTGTGGCTGGCCGCAGCGGCACTCGCCTTCTACCTGGTGCGTTTCTACGAGGGCGGTTCGGCCGGCAAGAAGAGCGGTTCCGGGAGCGGCGGTAGCGGCACGAGCGCCGGAGGGGGAGCCGGCGCAGGTGGCGGCGGCTACCCGAAGACGTACCGCGACTACCGCATCCGCAAGGAACGCCAGGAGCGCTGGGACCGCCGATACCGCAGAACGCACCCCGGATCCGGCCGCTGAAATCCCCGCCGGGACGGCCGAAGAGCAGCGCCACGCGCAGGCCCCCCGCCGACGTCGGCGGGGGGCCTGCGCGCAACCGCAGCGGGGTCAGTGACGCGGCCCCTGCTTCCGGTCACGCCAGTCCTGGCCCTTCGCGTCGCCGCGCTCACCCTTCGCGCGCTCGAACTCGATCTGCTCCTTGCGCACGGAGTCGGAGACCTCCTGCGTCTCGGTGACCTTCTCGGTCTCCAGCCGCACGCGCTCGACCGGCACCGACTCCTTGCGGACGACGGGCTTCTCCGCGTGCAGGGTCACCTCGGTCTCGGCCTCGCCGATGTTGGACCGGGTCTGCTCGCCCTCACGGATGGGCTCGCGGACCACCCGGACCTCCTCGTGGGAGATGGGCACGGACGTCTTCACGTCCTCGGTGACGACCACCTTGCGCAGCCGGGCCCGCCCGACCACTTCCTCTTCCTTCCCCACGCGCAGCCGCTCCTCGGAGCGCACCATGTCCTCGGCCTTGCCGGTGTCGGCCGCACCGGCCCGGGTCGCGAACTCGCGCGAGCCACCCGCGCCCGCGCCGGCCATACCGGCACCGGCTCCGGCACCCGCCATGCCCGTCCCGGAGGTGGTACGCGTCTCGTTGCCGCCCGCCATGCCCCGCGTCGTCGCGTCGGGCCGCGCGAGCCCGTAGTGGGCGTAGAGCTCGTGCTCCTCACCCGGCTCCAGGTGCTGATCGGCGTCGATACGAGGGGCGTCCTTGACGGCCTCCTTCGTCGTCGCCACATGCAGCTTGTCCTCCTGACGGCGGGCGCCGGCCAGCGGAACGAAGCTCTGCTTCATACCGAAGAGACCAGTCTTGACGGTGATCCACTCGGGGCGGCCGGTGCGGTCGTCCAGATAGACCTGCTCGACACTGCCGATCTTCTCGCCGGTCCGGTCGTAGGCCGTCAGGCCCGCAAGCCCGTCGGGGTTGGTGAAGGCCTCGCCCTGCGTCATGGGTGATCACTCCCTTGGAGCGCGCGACAGGCGAAAATCGACTTTCGCCTCGGAGGACGCACGCCTCCCCTCCATCGCGCTCCGCCCGACGGCACACCGCAACCAGGAAAGTCACGCACCGTGCCCGGCCTCCCCGGTAAATGCCGCGCAGAGGCACGCCTGCGGCCATCGAACGGATCTGGCCGCCCCCCGGCCGATTAGCCCATTCGAGCTACCCCCCATGCGGCATGAAGAAGCCCCCCGGCCGATCACGGCTGGGGGGCCACAAGCAGGACTGCACCTGCTTCTTCACCCGGTGGGCGCGGACGGTTTCGAACCGCCGACATCCTCCTTGTAAGGGAGGCGCTCTACCCCTGAGCTACGCGCCCGGGACGAGTGGACAGCCTACCTTGCCGCAGGCAGTGCCCCGCAAACCCCTTCTTGTCACCGGTCGGGCGGGCGTCGACCCCGGGGGTTAACCCCACCCCTGATCCGGTGGCCGGCGGGATCCTCCCGGCTCGGGCGGCTCCGTAGAGTCTGACCGGCAGCACAAGATCACTTCAGGGGGAGCCCGTCATGACCGTCCGCACCCGTCGCCGTCCGCGCACCGCTCGCGCACTCGCCGCCGTCGGCGGGACCGCGGCCGTCGTCCTGCTCGTCGGCGGGTGCGGGGCCGACGCATCGGACGACACCGAACCGGAGCACCGGACGTTCGCGCTGACGGGCAAGACGCTGACCGTCGCCTCCAGCGACTCCACGCTCGAACTGGTCCCCGCCGGCAGTGACGCCAAGGACGTGCGGGTGACCCGGTGGTTCAAGGGCGAGACCATGCTGGGCGGCGACCCCAAGGTGACGTGGAAGATGGACGGGGACCGGCTCACGCTCGACATGGAGTGCTCCGGAGTCATCGCCAACTGCTCGGCCAAGCACCGCGTCGAGGTGCCGCGCGGGGTCGCGGTGACCGTCGAGAACAAGGACGGCTCGGTTACGGCGCGGGGGTTCAAGGACGCGCTGAAGGTACGTACGAAGGACGGTTCCGTCACCGTCAAGGACATCGCCGCACCACTCGACCTGCGCAGCTCCGACGGCTCCGTCACCGCGCGCCACATCACGTCGCGGCAGGTGGCCGTCGACTCCAAGGACGGTTCCGTACGGCTGGAACTGGCCGCCGTGCCCGACCGCGTGGAGGCCCGCAGCAAGGACGGCTCCGTCGACATAGCGGTGCCCGGTGCGAAGAGCGGGAAGAAGGTCGCGTACGACGTACGGACCGATGTCTCCGACGGCTCCGTCGACGTGTCCGTGCCGCGCGACGACAACAGCCCCCACCGCCTGTCCGTCCGCAGCGCCGACGGCAAAGTCACTGTGCGCAGCGCGAACTAACCGGCCCGTGTATTCGTCCTTAACCGGTGGGAGAATGTGACACCGGGCAGGGCGGATGAAACAGCACGGGAGAGGGATAGTGACGGCGACACCTTCGCAGCCGTACACACCGGACAGAACCGAGGCCGAGAGCACCACAGCAGCAGCGACAGCGCCAGCCACACCTACAGGAGACGTGCCGGGCTCGGTGCGTACGGCTCGTACTCGGCGCGGCCCCGCGCCTCGGCCCCGGCTCCGGTCCCGCGGGAGCGTGCGCCGCGTCGGCCCCCTCCGTGACGCCCTCCACTCCCTCGCCCTCGTCACCGCCGTCACCCTCTCCCTGCCGCTGCTCGCCGCCGCCGTACCGGCCGCGTTCGCGGGCGGCGGCACCCGCCGGTGGTTCGGCGGCCGCGGCGAGAGCGTGCGCGCCGAGGCGCAGGCCGCGAAGGACGACGCTGCCGCCGCCTTCTACGAACTGGACACCGCCCAGCGCGATCTGCGCATCTCGATAGAGACGATCGTGGCCGTGGACTCCTCGCCGGCGGCCCAGCGCGCCGTCTCGGACTTCGAGGCGATCGGGCGGCGCATCGACGAGGTCAGCCACCAGTACATCAGCGCGGTGGACGCCCATGACCTGGACCGGGACGACCTGGAGTCGTCGGTCGCGGCCCGTGCCAGGACCGAACTCACCGCCGCCAAGGCCGAGCTGGGCAAGGCCAAGCAGGATCTGGACCGCTTCCAGCAGGGGCTCGGCCCGCTGCTCGACAAGGCCGAGACCCAGCTGGCGCGGCTCGCCCCCGCGGTGGAGCGGGCCCGCCAGACGCTGCTCGCCGCGAGCAACGCCCTCGACGCCGTGCGGGCCGCGGGCCTCAAGGCCGACGACCTCGCCGCCCGGCTCGCCGCCCTCGGCCCCGAGCTGACCAAGCTCAACCAGGGCGCGGGCCGGCACGGCGTACCGGAGACGCTGCAGCGCGCCGACCGCGTCCTGCGCGATGCCGAAGCCGTGCGTGCCGAAGCCGAGCGGCTACCCGAGCGCGCCGCCGAGATCGACCGGCGGCTCGTGTCGCTGCGCACCCGCGCGCAGGCGCTGACCACGCGCAGCGGCCAGGTCGAACCCGTCCTCAGCGAGCTGCGGCGCAGGTTCTCCGCCGCCTGCTGGCAGGACCTGCAGCACGTCCCTGACCAGGCCGCGGACCACGTGCGCCAGGCCGAGGCCAAGCTGGCGGAGGCGCGGCAGGCCCGTGCGGAGCAGCGCTGGCCGGACGCCACCGCCCGGCTCTCCACGGTCCGCGCGCTGCTGAACTCCACGGACGAGGCGGTCTCGGCGGCCGGTGACCGCCTCCAGCGGCTGAACGCGGTGTCGAAGGACCCGCAGCAGGAGATCGACCGCACCCGCTTCGCGATCCGGGACGCACAGCGCCTGGCGATGGCGGGCCGCCAGACCCCCGAACCACGCCATGCCCGCCCGCTGGACGACTCCGTGGCCCGCCTGGACCGCGCGGTGGCCTCCCTGGAAGGCCGCCACCCCGACTACTGGCACTTCCTGACCGAGACCGAGGCGGTCCGCACGACCGTGGCACGCGTGGTCGCGCAGATCCGGGAGGAGCGGGGACAGGGGGCCTGAGAGCCTGCGCCCCAACCCCGGCCGGGGTACGGCTTGAACCACTGTGCGAATGTGGGGAGATGCGTGACTTCCCCACGGATCTCCGGGCGCGGCGCCTCGTCGCCATCGTGCGCGGCACCGATCCCGACGCCTCCTTCCGTACGGTCATGACACTCGTGGAGTCCGGCGTTCCGCTGGTCGAGGTCTCCCTCAGCGGCGCCGACGCGCTGGGCGTGCTGCGCCGGGCGCGGGCCGAACTCGGCGCGGACGCCTGGCTCGGCGCGGGCACGGTCCGCACCGCCGACGACGCGCGCCGGGCCGCCGAAGCGGGGGCCGACCTCATCGTCACGCCCGGGCTCGGCGCGGGCGTCGACGAGGGGGTGCGCCTCGGACTCCCGGTGCTCGGCGGGGTCCTCACGCCCACCGAGGTCATCGCGGCCGAGGCGGCGGGCGTGACGGCGCTGAAGGTCTTCCCGGCGTCGTCGATGGGCGGCCCCACGTATCTCAAGGCACTGCGCGCCCCCTTCCCCGACACGGACTTCGTGCCGGTCGGCGGGGTGGACGCGGTGGCCGCAGAGGCCTATCTGGCGTTCGGCGCGGTGGCGGTGGGCGTCGGCTCACCGCTGATCGGTGACGCGGCGGACGGCGGCGATCTGGGCGCGCTGCGGGACCGGGCGGCGGAGTTCGTGGAGGCCACGGCGGTGGCACCCCGATGAACACACCACCAACACCGCCCCCGCCCCCGAGCCCGACTCCGCCCCCGAGCTCGACTCCGCTTTCGCCCCCGACTTCGACCGCGGCCCCGACTCCGCCCTCGCCCCAATCTTCGACCTCGACCCCTACCCCACCCTCGCCCTCATCCCCGCCCCCGGCCCCGCCCCCCTGGGACGTCCTCACCCTCGGCGAGACCATGGTCGCCCTGCGCGGCAGCGGCCCCCTCAAGCTGGGCGGCTCGATGGACGTGTCGGTCGCGGGCGCCGAGAGCAATGTCGCGATCGGCCTGTCGCGGCTCGGCCACACCGTCCGCTGGGCGGGCGCGGTCGGCGACGACGAGGCCGGTGAGCTGGTCCTGCGCACGCTCCGCGCGGAGGGCGTCGACGTCACCGCGGCCACGCGCGACCCGCAGGCCCCGACGGGCCTTGTCCTCTTCGAGCCGCGGCTGCCGGACGTGACCCGCGTGCACTACTACCGGGCGGGGTCGGCGGGTTCCCGGCTCACCCCGGACGCGGTCGAGGCGGCCTTCGCCACCGCCGGGCCCCCGCGCGTCCTGCATCTGACGGGCATCACGCCGGCGCTCGGCCCGTCGGCGGCCGAGGCGTGTCGGCGCGCCCTGCGCCTCGCCCGCGAGCACGGCACCCAGGTCTGCCTGGACGTGAACTTCCGCTCCCGCTTGTGGAGTCCGGAGCAGGCGGCGACGGAGCTGCGCGAGTGGATCCCGTACGTCGACGTCCTCATCGCCTCCGACGACGAACTGCCGCTGTGCCTGCCGTCGGACGCCACGGAGAAGGGCCTCATCGACCGAGGCGTCCGCGAGGTCGTGGTCAAACTCGGCGCGGACGGCGCCACGGTCCACACCGCCGAGGGCGAACTCCACTCCCCCGCACGCGAGGTGCGGGCCGTCGACCCGGTGGGCGCGGGCGACGCGTTCGTCGCCGGCTACCTGTCGGCCCTGTTCGACGGCACGGACGTCCAGGACCGCCTGACCCGCGCGGTCACGACGGGCGCGTTCGCGGTAACGACCCCCGGCGACTGGGAAGGCGCCCCGACACGGTCGGAACTGGCCCTGCTGGGGGCGGGCGGGGGAACGGTGGTCCGCTAAGCCCTGCGGGGCTCTGGGCGTGCAGCCGCCCGGCGGGAGGGGGAGCCCGCCGGGGGGGGAGCCGGGGGTGGCAGCCGCGGGGGTGGAAGCCGCCGGGGCGCAGCCGCCGGGGGTGCAGCCGCGGGGGGCAACCGCCGGGGGCAGCCGCGGGGGGGGGCAACCGCCGGGGGCAGCCCCTCAGGGAAAGCGCCCGCAGGGCCGCTTTCAGGGGCGCGGGGAACTGCGCGCCCAGCCACACCCAGCCCGCAGACAAACCCCCCGCCCCACCCCAACGGCGCCCTCCCCCGCCGGGGCAGGCATCCGCGGGGGGGGCAGCCGTCGGAGGAAGCCCCGCAAGGAAAGCGCCCGCAGGCCCGCTTTCAGGGGCGCGGGGAACTGCGCGCCCAGCCACACCCAGCCCGCAGACAAACCCCCCGCCCCACCCCAACGGCGCCCTCCCCCGCCAGGGGAGGCATCCGCGGGGGAGGGATCCGCGGGCAGCCCCGCAAGGAAAGCGCCCGCAGGCCCGCTTTCAGGGGCGCGGGGAACTGCGCGCCCAGCCACACCCAGCCCGCAGACAAACCCCCCGCCCCACCCCAACGGCGCCCTCAGCCGCAACAACCCCCACCACAGCAACCACCACCACCGCCGCCGCCACCGCCCCCGCGAGCCGCAGGCGCCGACGCGGCGGCCGAACCCCCGACAGCCACAGTGGAAAGCAACTTCACCGTGTCCTCGTGCCCACCGGGGCACACCGCCGGATCGCCCGACTCGGCCATGGGACGGCTCAGCTCGAAGGTCTCACCACAGGACCGGCACCGGTATTCGTATCGAGGCATGGCCCCAGGCTATCGGGGCCCCACCGCCTCCAGGAACGCCCTGGCGATCTCCTCCCCCGCCGCGACCCCGCGCTCACCGAGCACCGTGAGGCCCGGCGCGACGAACCCCGTGTCGGCGAGCTCCCCGTGGCCGGGCCGCCAGGAGCGGTCCGCCGCGAGCAGCAGGTCCGCGTCGAGCAGCGAGTCCCCCGCCGCGAGGACCTCCGTCGCGCCGGCCCGCCGCGCGACCTCCCGTACCGCCGCGCTCTTGGTGAGCGGCTTCGGCACGGCGTAGAGCTTGCGGCCCTGCAGCGAGACGGTCCACCCGCGCTCCTCGGCCCAGACGGCGAGCTCCTTCACCCACTCCCCGGGCAGCAGCGCGCGCTCGACGACGAGGTACGCGAAGAGGTCCTCGGCGACGCGCTCCTTGAGCAGCCACGCCGGGTCGGCGGTGCGCACCAGGTGGGCGCGGACCTCGTCGAGCGTGGCGCACTCGGCGGCGAGCCGGCGGTCGACCGCCGCCCGCCAGTCGGGGTCGGAGACGCCGTCGACGAGCAGGTGCCCGCCGTTGGCGCAGATGGCGAACTCCGGTGCGGGGCCCGGCAGATGGATGCGCCCGTACTGTTCGCGGGTCCGGGTCGTGGTCGGCACGAAGACGGCCGTGCGGCCCAGCTCGTCGAGGAGTCCGGCGGCGGTCTCGGTGACGTACGACAGCGGCTTGCCCTCGTACACCTCGACGCAGAGCAGGCGCGGCGCCTCGGCGTCGGGCATGGCCAGGCCGAGGGCGGCGGTGGAGTAGATGAGGGTGCGGTCGAGATCGCTGGCGATCACCATGGTGCTCACTTGGCGGTCACCGCCCTGCCGTCCGCGCCCGTCGCGCCGCGCGTGTACTTGGGGTGGATCAACCCGACGCAGGTGTACGGGAGTTCGCCGACCTCCTCGACAGGCACACCCCTCTGCTCGGCGAGCAGGCGTACGTGGTCGAGGTCGGCCCCTGCGCCCGCGCGGGCCAGGATCTTCCAGGGGACGCGGCGAAGGAGGACGCGGGTCGTCTCGCCGACGCCCGGCTTGACGAGGTTCACGTCGTGGATGCCGTACTCCTCGCTGATGCGCTCGACGGCGGCCCAGCCCTCCCAGGTCGGCGCGCGGTCGGCGGAGAGCGCCTCCTTGACCTGCGCGTCCACCACGTCGTCGACCTCCGCGAAACGGCCCGCGATCGCGTCGATGAACTCGCCGGACACGTCCGCCTCCGCGAGCTCGCGGTAGAACTTCGCGCCGTGGAAGTCGTCCGGGCCGACCAGGTCCGCCCGGAGCACGGTGCGCGAAATCAGCCCGGACACCGTGGAGTTGAGGCAGGCGGAGGGGATGAGGAAGTCCTCGCGGGTGCCGAAGGTGCGGACGCACGAGCCGGGGTCGGCGAGCACGGCGATCTCCGCGCTGAACCCGACGGGGCCGCCCGTCGCCTCGAACTCCCGCACCGCGTCGGCCAGTTCGCGGGTGATCGCACCCTTGCCGGTCCAGCCGTCGACGAAGACGACGTCGGCCGGGTCGTGGTGGGCGGCGAGCCAGCGCAGCGCGTTGGCGTCGATGCCGCGGCCGCGCACGATCGACACGGCGTAGTGCGGCAGGTCGAGGCCGTGCCGGTGGGCGGCCCAGCGGCGCATCAGGACGCCGACCGGGGTGCCCGCGCGGGCCAGGGAGACCAGGACCGGACGCGGGGACCTCTCCGCGAGCACGGTCTCGGTGACGGTGCCGACGGCCTGCGCGATGCGGGCCGCGGACGTGTCGAGCGCGGCGCGGAACAGCTCCTGGTAGCGCTCGCTCGGCTGGAACTCGACGGGCAGCGACTCGGCGTAGTGCGCGCCACCGCTCTGTATCGCCTCCTCGCGCTCCTCCGTGGGGGCTTCGAGCGTGACGTCCGAGAGATCCTGGAGCAGCCAGCCGACGTCTTCGGGTGCGTACGAGGAGAAGACGGGGCCGCGAAGGGGCTCGGGAAGCATGCGGGACCTTTCAGGGACGCGCTCGGGTACGTAGGAGGGGACGACGGCCAGCAGGACGTGCCCGGTGTGTGCGGAGAGATGCGCCAACAGGCCGTCCGGGGCGTGCAGTTGCGGGGTGTCGGCGACCGAGTCCACGACCGCGACGACCGCGTCGAAACCGCCGCCCGCGACGTTGTACGCGTACCGCGTGCCGGGGCCGTCGGCGGGGTCGTCGTGCGCGGGGAAGGCGAGGCGGGTGCGTATCGCATAGCCGGGGTCGTCCACGGCGAGCACAGGCGACCGCGTCGTGGTCGAAAACCGCACCTCGCCCCCGCCCCGCACCACGCCACCGGCCGGCACCTCAGCACCGTCCCGCGCCGCGTCTCCGGTCCGCACCGCGTCTCCGGCCCGCGCCACGCCACCGGCCGGCACCTCGACACCGTCCTGCGCCTCAGCACCGTCCCGCGCCGCGTCTCCGCCCCGCACCGCGCCACCGGCCGGCATCTCGACACCGCCCCGCGCCTCAGCACCGTCCCGCGCCGCGCCTCCGCCCCGCACCGCGCCACCGGCCGGCATCTCGACACCGCCCCGCGCCTCAGCACCGTCCCGCGCCACGTCTCCGCCCCGCACCGCGCCACCGACCCGCGCCTCAGCACCGTCCCGCACCTCGCCACCGGCCCGCCCGGCGAGACCAGCCCGCCCGTCACCCCCGCCCCGCGCCTCGCCACCCGCCTGCTCGTCGGCCCCGGCCCGCGCCTCGGTGCCGACCCGCGCCCCTCCCCCGATCCTGCGCTCCAGCTCCACGCCCAGCGCGAGCGGGGCGTACATCAGCTCCTCGAAACCGAGGACGAGTACGCGGCGTGCCCCGGTCGGCAGGGCCTTCTCGATCTCGGCCGCCATGTCCGGCAGCGCCGCGTCCAGGGCGGCCCGGTGCGCCGGCGTGAACCCGTGGCGTCCGCCGTCGGGGACGCCCGCGGGCCAGCCGAGCTCGACGCGCGTGACAGGACCGTGTCCACCGTGTCCCCCGCCGGGCGGCGGACCGGGACGCGTCTCGTACTCGGCGACCAGCGCCTGCCCCTTCTCCAGGACGCCGTCGGGCAGCCGCACCGTGCCGGACGCCGTGGCGACGAGGTCGACGCGCGCGCCGATCTCGCGGGCGAAGTCGGCGAGCCGCCCCCGGTCCGCGGGCGAGCGCATGTCGACGAGCGCCACTATGACGTACCGCTCGCGGGGGAAGCGCTCGTGCAGGGCGCGGATGGTGTTGAGGACGGTGTTGCCGGTGGAGAACTCGTCGTCGACGAGGACCAGCGGTCCGCTCCCCGCGAGCAGCGCGGGGTCCTCGGGCAGCAGCAGGTGCGAGGTGGCGTGCGAGTGGGACTCCTCGAAGCCTCCCGCACGCTCGACACCGTCGACGGGGCGCCGGGTGGAGTGCAGATAAGGCGCGAGGGCGATGCCGTCGGCGACCGCGTGGCCGAGGCCCGTCGCGGTCTCCGCGTAGCCGAGGACGACGGCGCGCCGGGCCTCGTCGTCGCCGAGCAGCTCCCGCACGCGGACGCCGAGGTCGTGCCCGGCCGCGTACACGACCGAGGGGCGCTGGGGGACGTGCTTGCCCAGGACGTTCGACACCAGGAGGTGCGCCCGCTTGGGGTTGCGGCGCAGGGCGAGGCCGAGCAGGCCGCGCAGCGACGCGTCGCCGTCGAGCCCGACCCCGAGCCGCTCGGCGACCCAGGTCCCCGACCACGCCGTCGTCTCCGGCACCGCGTCTTCAGTCACGTACGTCATGTCCCTTACGTTCGTCGGCCGGGCAACCGGCTCGTTCATCGGCCGGGAAACCGGCACATTCGTCGGCCGGAGATCCGGCACCTTCGTCGGCCGGGAGTCCCGGCGGTCCGGCCGGGGAGTCCGGCCGGTCAAGCGGGAAGTCCCGCGGTGAGCAGCTCCACGAAGCCGATGTCCGCCTTGGCCACGCCGAAGACCTCGGCGCGCCGCAGGGTCCGCTCGGCCCAGGCGCGGTGCGGCTTCACCTCGTTCATCTTGTTCGTGTACGAGGAGCGCAGCACCCCGCCGCCGCCCCGCTCGGGCCGCAGGATGTCCTGGGCGTCGCTGAACTCCTCGTGGCTGACCACGGAGAGCGCGTGCACGGGCAGCACGTGCGAGGGGTGGATGCAGGTCTTGCCGAGCAGGCCGTTGGCGCGGTCGAGCTCGATCTCGCGGAGCAGCCCGTCCATGTCGTGCTCGATGAGGGCCTGGCGCAGCTCCTCAGCTCGGCTCTCCAGGAAGGGGCTGCGGCGCAGCTGCGGCTTGAACATCCGCTCCTGGACGCGGAAGTACTCCCACACCGGCCCGGTCACGGTGAAGCCCGTGCCGTCGGCCCTGCCGAGGACGTTGACGACGTCGGCGATGACGGAGGCGACGATCCGCACGTCGTACGCGGTCATGTCCGGCGGTCTGCGCAGTCCGTACGCCGAGCAGAAGTCGGTGACGCCGAGGCGCAGCGCGAGGACCCGGTCGCGATACTTGTCGACGGTGCGGGCGATGCCGGCGAGGGTCTCGGCGCGGCTCTCCAGGTGCAGCAGCTCGGGGGATTCCAGGACGGGCATGGCGAACAGCCGCCGCCCAGGCCCGGTGGACCCCGCCGCCAGCTCCGCCTCCGCGGCCACCACCGCCTCCAGGAACGGAACGCCCCGCTCCTCGGTGAACTTGGGCAGTACGAATCCGGACAACAGCCGGACGCTCGTCCCGAGCCTGCGGACGAGGTCGGTTATCTGCCCGGCGGCGCGGACCCGGATGAAGAGCAGCGGCGGCTCCACGTCCCGTTCCGCCAGGTCGGCGAACTGCCGGACCAGGTTCTCCTCGGCGTCGGCGACCTCGGAGTCGTCGATGGAGTCCTCCAGGCAGACGACCATGGAGATCACGCCGCGCCCGGCCTGCTTCATGATGTCGTCCGCGAGGCGGGGGCGGGTGGCCGGGCTGTACAGCGTGGCGCCCAGGGCGGACGCGAGCAGGTGGGGCGGGGAGCCCGCGGTGAAGGCACACGGCTCCCGGTGGAAGAGACGCTGACGCACCTCTGGGGCGATGTGCCCGAAATGACGCATGTGATTCCCCTGCTATCGCCTGTTTCATCGACGTGGGCCGTTTGGATGTGGCCGGTAATAGTACGTAGAGACGGGTGCCGGGGGTTCCCTCCGGGCATGAACTTCAGGTAACCCGGCCATGTCACACATGCTCACCACACCACCGTCGCACGTTCGCAGCATCCCGCAGGTCAGGAGCCTGATGGCGCGACCGGGACCTTCGGCCCCCCGCGTTGTCCCACCCGTGCGGGGGAAGGCAGGATGACCGTATGACGCACGCGATGTTGAAGGGGTCGAACGTCCCTCTCGAAGCCTCGTCCGTCCGCGCGGTGCTGCGCTGGGCTCCGGGCCAGGGCGTCCCCGACGTCGACGCGTCGGCGCTGCTGCTCGGCGGCGACGGCCGGGTCCGCTCCGACGAGGACTTCGTCTTCTACAACCAGCCCCGTCACCCCGGCGGCAAGGTGTGGCGGCTCGGCAAGAAGCGGGTCGCCAGGGGCCTCACCGACACGATCCAGACGGATCTGGCGGGTCTGGATCCGGCCGTGGACCGGGTGCTCCTCGCCGCGTCGGCCGAGGGCGTCTCCTTCGAGCATGTACCCGCGCTGCGGATCCTGCTCTTCGACGCCGCGGTCGCCGAGGGCGAGCCGCTGGCCTACTTCGACATCACGCCGCAGACCGGCGAGGAGACCGCGCTGATCTGCGGGGAGCTCTACCGCCGCGGTGAGGGCTGGAAGTTCCGCGCGCTCGGCGAGGGGTACTCCAACGGTCTGGAGGGGCTCGCCTCCGACTTCGGCATCTCTGTGGACGACTCGGATTCCGCGGCCCCGGATCCCGCGGCCGCACCCCCCTCGACGTCCTTCCCGCTGCCGCCCCAGCAGCCGGTACCGCAGCACCCCCAGCCCTCCGTCGCCCAGCCGGCCCCGCAGACGCCCCCGCAGCCGGCGTACGGCTATCCGCCCGAGCCGCCCCGCCACCCGGCGCCCCAGCCCGCCTACGGCTATCCGCCGGCGGCGGCCACCCAGCCCGCCCCGATCGCACCGCCGCCCCCGGTCGCCCAGCCGTCGTACGGCTATCCGCAGCCGGTGACGCCGATGCCGGACCCGAACTTCCGGCTGCCGCCGCAGGGGCCGCAGTTCCTGCCCCGCTGAGGGGGCTGGCCGGCCCGGTGGGTGCACGGGGCTCATCCCACCTTGGTCTTGTAGCCCCGGCCCCACTGCAGTCCCCAGCCGTACAGCCGGTCGAGCTCGGCCTGGAAGCCGTAGACGAACTTCACCTCGCGGCGCACGATCAGCTCGTCCTTCACGTTCTCGATGGAGACGACCGCGCAGGACCGGGCCTGCGGCTGCCGCTCGTCGAGGTCGATCTCGACGCGCGGGCCGTTGCTGGGGTAGAGCGTGACCTTCGCCTGCGTACGGTCGAAGGCCGGCGTCTGGTCGTAGATGTACGCGAAGACCAGGAGCCGCTTGATGGACTCGCGGTGGTCGAGGTTGACGTAGATGGTCTCGCCGGACGGTGAGCCGAACCGGTCGTCGCCGCTGAGCTTCACGAACGGCGGGCCGTTCAGGTCCCCGAAGAAGCTGCCGAGGGGCTGTACGACGCCCTTGGTGCCGTCCATGAGCTCGTAGAGGCAGCCGATGTCGAGGTCGACGTTGACCACGCCCTGGGTGTGCGCCTGGACCACGTCGGGCTGGAACAGTTTGAAGGGGTGCCGCAGCAGGCCGCCGCTCCGGGGCGGCTTGCCGATGAGGTCGGACGTACGCATCCGCCAGGACAGGTTGACGCGCAGATTGCCGGTGGCCGCGCCCTGTTTGGAGAGCGAGACCGTCGGGTGCCGTTTGGTGAGTTCGATGGAGTTGCTGGCGGCGCTGCCCGACTCGAAGTCCATCGAGCGCCCGCGCCACAGACCGTCCCAGAAGGACATTCCGCCCCCAAGTGCCCTTGTGTCGCCTACGAAACCGACGGGGCGGCCATGAGGACATCTCCTCGACGGCCGCCCCGCACAGAGCGTTCCTCACCCGGGCCGTCATCACACTCCGGGAACCGGAATCGGACAGCTCGGTGAGCGAATCAGTCAGTCTCAGACCCCTGAGGACACCTGGGTCTTGTCACCGCTCGCGTTCCCCTCGGCCGCTGCCAGCCTCCGGTTGCGCAGCACGGACGAGATGAAGGACCAGGCGATGAGGAGGACACCGACGGAGCCGGTGATGACCTCGTGGATCTCGTACTGGATGGTGACCAGGAGGATCACGGCGAGTGCGCCGATCGCGTAGTGCGCGCCGTGCTCCAGGTATACGTAGTCGTCGAGGGTGCCCTGGCGGACCAGGTAGACCGTGAGGGACCGGACGTACATGGCCCCGATACCGAGACCCAGCGCCATCAGCACGATGTCGTTGGTGACGGCGAAGGCGCCGATGACACCGTCGAAGGAGAAGGACGCGTCCAGGACCTCGAGGTAGAGGAACATGAAGAACGCCGCCTTGCCGGCCATCACGACGGCGGGGACCTTCTTGCCGGACCGCTTGGCCTCTTCCTCCTGCTCGTGCTCGCGCTCCTCTTCCTCCTCCAGCTTGTTCTCGAAGTAGCCGGAGAGACCGCCGACGACGAGATACGTGATCAGACCCGCGATGCCTGAGATGAGGACGGTCTGTGCCTTGTCCACATGCATGCCACCGTGCTGGTGGGCCTGGGTGGCGAAGGTCATCGCGGTGATCATGAGCACGATGAGGGCGATGCAGACCGACAGCATGTCGACCTTGCCGAGCTTGGCGAGCGGACGTTCGATCCAGCCGAGCCACTTGATGTCACGGTCCTCGAAAATGAAGTCGAGGAAGATCATCAGCAGGAACATGCCACCGAAGGCGGCGATCGACGGGTGGGCGTCGGTGACCAGCTGCTCGTACTTGTCCTTGTCGTTCAGGGCGAGGCGGACCGCCTCGATCGGGCCGGTCTTGGCGCTGATGGCCACGATCACGACGGGGAAGACCAGTCGCATACCGAAGACCGCGATCAGGACACC
Source organism: Streptomyces sp. NPDC039480 (assembly GCF_055597165.1). Taxonomy (NCBI): domain Bacteria; kingdom Bacillati; phylum Actinomycetota; class Actinomycetes; order Kitasatosporales; family Streptomycetaceae; genus Streptomyces; species Streptomyces sp. NPDC039480. Next base: position 222,693 of record NZ_JBVITX010000005.1, on the reverse strand, counting down.
GATGGTGAGGAAGATCTTCTGCCAGAAGGCACTCATCTTCTTCAGGATTCCGGCGTTGACCACCGCGTTGTCGAAGGACAGCGAGATCTCGAGGACGGACAGGATCGCCACGACGCCGAAGCCGGTCCACCCCCCGTAGAACACCGCGGCGACAAGGCCGAGCGCGGTCACCGCGAACGACCAGCCGAAGGTTTTCAGAATCACTGGTTACCCAATCGTGTGTGTACGGGCTCCCGTTTAGCGGTCTCCCCCGCGCCGGTCCCCTGCTTTACGAAACGTTGACCCCGAAGTCTAGAGCGATACCACGCAGGCCAGACGCGTACCCCTGCCCGACGGCACGGAACTTCCACTCTTCCCCGTACCGATAGACCTCGCCGAAGATCATCGCGGTCTCCGTGGAGGCGTCCTCGCTGAGGTCGTAGCGCGCGAGCTCCTGGCCGTCCGCCTGGTTCACGACGCGGATGAACGCGTTGCTGACCTGGCCGAACGTCTGCCCTCTGTTGTCCGCGTCATGGATCGAGACGGGGAAGACGATCTTGTCGCAGCCGACCGGCACCTTGGAGAGGTCGATCAGGACCGACTCGTCGTCGCCGTCGCCCTCACCCGTGAGGTTGTCGCCGGTGTGCTCGACGGAGCCGTCGGGGCTCTTCAGATTGTTGTAGAAGACGAACCACTCGTCGCCCAGGACCCGGCCCGCCTTGCACAGCAGGGCGCTGGCGTCGAGGTCGAAGGGGGCGCCGGTGGTGGAGCGCGCGTCCCAGCCGAGGCCCACGAGGACCTGGGTGAGATCGGGTGCGGCCTTGGAGAGGGAGACATTGCCTCCCTTGGCGAGCGTGACGCCCATGGTGCTGGTCCTCCCCGTGGTGACGAGTGCCGTGCGCCCGCGGTGACGGGCGCACCAGGTGGTTGAGCACGTCCGGCGCCGCACCACGTGCGTGTGCGGCGCCGGACGGATGACGCGGGGGTGTGCTCGGCTCAGACGTTGACGCCGAAGTCCTGCGCGATGCCGCGCAGACCCGAGGCGTAGCCCTGGCCGACCGCGCGGAACTTCCACTCGGCGCCGTGGCGGTACAGCTCGCCGAAGACCATGGCGGTCTCCGTCGAGGCGTCCTCGGAGAGGTCGTACCGCGCGATCTCGGCGCCGCCCGCCTGGTTCACGACACGGATGAACGCGTTGCGGACCTGGCCGAACGACTGCTGGCGGTTCTCGGCGTCGTAGATCGAGACGGGGAAGACGACCTTCTCGACGTCGGCGGGGACCGCGGCCAGGTCGACCTTGATCACCTCGTCGTCGCCCTCGCCCTCACCGGTGGTGTTGTCACCGGTGTGCTCGACGGAGCCGTCGGGGCTCTTCAGGTTGTTGAAGAACACGAAGTTCTGGTCGCTGCTGACCTTGCCCTCCGCGTTCGTCAGGATCGCGCTGGCGTCGAGGTCGAAGTCCGTACCGGTGGTGGTGCGGACGTCCCAGCCGAGGCCGACCAGAACCGCGGTCAGGCCCGGCGCCTCCTTGCTCAGCGATACGTTGCCGCCCTTGCTGAGGCTGACTCCCACGAGTCCTCCCAATTGGTGTCCAGGGGCGGGGAGCCCCAAGCGTTGCGTTGCCATCGGATCAACGTGTGGATCCTAGTGACCGGTTCCCGGCCGCGAGCGAAAACGGGGCTTGCTCAGAGCGTTTCGAGAGCCTTGACGTACTCATTCAGGTCACGGGCGTCCGGCAGGCCGTTGACGACGCTCCAGCGCACCACGCCCTCCTTGTCGATGATGAAGGTGCCGCGCACCGCGCAGCCCTTCTCCTCGTCGAAGACGCCGTACGCGCGGGAGACCTCGCCGTGCGGCCAGAAGTCGGAGACCAGCGGGTACTCCAGGCCCTCCTGCTCGGCGAAGACGCGCAGCGTGTGGATGGAGTCGTTGGAGACGGCGAGCAGCTGGGTGTCGTCGTTGACGAACTTCGGCAGCTCGTCGCGGAGCGCGCAGAGCTCGCCGGTGCAGACGCCGGTGAACGCGAACGGGTAGAAGAGCAGCACCACGTTCTTCTCGCCGCGGAAGTCGGAGAGCCGCACGGTCCTGCCGTGGTTGTCCTTCAGCTCGAATTCCGGGGCCTTGGTGCCCACCTCGATCGCCATGAGTACGCATCCCTTCGACGGGGCCCCTCGGGTGGGGCCGTTCGGGTGACACCCACCCTACTTGCGGGGATCTACGCCTTTCGGGGTGCTCGGGGCACGCGTGAGGCCCCCGCCGACGGATGGTCGTCGGCGGGGGCCTCACGGTCGTTCTGCGGTGCCACTCTGCGGTCCGCCGGGGCGTCTGGCGCTCTAGCGCTTCTTGGCGGCGCCCTTGGGGGTGAGCAGCCGGCTGCCGTTCCAGTCCTTGCCGGCGTTGATGCTCTTGGTCTGGGAGAGGCCCGCTGTGGTGGCCGCCTCGCCGATCTCGCTCGGCTCGACGTACCCGTCACGACCGGTCTTCGGAGTGAGCAGCAGGATCGAGCCGCCTTCCTCCATGTAGGCGATGGCATCCACCAGCGCATCGGTCAGGTCCCCGTCGTCCTCACGGAACCAGAGCACCACGGCGTCAGCCACGTCGTCGTATTCCTCGTCGACGAGCTCGGAGCCAATGGTCTCTTCGATGACCTCGCGGAGCTCCTGATCGACGTCGTCGTCGTAGCCGATCTCCTGGACCACCTGGTCGGGCTGGAAACCAAGCCTTACGGCAAGGTTCGTCTCCGCGTGGTCCGCGGTCGCGCTCACGGATTGCCTCCTGATCATGTTTTTGGGAATGCCTGTCAGCCACGCGCGTGCGCGGGGCGTTGGCCGTAGTCCACACGGGCGGGACGGATCGCGCAAGTACCCGGCCGTCGAGACCGCCTAAACGGTGATGTTCCCGACCGTGTCGCCGCAACTGCCGCCACACCTGTACGAGGCCGAACGGCTCTGCGAAGCGGCTGGACACGTTGGGCGTATCGTTGCGATTTGGGCCGAGCCTACCCCAGGGTGGCCGGATGAGCGTCTCGGTTACCAATCGGTAGACATGACGTTTGCGTCCGCGAGGTACACGATGGGAAACGGTGCACGGCCAGGCACACCGCAGGCGAGAGCCCCAACAGCGAAGGAACAGCGTGGCTTCCGGATCCGATCGCAACCCGATCATCATTGGCGGCCTGCCGAGTCAGGTCCCGGACTTCGATCCCGAAGAGACCCAGGAGTGGCTCGACTCCCTCGACGCCGCGGTCGACGAACGCGGCCGCGAGCGGGCCCGCTACCTGATGCTCCGACTGATCGAGCGCGCCCGCGAAAAGCGCGTGGCCGTTCCCGAAATGCGCAGTACGGATTACGTCAACACCATCGCCACCAAGGACGAGCCGTTCTTCCCCGGCAACGAGGAAATCGAACGCAAGGTCCTGAACGCGACCCGCTGGAACGCCGCGGTGATGGTCTCCCGCGCCCAGCGCCCCGGCATCGGCGTCGGCGGCCACATCGCCACCTTCGCCTCCTCCGCCTCGCTCTACGACGTGGGCTTCAACCACTTCTTCCGCGGCAAGGACGAGGGCGACGGCGGCGACCAGATCTTCTTCCAGGGGCACGCGTCCCCCGGTATCTACGCCCGCGCCTTCCTCCTGGACCGGCTCTCCGAGCAGCAGCTCGACGCTTTCCGCCAGGAGAAGTCCAAGGCGCCCCACGGCCTCTCGTCGTATCCGCACCCCCGGCTGATGCCGGACTTCTGGGAGTTCCCGACCGTCTCCATGGGCCTCGGCCCGCTGGGCGCGATCTACCAGGCGCGGATGAACCGCTACATGGAGGCGCGCGGCATCGCCGACACCTCCAAGTCGCACGTCTGGGCCTACCTCGGCGACGGCGAGATGGACGAGCCCGAGTCGCTCGGTCAGCTCTCCATCGCCGCCCGCGAGGGCCTGGACAACCTCACCTTCGTCGTCAACTGCAACCTCCAGCGCCTCGACGGCCCGGTGCGCGGCAACGGCAAGATCATCCAGGAGCTGGAGTCGCAGTTCCGCGGCGCCGGCTGGAACGTCATCAAGCTGGTCTGGGACCGCAGCTGGGACCCGCTGCTCGCGCAGGACCGCGACGGCATCCTGGTCAACAAGCTGAACACCACCCCCGACGGCCAGTTCCAGACGTACGCCACCGAGACCGGCGCCTACATCCGCGAGCACTTCTTCGGCGACGACCACCGGCTGCGCGCCATGGTCGAGAACATGACCGACGAGCAGATCCTGCACCTGGGCCGCGGCGGTCACGACCACAAGAAGGTGTACGCGGCCTACGCGGCGGCCAAGGCCCACAAGGGCCAGCCGACGGTGATCCTCGCCCAGACGGTCAAGGGCTGGACCCTCGGCCCGAACTTCGAGGGCCGCAACGCCACGCACCAGATGAAGAAGCTGACGGTCGACGACCTCAAGGGCTTCCGGGACCGGCTGCACATCCCGATCACGGACAAGCAGCTGGAGGACGGCGCCCCGCCGTACTACCACCCGGGCCGGGACTCCGAAGAGATCCAGTACATGCACGACCGCCGCAAGGGCCTCGGCGGCTACGTCCCGACCCGCGTCGTGCGCGCCAAGCCCCTGCAGCTCCCCGAGGACAAGGCGTACGCGGCCGCGAAGAAGGGTTCGGGCCAGCAGTCGATCGCCACCACCATGGCGTTCGTCCGCATCCTGAAGGACCTCATGCGGGACAAGGAGATCGGCAAGCGCTTCGTGCTGATCGCCCCCGACGAGTACCGCACCTTCGGCATGGACGCGTTCTTCCCGAGTGCGAAGATCTACAACCCGCTCGGCCAGCAGTACGAGGCCGTGGACCGCGAACTGCTCCTCGCGTACAAGGAGTCCCCGACGGGCCAGATGCTGCACGACGGCATCTCGGAGGCGGGCTGCACGGCGTCCCTCATCGCCGCCGGTTCGGCCTACGCCACCCACGGCGAGCCGCTGATCCCCGTCTACGTCTTCTACTCGATGTTCGGTTTCCAGCGCACCGGCGACCAGTTCTGGCAGATGGCCGACCAGCTGTCGCGCGGTTTCGTCCTGGGTGCGACCGCCGGGCGCACGACCCTGACCGGCGAGGGCCTCCAGCACGCGGACGGCCACTCGCAGCTGCTCGCCTCCACGAACCCGGGCTGTGTCGCCTACGACCCCGCCTTCGGCTACGAGATCGCGCACATCGTCAAGGACGGCCTGCGCCGGATGTACGGCCCCGACAGCGAGGACGTCTTCTACTACCTCACCGTCTACAACGAGCCGATCCAGCACCCGGCCGAGCCCGCCGACGTGGACGTCGACGGCATCGTCAAGGGCATCTACCGCTTCAGGACCGGTGAGCAGGGTGCCATTCCGGCCCAGATCATCGCGTCCGGCGTCGCGGTGCCGTGGGCGGTCGAGGCCCAGCGGATCCTCGCCGCGGAGTGGAACGTCAAGGCGGACGTCTGGTCGGCGACCTCCTGGAACGAACTGCGCCGCGAGGCCGTGGACGTGGAGCGCCACAACCTCCTGCACCCCGACGAGGAGCAGCGCGTCCCCTACGTCACGCAGAAGCTGTCCGGCGCCGAAGGCCCGTTCGTGGCCGTCTCCGACTGGATGCGGAGCGTCCCCGACCAGATCTCCCGCTGGGTGCCCGGCACGTACCAGTCGCTGGGCGCGGACGGCTTCGGCTTCGCCGACACCCGCGGTGCGGCCCGCCGCTTCTTCCACATCGACGCGCAGTCGATCGTGGTCGGCGTGCTGACCGAGCTGGCCCGCGAGGGCAAGGTCGACCGCTCCGTCCTGAAGCAGGCGATCGACCGCTACCAGCTTCTCGACGTCACGGCCGCCGACCCGGGCGCGGCCGGCGGCGACGCGTAGCACTCCAGATACACAGCGCTCCAGATACACAGCGCTCCACCCGAAGGGCGGCGGGGTACGGTCCCGCCGTCCTTCGGCGTTTTCTACGATGCGCCCATGAAGGAAGAACCGGCGCAACCCGCACAGCTCCGCTGGGAGCGGCGCACCCAGCGCCCGCTCCTCGCGCTCGCGGTGGCGTTCGCCGTCGCCTACGCCGTGCCGATCGTGGTGCCCGACGCCGGCCGGGCCGTGACGAAGACCTGCTCGATGGTGGAGTGGTTCGTCTGGGGTGCGTTCGCCGTCGACTACGTCGTGCGTCTCCTCCTCGCCGAGCACCGCGGCCGGTTCGTGCGCACCCACTGGCTGGACCTGTGTGCCGTGCTCCTTCCGATGATTCAGCCGCTGCGGTTGCTGCGGCTCGTCGCCACGCTCACTCTGGTCGGCCGGCGGGCCCGGATGGCATCGCAGATCAGGCTGACGACGTATGTCGTGGGGTCGGTGGTCGGACTGTTGATGTTCGGCTCGCTGGCGGTCCTCTCCGTGGAGCGGGACGCACCGGACGGGAACATCAAGACGCTCGGCGACGCGGTGTGGTGGTCCTTCACCACGATGACGACCGTCGGCTACGGCGATCACGCGCCGACGACGGGCCTCGGCCGGGTGCTCGCGGTCGGTCTGATGCTGTCGGGCATCGCCCTGCTCGGTGTCGTCACCGCGAACATCGCGGCCTGGTTCATCGCCCGCTTCGAGAAGGACGATGCGGAGGAGCGGCGTCAGACAGCCGCGATCGAGGCATTGACAGCCGAGGTGAAGGCGCTGCGGGCGCAGGTGACGGCTCTGTCGGGTGCAGAGCCGGAGGTGGGTGCGGTGCCGGGAGTGGTGGGTGCCGAGCCGCAGGTGGGTGCGGTGCCCCGGCCAGGAGCGGGGAAGCCCGGCGGGTAGCCGGGGCTCCCCGTCCCGGTGAGCGGGGTGAAACGCTCCCCGAGTCCTGGAACATGCGGCGTCGCGCGATCCGGCCGACTCCGCGACCACGTACGGACGCGTGAGCCGGGGCGCTTGCGCGTGGTGTGTCCTCGGGTACCCCCGGTCAGCTCTCCCAGACCTTGAAAGCCCGGACGCGGTAGGGGGATTCGGGAGCCCAGGTGCCGCTGCCCGGATACGTGTTGAACTCGCCGGTCTCGGCGCACTCCGCCGACTGGTACACCGTCACGGGCCGCCCCGTGCGGTTGGCGACGGCCTCCGCGCTGCTCCCCTCCGGCAGCGCGATGCAGCTCTCGATGTCGATGTCCGACAGCTCGTACACATGACGGGGGCCGCGGAAGCCCGCCTTCTCCCAGAGGCAGAGCTCGCCGGCGCCGCAGCCGCGCAGTGTCGGCGGGGCGGCTGCCCCGGCGTGCGTGGGCGTGAGGACGACCGCGGCGAGTGCGGCCAGTACGGCGAGTGCGGTTGCGGTGACGGTCGCGAGTGTGGTCGTACGCATGGATCTTCAACCCCCGTGTGCTGTGGCGCCGTTGGCCACGTGTGCGGATCTTCTGTCTGCACTGTGGACCCGCCGGACCGGCCGTCGGAAGGGGTACGAATGTGCGTCACCCTGATAGGCGAAAGCCCCCCAGGTTCTCCCTGAGGGGCTTCCCCTGATACTCGCGGACTTCGACACTCGCGGACTTCGGCGTCGGTGCGAACTTCGGCGTCGGTGCCTCAGATGTGGCCCACGCCCGCGCCCGCCTCGGCGTTGACGCCGCGCTTGGTCAGGAACGCGACGAAGACCGCGGCCGCGGCGACTCCGGTGGCGACCAGGCAGGCCAGGCCCATGCCCGACATGAAGGTGTCGTGGGCGACCGAGGTGATCTGGTCGGCGACCGACGGCGGAGCCTTCGGCGGCACCGGCGCCACACCGACCTGGACGGCCTCGGCGGCCTTGTCGAGCTCGGCCTCGCTGAGCGGCGGAAGCTTCGCTTCGGCCCAGTTGTCGGGCAGGTCGCTGTCGACCTTCGACGCCATGACCGCGCCGAGGACGGCCGTGCCGAGGCTGCCGCCGATCTGCATCGCGGCCTGCTGGAGACCGCCGGCGACGCCGGAGAGCTCCATCGGCGCGTTGCCCACGATGACCTCCGTCGCGCCGACCATCACCGGAGCGAGGCCGAGGCCGAGGAGCGCGAACCAGATCGACATCAGACCGCTGCCCGTGCCCGCCTCCAGCGTCGACATGCCGTACATGGCGATGGCGGTGAAGAGCATGCCGCCGGCCAGCGGGATGCGCGGGCCCACCTTGGTGATCATCGCGCCCGCCAGCGGCGAGCCGATGATCATCATGCCGGTGAGCGGCAGCAGGTGCAGGCCGCTGTCCACGGGGCTCATCCCGTGCACGTTCTGCAGGTAGAAGGTGACGAAGAAGAGGCCGCCCATGAAGGCGATGGCCATGAGCACCATCAGGACCACGCCCGCGGAGAGCGGCACCGAGCGGAACAGGGCCAGCGGAATGAGCGGTTCCTTGACCTTCGACTCCCAGGCCGCGAAGAGCGCGAAGCTCAGTACGGAGGCGCCGATGAAGGTCCAGGTCAGGCCATCGCCCCAGCCCCACTCCGGGGCCTTGATGAGCGCCCAGACCAGGCAGAACATGGCCGCCGACAGGAGGGCGATGCCGACGACGTCGAAGGACTTCGGCGCGTTCTCCGCGCGGTGGTCCTTGAGGATGACCACGCCGAGCACCACAGCGATGATGCCGACCGGCACGTTGATGAAGAAGACGGACTGCCAGCTGACGTGCTGGACGAGGAGGCCGCCGAGGATCGGGCCGCCGGCCGTGGAGGCGCCGATCACCATGCCCCAGATGCCGATGGCCATGTTGAGCTTCTCGGCGGGGAACGTCGCCCGGAGCAATCCGAGCGCGGCGGGCATCAGGAGGGCGCCGAAGAGCCCCTGGAGCACCCGGAAGGCGACGACCAGCGGGATGGTGTCGGAGAGGCCGATGGCCCCCGAGGCGGCGGCGAAGCCCACCACGCCTATGAGGAAGGTCTGGCGGTGGCCGAAGCGGTCGCCCAGCTTGCCCGCGGTGATCAGCGCGACGGCGAGGGCGAGGAAGTAGCCGTTGGTGATCCACTGCACCTCGGCGAAGGTGGCGCCCAGGTCCTTCTGGATGGCCGGGTTGGCGATCGCCACGATGGTGCCGTCCAGGGCGACCATCATCACGCCGATCGCGACGGCGAAGAGCGTCAGCCAGGGGTGGCCGCGGAGCCCCTTGGCCGGGGCCGGAACGGAGACGGGCTCCGGCGCCTCGTCCGCCTTGTCGACGGTGGTCTGACTAGTCATGCGTTCGAGGTTAGTGACAGCGTCTGACAGTTGACAAACCATTTCACTAGTCGGTAACTGTCACGTGCCTCACAGGTAAGGTGAACTGGGCAAACGGCAGAAAGAGGACCATGGTGTGAAGACCACGCAGCGAGCGACGGACCCCCCGGAGACACGGCTGGAGACCGCCGAGGAGACTTCCCCGGAAACCTCCAGGCCAGGGCTGCGCGAGCGCAAGAAGCAGCGCACCCGGGACACCCTCCTGCGCGTGGCGCTCGAACTCTTCACCACCAAGGGGTACGAGGAGACGACCGTCGACGAGATCGCCGAGGCCGTCGACGTCTCCCAGCGCACGTTCTTCCGCTACTTCGCCAACAAGCAGGAAGCCGCCTTCGCGGTCCAGGAGATGGTGGAGGCCCGCTTCGTCCGGGCCCTGCGCGACCGCCCCGCCCACGAGGCCCCGCTGGTGGCGCTGCGCGGCGCCGTGCTCGGCGCCTGGGAGGCGATGGGCCAGTCCATCGAGGAGGTCGTCCCGGTCGAACTGCACATGCGGACCTACCAGATGATCGAGTCGACACCCGCCCTGCTCGCCGTCCACCTGCGCCGCTCCATCGAGATGGAGGACGAGGTCGCCCGCGTGATCGCCGAGCGCGAGGGGCTCGACGTGGACAGCGACCCGCGCCCGCGCGTGGCCGTGGCCGCCTTCAGCGGCGTCATGCGCGTGACGGGGCGACTGTGGGGCGCGGGCGAGGACACCAGCCCGGAGTCGATCCGCGACCTCACGGAGACCTACCTCGACCATCTGGGGCCCGCCCTGGCCGGGGAGTGGCGCGCCCCCTGAGGCAACCGGCCGGAGCCGTCCCTACGTTGAGCAGTCGCCTATACACCCTGGGTCGCTCAATGTGTCCGCTTCGCCTCAATTACCCCTACGGAAACGTGATCTGCCTCACGCGATGCACGGTAAACATCACGATTCTCCTAGGGTGTTCCGTAGTGACTTCCTTCGACTCATCCCCTCAACTCAACGCCTGGCGCGCGCTGCTCGCGCTCGCCGTCGTGTTCGTCATGCTCGCGACCACGGGCTGGACCGCCGTGCGCCACAACAGGGGCGACGCGTCGCCCCTGGAGGCCGCCCTCACCGCCTGGGAGAAGGGCAGCATCGACGGACGCGCGCTGCCCGACCCGGACGGCCCCGCGGGCCGGCTCGCCCACTTCTTCACCTCGCTCGACAAGCAGCAGCGCCACCGGCTCGCCGCCCGCTACCCGCTCGCGGTCGGCAACATGAACGGCGCGCCCGCCGAGCTCCGCTACCGCGCCAACCACATCGCGCTGGGGCAGGCCCGCAAGGTCGAGCGCCAGCGCATGCGCGACAACCGCCTCTCCCCGCTGGGGAAGCAGGAGGCCGAGCGCAGAATGAAGCGGTTCGGGGTGATGATGCGTCCCGGGCGACAGGTGCTCGCCTTCGATCCCATGGGCTCCGGGCGCATGGCCGAGGTCTTCGGGGACATGGACAAGGCCCGCCGGGTGTCGGTGGTCGTGCCCGGCGTCGACACGAACGTACTGACTTTCGAGCGGACGTTCCGCAAATACTCGGCGCCGGTGGGCATGGCGAAGGCGCTCTACCGCGAGGAGCGTGCGGTGAATCCCCGCGCGCGTACCGCCGTGATCGCCTGGGCCGACTACACCGCGCCCGTCGGGATCGGCGTGGACGCGGCGACGGCGATGCGCGCCGAGGACGGGGCCAAGCGCCTCGACTCCCTGGTGCGCGGCCTCCCCGGCCGCACTCCGGTCGCGCTGTACTGCCACAGCTACGGCTCCGTAGTGTGCGGTGTGGCCGCGCGGAAGCTGCCCCCGCGGGTCACGGACATCGCGGTGGCCGGCAGTCCGGGCATGCGCGCCGACTCGGCTTCGCATCTGGGGACGAAGGCCCGGGTCTGGGCGACCCGTGACGGCGACGACTGGATCCAGGACGTGCCGAACATGGAGATCGGCGGGCTCGGCCACGGTGCCGACCCGGTGGCCGTCGGCTTCGGCGCGCGAATCCTCTCCGCGGCCGGCGCGCGGGGCCACACCGGCTATTTCGAGCCGGGCACGGAGAGCCTCCGCAACTTCGCGGAAATCGGCACCGGTGCGTACCACTCGGTGCGGTGCGCGAGCGACGACGACGCCTGCCGGAAGGGTATTTCCGGCGCGGCGGCGGCCTGACGCGCGTAGAAATCGATGAAACAGCGGCCCGCCGCAGGAGGGACGGAGGCGCTCGTGCCGCCTACGATGAGCCGCATGGGTGATGTTCTGGCCGGATTTCATGCCGCCTGGGAGTTCGAGTCCGACTCCGTGCTCATCCGCTTCGAACGGGGAATCCGCACGCCGAAGCTCTTCCAGGCTCTCGGTGAACGGCGCATCCCCCATGAGGCGATCGCGGCGGTGACGCTCTCCCCCGGCAAACGCGGGACCGTGGTGCTGCACGCCGTGCCGAGACCGGGCGCCGATCCTCTGATGGAGGCCGCGGCGGGCCAGCTCAAGGAGGGCAGCGACCCGTACCGCCTGGTGCTGCCCGCGGAGCGGGAGACGCTCGCCGAGTACTACGCGGACGAGCTGCGGGCCCGGCTCGCGCCGGACGTCGGCGAGCCCGCGGACCGTTTCGTCGTGGCCGCCCCCGAGGCGCCCCTGCAGTTCAAGGCGTACGACGGGAAGGCGTCCTTCGACGGCAAGCTGGTCTCCTTCCGCTGGTTCTGGACGGGCGCGTCTTCGGCGAAGTGGAAGGCCGGGGACCAGAGCTTCCCCGTCACGGACCTGTGCGGCATCGAATGGCGCTCGCCGGAGGTCTTCGAGGGCCATCTGCGGCTGCTCCGCCGCGACACCCCGGTCCAGCAGCCGGGGCAGGCCGATCAGGACCCGGCGGCCGTCGTCTTCGGCCTGGGCTACGGCCCGGTCCACGAGTCGCTGCCGTTCGCCGCGTCGGTCCTCGCCGCGGTCCGCGCGTCGAGCCCGGCCCTGCTGCCCGACGGCGTCGGCGCGGGCGCTCCCGCGGTGCCGGTCGTGCGCCGCGATCCGGCGGACATCGCGGACCGCATCCGGCACCTCGGCGAGCTGCACCAGGCCGGCCTGCTCACGGACGACGAGTTCACGATGAAGAAGGCCGAGCTGCTTGCGGAGCTCTGACCGGGTGCCGCTCCCGCAGCTCCCGGCCGCTCCGCGCTACTCCCGGCCCGCCGAGGTGAAGGTCATGTCGGCGTAGCGGTTGCCCGCGACCTCGGCGGCGATCGGGTCGAGCAGGGCGAGGTCGTCGTCGGTGAGGGTGATGCGGGTGGCCGCGGTGTTCTCCTCGACGCGGGTGGGCCTGCGGGTGCCGGGGATCGGGACGACGGGGAGGCCGTGGACCGCGGCCCGCTGCTGGACCCAGGCCAGGGCGACCTGCCCGAGGCTCGCTCCGTGGGCGTCGGCGACGGAGCGGACCGGGGCCAGGAGCGCGGCGTTGGCGGTGGCGTTCTCGCCGGTGAAGCGGGGCTGCTGGCGGCGGAAGTCGTCCTCGCCGAGCTCCTTGTCCGCGTGGGTGAAGGAGCCGGTGAGGAAGCCGCGGCCGAGCGGGGAGTAGGGCACGAGGGCCACGCCGAGGTCGGCGGCCGCGGGGACCACGGTCCGCTCGATGTCGCGGCTGAAGAGCGACCATTCCGACTGGACCGCTGCGATGGGGTGGACGGCGTGCGCGGCGCGCAGCTCGGCGCCGGTGACCTCGCTCAGGCCGATGTGCTTGACCTTGCCCGCGGCGACGAGCTCGGACAGCGCGCCGACCGTCTCCTCGATGGGCACGTCCGGGTCGCGGCGGTGCATGTAGTAGAGGTCGACGACGTCCGTGCCGAGGCGGCGCAGGCTGGCGTCGATGCTGGCGCGGATGTACTCCGGGGAGTTGTCGATGCGCCGCTTCGTCGGTTCGGCCGGGTCGATGGCCAGGGCGAACTTGGTGGCGATGACGATCTCGTCGCGGTGTGCCTTGACGAAGGGGGCAAGGAACTCCTCGTTCTCGCCCATGCCGTAGACGTCGGCGGTGTCGTAGAGGGTGACGCCCAGTTCCAGGGCGCGGTCCAGAGTGGCCCTGGCCTCGCCGGCGTCCGTGGGGCCGTACGCGAAGCTCATGCCCATGCAGCCGAGGCCCTGGACGCCTACCTCCGGGCCTTCGCCGCCGAGTCGCACCTTCGTGATGTTTGTGTCCGTCATCGTGTTCAGGGCCTTTCCGACGCCCGCCGGGCGCCCGCGTATGTGTCGATCTTGTAGTCGAGGACGGCGAGGGTGTCCTGCAGCTCCGCGATGCGGGCGCGGACGTCGCGCCGGGTGCTCTCCAGGAGTTCCTGGCGCTCGGGGAAGGTGTGCTCGCCCTCGCGCACCAGTTCCGCGTAACGGACCATGTCCGCGACGGGCATCCCGGTCAGGCGCAGCTTGCCGACGAAGGCGAGCCAGTCCAGGTCGCGGCTGCTGTAGCGGCGCTGGCCCGTGTGGGAGCGGTCGATGTGCGGCATCAGGCCGATCCGCTCGTACCAGCGCAGGGTGTACGCGGAGAGGCCGGTACGGTCGGCGACTTCGCTGATCGTGTAGCGGTCCTCCCCGTTCGGGCGGGTTGCTGCGCTCCTGGTCTCCGTCACCGTCATGCCCACACGCTAGAACCTTGGAGTGCACTCCAGGCAAGCGGGAATCCGCGGCCACCGGCGGATGCGGAGACCCCTCGATGCGGCTGGACCCGGCGGGCGCTTAGGCTCGGGGGCATGCAGAGCCTGGCGTTGATCGAGAACTGGCCGGTCCCCACCGCTGCCGCGGCTGTCGTCCGTGCGGACGGCACCGTCGTCGGGACGCACGGCCCCACGGACCGGCGGTTCGCCCTCGCCTCGGTCACCAAGCCCGTCGCGGCGTACGCGGCCCTCGTGGCGTACGAGGAGGGGGCGATCGAGCTCGACGAGCCCGCCGGGCCCGAAGGGTCGACGGTGCGGCATCTGCTGGCACACACCAGCGGCCTCGCGTTCGACGAGCACCGGGTGACGTCGGCCCCGGGGACGCGGCGGCTGTACTCGAACGCGGGCTTCGAGGTGCTGGGCGATCACATCGCCAAGGCGACGGACATTCCCTTCGCGGAGTATCTGCGGCAGGCGGTGCTCGAGCCGCTCGGCATGACCGCGACCACGCTGGAGGGCGAGGGGTCGCCCGCCAAGGACGGGGTGTCCACGGTCGACGACCTGGTCAGGTTCGCCGCGGAGGTCCAGGCCCCCCGGCTGCTCGACGCGCGGACCGTGGCGGCGGCGATGACGGTGACGTACCCGGGCCTGAAGGGCGTCCTGCCGGGATACGGGCACCAGAATCCGAACGACTGGGGGCTCGGGTTCGAGATCCGGGACTCCAAGGCGCCGCACTGGACGGGGAGTTCCTCGTCGCCCCGGACCTTCGGGCACTTCGGGCAGGCGGGGACGTTCCTGTGGATCGACCCGGACGCGGGGGCCGCCTGTGTCGCCCTCACCGACCGGCCCTTCGGACCGTGGGCCGTCGAGGTGTGGCCCCCGTTCACGGACGCGGTGCTCGCCGAGCTGCGCGGGTGATCGGCCACCCGCTCCCCTAAGGGCCCAAAGGGCTTTACAGGGCCGTACAGGGCTCAAGGGGCGTCCGTCATCTCCCAGATCAGGAGTTCCGCCGCCTCCTCGGCCACCCCTTCCAGGCCCGCCTCCCCGCTGATCCGCGCCGAGTCGCCCGGCCCCAACCGCTCCCCCGCCAGGGCCACTTCGCCGCGCACCACATGGACGTACACGAAGGGCGCGGCCGGGACCGCGAGCCGCTCGCCCGCCGCCGGGCGGCGCACATGGAGCAGCGCCCCCGCGCCGGGCACCGCGTACGGCGTCGAGTCGGCGATGCCGCGCACCACTTCGTAGGCCGGGTCGCCGCCCGGGGCGAGAGGGGCGAGCCACATCTGGACGAAGACGAGCGGGGTCGCGCCGTCATTGCGTTCCACATGGCGGACGCCGCCCGCGGCGGACAGATGCTGCACGTCGCCGGGGCGGACCAGGGACGCGTTGCCCGTCGAGTCCCGGTGGGTGAGCTCGCCCTCGACGACCCAGGTGACGATCTCGGTGTGGCTGTGCGGGTGTTCGTCGAAGCCGGCGCCGGGGGCGAGGCGCTCTTCGTTGCAGGCCAGGACCGCGCCGAAGCGGAGGTTGTCGGGGTCGTAGTGAGGCCCGAAGGAGAAGGCGTGGCAGGACTCGATGCCGGCCGCGGTCTCCCCGCCGCGGTACCGGTCGCCGGAGCGCCGTACATCAATCACGCACCCCACCGTAGCCCCGGCACCGCACGTCCCCGCCCCGATAAGGCAGTCTTGTCCCGTGCCCGAACCCTCAGCGAACGAAGCCCATCAGGAGTCCCGCCGCGAATCCCGCCCGGAGTCCGGCCAGGACGCCCGCCGCTCCGCCCACGCCCACACCGCGACCCTGAAGCGTCTGGAGAAGTCGTCGGGGAGCCTCGCGGCGCAGGCCATCGCGCGGATGGACGAGACGCTGTCCTGGTACCGGGCGATGCCTCCGGAGAACCGCTCCTGGATCGGTCTGGTCGCGCAGGCCGGTATCGCCGCGTTCACCGAGTGGTTCCGGCACCCGGACGCCCCCCAGGCCATCTCCACCGATGTCTTCGGCACCGCTCCCCGCGAGCTGACCAGGGCGATCACCCTGCGCCAGACCGTGGAGATGGTGCGTACGACGATCGAGGTGATGGAGTCCGCGATCGACGAGGTCGCGGCCCCCGGCGACGAGTCCGTGCTGCGGGAGGCCCTGCTCGTCTACGCCCGCGAGATCGCCTTCGCCACCGCGCAGGTGTACGCGCAGGCCGCCGAGGCACGCGGTGCCTGGGACGCCCGCCTGGAGTCCCTGGTCGTGAACGCGGTGCTGTCCGGGGAGGCCGACGAGGGAGCCGTCTCGCGCGCCGCCGCGCTCGGCTGGAACTCCCCCGACCATGTGTGCGTGGTGCTCGGCACCGCCCCCGACGGCGACAGCGAGCTCACCGTCGAAGCCATCCGCCGCGCCGCCCGGCACGCGAAGCTGCAGGTCCTGACCGGTGTCCTCGGCACCCGCCTGGTCGTCATCGCGGGCGGCAACGACAATCCGCTGCATGTGGCGAAGTCCTTGATCGGGCCGTACGCCGCCGGTCCCGTGGTGGCCGGGCCGATCGTCCCCGACCTGCTCGCGGCGACCCGCTCCGCGCAGGCCGCGGCCGCCGGACTCAAGGCGTCCGCCGCCTGGCAGGACGCCCCGCGGCCGGTCCTCGCGGACGATCTGCTGCCGGAGCGCGCGATGGCGGGGGATCCGGCGGCCCGTGAGCAGCTGGTGGAGGAGATCTACAGACCGCTCGAGGAGGCGGGTTCCGCGCTCCTGGAGACGCTGAGTGTCTACCTGGAGCAGGCGAGCAGCCTCGAAGGGGCGGCCCGGATGCTCTTTGTTCATCCCAACACCGTGCGCTACCGGCTCCGACGTGTGACTGACGTCACCGGTTGGTCACCTTCCGATGTGCGCTCCGCGTTCACGCTGCGGATCGCGCTGATCCTGGGACGTCTGGCCGACGCGGATCTTCAATCGTAGGGTTTTGTCGAGCTCCTACAATTCCCCCAGCGGTTCTTCGTCCCTGTCCCCACGGGCGGCCCCCACCGTCCACAAGAGAGAGTGTAAGAGTGCTCGTACTCGTCGCTCCCGGCCAAGGCGCTCAGACGCCCGGCTTCCTGACCCCCTGGCTCGACCTCCCCGGCGCCGCCGACCGCATCGCCGCCTGGTCCGACGCCATCGGGCTCGACCTCGCCCATTACGGCACCCAGGCCGACGCGGACGCGATCCGCGACACGGCCGTGGCCCAGCCGCTGCTCGTGGCCGCCGGACTGCTCTCCGCCGCGGCACTCGGTGACATCACGCCGGGCGCCGTCGCCGGACACAGCGTCGGCGAGATCACCGCCGCCGCGTACGCCGGTGTGCTCACCGACGACGCCGCCCTGGGCTTCGTCCGCACCCGCGGCCTGGCGATGGCGGAGGCCGCCGCGGTCACGCGGACCGGTATGGCGGCGCTGCTCGGCGGCGACCCCGAGGTCACCGTCCCGCACCTGGAGAAGCTCGGCCTGACCCCGGCGAACGTGAACGGCGCAGGTCAGATCGTGGCAGCGGGTACGCTGGAACAGCTGGAGGCCCTGCAGGCCGACAAGCCCGAAGGTGTCCGCAAGGTCGTCGCCCTCAAGGTCGCGGGCGCGTTCCACACGGAGCACATGGCGCCCGCCGTGGCCAAGCTGGAGCAGGCCGCGGCCGGTCTCACCGCCGCCGACCCGACGATTCCGTACGTGTCGAACCGCGACGGCAGGACCGTCGACACCGGTGCCGACGTGATCTCCCGCCTGGTCGGCCAGGTCGCCAACCCGGTCCGCTGGGATCTGTGCATGGAGACCTTCCAGGAGCTCGGTGTGACGGCGCTGGTCGAGGTGTGCCCCGGTGGCACCCTGACCGGTCTGGCCAAGCGGGCCCTGAAGGGCGTGCAGACCCTCGCGGTGAAGACCCCCGACGACCTCGACGCGGCCCGCGCGCTCGTCGCCGAGCATTCCTGAGCCGACGACAGACAAGGAGCCGTAGCGCATGTCGAAGATCAAGGCCGGCAAGGGCCATCCGTACGCGCGGATCATGGGCGTCGGCGGCTACCGGCCCACCCGCGTCGTGCCGAACGAGGTCATCCTCGAGACGATCGACTCGTCCGACGAGTGGATCCGCTCCCGCTCCGGCATCGCGACCCGCCACTGGGCCTCCGACGAGGAGACCGTGGCCGCGATGTCGATCGAGGCGTCGGGCAAGGCGATCGCGGACGCGGGCATCACGCCCGCTCAGATCGGTGCCGTGATCGTCTCCACCGTCTCGCACTTCAAGCAGACCCCGGCCATCGCGACCGAGATCGCGGACAAGATCGGCGCGGGCAAGCCCGCCGCGTTCGACATCTCCGCGGGCTGCGCCGGCTTCGGCTACGGCCTGACGCTGGCCAAGGGCATGGTCGTCGACGGCTCCGCCGAGTACGTCCTGGTGATCGGCGTGGAGCGGCTGAGCGACCTCACCGACCTGCACGACCGCGCGACGGCCTTCCTCTTCGGGGACGGCGCGGGCGCCGTGGTCGTGGGCCCCGCCAAGGAGCCGATGATCGGCCCGACGGTCTGGGGCTCGGAGGGCGACAAGGCCGAGACGATCAAGCAGACCGAGTCCTGGGAGGTGTACCGCGACGGCGGTGCGCCCGCCAAGTTCCCCGCGATCACCCAGGAGGGCCAGGCGGTCTTCCGCTGGGCCGTGTTCGAGATGGCGAAGGTCGCCCAGCAGGCGCTGGACGCGGCCGGAATCACCGCGGACGACCTGGATGTCTTCATTCCGCACCAGGCCAACGAGCGGATCATCGACTCGATGGTGAAGACTCTGAAACTGCCCGAACACGTCACGGTCGCCCGTGACGTGCGCACCACCGGCAACACCTCGGCCGCCTCGATCCCGCTCGCGATGGAGCGGCTCCTGGCGACCGGCGAGGCGAAGAGCGGCGACACCGCGCTCGTCATCGGCTTCGGGGCGGGTCTCGTGTACGCCGCCACGGTCGTTACCCTCCCCTAGGCATCTCGTCCGGATCTTCCGATCCGTACAACTGTGCCCAGCCTGCCGCTGCCGCGGCGGGCGCCCCACCCTCTGGATCCACAAGAAGGAGCGCCAACATGGCCGCCACTGAGAAGGAGATCGTTGACGGTCTCGCCGAGATCGTGAACGAGATCGCCGGCATCCCGGTCGAGGACGTCCAGCTGGACAAGTCCTTCACCGACGACCTGGACGTCGACTCGCTGTCCATGGTCGAGGTCGTCGTCGCCGCCGAAGAGCGCTTCGACGTCAAGATCCCGGACGACGACGTCAAGAACCTCAAGACGGTCGGCGACGCGACCAAGTACATCCTCGAGCACCAGAGCTGACCCAGCTCGTGCTCAGTCGCCACCCGGCGGTGGCGCCGCTGATCCCCTCAACACCGTGGAGAATTTTCCTGTGAACTCGACCAATCGCACCGTGGTCGTCACCGGTATCGGCGCAACCACACCGCTGGGTGGCGACGCAGCCTCGACGTGGGAGGGCCTGCTCGCGGGCCGTTCCGGCGTCAGCACGCTGGAGCAGGACTGGGCAGCCGAGCTGCCGGTCCGCATCGCCGGTCAGATCGCCGTGGAGCCGGGCGAGGTCATCCCCCGCCCGCAGGCCCGCAAGCTGGACCGGTCGGCGCAGTTCGCGCTGATCGCGGCCAAGGAGGCCTGGGCGGACGCCGGCTACACCGCCAAGGCGGGCGAGGACACTTCGGTGGACCCGCACCGTCTCGGCGCGGTCATCGCGTCCGGCATCGGCGGCGTGACCACGCTCCTCGACCAGTACGACGTGCTCAAGGAGAAGGGCGTACGCCGCGTCTCCCCGCACACCGTGCCGATGCTGATGCCCAACTCCCCGGCGGCCAACGTCGGCATCGAGCTGGGCGCCCACGCGGGCGTCCACACCCCGGTGTCGGCCTGCGCCTCGGGCGCGGAGGCCATCGGCTACGCGATCGAGATGATCCGTACCGGCCGCGCCGACGTCGTCGTCGCGGGCGGCACGGAGGCGGCGATCCACCCGCTGCCCATCGTCGCGTTCGGCAACATGATGGCGATGTCCAAGAACAACGACGACCCGCAGGGCGCCTCGCGGCCCTACGACGCGGACCGCAACGGCTTCGTGCTCGGCGAGGGCGCCGGTGTGATCGTCCTTGAGTCCGAGGAGCACGCCAAGGCCCGCGGCGCGAAGATCTACGCGGAGGCCGTCGGCCAGGGCATCTCGGCCGACGCCCACCACATCACGCAGCCCGAGCCGTCCGGCAACGGCATCGCCGCGGCGCTGCAGAACCTGGTCGACACGACGGACCTCAAGCCCGCCGAGATCGTGCACGTGAACGCGCACGCGACCTCGACGCCGCAGGGTGACGTCGCGGAGATCAAGGCGCTGCGCAAGGCGTTCGGCGACGACGTGGACCACATGGCGATCTCCAGCACCAAGTCGATGACCGGTCACCTGCTCGGTGGCGCGGGCGGCGTGGAGACCGTGGCCACGGTCCTCGCGCTCAAGCACCGTGTCGCCCCGCCGACGATCAACATCGACAACCTCGACCCCGAGGTCGACGCGGACATCGTCCGCGGCGAGGCCCGTCCGCTGCCCGAGGGCACGATCGCGGCGCTGAACGACTCGTTCGGCTTCGGCGGCCACAACGTGGTCCTGGCGTTCCGCAGCGTCTGAGCCTTCCGCACGT
The DNA here is from genome assembly GCF_055597165.1 of Streptomyces sp. NPDC039480. Taxonomy (NCBI): domain Bacteria; kingdom Bacillati; phylum Actinomycetota; class Actinomycetes; order Kitasatosporales; family Streptomycetaceae; genus Streptomyces; species Streptomyces sp. NPDC039480. Next base: position 202,256 of record NZ_JBVITX010000005.1, on the reverse strand, counting down.
AACGCGAAGGGGCCCCACCATTCGGTGGGGCCCCTTCGCGTAGGTCAGACCACTTGGTGCAGCCAGCGCACGGGTGCCCCCTCGCCCGCGTACCGGAAGGGCTCCAGCTCGTCGTCCCAGGGCTTGCCGAGGAGCTTGGCCAGCTCCGCCTCCAGGTTGCTCTCGCCGCGCTGCGAGCGGGCCAGGGCGGCGCGGAGCCGGTCCTCGGGGACCAGGATGTCGCCGTGGATGCCGGTCACGGCGTGGTAGATGCCGAGCTCGGGCGTGGCGCTGTAGCGCTCGCCCTCGGCGCTGGTGCAGGGCTCCGCCGTGACCTCGAAGCGCAGCAGATCCCAGCCGCGCAGGGCGGAGGCGAGCTTGGACGCGGTGCCCACCGAGCCCTGCCAGGAGAATTCGGATCTCCAGGTGCCCGGCGCGGCGGGCTGCCTGATCCAGTCGAGGCTCACACGCGCACCGAGCACGCCCGCGACAGCCCACTCGACGTGTGGGCACAGCGCGCGCGGAGCGGAGTGCACGTACAGAACTCCACGTGTCGTCACCGGGACCTCCAGTGTGGGTCGAGGTTCGCCTTCCCCAGCGGCCTCGCGCCCGTGCCGAGCAGTTTTCCCCAAATACTAGATAAACCTGGGAAAAGGGGACAGATGTGACGTGATGTAATTTAGCGGAACCACCGCAGCGGGGCGCCACCGGGTGGACCACCCGCCTGTCGCTGCCGTGACAGCAGTGGTCCGGCGGCTACGGGCCGAGGCTACCGTGCGGCGGCGCAAGGAGTGTGACGTACCGTCGGTCCGAAGGCCAGGAAACTCCGACCTTTCACCCGGCGGGGCGCAACCCCGGCCACCCGCACGACGTCACGTTGAACGACAGAGGGGAGCAGGGGATGCGGAACCGCAGGCACCGCTCACGTGCCGCCGTCGCCCTCGCGACGACGGCGCTTCTCTGCGGCGGTGCGCTCACCGCGTGCGACGCCCAGGGCGGCAACTCCGGGGCGCCCGGCGGCTCGTCCGCCCACAAGCCGTCCCCGAAACCCACTCCCGCCTGGGACACCTCGCCCCGCTCGCTGGCGGCCGTGGGCGACTCCATCACCCGCGGCTTCGACGCCTGCTCGGTGCTCTCCGACTGCCCCGAGGCGTCCTGGGCGACCGGCACCGACGCCGAGATCAACAGCCTGGCGACGCGGCTGCTCGGGAAGGGGCGCGCCGCCACGCACAGTTGGAACCACGCGAAGACCGGCGCCCGCATGGCGGATCTGACCGGGCAGGTCGAGGCGGCCGCCAGCGAGCGCCCCGAGCTGGTCACGGTGATGACGGGCGCCAACGACGCCTGCCGCTCGTCCGCCGCCGCGATGACGCCGGTCGCGCAGTTCCGCGCCGACTTCCAGAAGGCGATGCGCACCCTGCGCCGCGAGCTGCCGAAGGCGCAGGTGTACGTGGCGTCCGTGCCGGATCTGAAGCGGCTCTGGTCCCAGGGGCGGACCAATCCGCTGGGCAAGCAGGTGTGGAAGCTGGGCATCTGCGCCTCCATGCTGGCCGACCCGGACGACCTGGACGCGCGGGCGACGCAGCGGCGCGACGCGGTGCGGGACCGCGTGGTCGCGTACAACGAAGTCCTCAAAGAGGTGTGTGAGAAGGACCGGCGCTGCCGGCACGACGGCGGGGCGGTCTTCGACTACCGCTTCGACGGCGACCAGTTGAGCCACTGGGACTGGTTCCACCCCAGCAAGAACGGCCAGGCGCGGCTCGCCGAGATCGCCTACCGGCAGGTGACGTCGAAGAAGCCCGTGGCATAGCCGGAGGAGGGCGCTCCGGGCGGGGGCGCGGCTAGGGTCTCGATCATGCGCAGTGAACTCTTCGGGACGCTTCCCGACGGCAGCCCCGTCCACCGCTGGACGCTGGAGAGGGCCGGGGTGCGGGTGCGCGTCCTGTCGTACGGCGGGATCGTGCAGTCGGTGGAGGTCCCCGACCGGTCGGGGCGCGCGGCGCCCGTGGCGCTGGGCTTCGAGGGACTCGACGGTTATCTGGCGCATCCGGGGCCGTACTTCGGGGCGCTGGTGGGGCGGTACGCGAACCGGATCGCAGGCGGTTCCTTCGCCGTCGACGGGCGGACGTACGACCTCGCGCGGAACAACGGGCCCAACGCGCTGCACGGTGGCGAGCGCGGCTTCGACAAGCACGTCTGGGACGCGGAGCCTGCGGGCGGGCACGGGGTGCGGCTCTCGCGGGTCTCGCCCGACGGCGAGGAGGGCTATCCCGGGCGGCTCGCGGTCTCGGCGACGTACGCGCTGGACGAGGCGGGGGCGCTGCGGATCGCGTACGAGGCGACGACCGACGCGCCGACCGTCGTGAACCTCACCAACCACACGTACTGGAACCTCGCCGGGGCGGGGTCGGGCAGCGCGCTCGGGCACGAGGTGCGGATCGCGGCCTCCCGCTTCACGCCGACGGACGGCGCCGGGATTCCGACGGGGGCGTACGAGGACGTCGCGGGGACCCGGTTCGACTTCCGTGCGGCGCGCGGGGCCGGGCCCGGCTACGACCACAACTATGTGCTGGACAAGGGGGTCACGGCGGAGCCGGTCGAGGTGGCCGGGCTATGCGATCCCGGCTCCGGCCGGGTCCTGACCGTCGCGACGACGGAGCCGGGCCTCCAGCTCTACACAGCGGACCACTTCGCCCCGGAGCTGCCGTTCGTGCCCTGCGGCGGGATCGCGCTGGAGACCCAGCGGTTTCCCGACTCGCCGCACCGGCCGCACTTTCCTTCCGCGGTGCTGCGTCCTGGCGAGGTGTACGCGTCGGAGACGGTGTACGGCTTCTCGGTGCGGTGAGGTCGGGGGGTTCCTCTTCTGTCAGGCGGTCAAAGGGGTGCTCAGGCGGCGGTCCGTGACGGATCGGCCCGCCTCCACCTCGTACGAACCGGTCTGGAACACCCACGAGTTGGCGGTCTCGTCCCAGGTCTCGAAGGCGCGGCGCGGGAGGTCGACGGTGACCTCGACGCTCTCGCCGGGTGCCGCGTCGGCGCTCGCGAAGCCGGCCAGCCAGTGGGCGGGGCGGCTGCCGTCGTTGTCGGTGGGGGCCAGATAGACCTGGACGACCTCGTGGCCCGCGCGGTCCCCGGTGTTGCGGACGCGGACCGTGGCGGTCGTGCCGTCGACGGTGAGTGACTCGTACGTCCAGTCGGTGTAGCCGAGGCCGTGCCCGAAGGCGTAGGCGGGCGTGGCACCCGCCCTCTCCCAGGCGGGGTATCCGATGAACACGCCCTCTTCGTAGTGGAGTTCGCCGTCGACGGGGGTGGTCCGGGTGATGGGTGCGGATGCCAGGTCGCCCCATGTCGTGGGCAGTCGGCCGCCGGGCTCCTCGGTGCCGAGCAGGACGTCGGCGAGGGCGGCGCCGCCCTCCTGGCCGGGGAACCAGCCGATCAGCACGGCCGCGACGGCGTCGCGCCACGGGAGTTCCACCGGGGAGCCGGAGTTGACGACGACCACGGTGTTCGGGTTGGCGGCGGCCACCGCGCGGACCAGGTCGTCCTGGCGGCCCGGCAGTGCGAGGTCGCGGCGGTCGAAGCCCTCTGACTCGACGCTCTCGGTGGTGGCGACGACCACGACGGCGGTGTCGGCGGCGCGGGCCGCCTCGACGGCCTCGGCGATCAGCTCGTCGGCGGGGCGGCGCGGGCCGAGGTGGACGAGGGAGAACATGACGGCCGGCAGCGGGGCCGCGGGCTCCCGGCCGACCGCGTGGCGCAGGGAGATCTCGACGGGCTCGCCCGCGGTGAGCGCCACCTTGCCGCGCTCCACCGGCGAGCCGAAGAAGGCCTCGAAGGGGTCGGAGGCGGCGGCCGCCCCCTGGACGCCGTCGTAGAGGACCTCGCCGCCGACGGTGAGCGTGAAGGCGCCGAGGCCGCGCGTGCCGAACGCGTGGTCGCCGCTCTCGCGCGGCGTGAAGGTGCCGGTCACCTCGACGCTCGCCAGGGCCTCGTGGGTGACGCCCTCGGGCAGGTCGTCGCCGATCCACTGGACCTGGCCGGAGGGGAGGCTGCCCTCGCCGAGGACGGCGCCCGTGGCGTCGCGGCAGACCGCGCGGAGCTCGAACCCCTTGTCGGCGGGGGCGAGCTCGTCGCTGGGGTCGGCGCCGACAGCGTACGAGAGCGCGCCCTCGGGCAGGGCGGCGGTCAGGCCGTCGAGCGGGGAGACGACGTGGGCGGGGAAGACGGTGGCGGAGCCGCCGCCGAGGATTCGGGCGTCGCGGGCGGCGGCGCCGATGAGGGCGACGGTGCCGTCGCCGCGCAGCGGCAGGGTCCGGTTCTCGTTGCGCACGAGGACGAAGGAGCGGCGGGCGATCTCGCGGGCGAGGGCCTCGCCGTCGATCTCGGCGGGCAGGTCCCGCGGGGCGACGGCCGGTTCGGCGCCTTCGAGGACGCCGACGCGGGCGGCGAGGCGCAGGACGTTGCGGACGGCCTCGTCCAGGGTCTCTTCCGTGACCCGGCCCGCGCGGACGGCGGCGGCCAGTGGCTCGCCGTAGACGGTCCGGGGGCCCGGCATGGCGACGTCGAGGCCGCCCTCGATGGCGCCGGTGGTGGAGCGGGCGGCCATCCAGTCGGAGACGTTGTAGCCGTCGAAGCCCCACTCGCCGCGCAGGACGTCCTCGACGAGATACCGGTGCTCGGTCATCGTCACGCCGTTGACCTGGTTGTACGCGGTCATGATGCCCCACGGGTGGGCGTTGGCGACGATGGCTTCGAAGGGCGCCAGGTAGAGCTCGCGCAGGGCGCGCGGGGGCACCTTGTTGTCGACGGTGAAGCGGTCGGTCTCGGCGTCGTTGGCGACGAAGTGCTTGACGGTCGTGCCGACGCCGCCGGACTGGACGCCCCGCACATAGCCGGTGCCGATGACGCCCGTCAGGTACGGGTCCTCGCTGTACGCCTCGAAATGGCGGCCGCCGAGCGGGGAGCGGTGGAGGTTGACGGTGGGGGCGAGGAGGACGTGCACGCCCTTGCGGCGGGCCTCCTGCGCGAGCAGTGCGCCGGCGCGGCGGGCGAGCTCCTGGTCCCAGGTGGCGGCGAGGGCGGTCGGGGACGGCAGGGCGATGGACGGGTCGTCGGCGGTCCAGCGGACGCCGCGTACGCCGATCGGGCCGTCGGACATGACGAGGGACCCCAGGCCGATCTCCGGCAGGGGGTGCAGGGCCCACATGTTCCGGCCGCCGAGGAGGCGGGCCTTGGCGTCCAGGTCGAGCCTGCCGAGAGCGGCCTCGACGGCGGCCTCTCGGACCCGGGTCTGCTCGGTTTCCGCCATGGGGGCGCCTCCTCGTTCCGTCCGGTTCCTCCTCCATCGTGCATCCCGTACCTGTGAACCGGTAGGTTTCGTTATCCTGCCGTTACTCAAACATGTCGTACGGTCCTCCGAGCAAGGACGTACGGAAGGGGTGCCTGCCATGGCGGTCAGGGCCAGGGGTGAGGAGCGGCGCGCGGAGATCCTGCGGGCGGCGTTCGAGGTCATCGCCGAGCGCGGCTACCGGGGCGCGACCCTCGGGGCGGTGGCCGAGCGGGTCGGGCTCACCCAGCAGGGGCTGCTGCACCACTTCCCCACCAAGGAGGCGCTGCTGGTCGCCGTCCTGGAGGCCCGCGACCAGTGGGACGCGGTGCCGCGCGCCGAGTGGCGGCTCGATCTGCTCGGCTCGCTCGTCGAGTACAACGCGATGCGCCCCGGCATCGTGCAGACCTTCTCCGCCCTGCTCGGCGAGAGCGTCACGGACGGGCATCCGGCCCGCGCCTTCTTCGCGGGGCGGTACGAGGCGGTGCGCGAGAGCTTCACGGCGGTGCTGCGCGCCGAGTACGGGGACCGGCTGCCGGGCGGGCTCACCCCGGAGGCCGCCGCGCCGCTGATGGTGGCGGTGATGGACGGCCTGCAGTACCAGTGGCTGCTCGCCCCCGACACGGTGGACATGCCGGGGGCGTTCAGGAACTTCCTGCGGCTACTGGGCGGAGGCGCCGGGAGCGGCGACGGCGAGGGCGGCGACCACCTCGACCTCGACTAGCGCCCGCGGCGGGACGAGGCGCGCCACCGCGACGGTGGTGCTGGTGGGCGGGGTGCCGGTGAGGAACTCCTTGCGTACGGCCGCGTAGTCGGCGAAGCCGTCCATGTCGGTCAGGAACGTGCGGATGTTGATGATGTCGTCCAGTCCGGCGCCGTGGGCCTTGAGCAGCAGTTCCAGGGCCTCGAAGACGCCGCGGGTCTGGGTGGCCATGTCGTCGCCCTCGGCGCACTGCCCCGAGACGTACAACAGGACCCCGCCGTCGGCGTGTTCGACGCGGGCGACCTGCGAGTAGGGACCGAAGGGCTGCGGGGCGGCGGCGGGGTTGCCGATGGCGATCTGCACGGTGCGGGCTCCTTGTGTGGGCGTGGGGGTGGGCGCGGGGTGGGGCGGTGGCGTCAGGTGTCGTGCCGGGTGCGGATGTGGGTGACGGCGTGGGCGATGTCCTCGTGGACCACGTCGGGGTCGGCGGCCGCCGCCTCGAAGTGACCCAACATGGCGCTCACCGCCGGGAGTTGGGCGGCTTCCGTGGCGAGGGTGATGTCCTTGACGGCGAGATCGCTGCCGAAGTGCACGCCGGTCGCGAAGGCACGGGCGACGGCGCCGCCGAGCGGCCCTGCGGCGAGGGCCCCCTTTGCGGTGTCCTCGTCGAGGCCGAGTGCGTCGGCGAGCTTCATGGCCTCGGCGACCAGGGCGACTCCGCCGATGACGGCGGTGTTGACGACGAGCTTGAGCGCCGCGCCGGCGCCCAGGGCGCCGGTGCGGGTGACCGGGCCGAAGCGGGCGAGGACGTGCTCGACGCCCGTCACTTCGCCGCCCGCGAGAATGCCGAGCTCACCTGCGGCGGCCTTGTCGGTGCTGCCCATGACGGGGGCGTCGACGAGGGTGACGCCGTCCGGGACGCGCTCCGCCAACTCCCTCACCGTGTCCGGTCCGACGGTCGACATCTCCACCCAGTGGGCGCCGGGGCGGAGGGCGGGGAGGACGGCGCCGGCGACCTCGCGCACGGCTGCGGGCCCCGCGAGCATCGTGATGACGACGTCGGCTTCGCGGACGGCGTCGGCGGGGGTCGCGGCGGCCACGGCACCCTCCGCGACGAGGGTGTCCGCCTTCGCCGGTGAACGGTTCCAGACGGTCAACGGGTGCCCGGCCAACAGCAGTTGGCGCGCCATGGGTTCGCCCATGCGGCCGAGCCCGAGGAATGCGATCTTTTCCATGGGCCCGACGCTAGGCCCGGCCACGGGATGCGACAAGCGAATGTCTAGCATGCGAGCCATGCCGAATCCGCATGCTGCACGGGAGGCGTGGACCCCGGACCCACTGCCGCCCGACCTGTCGACCGTCTGGCTCCGCACCTTTCTGGAGGTGGCCCGGCACGGGTCGTTCACGGTGGCCGCGCGGGAGCTGGGGTGGACGCAGTCCGCCGTGTCGCGGCAGATCGCGGCGCTGGAGGCGGCACTCGGCGGCGCGCCGCTCTTCGACCGGCTGCCGCGCGGGGTGCGTCCGACGGCGTACGGCCGGGCGATGGCGCCGCACGCGCAGGAGCTGCTGTCCCGACTGCACGCCATGGGGCGGGAGTTGGCGGCGCTCCGGGACGCGTCGGGCGGGCTGCTGCGGGTCGGCGCGTTCGCGACGGCGGACGCGGGTCTGGTGCCGCGGGCGATCGCGGCGTTCCGGGCCCGCCACCCCGGCGTGGCCCTCACCCGCGAGGAGGGTCTGACGCCCGCGCTCCTGTCCCGGCTCGCGGAGGGCGAGCTCGACCTCGCGGTGGTGTCGACGACGGGCGGCGCACTGCCCGGCGACGCGTACGTGCTGCACCACCTGCTCGACGAGACGCTGTACGTCGCGCTGCCGGCGGGGCACGCGCTGGCGGGCGAGTCCGAGCTGCGGCTCCCGCAACTCGCGGCGGACGACTGGATCTCCGGCAGCCCCAGTGTCGAGGGCTCCCTCCTGGAGCCGGCCCTGCGCCACGGTTTCCGCCCTCGCGTCGCCCATGTCGTCGCCGAGTGGACGGCGAAACAGGGGTACGTGGCGGCGGGTCTCGGCGTGGCCCTGGTCCCGGCCCTCGCGGCGGAGGGCGTACGACCGGACATCGCGCTGGTCCCGGTGCGGGACGAAGGGGTGCCGCCGCGCACGGTGTACGCGGCGACGGCCCGGGACCGCGCTCCGGCACCGGCGACGCGACCGTTCCTGACGGCGCTGCGGGAGGCGGCCCGGCGGGCGGACTCTGTGGACTGAATTGGTTTGACCCCCGGACTCCTTGACGGCTTTCATTCGGGCCGGACCGGTGAGCCGAGGGGGACATGTGAGCAGCGGGAAGATGCACGCCGACGAAGCCGACATCGACGCGGGGCTGGTGCGGCGGCTGGTCGGCGCGCAGTTCCCCGCGTGGGCCGGGCTGCCCGTGGAGCGGGTCGAATCGGCCGGGACGTCCAACGCCATGTACCGGCTCGGCGCGGACATGGTGGTGCGGCTGCCGCGGGTGGCGGGCGCCGCCGAGGATGTGGAGCGGGAGCAGGTGTGGCTGCCCCGGCTGGCGCCCGTACTGCCGGTCGCCGTCCCGGTGCCGCTCGGGGAGGGCCGGCCGGGCGAGGGGTACCCGTACGCGTGGTCGGTGTTCCGCTGGCTCGACGGCACGACACCGGACGGCGACCGCCCGCTCGCGGAGCCCGCCCTGTTCGCCAAGGATGTCGCGGAGTTCGTGCTCGCCCTGCGCGAGGTGGACCCGGCCGGGGCGCCCGTCGCCTACCGCGGTGACCCGCTCGCCGGGCGCGACACCCACACCCGTGAGGTGATCGCCGGCCTGGGCGGCCTCGTCGACGAGCGGGCCGTGACCGCCGTGTGGGAGGCCGCCGTGCGCGCCCCGGCGTGGGAGGGCCCCGGCGTCTGGGTCCACGGTGACCTGCAGCCGGGCAACGTCCTCGTCGATGGGGGCGGCGGGGGCCGGCTCAGCGCCGTCATCGACTTCGGCTGCATGGGTACGGCGGATCCCGCGGTCGACCTGATCGCCGCGTGGTACCTGATGGACACCGAGGCCCGCCGCGCCTTCCGCGCCGCGCTCGGCCCGGCCGCCGACGACGCCATGTGGGCGCGCGGCCGGGGCTGGGCCCTCACGATCGCCGCCACGGAACTCGCGTACTACCAGGAGACGAACCCGGTGATGGCGAGCACGGCACGCCGCGTCATCGGCCGCCTGACGGAGCCCGGCGGGCTCTGATGCCCGATCGTGATCCACGGGGCACAACCCCGTGTGGATCCAGGCTGTCTGAAAGGCGCCGGAGGAGGGCTCTCCGGCGCCTTTCGGTGCAGAGATGTCGGTACAGATACAGAGATGATCGGGGATCAGGTGGGCAAGAAGGTCTGGAGAGCTGTCGTGGCGGGTGGCGCGGCGGCGGTGTTCACGGGCTTGGCCGCGGTGCCGGCCGGGGCGGCCGAGGGCGGGGTCTCCTTCACCCGCGTCCAGGTGAACGGCGGCAAGCCGATCGTGATCGGGGTGTCCAAGGAGGTCGCGGTCCCCACCTCCTTCCGGATGACGACCACCCACAAGTGGAAGTGGCCTGCGGTGTTCCTGTACCGCGGCGACACGAGTGAACGGCTGTGGCACGCCATCGAGACGAGCGACTGCCACGAGGCGGGCGCGGGCGTCTGCGACATCAAGGAGACGATGTACTTCGACCCCTCCGTGTGGGACATGCGCAACAGCGAGGCCGGCGCCTGGAAGGTCGCGGCCGAGGTGTCCTTCAAGGGTGGCGGCGGCGACACGGACGACAAGGGCATGACCGCCTACGTCAAGCGCAACTCCCGTCTCAGCGTGAACGCCGCGCCCGAGCCGGTGTCCAAGGGCAGGACCATCACCGTGACCGGGAAGGTCACGCGGGCCGACTGGGAGACGAAGAAGTACGTCTCCTACGGCAGCCGCCTGGTGACCCTGCAGTTCAAGGCCAGTGGAGCCACCTCCTACACCACGGTGAAGAAGGTGCGCGCCAACGGCTCGGGAGCCCTCAGGACGACCGTGAAGGCGTCCGAGACGGGGTCGTGGCGCTGGGTGTACTACGGCAACACCACGACTGGGGCGTCGACTTCGGCCGCGGACAGCGTCGTGGTGCGGTAGGGATCCGTCCGGGTTGTGGGGGGGTGCACGGGGCGCGGAGTCACCGTGCCCCCTACGCCCTCAGCCCCTCCGCGTACCTCTTCAGCATTCCCTGCGCCGACCTCGGCGTGTGGTGGCCCACCAGTACCTGGGCGGTGAGGCCGTCCGTCAGGGCCACCAGGGCGTGGGCCTCCGCGGAGGGGTCCAGTGCGGGGGTCAGCTCACCCGTGTCCTGGCCGTAGCCGATCAGCCAGACCAGGAGCTCGTGCAGTTTCGCGTACGTCTCGCGCAGCACCCTCGCCAGCTCCCCGCTCACCGCCGCGTGCGCGACGAACGCCCCCCAGACCCGCGCCTCCGTCTCGTCCTCAGGCTCGACGAGCGCCAGCGCGGACAGCGTGCGGTCCAGCAGGGTCACGGCCGACTCCGGGGTCCCCGACGCCGCGATGCGCGCCTTCGCCCGGTCACCGATCCGCTGCGAGATGCCCTCCAGGGCGAAGAGCAGCATCTCGTCCTTCGTGCGGAAGCACCGCTGCACCGCCCCCATTGACACCCCCGCCTCGGTCGCCACGTCGCGCAGGCTGACGGCCTCCATCCCGGAGCGGGCGATCAGGAGACACACCGCCTCGGCGATGCGGGCCCTGCGGTCCTCGTAGTCGACCTGCTTGGGCATGGTTCGCGTGCCTTTCCGCCGGGAGCAGGTGGTGTAGCACCCCCACGCTATTCGATGCGGTTGCATCATATCCCGCCTCCCGTGCATGATGTGATGCGACCGCATCGGAACGTGCACCGCAGTTGAGGAGACGAGACACGTGGACCGTCAGACCAAGGCCGAGACCGCGACCGCGACCGCGACCAAAAAGTCACCCGCCGGGCTTCTCGCCCTCTTCGGCTTCATCCTGCTCGTCCAGGGCTTCGGCTCCGCGATCACGGAAGCCGGCTGGGACTCCTCCTTCGGTGTCTCGGCTTTGCTGCGGGCGGCCGGCGCCCCCGGCTGGACCGACCTCGTGGTCGGAGCGGCCGGGTGTGCGCTGCTCGCGGCCGCGGCCCGCAGCCGGCTCATGCGGAAGCAGCCGTAGCGCTCGCCCCACGCGCCCCGCGATACTTCCGCCACCTCACCGGTTACGGAAGGACTCGCGTGCACACACGTCTTGGCGCCCTCGGCGTCGCCGCTCTGCTGGCCGGACTGGGAGTCGGATTCCCGGCCCCCGCCTCCGCCACCAACACCAGCACCCCTTCAACCCCCACCGCCCCCACCGTCGAAGAAGCGCGGCTCGACCGTGCCGCCCCTCAGGAGATCCTGCGGCGCAGCGGATTCGACACCGTCGCCCCGGAACTGGCGCGTGCGCTGGAACGGGCCCGCTCCTACGACCAGGCCCGGCGTCTCGTCGTACGCGAAGGGAAGTCCCTGTGGCGGCGGGCCGTCGACCGGGCGCAGGGGAAGCAGCAGGCGGGTCTCAGCAGAGACGACGACCGACCGCTGTACTGGGCCCGGCTCGGCATGACGCGGGAGCTGCGCCAGTGGGAGCCCACCCGCTTCTCACTCTCCGACCGCCAACGGGACCGGCTCATGGGCGTGTTGGAGACCTCGTCCCGCGGGCAGGACACCATCGGCTTCCCGCCCGGCCGGCAGGGCGGCGGACACGGAGGCGGAGACAGGCCCATCAAGCGCATCCTCGTCACCGGATTCGACCCCTTCACCCTCGACCGCGATGTCCGGATCAGCAATCCGTCGGGCGCCGCCGCGCTCGCCCTGGACGGCACGACCATCCGGACCGCCGACGGGCCCGCGCGCGTCGAGGCGATGGTCTTCCCCGTGCGCTGGGACGACTTCGCGGACGGCGCCGTGGAGCGGGCGCTGCGCCCGCACCTCCCCCGCGTCGACCTCTTCACCACCATCAGCCAGGGCCGCGTGGGCCGGTTCGACATCGAGCGGACCAACGGCGCCTGGCGCGGCGGCTTCGCGGACAACGAGAACCTGTCGCGCACCGGGACCGTGCCGGTGCGCGATCCCGCCACGCAGCCCCAGTGGACGTCGACGACTCTCCCGTACAAGGAGATCGTGGCGGCGAAGACGGGCCGTTTCCCCGCGTACGACAACACCTCGGTGACCGAGATACCGGCGGGCGGCACCGAGCCCGTGGTCCGGCCGGACGGGCCCACCGCGGGGTCGGCGGCGCGCGCGGGCGGCGGCGGGGACTATCTGTCGAACGAGATCGCCTACCGGGCGACGCTGCTGAGGGACCGCCTGGGGCTGCACGACCGGCTGCCCGGCGGGCATGTGCACACGCCCGTCCTGCAGTTCGGCGCGGGGAACACCGACCCGGCGACGGGGGCCGTCACCGATCCCGAGTTCGTACGGAACCGGCTGGACATCATCGCTCAGGTGCGGGGCATCCTGGGCGCCGCCATGTCATCGTCCTGACCGCCGGAGACGGCACGTGAGCCGTCTCCGTCCGTGCCGTTCTCGCCCAGCAGGTCCCGTGCCATCAGCGTCGCGCCCGCGACCGCGCCCGGCATCAGGAACACCGCGACGAACGGCACCAGGAAGGCGACGGCGAGCGGCGTCCCGAAGCCCCAGGCGAGCGTCTTGCGGGAGCGCAACAGGGCGAGCCTGTCGCGGAGTTCCACACCGCGGCGCTGCATGGCGACCGCGGTGAGCTCCTCGACCAGGAAGAAACCGGTCACGCAGAAGCCGATCACGGGGACGACGGTCTGGCCGGCGACCGGGATGAAGCCGAGCGCGAAGAGCAGCACGCCCCAGCACAGCGCGCGCACGACGATCCGCAGGCTGTCCCTCGCCGAGATCCACAGATCCCGCCAGAGCGGCAGCCCCGACTCGGGGGCGTGGCCGCACTCGGAGATGTCGACCTGTTCGGACAGCTTCTCGTAGAAGGGGTCCCCGATGAGCAGGGTCACCGCGGTGAAGGTGAGGACGGACAGCAGCAGCGCGAGGGCGAAGAGCAGGGCCGTCAGGAAGCCGCGGAACAGGCCGAGCCAGGGGGACGACCAGTCGTCGGCGAACGGCGTGGCCCAGCCGACGAGGTCGCTGCCCCACAGGGCGAGCGACACGAGCGCGCCCGCGTAGAGGACGAGCGTGATGAGGCCGGGCAGCAGCCCCCATCCGTACTGCTTGCCGTGCTGGGCGACCCAGCGCTGCCCCTTCATCAAGTAGCCGAAGCCCACACCCAGATCGCGCATGCGGCACACCTTAGCCGCAGGTGGGCGGGGGTTTGGTCCGCGGCGGTCGGCAGGACTGTCACAGGTGGTGCACAACTGCGGAACACAGCCCTCTTGTTGAACGGGTGGCGAACCGGTAAGACCTCGCTTACCGATCTCCCGGAGGTACGTATGGGTATATCCCGGCCATCCAGACCCGTTCTGCTCACCACCGCCGCCATCGCGGGCGCGCTGGCCCTCACCGCGCTCGCCCCGGGCAGCGCGACCGCCGATCCGACGCCGCGGCCCGCCGTCCGCGAGGGCTCGCCGCTCGACGCCGACCGGGCCGCCACGGCGCCGGAAGCGGCCGCCGAGCGCGCCCTCGGTGACAGGGGGAGCGCAGGGGACACGGGCCTCGGTGCCGACAAGGGCCGTGGCTATCCGCGTGAGCGGAAGCTCACCGCACCCCCGGAGAACCCTGCCGACAAGTCGATAAAGCTGGGGCTCACGCCGTACCACGGCATCGCCCCGAAGCTGAACGCCCTGCAGCGCATCGGCGACCGCGTGAGCGTGGAGATCGCGGGCCGTTCCGCGGGCGGGCACCAGCTGTACCTGGTGACGGTCACCGCTCCCGAGTCCGCGCGGGAGACGGCCCGGCAGGAGCGGATGCGCGAGCGCATCGAGGACTCCCCCGCGGCCGCCGCCCGGGACAAGGCGATCAGGTCCTCGTACAAGACGCCCGTCTTCATCAACAACAACATCCACGGCAACGAGTGGGAGGGCACCGACGCCGCCCTGAAGCTCATCGAGAAGCTGGCGAAGGCGAAGGACAGGAAGAGCCGGTCGCTGCTCGCGCACAACCGCCTCTACTTCAACGTCACCGCCAACCCCGACGGCCGTGTGGCGGGCACCCGCGCCAACGCCAACGGCTTCGACCTCAACCGCGACTTCGTCACCGCCTCGCAGCCCGAGACCCGCGCGGTGCGGCGGATCGCCGTCGCCAAGCAGCCCGCCGTCATGCTCGACCTGCACGGATACGTGAACGGCACGCTGATCGAGCCGACCACTCCCCCGCACGGCGAGAACTACGAGTACGACCTCTTCCTCAAGAACTCCTATGCCAACGCCCTCGGCATGGAGGCCGCCGTCAACGGGCTCGGCTACACCGAGGAGAAGGACGGCGTGAAGCCCGCCGTCATCCCCTTCCGGGACCAGGAGGAGGGCTGGGACGACTGGCCGCCGATCTTCACCCCGCAGTACATGCCGTTCCACGGCGCGGTCGCGACGCACACCATCGAGTTCCCGATGCAGGTGAACAACGCCGCGTACGACACGCAGCCGGTCGCGGAGCTGCGCCGCAGGGCCGCCGTCAACGTGGACATCGCGGGCGCCGCGATGCGTGCCACGCTCGACTGGACCGACCGCCACCGCACCTCCGTGATCGCCGACCAGATCGAGGTCTTCCGGCGGGGTGCGACGGGCGCGGAGCAGGTGCCGGTGTCGGAGGAGACCGTGCCGGGCGTGCCCGGGATCGGGCCGGAGGACGTGTACACGACCGAGTTCCCGCGCGCGTACGTCATTCCGGCGGGCGGCGCGCACGGTCAGCGTTCGGCGACGGCGGCGGCGCGGCTCGTGGACCATCTGGTCGCCAACGACGTGCGTGTGGAGCGGGCGAGCCACGGCTTCCGGCTCGGCGGGCGGACGTATCCGAAGGGGTCGTACGTCGTCGACATGCACCAGCCGAAGCGGGGCCTGGCCAATGTGCTGCTGGCCGACGGGCGGGACATCAGCGACAAGGTGTCGACGATGTACGACATCTCGGGGTGGAGCCTCGGCCGGCTGTGGGGCGCGAGCGTGGACTCCGTGAAGGGCGGTGACCTGGACGGTGTGCGCACGCGCGAGGTGCGTGCCGCGTCAGCGGTCGGATATGTGGCACCCCGCGGCGACCTGCGGCTGCGCTTGGACGACCCGCAGGAGATCGCGGCCGTCAACTACCTCCTGAATAAGGGTATTTCCGTACGTCGTGACCGTGACGGAAGTGTCGTCGTACCGTCGTCCGCGCGGCGTGCCGCGACCGTCGCCGCGAAGAAGTACGACGTCGCCTTCGATGCCACGAAGGCCAAGGGCGGTGCCGCGCTGCACCGCACGCGGGTCGCGGCGGCCGTCACGCCGGGTGAGCTGTTCGCGCTGCGGGAGATGAACTTCGACGTCGTGCCCGTGTCGACCGCCGTGCTCAACTCCGGCTTCGACTGGCGGAAGGCGGACGTCCTCTTCGTGTCGGCCGGGCTCGACCGCGGCAAGCTGAATCCGGCGGCCCGCGCCGGGCTCGACCGGTTCCTCGCCGGGGGCGGCGGTCTGGTCGGGCGGGGCGCGACCGGGGCCGCGCTGAACGCCGACGCCGGGCTGCTCGCCGTGCGGGCCGTCGAGGGCAACGGCGACGCCAACGGCGTGGTCCGGGTGGCCAACGCGGGCGGCACGGTCACCGGCGGTGCGCCGGACCACAGCTTCGTCTACTCGCCGTCGTGGTTCACCGACCTCGGCCCGGGTGTGCGCGTGGAGCAGAGGTACGGCGCCGGGAACCCGCTCGTCTCCGGGCACTGGCGGGCGCTGGAGGACGGCACCGGCGGCCCCGCGGACGCCGCGGGGCGCGCCTCCGTCGTGAGCGGCTCCGCCGGGGCCGCGGAGGTGGTGCTCTTCGGCACCGAGCCGCTCTTCCGTGACCATCCGAAGGGAGTGTTCCCGCAGGTCGGGCGGGCGCTGCTGAGCGTCGGCTGAGGCGGGAAATACCTTACGGGGCGCGGCGGTTGATCAGGTATCGATCATTTCGCCGCGCCCTGGAGGCTTTCCGTATGACGCGTGAGATCAGAGTGCAGGGCACTGTCGCCGACGGCTACGAGGCCGTGCGCGACGAGTTCACCGCCGTCCTCGCCGCCGAGGACCCCCACTACGCAGGGCAGTTGGCCGCGTACGTCAAGGGACGCAAGGTCGTCGACCTGTGGGTGGGGCCCGACACCGACGGCGACACGCTGTACGGGGTGTACTCGTCCACGAAGGGCGCGGCGCACCTCGTCGTCGCCCTGCTCGTCCAGGACGGCACGCTCGACCTGGACCGCGAAGTGGCGCACTACTGGCCGGAGTTCGCCGCCGGGGGCAAGGGCGCCGCGACGCTGCGAGAACTGCTCGCGCACCGGGTGGGCGTCGTGGGCGCCGACTCCGGTTTCACCCCCGAGGAGCTCGCCGACGACCGGGCGATCGCCGAGCGCCTGGCCGCGCAGCGCCCGTACTGGCGGCCCGGCACCGCCTTCGGCTACCACGCCCTGTCCATCGGGGCGCTCACCGGCGAGGTGGTGTTCCGCGTCACCGGCCGGACCCTGCGGGAACTGTACGAGGAGCGGGTGCGCGCCCCGCACGGCCTGGACTTCTTCATAGGGCTGCCCGAGGAGCACGAGGGGCGGTTCCGCTCCGTCCTGCCGATGGACCCGACGCCCGAGCAGCGGGCGCTCCTCGCGTCGCTGCCGACCGGCCCGCAGAACCTGGCCGCCATCGCCTTCAACCGCAACGCGGCGGAGCCCACCGACATCGAGGCACTGCCCAACTCCCGTGCGGTGCGCGCCAAGGGGCCCGCGTCGGCCGGCGGCGTGGCGTCCGCGCGCGGCCTCGCGGGGATGTACGCGGCGGCGGTCACCGGCATCGAAGGGGGCGAACCGCTCCTGACGGCGGACACCGTCGCCGAGTTCGGGCAGGTCCAGTCGGTGGGGTACGACCTGGTGGCGCGGGCGCACAAGGTCTTCGCGGTCGGCTTCCAGGCTCCCTCGGAGGTCTGGTACCCGTTCCTGGGCGCCGGCTCCATCGGGCACAGCGGCGTGGGCGGCTCGCAGGCGTTCGCCGACCCGCGCAGCGGCCTCGCGTACGGGTACACGCGGCGGCGGTTCGCGTTCCCGGGCGGCCCGGCGGCGGAGAACGAGCGTCTCGCGCGGGTGGTGCACGGGGCGGCGCTGGCAGTGGGCTGAGCGACGGATGGCCTCCGTGTACGACGGAGGGCTACGAAGGAGGGCTACGACGGAGGGCCGCACCCCTGGTTCGGGTGCGGCCCTCCGGCGTACGGACGAGCGGAGAGGTCCCGGTCAGGCGACCGAGAGCTCGACCTTGATGTTGCCGCGCGTGGCGTTCGAGTAGGGGCACACCTGGTGCGCCTTCTCGACCAGGGACTGCGCGGTGGCCGCGTCCACGTTCGGGATGGAGGCGGTGATCGCGACCTCCAGGCCGAAGCCGCCGGCCTCGTTCTGGCCGATGCCGACCTTGGCGGTCACGGTCGAGCCGGAGATGTCGGCGTTCTCCTTGCGGGCGACCACGCCGAGGGCGCCCTGGAAGCAGGCGCTGTAGCCGGCGGCGAAGAGCTGCTCGGGGTTGGTGCCCGCGCCGCTGCCGCCCATCTCCTTCGGCGGGTTCACGACGACGTCGAGCTTGCCGTCGTCGCTGGCGACGCGGCCGTCGCGGCCGTTCTCCGCGGTGGCTACGGCGGTGTACTTGACGTCGATCTTCTGGATGGACATACCTGCTCATTCCTCCTGAGACGAGACGTGGCGCGCGCCCACGACCACGGTTTCTGGAATCAGGTTATCGGATGCCGGAAATCATGCGAGGGAGACGATCATCTTTCCGGTGTTCTCGCCGCGGAGCATGCCGAGGAACGCGTCCACGCCGTTCTCCACGCCCTCGACGACCGTCTCGCGGTACTTGAGCTCGCCGGAGCGGATCCAGGCGCCGACCTCGCGGACGAACTCCGGCTGCAGCGCGGTGTGGTCCTGGACGAGCATGCCCGTCAGACGCAGGCGCTTGCCGATGACCAGGGCGAGGTTGCGGGGGGCCGGGGTCGGCTCGGTGTCGTTGTAGCCCGCGATCATGCCGCAGATCGTGACCCGGCCGTGCACGTTGAGGCGGCTGATGGCGGCCTCCAGGTGCTCGCCGCCGACGTTGTCGAAGTAGACGTCGATGCCGTCGGGGGCGGCCTCCTTGAGCTGCTCGGCGACCGGCTTGTCGTCCTTGTAGTTGAAGGCGGCGTCGAAGCCGTACTCCTCGACGAGCAGCTTCACCTTGTCGTCCGAGCCGGCCGAGCCGATGACGCGCGAGGCGCCCTTGAGCTTGGCGATCTGGCCGACCTGGCCGCCGACGGCGCCGGCCGCGCCGGAGACGAAGACGGCGTCGCCCTCCTTGAAGGAGGCCACCTCGAGGAGGCCCGCGTACGCGGTCAGGCCCGTCATGCCGAGGACGCCGAGGTAGGCGGAGAGGGGGGCGGCGTCGGGGTCGACCTTGGTGGCGTGCTGGGCGGGCACGGAGGCGTATTCGCGCCAGCCGGCGAAGTGCAGGACGTGGTCGCCGACCGCGAAGCCGTCGGCGTTCGACGCGACGACCTCGCCGACCGCGCCGCCCTCCATGGGCTTGTCGAGCTGGAACGGCGGGACGTACGACTTCACGTCGTTCATCCGGCCCCGCATGTACGGGTCCACCGAGAAGTGGAGGTTGCGGACGAGGACGCGGCCCTCGGCGGGGGCCTCGACGGGGACCTCGCGCAGCGCGAAGTCCTCCGGGACCGGCCAGCCGGAGGGGCGCCGCACGAGGTGCCATTCGCGGCTGACGGAGGGGAGCTGGTCGGGGGTGACGGACATGAGGGCGTCCTCCTATTGCGTGCTATTTGCGAGCTATTGCGTGGCAGAACGGGTGACGGGGTGGGGGGAGAAATACTTGAGGTTGTTAAACAACCATGCTCCTGAATATTTCATGATGTCAAGTAAGTGGGTAGCGTGGGGGTCATGGCCACGAATGCTCCTGACCCTCGCGTCCCCCGTGCCGACCCGCTGACACTCGAAGTCGTCGAGCTCATCGGCACGGTTGTGGCTCGCTATCACGAGGAGTACGAGGAGGCGGCCGCCGAGCATGCGCTGACCGGGGCGCAGGCGCGGGTCCTCGGGCTGCTCTCCCTCGAACCTATGCCCATGCGGCGCATCGCGCAGAAGCTGAAGTGTGAGCCGTCGAACATCACGGGGATCGTGGACCGGCTGGAGGCGCGGGGGCTTGTGGAGCGGCGGGGGGACGCCGGTGACCGGCGGGTGAAGCTGGTGGCGCCGACGGGGGCGGGGTTGGAGGTCGCCCGTCGCCTACGGGGGGCTCTGCGCTTTGCGCGGGAGCCGTTGGCGGAGTTGTCTCCTGCGGAGCGGGGGGTTTTGCGGGGGTTGTTGCGGAGGATGGTGGGGGAGGGGGAGGGGTGAGTGTTTCGGGGGCGGGTGGTGTGTCGGGTGCGGGTCTGATGTGGCTGGTCGCGCAGTTCCCCGCGCCCCTTAAAGGGCCCGTCTGTCCCGTGCGGGTCCGATGTGGTTGCTCGCGCCGTTCCCCGCGCCCCTTAAGAGGCCGTCTGTCCCGTGCGGGTCCGATGTGGTTGCTCGCGCCGTTCCCCGCGCCCCTTAAAGGGCCCGTCTGTCCCGTGCGGGTCTGATGTGGTTGCTCGCGCCGTTCCCCGCGCCCCTTAAGAGGCCGTCTGTCCCGTGCGGGTCTGATGTGGTTGCTCGCGCCGTTCCCCGCGCCCCTTAAGAGGCCGTCTGTCCCGTGCGGGTTCGATGGGGTTGGTCGCGCCGTTCTCCGCGCCCCTTGAGGGGCGCGTGCGTTTTGTTTTTTGTGGCCCTGGGTGGTGTTGCTACGTACACCACCAGAGGAAGCGGTCGCAGGTTTTGGTGGGGGTTGGGGTGGGGGGCGTTGGTTTTGGGGTGGGGGGCGTGGGGGTGGCGTTCGGGGGTGTGGGGGGTGGCTGTGTTGAGGGGGGTGTCTGCTCGGGGGCTGTTCCCGTTCCGTTCTCTGCTTCCGGGGCCTTCGTCCCTTCCGCCTTGGTGGTTTCCCGTCGCTCCTCGGCCTCGTCTTCCTTTCGGTTCTTGTTGGCGGCCTTGTCGGGCCGGTGCTTCGCGTTCGGCGACTCCGGCCTGGAGGGGGGCTTCGATGTGGCCGCCGCGTCCTCTGCCGTCGTGCCGGCGCCCGGCGCCGTGGTCTCCGTCGGGGACGGGGCGGATACCGTCGCCGGGTCCTCCTTGGCCAGTTCGGCGAGGCTCAGGCCGCCTGCCGCGAGGGCGAGGCCCGCGGTGATGAACAGGATCTTGCGGCGCCGGCGTCGGTGGGACCTTCGGCCGCGGGCACGGGAGCGGGAGCGGGAGCGCGAGGGTGACGCCTCGTGGGGGGTGTGGGGGCCGGTCGGTTCCGCGTGCGGCGCGGGGACGGACTGCGCAGAGTCCCGGCGCGCTTCGGCCGGGGCTCCGCACCCCGGGCAGGCGAGGGCGCCATTGAGGTGCCTGCGGCACGGGTGGCAGTAGTCCATGAGGCATGGAGGCTAGGCGCCACGCCGGTAACAGTGGAAGCGGGGGCTGTGAAAGTTGTGTGCGGAATCGAAAAGTCCGGTGGGTTCGACGGCGTGGCGCAGGCGCGTCATGCCCTGCCCAGCAGGCCTCTGAGACGCCGCGCCCGCAGCACCAGCTCCAGTTCGAATCGGCGGTCCGGGTCGTCCACCTCGTCGCCCCAGAGTTCCCTTATCTGGCGGAGGCGGTAACGGACCGTCTGCGGGTGGACCCCCAGGCGGGCCGCCACCTCGGGGGCGCCGCCGCGGGTTTCCAGCCATGCCAGGAGGGTTTCGGCGAGGCGGCGGCCGTGGGCCGGACCGCAGTGTTCCAGGGGGGCGAGACAGCGGCGGGCCAGGTCCTCGATCAGCTCCTCGGGCTGGAGCAGCACCAGCGCCTCGGTGTGCTCCGTGCAGTGCAGGACCTCACCGGAGGGCAACAGTCCGCGCTCCATGAGACGTACCGCCGCCTCCGCCCAGCGCAGCGACTTCGCGGCGTCGGCCAGGGCGACGGGCGGGCCGATGGCGCCGGACCAGCCGGTCATGGCGCGGCGCAGCAGCTCGGGCCGCCCCGCCGCTTCGGGGTCGGGCACCACCATGCGGGGCTGCTCGGCCTCCATGTCGAGCAGGACGCCCTCGCCGACGGCGGGCGCGACGGCCTCCCGCGCGGGGCGCAACAGGACGCCCACGGCGACGCGTTCGGGCAGCTGCCAGCCGACGCGGGCGGCGCGCTCGCCGAGGGCGTTGCCGAGGGCCGACGTCCTGCCGGAAGCGGAGGCCTTGCCGCCGGATGGCGGGCCCACGCCCGCCCCGGGTCCGTGTCCGGCCCCCGTGATGCTGTCGGAGCGCCGCTCGGAGAGCAGCAGCTCCATCAACTTGCGTTGCAGACGCAGGCGTTCGCCGGCCTCGCGGGCCGCCGCCTCCGCGTATCCGCGTACGGACTGGTCGACCAGGCCGTCCAGGTACTCGAAGCCCGACTCGGCGAGTTCGTACATGGCGGGCGGCGGGATCTCTATCTGCTGGCCGATCTCGGCGAGGCGGCGCCAGGCCAGTCGTACGCCCAGGCGGTAGATCGCCTGGAGCGAGTCGAGGCTGCGGCCGTGCAGGCCCTCGCCTCGGCCGAACTCCTGGAAGACCTCCAGGTGGTAGCGGGGCCTGCCCTCCTGGGACGCCAACTGCTGGACGAAGCCCTCCAGGGCGCGGCGGATGCCGATCAGTGCCATCGGCTCGCCGGAGTCGTCGAGGACGACGGGCAGGCCGGGGTACTCGGCGCGGATCTCGCGCAGGATGTCCTGGGCGAGCGCGGGCACCTCCTCCAGGGCGAGCGCGGCGAACTGCCGTACCTGCCGGGGCGGTACGTCACGCCAGGCGGAGCGGTGCGGGGAGGGGGGCGGGGGCGCGCCCTCCGCAGCCCGGTCGTGCGGAGCCCGCCCGTCCGGAGCCCGGTCGTGCGGACTCCGGTCGTGCGGACTCCGACCCTCCGGACTCCGAACCTCCGGAGCCCGACCCTCCGGGAACCCGGCGTCAGCCGTCCGGCCCTCCGCAGCCCGACCCTCCGGGAACCCGGCGTCAGCCGTCCGGCCGTCCGGAGCCCGGCCCTCCGGGAACCCGACGTCGGCCGTCCGGTCGTCCGGAGTCCGACCCTCCGGAGTCCGGTCGTCCGGGAACCCGGCGTCGGCCGTCCGACCCTCCGGAGCCCGGCCCTCCGGAAAGCCTGCGTCGGCCATCCGGCCATCCGGGAAGCTGTCGGCGGCCGTCCGGTCGCCGGACGGCTGTGCGCTGGTCGCGGCCACGGTCGCTCACTGCCCCCGCGCCGGGGTCTCGTAATGCACGAGCGGCGTGTTGGGCTGATCCGGTGTGGCGTCGAGGAGCGCGACGATGCCGAGCGCCGCGCCCACGGCGAGGAGCGCCCCGGCGGCGACGGTGAGTGAAGCGGAAAGCAGTCGGTGCATTGCGAGGGTCAGCCTCTCTGTCGGAGGTCGTCCCCACCCCGGGGCGCGCAGGCACTCGGCCGCCGGCAAGCTCCGGCCACAAAGTCCTGGTCGCACAGCCCGTGCCGGCCCCGTCCGGCAAGTGCTCAGTCTCTGCAATGCATTGACACTTCGTCAAGGGTGGGCCTACGTTCCCGGCCCATACGGCTCAGTAACACTTCTCCCGCCTCAGCCCAGGAGTGACCTATGCGCCGCACCGCCTCACCTCTGTCGCTGATCCTTCTCGGGCTCGGCGCGTTTCTTCTGGTCCTCGCGCCGATGCTGGCCTGGTACGTGGAGCCCCGAGCGAAACGCACGCCCGTGGACATCGACACCATCACGGTCTTCAAGGGCAAAGGAAGCTATTTCGACACCAAGAAGATCAAGACCGTCCACGACAAGAACCTCACGATCACCCGGCAGGTCCGCGGCGACGTCGCCGACAGCGAGGAGAGCGGAAGGGCCGTCTGGGACGTGGTGACCTCCGTCGATCCGGACAAGTCGCTGCCCGCCGCCAGCCCGCACGACTCGCTCCAGTGGACCCAGGAACGCTGGGTCACCGACCGGAGGACGAACAAGCCGGTGCACTGCTGCGACGAGGAGCCGTACTTCGAGGGCGAGGCCTATCTGAAGTTCCCCTTCGACGTCGAGAAGCGGTCCTACCGCTGGTGGGACAACACCTTGGGCGCGACCGTGCCGCTCACGTACAAGGGCACGAAGAAGATCCAGGGGTACGAGGGGTACCGCTTCACGGCCACTGTGAAGGCCACCAAGACGGGCACGCGCCAGGTGCCGGGGCGGATGGTCGGTCAGCCGAGGAAGAGCCAGGTCATCGCGGACGAGTACTACGCCAACCACGGCATCGAGCTCGTCGCGGACCGGCGCACCGGCCGGATCATCTACGCCGCCATCGGGCCCCGCAAGACGCTGCGGGCGCCGGGCTCGGACAAGGACGCGACGGTGCTGCTCGACAGCGAGCGGATCGCGTTCACGCCGGCCACGCAGAAGGCTCAGGTGAAGCTCGCCGACGACGACAGCAGTCGTCTTGAACTGGTCGGTGAGACGCTTCCGCTCGGTGCGGGCGTGCTGGGCGGGGTACTCGCGGTGGCGGGTGTCGTGCTCGTCGCGCGTGGGCGGCACGACGACGGGGCGAACGGCCCCGGACGGCACGGCGGTTCGGCGGAGCCCGGGAGTCCGAATCCGGACACGTCACCGACCGCCCTGCAGCCCAGCACGATGTGATGAAGCGTCAGCCCTTGAAAGCGCAAAAATTGTCACTTCGGTGAGTAGCCGCGAGGTACGGGGCGGCGAAAACTATCCACCCCCACCCACGCACAGCCCCGCACCACCCCGGCACCACCCCCGCAGCACTCCCCCATGACCCAGCAGGACCGTTCCGCCGACCGGACCCCCCACAGTTCCGCACCCTGAGACGAGTTGGAGCACGCATGCCCCAGCACGTACCGTCCTCGCTGCGCGCGGCCGCCCCACGCCGCGCGGAGCGCCTTCCGGCGCCTCCCCCACAACCGCGCCGGATCGTCTTCCTCGCCCACCGCGACCTCGGCAATCCGGCCGCGGGGGGCTCCGAACTCCTCGTCGACCGGCTCGCCGACGGGCTCAGCGGCCTCGGCCACCAGGTGACCCTGTTGTGCGGCGGGCCCGCCGCGTACCGCGACTACCGCGTGGTGTCCGCGGGCAGCGACCTGGGCCACTTCGTCCGGGCGCGCTCCGCGTTCACCCGGCAGGTCGGCGACTGCGACCTGCTCGTCGAGGTCTGCAACGGCATGCCGTACCTGGCGCCGCTGTGGCACCGCGGGCCCACCCTGTGCCTGGTCAACCACGTCCACACCGATCTGTGGGGGATGCGCTTCCAGGGCGCCCTCGCCCCCGCGGCGCGGCTCGGCCGCAAGCTCGAGCACTGGGCGCTGTCCGGCGCGCAGCGCGGCAATCTCCTCGTGGCGGTGTCGCCGTCGACGGCGACGGCGCTGCGGGCGATCGGCGTCGAGCGCGAGCGCATCCGCATCGTGCACAACGGCGTCGAGGAACCCGGGCCGCTGCACCCCCGCTCCGACGAGCCGTTGTTCCTCGCGATGGGGCGGCTCGTCGAGTACAAGCGCATCGATCTCCTGCTGCGGCTCTGGGAGCGGGTCAGACCCGTCACGGGCGGCCGTCTCGTGATCGTGGGCGACGGCCCCGAGCGGGGTCGGCTCGAACAACTCGCTGGCCCCGGCGTCGAGTTCAGGGGACATGTGTCCGAGGCGGAGAAGCACCGGCTGCTCTGCGAGGCGTGGCTGCTGCTGCATCCGTCGGCCGTGGAGGGCTGGGGTCTCGTCATCACCGAGGCGGCGACCCGCTTCACGCCGTCGATCGGCTTCGACGTGCCGGGGGTGCGCGACTCCGTCGAGGACGGCGTGACCGGGCTCCTCGCCCGCGGCGAGAGCTCCTTCGCCGCCGCCTGGTGCACCCTCGCCCTCAGCGCCGAGCGCCGCAGATCCCTCGGCAAGGCCGCCGGCGAGCGCGCCGCGCAGTTCCGCTGGGGCAACACGGTGCGGCAGTTCCAGGCGGTGGCGGCCGAGGCGGTCGCCGCCCACCACGCGGCCGGAATACCCCAGGGGTCTGCGTGAAGGACCCCTCGCTGCGCCGTTCCGCCACCCTCTTCCGGGCCTTCCTGCGCGAGCAGCAGGAACCCGAGCGGTGCTACACCCTCCTCGCCCGGGACGCCGCCGACCAGGTCGAGGCGTACGTACCGGTGAAGGACCGCGTCGTCGTCGACATCGGCGGTGGGGGCGGTTACTTCACCGAGGAGTTCCGGCGGCGCGGCGCGCAGTGCTTCCTCTTCGAGCCGGATCCGGCCGAGTTGGGGGCCAAGCCGCCCGAGGGTTCGGTGGTGGCAGACGGCTATCTGCTGCCGCTGGCGGACGGCGTCGCCGACGTCACGTTCTCCTCGAACGTCCTGGAGCACGTCGACGATCCGCAGACGTTCCTGAGCGAGATGGTCCGGGTCACCAGGCCCGGCGGTCTGATCTACGTCTCGTTCACCAACTGGCTCTCCCCGTGGGGCGGGCACGAGTGGGCGCCCTGGCACTATCTGGGCGCCGACCGGGCCCGCGCCCGCTATGAACGGCGTACCGGCAAGGCCGCGAAGCACACGCTCGGCGAGAACCTCTTCGCCCACCACGTCGGCACGACCCTGCGCGAGGTGCGGGGCCGCGACGACGTGGCCGTCGTATCGGCGCGTTCGCGCTACTGGCCGTTCCTGGCCGGGGCGATCACCAAGGTGCCGGGTGTGCGCGAGATCGCGACCTGGAATCTCCTTCTCATTCTCAGGCGGTGTCCATGACCACGGTCCAGGCCCCACCCCCGGCGGCCGTAAGACCCACGACCGATGCCCCTGAACCCTCGCGGGGGCCGCGCTCGCGGCGCTGGCTCCTCGGGTTCTGGGCCGTGGTGTTCGTGCTGTTCCTCGCGGTGAAACCCGGGCGGATGACGTTCGACACCAAGCTCGGTGTCGCCGTCGACCCCTGGCAGTTCCTCTCCGACCTCGGCCAGCTCTGGCACGACCGGGGCGGCTTCGGCGGCATCCAGGACCAGTACGTCGGCTATGTCTTCCCGATGCTGCCGTTCTACGGCCTGGCCGACCTGGTGCAGCTGCCGGTGTGGCTGGCCGAGCGGCTGTGGCTGTCGCTGATCGTGACGGCGGCGTTCTGGGGTGCGCTGCGGCTCGCCGAGCGCCTCGGCGTCGGCAGCCGTCCCAGCCGGCTGCTGGGCGCGGCGGTGTACGCGCTGTGGCCGACGTTCACCGTGGTGGTGGGGTCGACGTCGGCGGCCGCGCTGCCCGGCGCGGTGCTGCCGTGGGTGCTGCTCCCGCTCGCCGACGAGCGGATCAGCGCGCGCCTCGCCGCGTGCCGGTCGGCGCTGATCATCCCGTTCATGGGCGGTGTGAACGCGGCGGCGACGCTCGCCTCGCTGCTGCCGGTGGGCCTCTATCTCCTGTCCAGACCGAACGGCCCCCGTAAGAGAAAACTGATCACCTGGTGGGTGCCGGGCGTCATCCTGGCCACCGCCTGGTGGGTCGTGCCGCTCCTGATGCTCGGCATCTACGGCGAGAACTTCCTTCCCTACGTGGAGAATTCGGCCACCACGACGGGCACCATGTCGGCGACCGAGACGCTGCGCGGCGCCGGGAACTGGGTCGCGTACCTGCACTTCGGCGAGGCATGGCTGCCCGCGGGGTGGACGGTGGCGACGGCCGTCGTGACAATCGTCTGCTCGGCGCTTGCCGCGGCGCTCGGCCTCGCGGGCCTGGCGCGGCGCGATCTGCCGGAGCGGCGCTGGCTGGTCCTGACGGTCCTGTCCGTCGCCCTGGTCACGCTCGCCGGGTACGGCGGCGCGTTCGGGGCGCCCTTCCACGACACCGTCCAGTCGTGGCTGAACGGCGGTCTCGTGCCGTTCCGCAACATCTACAAGTTCCAGACGGGTCTGGCGCTCGCGCTGGTCTTCGGGCTGATGCACCTGGTGGGCGTGGCCTCCCAGGCGCGGGGCGCGCGGCCGGTGCGGGGGCGGCGTTTCGCGCCGCTGATCGCCGCGGCCCTGGTGCTGCCCGGTCTGGCCTGGCCGTACGTCAACGGCTCGATCCTGCAGCCCGGTTCGTTCCAGAAGCTGCCGACGTACTGGCAGGCGACGGCCGACTGGCTGGAGAAGTACTCCCCCGACTCCCGTGCCCTCGTCGTCCCCGCGACCGCGCACGGCATCTACACCTGGGGCTCGCCCATCGACCAGCCCCTGGACGTGCTCGCCGACTCGCGGTGGGCGCAGCGCGACTACGTGCCGTTCGGCACGCCGGGCAACCGCCGCGCGATGGACGCGGTCGAGCAGGCACTGATGACCGGCGGCGAAGTGCCGGGCCTGCGGGACTACTTGACGCGTGCCGGTCTCTACTACGTCGTCGTACGCAACGACCTCGACCCCGACCAGGTCGGCCACGTCCCGTCCGCGACGGTGAAGCGGACCCTGGAGGAGTCGGGCTTCAGCCGGGTCACGGGCCTCGGTCCGACGACGACCGGCGGGAAGATCGAGGACGACACCCCCATCCAGGTCGAGGGGCTCTATCCGCGCCAGCGCGCGGTCGAGATCTACGCCCCCGGCAAGGGCGCCGAGCGCCCCGGCCAGGCGGGCCTGAAGCCGGTGTCCAACACGGCGGTCGTCAGCGGCGGCCCCGAGTCCCTGCTGCCGCTCTCCGCCGACCCGTCGATGCGGGACCGCCCGGCCGTCCTGACCGGCGACAACCACCCGGGCATCGGGGCGCCCGGCCTGCAGGCGGTCGGTGACGGCCTGCGCCGCGCCGACACCCGCTTCGGCCTCGTCAACTCCAACACCTCCTACACGTACGGCCGCGACGAGCGGAACGCGGTCGACGCCGCGCAGGACCCCGGCAAGAAGCCGCACCAGATCCTGCCGACCAAGGGCATCGAGCACCAGACGACGGCGGAGCTGCGCGGCGCCAGGTCGGTCTCCGCGTCCAGCTACGGCAACTGGCTCTTCCACCTGCCGCAGTACGACCCGGTGAACGCGTTCGACGGGAACCCGGCCACGGCCTGGGCCGAGGGCGGCTCGGGGTCGGCGGACGGCGAGTGGATCAGGGCCGAGTTCAACTCGAAGGTCGCGGTCCCCTCCTCCTTCCGCGTCACGCCGCTGCCGCAGGACGGCGCGCGGTCGGCGCCCACCCGGGTGCGCGTGGAGACGGAGCGGGGCAGCGTCACCAGCGACCTCCGGCCGGACGGCACGGCCCAGCGGATCAAGGCCCGCCCTGGCACCACCGACTGGATCAAGATCACGATCGTGGACACCGAGGAGGCGCGCCCCGGCCTGGCCGGCGCGGGCTTCGCGGAGATCAGCATCCCCGACGTGCGCGTCACCAAGCTCCTCCAGCTCCCCACGGACGCGGAGAAGTCCACCGACGCCAGGGCGTCGACGTACTCCATGCACCGCTCGTCGGACCCGAGCGCCCTGTCCCCGGTGAACGCCGAGGCCGGTCTGCACCGCCGCTTCACGACGACGGGCGAGGGCGCGTACGAGTTCAAGGCGAGCGCGGTCGCCGTGCCGGGCGCCGAACTGGACGAGCTGCTGTACAAGGTGGCGCCGGAGCAGGAGCGGCAGATCATCGCGACGGCGGACTCCACGGCGCGGCTCGGCAACGGTCTGTCGCCGCGCAACCTCACCGACGGCGACCTGACGACGGGCTGGATCGCGGGCTCCGCGAACCGTCCCGTGATCCACCTCAAGTGGCCGGGTAAGCAGGCGGTGGGCGAGATCGTGCTGCCCGCCGCGGGCGGTCTCTCCACCCGCCCGGTGAAGATCGAGATCAGCTCGCCGGACGGCGCGGCGACCGCGGGCGTGGACGAGCACGGCAACGCCCGCTTCACCCCGATCACCACCGACGAGATGGACATCACCATCACGGAGACCGCGCCGCTCACGGTCCACAACCCCATGGCGGACGACGACCTCCAGCTGCCCGTGGGCCTCACCGAGGTGTACGTCCCCGCGCTCGACGAGTACCGCACCAAGCAGCCCGACCCGGCGGACCGCTTCTCGCTGCCCTGCGGCCAGGGTCCGACGATGTCGATCGACGGCGAGCTGTACGAGACGAGCGCCAAGGGCAGGGTCCGTGACCTCACCGAACGGCGTCCGGTCGACATCACGCTCTGCCAGGAGGGCGAGAAGTCCTCGGCCGTCCGGCTCGGCGCGGGCGCGCACAGCCTGGAGACGGGGGACGCGGGCCCGCTGGCCGTCATGGACGCGTCGCTGACCCACGGCACGCCGGGCGAGGTCGACACGGCCACCCGCGACCTGAAGATCAAGGACTGGCTCGGCGACCGCCGCGAGGTGACGGTCGGCTCGGGAGCGGCCTCGTACCTCACGACGTACGAGAACGTGAACGACGGCTGGAAGGCGACCCTCAACGGCAAGGAGCTCACCTCGGTGCGGCTCGACGGCTGGCAGCAGGGCTGGCTGGTGCCGAACGGCGAGGGCGGCACGGTCAAGCTGACCTACGAGCCGTCGCAGATCTACGAGATCGGGCTGATCCTGGCCGGCGTCGGCGTCCTCGCCCTGGCGGGCCTCGTCCTGGTCCTCTCGCGGCGCCGCGACACCGACCCGGACGCCCCGGCCGGCCCGCCGCCCGCCCCCGGCGTCATCCTCGGCACGGTGGCGCTCACGCTGGTGGCCGTCGTGATCGCAGGGCCGTTCGCCCTGCTCGTCCCGGCGCTCGCGCTCCTCGCCTGGTGGCGTCACGCGCTCCTGGTGCCGGTCGCGTTCCTGGCGATGGCGGCCGCGGGCATCGCGGCGGCGACGGGAGCCGGCGAGACCCTCTCGGCGGACGAGGGAGCGTTCGGCCCGGTGGCCCAACTCTTCGCTCTCATCGCGCTGTTCGCCGCGCTGGTGACGGTACGGCAGACACGGCACCGCACCACGGATACGTTGGAGTACGGCCCGGTCCCGCCCTACCCGCCCGCGCCGGGGCCCGCCCCCGCGACGCCCCCGCTGCCCCGCCGCACGCGGGGCGGCCCGGACACCGCACCGGAAGCGCCCCGGCACGACGCGGGCCCGACCGTCTCGGCCCGCGGGCCGGCGGCGGCCCAGCCGGAGCCCGCACCGCCGGGCCGCAGGGCGATGCGTCTCGCGCGCCGCGGGCGGAAGTCCACGACAGGAGAAGGCACCCAGCGATGACCGCACTGGAACATCCGGCACGGCGCGCGGACGGCCCCGGGCGGCCGCCTGCGCGCGTGCCGTTCCCCGTCGTCGACGAGGTCTCCCGGCACTGCCTCCAGGAGGAGGAGCCGGAGACCGTGCACATCGAGGTGCACCTGCCGGGCACCCCGGACCAGGACCGCCTCAGGACCGCGTTCGCCGAGGCCCTGCGCCGCCACCCCCGCATCCTGATGCGGGAGGCGCGGGGCCCCTGGTACCGCCGCCGCTACGAGTGGGAGCTGACGGCGGACCCGGACGTGGAGGTCGTGACGTTCCCGCCCGCCGAACCGGACGCCCTCAAACGCGCCCGCGAGCGCGCCCTGGCCGAGGCGCCCCCGCTGACGTCCTCGCCGCCGATCCGCCTGGAGGTGGTGAAGCCGCACCCAGCGGAGGGCGCACCGGAGACCGAGGACCGGGGTTCCGTCCTCTTCCTCACCATCAACCACACCGCCCTCGACGGCCCGGCCTGCCTGCGCGTCCTGGCGACGGCCGCGGAGCTCTACGGCGGCCGGGACAACTCCCCGGCGGCCCCGCCGTCCCGTGCGCCCGCCGGACCACAGGCGGTACAGGAACAGCTGCCGGCCGACGCCCCGTCGGCCCTGTCGCCCCCGGCCCGGGTCGCGAAGGGCTCGCCCGAGCCCTCCCCCGGCAACGGCATGCTCGTCGCGGAGCTCCCGGTGCCGCGCCGGCCCAAGGGCTCGCCGTTCACCGTGAACGACCAGCTCATGGTCGCCACCGCGCTGATGATCGCCCACTGGAACCGCGAACACGGCGCCCGGCCCCGCCCCTTCCGCATCACGATGCCCGTCGACGACCGCCCCCGCGACGCCACCATGCCGATCGGCAACGGCACCCGTCTCGTCGAAGTCCCCTTCGGCGCCGCCGAGTTGGCCTCGCGCGACTGGACCCCGGAGGCCACCCGCGACCTGCTGCGCCGCACCTCCGAACGCACCCGCGCCCTCAAGGCCCTGCCCCGCCCCCAACTGGGCCGCGGCGCGGCGCTCCTGACCGCACCCGTCCTGCCCGTCACCCTCAGGGCCGCCGCCACCCGCAGGCTGCGCAGGGCCGCCGCGCCCTGGACGTCGACGACGCTCCTCAGCAACATCGGCCGCGTCCCGTACGCCCTGGACTTCGGCGACGCGGGCCGCGCGCACGCCGTGTGGTTCTCCGCGCCGGCCCGGCTGCCCCGCGGCCTCACCGTGACGACGGCCTCGACGGCGGGCCGGCTGCACCTCGCCCTGCGCTGGTCGAAGACGCTGCTCAGCCACGGCGACGGCGCCCACCTGCGCGACCTCTTCGAGCACTACCTCCACGCGACGGAGCACACCGAGCCCGGCGGACCCGCCGCGAAGAAGAAGGAGGGGCCCAAGTGACCACCACGACCACCCAACGCCCCGCAGAACTGCGGGACTTCTACGAGAACCCGGCCGTCCCCGTCGCGTCCGGCGACGCCCGCAGCCTCCGCCAGGCCCGTATCCTCGCCGCCGCGCTCGGCCCCGCCACCGCCCGCACCGCCACGGTCCTCGACATCGGCTGCGGGGACGGCACGGCCGCGGCGACCGCGGCACCGCTCCTCGCGGGACACCGCGTCATCGGCGTGGACTGGTCGCAGGACGCCCTGAAGCGCGCCCACGCCCGGCTCCCGTACGTCGTGCGCGGTGAACTCTCCGACGGCGGGCTGCCGTTCGCCGACGGGGCCGCCGACGCCGTGCTGTTCAGCGAGGTCGTCGAACACCTCGTCGACCCGGACAGCGCCCTCGACGAGCTGCGCAGGGTGCTGCGACCAGGAGGGCACCTGATGCTCTCCACCCCCAACCTCGCCGCCTGGTACAACCGCGGCCTGCTCCTCGCCGGGGTGCAGCCCGTCTTCTCCGAGGTCAGCCTGCGCGCCATCCACGGCCGCCCCGGCAAGGAGGTCGTGGGGCACCTGCGGCTGTACACGGCCCGCGCCCTGCGCGAGTTCGTCGCGGCCGCCGGCTTCGAGGTCGTACGCCTGTCCGGCGCCCCCTTCCACGGCGTACCGCGCCCGCTGCGCGCCCTGGACCGCCTCGCCTGCGCCGTGCCGAGCGCCGCCTCGATCCTCCTGCTGCACGCCCGAAAGGCCTGACCATGTGGTGGGGCGTGGCCGCGGCACTGATCGCGAACCTGCTCTACAGCACCGGCTTCGTCCTGGAGAAGCGGGCGCTGACGGCCATGCCGTCGGTCAGCGTCCGCAAACCCGCCCAGCTGCTGCGGCAGGTGCTCGGCAGCTGGCTGTGGATCGGCGGCTCGCTGTCCCTCGCGGCGGGCTTCGCCGCCCAGCTGGCCGTCTACCGCACCCTGCCGATCGCCGCCGCCCAGGGCATCTTCGTGTCGGGCCTGGTCCTCCTGCTGCTGCTCTCGTCCGTCCTGCTCGGCGAGCGGACCTCGGGTCGCGAGCGGTACGCGGTCGCCGGGATCCTGCTCGCCCTGCTCATGGTGGTGCTCTCCCTCAGCGAGGACAGCGACACGGTCGGCCGCGACGCGCCCGTGGCGCTCATCCTCACGGTGTGCCTGCCGTCGCTCGCGGCGGGCGTCTGGCTGTACGGCTCCGCGGAGCGCCGCGCCAGGCACCGGCACCGCATGCCGACGGCGGGCGTCGAGTACGGCGTCGCCGTGGGCCTGCTGTACGGCGTGAGCTCACTGGCGATCAAGGGCGTGTCGAGCCATCTGACGACGGAGGACATCGGCGGCGCGCTCGGCGACCTGCTGCGCTCGCCCTACCCCTACCTGCTGCTGTTCACCGGCGCGTTCGGCCTGGTCATGTCGCAGGCCGCCCTGCAGCGCTGCCGGGCGTCACTGATCGTCCCGGTGTGCACGACGGTGACGTCCCTGTTCACCGCGGTGCTCGGCACGCTCGCCTTCGGTGAGGCGCTGCCGCACGAACCGGTGCGCCTGACGCTGCGGATCGCGGGCACCGTCCTCGCCGTGTCCGTGCTCATCGCCATGCCGAAGCACGACGGCACCACTCCCCGACCCTCGACCGCTCCCAAGGAGTTGACCAGCGGATGAACCCCGACGACCCGCTGCTGAAGATCCTCGCCTGCCCGCTCGACAAGGGCCCGCTGCACCTGCTGTCCGCCGAGGAGCCCCTCGTACCGGAGGAGTCGCTGTACAACCCGCGGCTGCGCCGCCGCTACCCCGTCGTCGACGGCATACCGCAGCTGCTGCCCTCCTCCGGCGAGCAGGTCCCGGAAGACGCGCACGAACAGCTGCTCAAACGGATGTCCCCATGACGAGAGGGTGCCCATGACCTTCGCCGCCCGCGTGGCGCCCTATGTCCCCGACCGTCTGATCGCCTCCCTGGCCCGGCTGGTCTACCCCCGCTTCGAGCCGGAGCTGGCACGGCTCGGCGACCTCTGCCCGCCGGGCTGCGGCACCGCCGTGGACGTCGGCGGCTG
Source organism: Streptomyces sp. NPDC039480 (assembly GCF_055597165.1). NCBI lineage: Bacteria > Bacillati > Actinomycetota > Actinomycetes > Kitasatosporales > Streptomycetaceae > Streptomyces > Streptomyces sp. NPDC039480. The sequence continues at coordinate 168,474 of NZ_JBVITX010000005.1, read as the reverse complement.
GTACGGCCCGTGGTCGCGGCGGCTCGCCTCGCGCGCGCACCGCGTCGTGACCGTCGAGCCGGTGCCGCACCTGGCGCGGCTGCTCTCCGCCAGCACGCCCGGCAACGTCCGGGTGATCCAGGCCGCGGCGACGGACCGCCCTGGCACGGCCCGGCTCTGGCTGCCGCGCGGCGACCGCGGTGAACGGGGTGTGTCGTCCCTCGTCCGCCGCGACATCCACGACGTCGCCGTGGACGTGCCGTGCGTGACCCTGGACGGGCTCGGCCTGCGGGACGTCCACTTCGTCAAGATCGACGTGGACGGCAACGAACTGCCGGTGCTGCGCGGCGCACACGAGCTGATCACCCGCGACCATCCGGCGATCTTCATCGAGCTGGAGTCCCGCATCCAGCCGATCGCCCCGATCGTGGAGCTCCTGACCCGCGGCCACGGCTACCGGGGCTGGGTGCTGCCGCACGACACGTGGCTGCCGCTCGCCTCCTTCGACCTGGAGGCCCACCAGTCCGGCACGTCGTACGTCGTGTCGCAGGGCCTGCTGCGCCGGGTCCTCACGCCGAGGCACCCGCGGTACGTCAACTCCGTCCTGTTCCTTCCCGACGGTCACCGCCCCGGAGCGCTCGAGGTGCGCGACGATGGGGTGCATGCCCGCTAGCTCTTCGTTCGACGCCCTGGACTTCCAGCTGGTCCTGCTGCGCCGGATGGCCGACCACAACGCCGACCTGGTGGAGGACGCCCGGCACGAACTGGGCGTCTCCGTCGCGGACATGCGGGAGGCCAACCGCCGCTGGCAGGCGATGACCCGCTCCGCGCGCTCCCGCGGCGCCGCGTCCCGGTACCGCTCGGTCCTCGGCGTCCCGGAGTCGTCCGTCCGCCGCCGGATCGGCGATCTGGAGTGCGAGGCGCTGCTCTGGCCGGTGCCGCTTTGGCCCGACCTGCGCTTCGAGGTGCTCCTCGCGCCGAACGGGGCGGTGTGGAACGAGTGGCTGGTGCGGGCGCCCGGGGTGCCGGGCCCCGAGCTCCGTACGCTCGACGACCTGACGCCCTGGTCGTGCACGGTCGACGAGGCGGCGCGCGCCTTCGCTCCGGCGCGCCCGATGGAGGGGTCGGCGCCGACGCGGTGGGGCCTCGCGTTCGAAGCGCCGGACGCCGACGGTCAACGGCAGCCGTGTGTCGCGGAGTTCACCTGGGGGCTGCTCCAACGTTCGTTCGGTACCCGCGGGCAACCGTGACTTGCCGCGCGGTGACGCGTTCCCCACGTGTCCGTCGCGAACAAGGAGCGGTACCGACGTGGAAGTCACCGAGCGTGCAACGATTCTCTTGAAGAAGAACCCCCCGCAGTCCGCCGTGCGCCAGAAGGCAGTCGCGGCATGACGGGGGCGGCACGGGAGCCCGTCGCGGCCGCGGTGACGGGTCTCGGTCTGGTGACCGCCGCTGGCATCGGCGTGAAGGACACCTGGCACCAGGTCACCACCGCCACCGCCCCCCGCGGTGTGCGGCGGCCCGACGCGCTGCGGGACCTGCCCTGCGACTTCATGTACACCATCGACGACCTCGACATCGACGCCGTGCTCGGAGTGGCGAGCCACCGGCTGATGGACCGCTTCGCGCAGCTGGCCGTCGTCGCCGCACGGGAGGCCGTGGCGGACGCGGGGCTCGGCCCGGACGTCTGGGACAGCACCCGGGTCGCGGTGGTCGTCGGCTCGGCCCACGGCGGCCTCGACTTCTACGCCGAGCAGCACGCCACGCTCACCGAGCGCGGCGCCCGCCGGGTGTCGCCGAGGCTGGCGCCGCTGAGCGTGGTCAACGGAGCGGCCGGCAGCGTCGCCAGGGACCTCGGCACGCGCGGCCCGAGCCTCGCGGTGGCCACCGCCTGCTCCTCCGGCACCGACGCGATCGGCACGGCGCTGCACCTGCTGCGCGCCGGGGCCTGCGACATCGCCGTCGCGGGCGGCGCGGAGTCCATGTGCACCCGGGCGGTCTTCGCCGGTACGTGCAACGCGAAGGCGCTGTCCTCGCGCACCGAGGACCCCGCCGGCGCCTGCCGTCCGTTCGACGTCGACAGGGACGGCTTCGTCGTGGGGGAAGGCGCCGGGATGCTGGTCCTGGAGCGCGCGGAACACGCGAGGGCCCGGGGCGCCAGGTCGCGGGCCGCCGTCCGCGGGTACGGGGCCACCACCTCCAGTGAGGCCTCCTCCCCCGTCGCGCCGAGCGAGGCCGGCGTCGAGCTGGCGCTGCGCGCCGCGCTGGCCGACGCGGCGGTGGCCCCGGGCGACATCGGTCACGTCAACGCGCACGGCACCTCCACCGTCATGAACGACCTGGTGGAAGGCGCCGTGCTGCACCGCGTGCTGGGCGAGGGCCCGCTGGTGACCTCCACCAAGTCCATGACCGGGCACACGCTGGGCGCCGCCGGCGGTATCGAGGCGGCCTTCACCGTCCTCGCCCTGGAGGAGCAGCTGGTGCCGGGCACGGTCAATCTCCGTATGCAGGACCCGCGCATCCCCGTCGAGGTGGCCGGGACGACCAGAGGTGCCCGTCTGGACTGTGCGGTGACCACCTCGCTCGGCTTCGGCGGGCACAACTCCGTGCTCGTCCTCGCCCGCGCCTGAGACTTTCGCGGGGAGGCGTTACAGCGCCGCCTTGTGGATGAGCTCCGCGACGCGGGGCAGCGAGCCGGGGTGCACGGTGAGGAAGAGGTTGGGCTCGACGAGTTCGAGTTCCATGACGTGCGGGCCGCCGTCGGCGCCGTCGACGAGGTCCACGCGCGCGTACAGCAGCTCCGGCGAGCCCGGGACCGCCGCCAACGCCCGCTCGGCGACGTCGAGTTCGGCCTCGGTGGGCTGCCAGGGGCGCAGGTCCGGGTGGGGCGTCTTCGCCGCGTCGTACGCCGTGTCGGGCGCGAGCACCGCGCCCTTCTGGACGGCGTGCAGGAACCGTCCGCCGCAGAACACGAGGGCGCGCTCGCCGGTGACGTCTATTCGCCGCATGTAGGGCTGCACCATGGCGGTGAAGCCCTCCTCGTGCATGCGCGCCAGGTGCGCCAGTGCGGTCTCCCGCTCGTCCGCGCGGTAGCGGGCGGCGTATCGCGCCCCGGCCCCGGAGGTCGGCTTGACCACGAATTCCCCGTCCATGGCGGGGAGCGCCGCGGCGTCGCCGGGGGCGCGGTAGTACGTCGGGACGACGGGCACGCCGGCCTCGGCGAGCTCGCCGAGGTAGCGCTTGTCGGTGTTCCACCGGACGACGTCCGCGGGGTTGGCGAGCCGTGTCAGCCGGGCGCACCGCTCGGCCCACGCCACGTACTCCCCGGCACGCCAGCTGTAGTCCCACGTCGACCTGATCACCGCGAGGTCGAACCCGGACCAGTCGACGTCCGGGTCGTCCCAGCCGACGATGTGGGGCTCGGCTCCGCAGTCGCCGAGAGCCCGCGCGAGGGACGGCAGGTCGCGGTCGTGGTCGGGCATCGGCCGACGGGTGACCAGTGCGATGCGGGGGCTTGCCACAGGGACTCCTTGTTCGTACGCGGTCACAGCCCCCGCAGGCTAACAACCGCGCCACACATGCCTCGGGGGAAGAAGCCGTGTGCCCCGGAGGCAAAAGCCGCGCACCGGCCTTGTTCGCCGCCTCCAACATCTGCTTATGATTCAGCGGTGTTCGATTCACGGCACATCAGGACGTTCCACGAGGTGGTCCGGGCCGGTTCGTACTCGGCGGCCGCCCGCTCGCTCGGCTATACGCAGCCGGCGATCACCCAGCAGATGAAGGCTCTCGAACGGTCCGTCGGCACCCCGCTGTTCACCCGCGTCGGCCGCCGCATGCGGCTGACGGAGGCGGGCGAGGCGCTGTCGCGGCACGCGGGGATCATCCTGGACGACATCTCCGCCGCCCAGCAGCAGATGAACGCGATCACGCGGCTGCGCTCGGGCCGGGTGCGGGTCTGCGCGTTCCCGAGCGCCAACGCGACCCTCATCCCCGAAGCCCTGGCCCGGCTCGCGTCCGGACACCCGGGCGTGCGCGTGGAGCTCCTGGAGGACGAGCCGCCCGAATCGCTGCGGCGCGTGGTGCGCGGCGAGTGCGACATCACGCTCGCCTTCACCTACCCCGGCCTGCACGACGAGGTGCCGGAGGAGCTGGCGGAGATCCCGCTCCTGGAGGACCAGCTGACCGTGCTGCTGCCCACCGGGCACCGGATGGCGCGCCAGCGGTCGGTCCGGCTCGCCGAGCTGGCGGAGGAGCGGTGGATCGCGGGCTGCCCACGCTGCCGGGCCAACTTCCTGCACGAGTGCGCCGAGCTGGGCTTCGCGCCCGACATCGCCTTCACCACCGACGACAACCTGGTGGTGCAGAGCCTGGTCGCCGAGGGGCTCGGCATCGCGATGATGCCGGGCCTCGTCCTGAACTTCCTCTGCCACCGGAAGGTGACGGGCCGCGCCCTCGACCCCGCGTCGCGGCGCCAGGTGTCGGCGTACGTCCTCAAGGACCATCTGCGGATCCCGGCCACCGCCCTGGTCCTCGACGAGCTGCGGACCGTGGCCGCCCACCGCGTCGGCTGCTGACCTCCCGCGATCTCGTGCCGCGCCATCCATAAGCGGATGTTGGGGGGTTGCCAAAAGACTGTCGTTGGACGTGATGGATCGGCGGCGCGACGCTGCCCGTATGAGCACTCCGACCGCGTACCGGGCCGCCCGGACCACAGAGCGCCTCGACTCCCTCGTCGCCGACGTGCGCGAGGCGGTGGGGCGCGGCCTGCCCCCCGACCTGACCGCGTACCTGGTCGGCGAGCGGCTGGCCCCCCACCTCGGCACCGCCGACCTGCTCACCGACGAGCAGTGCGAGGGCGACCCCGACCACTACCGCCAGCACGTCCTGCACGCCGAGCACGACGGCAGCTTCTCGATCGTGGCGCTCGTCTGGCTGCCGGGGCAGCGGACCTCCGTCCACGACCACGTGTCGTGGTGCGTCACGGGTGTCCACGAGGGCGAGGAGCGCGAGCGCCGCTACCGGCTGGTGCCCGCCGCCGAGAACGGCGGCGCCGCGCGGCTCGTCGCCACGGAGGACGTCGTCAACCCGCAGGGCGCGGTCTGCGGCTTCGCGCCGCCCGGCGACATCCACCGGGTGTGGAACGCCTGTGGCAGCCGTGCGATATCGATCCACATATACGGCGCGGACATCGCCCGCCTGGGCAGCAGCGTCCGCCGGGTGTACGAGCTCCCGGCCGACCGGTAATGGCCCTCCTCGGCGAACGCCCGAAGTCCCGGACGGCGCGGGCCGCCGCACCCCTCGCCCGCCCGCCCCGCAAGCTGCCCGGCCTGGCCCTTGCCGTGCTGGGCGTCGCCGTGGCCTGGGGCGTCCACCGGCTGGTGCCCGGCGTGCCGATGCTCACCGCCGCCGTGGTCCTGGGTATCGTCGCCGCCCATCTGCCCGGCGCCGCGCACGCGTTCGTACGCGGTCCTGGCAAGACCGGACTGACGTTCGCGGGGAAGCGGCTGATGCGCGTCGGCATCGTGCTGCTCGGTCTGAAGCTGAGTCTGGACGACGTGCTCGGGCTCGGCTGGGCCTCGGTCGCGATGGTGCTCTGCGTCGTCGCGGTCACCTTCTTCGGCACCTGGTGGCTGGGCCGCCGCATGGGGCTGTCCGGCGACCAGCCGCTCCTGATCGCCACCGGCTACTCGATCTGCGGCGCGTCCGCGATCGGCGCGGTCAGCGAGGTGTCCGAGAGCGACGAGCGGGACACGGCCACCTCGGTGGCTCTGGTCACCCTGTGCGGCACGCTGGCGATCGCCGTACTCCCCCTCCTGCAACATCCGTTGGGACTCAGCGACGCGGAGTTCGGGCGGTGGGTCGGGGCGAGCGTGCACGACGTGGGGCAGGTCGTGGCGACCGCGCAGACCGCGGGCGCGGGGGCGCTCGGCGACGCGGTCCTGGTCAAGCTGATGCGGGTCGCGCTGCTCGCGCCGCTCGTCGCGGCGGTGGCCCTCTCGGTACGGGCCCGCAGGCGGATCCCGGCTTCCGCCGCCGAGACCACGGGCACCAAGCGGCCGCCCCTCGTACCGCTCTTCGTCGCCGGCTTCCTGGCCATGGTGGCCCTGCGCACCACCGGGTGGCTGCCCGGCGGGGCGCTCGACGTGGCCCACACGGCGCAGGAACTCCTCCTGGCCGCTGCCCTGTTCGGCCTGGGCAGCGCGGTCGACCTGCCGTCCCTGACCCGCACGGGCGGCCGGGTGGCAGCACTCGGGCTCGTCTCGTGGGGCGTGATCGCGGGGGTGTCGTACGCGGGTGTGGTGCTGACCCACTGAGGACCCGGGTCATGGGCGGGGCAGCGTGACCCGGACGTCGTACAGGCGGGTGATCTGCTGCGGCAGTTCGTTGTCGTCGCTGACGAGCAGCAGGCGGAGGCGGTCGCGGCCCGGGCCGTGCGGGCGGCCCGTCACCGTCATCCCCTCGATGTTGTCGATCAGGGGGTTGTTGCCGGGCGGCAGATTCGAGGGCGCTCCCAGCGAGGGGCAGTCGGAGAGGTCGGCGAGGAGGGTCTTGCGCAGCGCGCGGGTGCCCGTGCCGAGGTTCTCCACGCCGGTCACGTCCTCGGCGCCGCGCGGGTCCGCGACGTACAGCCGTACGTCGATGAGGAAGTCCGGGGTGAACCCCCGCTCCAGGACGAGGAACCTGCCGTCCCCCGTCGGCGCGAGCTCGACGAGCCCCATGCCGGGGTCGACGGGGTACGCGAGCTGTCGCCCGAGCGTGAACTCGGCTTTTGGCGACGGGCGTTGCCAGGTCTGTACGCGGTTCAGGGTGCGGCCCGCCGAGTCCGTCCCGTCGCCCGCCAGCGGGCCCTCCATCCCGGCGACCAGGGTGCGGCCGCCGGGCAGCAGAGTGAGGCTCTCGAAGGTCTGGTTCAGCCGGGCGCGGCCCGCGGGGGCGACCCGCAGGGTCTGCGGCACCGGCAACCGGCCGAGCAGGGCGCCGTCCCTGCCGTATCTGAGGACGGCGGGGCCCCGCTCGTCCGACACCAGGCGGCTGCCGTCACGCTCCACGGCCAGGCCCTCCGAGTCCAGCGCGGCCCCGGCCTCGTCGGCGAGCGGCAGCCGGGCCGTGGCCCTCGGATACTTCCCGCGCACGTCGAGCCGGAGGAGGGCCGAGCGGTCGGAGACGGCGCTGACCGAGCCGTCGCGTTCGACGGCGAGCGCGGAGAGGCCGCCGACGAGCCGGCCGTCGACCTCCGTCTTGTTCAGCGCGTCGGAGTACCGGGTGACGGAGACGTTCGGCGAGCAGGAGCCGCCCGTGGGCGCGGCGGCGGACGCGACGGTCGTGCCCGAGACCAGCAGCGCGGTGCTCGCCGCGAGGCTCACTGTCGTACGGAATCCCATGGGGTGCCCCCTGGCCGGGAGAGTGCGTGACGGGACGTCAGTACAGCAGTGTCCGGTGAAGATGCGAACAACTCAGCGCGTCGAAGCGGCCCCGGCCCCGGGCTCGGCCACGGCTCCGGTCCCGGGCGCGGCCTTGGCCTCGGGATAGAAGTCCCGCGCCCTCCCCCTGGCATCCTTCGCCCTGCCCAGCAGCCCCGCCGGATACTCCACGAGCCAGTAGCTCGCCGTCCCGGCCGCCGGCGCCACGAGGAGCACGACGAGCACCGCGACCGGGAAGCCGGACTGCGACGACGGCAGCACACCCGACGCGTCGAGCCGCAGCAGCACCGGCTCGTGCCAGATGTAGAGGCTGTAGCTGACGAGGCCCACCGCCGTGGCCCAGCGGGCCCGCAACAGGCCGTGCCACCGCACGCGTGGCCGCTCCCGGTGCCGGATGTGCAGGGTCGCGTACAGGAGGGCGGACCACAGCACGGAGGCGATCGGGTGGTAGAAGGTGTGCGCGAAGTTCTCCGGGGCGGAGAGGTACGAGAGGGTGAGCAGGCCGGCCAGTGCCGCGGCCGCCAGGGCACTCGCCCACCGGGCCCGCAGCCTGCCCCGGTCGTCGCCCAGCGCCGTCAGGAGCACCGCGAGGGCCATGCCCGCCGCGAAGCCGCCGAAGCGGGCCTGCGGGCCGAAGTACACGGGCCAGTCGGTGTGCGGCACGCCGAGGACGTAGTGCGCGCAGGAGATCCAGGCGAGCGGCGCCGCGAAGAGGACCGCGCAGCCCGCCGCGCACAGCACCACCCTGGCCCGCCGGGTCCGCAGCCTCCGGCAGGCGCGCACCGCGAGCGGGCCGAGCGCCACCAGGACCAGGTAGAAGGCGACCTCCAGCGACAGCGACCAGCTCGGGCCGAGCGTGTAGAAGATCCGCTCCCGGTCGAAGACGTGCGTGAACGTGAGGTGTTCGAGCAGGTCCCGCCAGTCGCCCGGCAGGGTCGGATTGCGCGTCGACCACACGGCGAGGACCGCGAGGAAGTACACCGGCAGGATGCGGATCGCGCGCCGGAAGAGGAAGACCCGGCCCGGCCTGACCGAGCCGTCGTCGCCGTCGACGGCGGCCCGCGCGTACGACAGCGTGAGCAGGTACGCCGACATCACGAAGAACAGGTCGATCACTTCGAGGGAGAGCAGCGCGCCGACGTACGGGTTGTCGACCGGCGGGTGGGAGCCCGCCGCGTCGTAGGTGTAGTACTGCTGCCAGACGTGGAAGACGACGGTGCTGAGTGCGGCCAGGCCGCGGAGACCCTGGAGTTCGGGCGCGCGCCGGCGGTTCTGCGGCTGTCGGCGGTCCGGTGCCGTCGGCACGGAGGTCTCAGGGGTCTCGGCGGCGATGAGCGAGGTCACGAGCCCCCTCCCGGACCGGCCGGCTCAGCGGCGGCGGTGACAGAGACGGCGGCGCGCGGCGTGACCCGCCACTGCCGGTCGCCCAGCGCCTCCTTCAGATGGGCGGCACGCGCCACCATGTTCTTGAAGTGGGTGTAGAAGAACGTCGTCACGAGCAGATAGCGCCAGAACCAGCTTTTGCGGCGCCGGAGTTCGGGCACCGCGAGCCGCCAGGCGAACGCCGCCTGTACCAGGCCCGCCGACATCGTGACGGCCGCCGCGACCAGGCAGACGGGCACCGCCCAGTCGAGCCGGTCGGCGCCGCCCGCGCGCCACGCGGCGTGCAGCAGGATCGGCAGGATCTGCAGCGTCAGCCACGGCTGGATCTCGCGCCAGCCGAGCAGCACGAACAGGCCGGTCTTCTGGCGGCGGGTGAACACCGGCGAGCGCAGTCCGCGCCACAGGTGCCTGAGCGAGACCTGGAGCCAGCCCTGCGCCCAGCGCGACCGCTGGTTCCACAGGGGCTTCAGCATCGTGGGGGCGAGTTCGCGCGAGACGATCGTGCGGTCGGTGGCGATGCGCGCGCCCTCGCCGAGGGCCCGCAGGGTGGAGTCGATGTCCTCGGTCAGCATCGAGCCGTGCATCCGCGTCCTGGCCAGCAGGTCGGTGCGCCAGAAGCCGTTGGAGCCGCCGAAGACCCCGAAGCCGTAGAGCCGGGTGCGGCCGGGGTGGCTGACCGCGTAGATCGCCTCGAACTCGACGCCCACCAGCTCGGCGACCCACGAGCTCTCGCCGTTGCGTATGACGCAGTGGCCCTGCACCACGTCGTAGCCGTTGGACAGCCAGTCCCAGGCGTGCCGGAAGGCGTCGGCGGCCGGATGGTGGTCGGCGTCGAAGATGCCGACGAACTCGCCGCGCACCCGCGTCACGGCCGCGTTGAGGTTCTGCGCCTTGGACGTGCTGCCCGCCACCGGAAGCAGCACCAGGCGCGGATCGCGCCGCGCGATCTCCCGCAGCGTCTCCTCGACGGGCAGCGGGTGCGGGGTGTTGTAGGCGAGGACGATCTCCAGCTCGTTGGGGTAGTCGAGGCGCAGGAACGACTCGACGGTGTCGACGATCGTCGCCGCCTCGTTCGGCAGGTACGCCGCGATGACCGCGCTCGCCACCGGGTACGGCTGCCCGGGGGCGGCCGGGCGCGGCTTCGCGTCGAGCGAGAAGAGGCATTCGAGGACGATGAGCAGGGCGGATGCGACGAGGCCCGCGACGACCACCCAGTACGCGACGGCGGCCGCGTCCCAGCCCATGGCGTACGCCTGTTGGTACAGGGCGAACGGCACGCCCACGCCGAGGGCCAGCATCAGGATCGGCGAGAGCAGCGGCGTCACCGCCGTGAGCAGGCCGCGCAGGCCGGGGCGCGCGCGGCGGTGACCGTGCGCGGCGGCGGTCCGCATCCACGGTTCGTAGCGCACGGGCCGCAGGTCGCGGTGGCGCAGCGCCTCCTCGGCGGCGTCCCGCGCGTGTTCGGCGGCGCGTTCGCTCGCGCCCTCGCCGGTGCGGGCGGACAGCGGGACCCAGCCGACGGCAGGGGTGAGCCGGACGTTCTCGTCGGCGACGACGAACCGGGTGCCCGCGACGGAGGACGCGAACTCCCGCAGGCTCGCGGTCGCCGTCTCCTCGTCGACGCCCGGCATCAGGACGAGGAGGCGGCCTTCCTCGTCCCATCCGAGCCGGTCGCAGACGTTGCCGAGACGCTCGCCGACCTGGGCGAGCCGTTCGGCGACCTCACGTCGCACGCGCGGTCCGAGCCGGGTCTCCAGGGCCTCGGTCTCGGCAACGCGGACCACGGCGAGGACACCGCCGCGCCGGGCGGCGGCGGGCCGCTGGAGTTCGCGGTCGAGTTCGGCCATGAAGTGCGGCGCCGAGTACAGGCCGGTGCGCGGGTCGAGGAGCAACTGGTCGACGGGGACGGGGACCCGGTGCAGTTTGGCGGCGATGCGGGCGGACAGCTCGTCCGGGTCGGACGCCTCCGACACACAGTCGTCGGCGCCGTGCCGCAGGAGTTCGGCGACCGTCGCGGGGGCGCGGGCCGCCGTCACCATGACCAGCGGCAGCGCCTGGCCCGCCGGGTCGGCGCGCACCTCGCTGATGACGTCGCGGCCCTGCCGGCGCCCGTCGGGGCCGTCGTCCAGGGCGACGATCGCGTCCGGCGGCGCCTGCCTGACCTGGCGGCGCACCTCGCCGGGGACGGCGTGCGTGACCTCGTGGCCGGTGTGGCGGAGGGTGCGGGTGAGCTGTTCGCGGCCGGGTCCTGGGGCGCCGACCGCGAGGACGTGGGGGCGGTGGTGGGGGTGATGGGGATGATGGGGGTGGGGTTCGACGTGCGGGCGGGGTGAGGCGTCGGGGTGTTTCAGGGCATCGGACATGAAGGTGGTCAAGGTGGTCCCATCCTGTTCGGATCGTGGGGGGAGGACCGGATTACCGACGTGCTGGTGGCTGACCGGGCAGTGACGGACAGCCACATCAGCCTCAGTGATCACTGTGACACCGCACCTTCAGGGGCGTAACACTCTCATTACGCCCCGGTGCAGAGACTGCACATGCTCTGCACGCACCACCCGACGGACTTCGAGGAGTACGACACGTGGATCCCCTCTTCCCGGCCCTCAACACCGCGCGCGGCGAGGCCCTCCGGTTCGGCGACCGCTCGCTGACCTACCCCGAACTGGCCGCTCTGGCAGGCTCGTTGGCGCTGCGACTGCGCGACGAGAGCCGCGTCGCCGTGTGGGCGACGCCGTCCCTGGAGACGGCCGTCGGCGTGGTCTCCGCGCTGCTCGCCGGGGTGCCTGCCGTGCCGCTCAACCCGAAGTCGGGCGACTCCGAGCTCTCGCACATCCTGCGCGACAGCACGCCGTCGCTGGTGCTCGTCGAGCCCGGCGTCGCCCTGCCGCCCGCCCTGGCCGACGTGGAACGGTACGACGTCGGCGTACGGCCGGACGGCGCGGCCCGCGCGGCAGACGCGGCCGCCGAACGACTGGCGGGCGCGACCGCCCAAGGCCCAGCAGGCGCGCCCGACCCCGAATCCCCCGCCTTGATCGTCTACACCTCGGGCACGACGGGCCCGCCCAAGGGCGCCGTCCTGCCGCGCCGCGCGATCGCCACCACGCTGGACGCCCTGGCGGACGCCTGGCAGTGGACCGGCGACGACGTCCTCGTGCACGGCCTGCCCCTGTTCCATGTGCACGGCCTGATCCTCGGCACGCTCGGCCCGCTGCGGCGCGGCGGCTCCGTGCGGCACCTCGGCCGGTTCGGCACCGAGGGCGTGACGCGCGAGCTCGGCTCCGGGGCGACGATGCTGTTCGGGGTACCGACGATGTACCACCGGATCGCCGAGGCCCTGCCGGACGACCCGGAGCTGGCGAAGGCGCTGGCCGGGGCGCGGCTCCTGGTGTCCGGCTCGGCGGCGCTCCCGGTCCACGACCACGAGCGCATCGCGGCCGCCACGGGCCGGCGCGTCATCGAGCGGTACGGCATGACGGAGACCCTCATGAACACGAGCGTGCGGGCCGACGGGGAGCCCCGCGCGGGCGCGGTCGGCGTACCGCTGCCGGGCGTCGAACTGCGGCTGGTGGACGAGGCGGGCGAGGAGATCACGGCGGACGGCCCCGGGGCGGACGGCGGGATCGCGGCGGACGGTGGCGCCGAGGCGGTCGGTGAGATCCAGGTGCGCGGCCCCAACCTGTTCACGGAGTACCTGAACCGCCCCGACGCGACCGCGGCGGCCTTCGCGCCCGGCGGCTGGTTCCGCACCGGCGACATGGCCGTACGGGACGCCGACGGCTATGTCCGCATCGTCGGCCGCAAGGCCACCGACCTCATCAAGAGCGGCGGCTACAAGATCGGCGCGGGTGAGATCGAGAACGCGCTCCTCGAACACGCCGGGGTGCGGGAGGCCGCCGTCACCGGCGAGCCGGACCCCGACCTGGGCGAGCGGATCGTGGCGTGGGTGGTCCCCGCCGACCCGCAGGCGCCGCCCACCGCCGGGGAGTTGGCGGACCATGTGGCGTCCAGCCTGGCTCCGCACAAGCGGCCGCGGGTGGTGCGGTATCTGGAGGCGCTGCCGCGGAACGACATGGGGAAGATCATGAAGCGGGCCCTGGAATCGAGCCCCACCGGCGACTGACGAAGAGGGCCTGGGGTGGGGCCCGTGTCCGTGAACGACACGGGCCCCACCCCGGAGGGCTACTTCACCCCCACCGCCCGGATGATCTCCTGGGAGACGACCCCGCCCCGGTCGTCGGAAGCAGAGGCACGCAACGACACGGACCCGGCATCACGAGGAACCATCAACTCCCCCTCCCAGGCAGCCTTCTTGCCGTCCCGATCCAGGGGCACCTCCTTCCACGTCGCCCCCTCGTCGTACGAGACGGACAGCTTCCCGCCCCCGATGGCACCCGTGTCCGGCGCCCCCTTCACGTACTCCGCGAAGATCCCGACCGGCACGGTCCGCCCGCCGCGCACGTCGCCCGACAGGGACGTGTCGACGTCAAACCCGAGGTTGAGGAGCGGCAGGTACGTCTTCTTGTCCGCCGGCGTCTCCTTGGACCGGAAGGTCCACTCCGCGTGGCCCTTCGTCGCGAGGTGCCACCTCTCGGGGTCGAGGGTCGTGTCGGTCACGACCTTGTACGTCCGCTCCGCGGGATCCGCGTCCCACACGTACACGCCCGAGCTCTTGCGCCGGTCGGCGCTCACCCCGTCCACGAACACCTCGCTGACCTGCGTCATCGAGTCCTCGCTCCAGACGTCGCCGAAGCCGGTGTGGTCGGGGCCCGAGTCGCCCCAGCCGGGCACGTTGAACGCCAGGTCGTTCCCGCTGCGCGTCTGGCCCCAGCCGAGGCCGGTGCCGAGCCAGGGGTGCAGCACCGGCTTGAACCAGTTCAACTCCACCTGCCTGCCGCCCCGGTAGGCGACGAGGCCGCTGCGCTCCTCCAGCGCGCCGGGCCCGGTGGACACGGACTCGTGCCACAGCTGGCCCTTGCCCGTGGAGACGTACTCCGTCCGCTCGGCCGGGTAGTCGATCTTCTCCTGGAAGCCGAGGCCGACGGGGAAGGTGTCGGTGATGGAGTAGCGGAACTCGCTGCCCGCCGCGGGCTTCACCGCGTGGAACTTCGTGTCGAGCACGCCCAGTTCCCGCTTACCGGGCTCATAGGCGAGGTTCTTCGGTACGGCCCCCTCGTGCCCCTCGGAGAGGTCGTACACATAGGGGGTGTTGAGGGTGCCGGTGCTCTCGGCCTTCTTGCCCGCCTTCGCCGCCGCGATCAGCCGGGCCCCGTCGGCGGCGTCGACCGTGGCGATCTGAAGGGGCCGGTCGCCGTTGTCGCCGGTGCCGAACCAGGCATTCAGCCTCCCTGCCCTGCCGTCCGTCACGAACAGCGCAGCCGCGCCCGCGTCCTGCGCGGCCTGCCCGAGCCGCTCCGGCGTGACCGCGTCCGTGCGGCGCACGACGACGGCCTTGCCACGGACGTCCTTGCCCTCGTACGCGGCCGGGGTGCCGTCGCCCGCGTCCACAAGCGCCCACTTCCGCCGCCCCTCGGCGATGGTCCCGCCGGGCTGGGCGACGGCCTCGCGCAGGCCCTTCACCTCCACGAGGGGCTTCCCGAGCCGCCATACGGTGCGGTATTCGAAGCTGCCCTCGGTGACCTTCTCGGTCGGCGCGGCGAAGACGCTGTCGTACTTCACGGGCACTTGAACGGCGCCCATCAGATCGGCGCCGCCGGCCTTCCTGTCGTACTCCATCAGCAGCTGCCTGGTCTCGGTGCGCCGGTCCACGTCGGCCGTGATCTCGCGCAGCTTCCGCCCGTCCAGGGTGATGGTGCGGTCCCGGTCGAGGCGGATCTCCGGGTCGGCGAGGAACCCGAGGCCGAGGGAGTCCTCTCCCTTGCTGCCGCGCACGTCGAGGAAGGTCGACAGGGCATACGTGCCCGGCTGAAGGCGCAGCTTCAGGGTGCCGGAGTCGCCGACGGCGGCCGGGAACGGGTCGACGCCCCCGGCGAGCCGCTGCACCACGAGGTCGGCGGGGGCGGCGGCACCGGCACGGTCCTTGACGTGCACGGTGAGCGTGTACCGCTCCTCCTCCTTGACCAGCCCGAACGCGGTGTGCGCGACCTTCTTGCCGCCGACGCTCGCGACGACGGCGCCACTGGTCTTCCCGACGGGCGCCCGCGCGCCGTCGCCGGTGACGGTGGTGGAGGCGGTGCCGTGGGCGGGGACGGTGAGGGTGGAGTGGGCGAGCGTGACGACGCCGTCGGCGGCGCCTTGGACGTCGAGGCTCAACTCGACCTTTTCGGAGGTGGAGTTCGCGTACGTAATGGTCCTGTCGACCGGCTCATTGTCTTCGTAGGGCCAGCCGTAGAAGCCGAGGTCGGCGCTGCCGGTCGCGGTGACGGGCGCGTCGACGGCGTCGGGCACGCTGACCCGGCCCGCCCCCAAGTCGTACGCCGACGCGTCGAGTTGTGTCGCGGTGGACATCAGGGCGTCCTTGAGCCGCGCGCCCGTCCAGTCGGGGTGTTGCTCGGCGAGCAGGGCGGCGACGCCCGCGACGTGCGGGGCCGCCATCGACGTACCGCTCATCTCGGTGTAGAGGCCGTCGCCTTCGGCGAGTTGGGAGCGGGCGGCGAGGATGTCGACGCCGGGGGCCGACAGGTCGGGCTTGAGCGCGTGGTCACCGGCGCGCGGGCCCCGGCTCGTGAAGTACGCGGCCTCGTCGGCGGAGTCGACGGCGCCGACGGTCAGCGCCGAGTCGGCGGCGCCGGGCGAGCCGATGGAGGAGGGCGCGCCGGTGTTCCCCGCCGCGACGACGAAGAGGGCGCCGGTCTCCTTGGAGAGGGAGTTCACGGCGGCGGCCATCGGGTCGGTGCCGTCACTGGCCTCCTGCGAGCCGAGGCTCATCGACACGATCTCGGCGTCGACGTCCTTCGCCGCCCACTCCATGCCCGCGATGATCTCGGATTCGCTGCCGAAGCCCTCGTCGCTGAGCACCTTGCCGACGGCGAGCGAGGCGCCGGGCGCGACGCCCTTCTCCTTGCCGCCGTCGGACGCGGCGCCGCTGCCGCCGACGGTGGAGGCGACGTGCGTCCCGTGTCCGTTGCGGTCGGCGACCTCCTCGCCGGGTATGAAACTCCTGGACTCCGCGACGCGCCCCTCGAGGTCCGGATGCCCGGTGTCGAAGCCGGTGTCCAGGACGGCGACCTTGACGCCCTTGCCCGTGAGGCCGGCCTCCCAGGCCTTCGGGGTGCCGATCTGCGCGTTGCTCTGCGCCAGGTCCGCGTGGACGCGCCCGTCGAGCCACACCTTGTCGATGCGGGGCGTCTTTGACGTCTTCGCCACCTTCGCCGCCCTCGCCGTCTTCACCGCCCTCGCCGTCTGCTTGCGCAGGGAGCGCCACAGTGCGCTCGGCTGCTCCGCGGTGACGGCGACGCCCTCGATGCTCTCCAGGGAGCGCACCTTGTCGACCCCGCGCGGCAGCTCGCGGGCGCCCCGGGCCTTCTTGTCGTAGGTGACGATGAGGGGCAACCCGCCACCCGCCTCCCCCCGCTCCGCGGACGCGAGCCCCTGCCGGATCAGCTCGGTCACGTCGAACAGCCGCTCGTCGAGGACACCGGAGCGGAGATACGGCCGCGCCTCGTCCGGTACGACGGTGAGGTGCCCGTCCGCCAGCTGACTCCTCACCGCCCCGCTCGCCCCGGCGGGCCGGTCGACGGTGACGGCCTGTCGGCCACCGGGGAGCCGGGTGACGGTGACCTTGTCGCCGGTGATGAGGGTGACGGTGTGGTGGGCGCCGGGGGCAGGGGCGGGGTCGGCCGCGGCCTCGGGACCATCGTTGGCCACGGCGCCGCCCTGCCCGGCGGGAAGCAGGGCGAACGCGAGACCGGCGGCGGCCACGAGCGCGGCTCTTCTCCGCACGGGGGCGCCGCTCCACACAGGGGCACCGCTCCGCACGGGGGCGCTGCGCCACACGGGGGCTCTGTTCATAGGCTGCCTCTCTTCGTCGGCCCCGGGCAGGGGTGGTGCCCGAGTGCTGCGAAAAGTCTCAGCGTCCTTGTGTTGCAGGGAAGTTGATGGGGCGTGGCGGAAAGCCGCCAGGGCACGTATCCGCCAGTCAAAGGGCCTCGCGCAGCGATGGCACGACCCGGTCGGGGACTTGGGGCCCAACAGATCGACCGGAAGGACTGCCGGTGATCGTGGACAATCGTCCGGCCCGAGGGGACGGCCCAGGGAGCGGACCGGTTCCGGCGTGAGTACGAAGGCTCGGGCACGCACGGACGTACGCGTACTTGCTGGTGGGCCATCTGCGGTGAGTGTCTCGGGTTTCCGGCAGCGGAAGCCCGGATCTTGAGTGTTACTGGGCATCGTCGGGGCAGAGGTGCGCCTGCCGCTGCCGGCGTGACCCGCGTGAGTCGGGCAGGCGAAGGTGCCACCGTTCCGCGGGCGGTCCTCAACTATGGGGCCCCGGTGAGCAGTGTCATGGCACGACCCGCCGCTACACCCTGCTGCGCAGCATTGGTCCGGACAGCATCCCACCGTACGAGATGAACCGGCCCACCAGCACCGTCATCACCCACCGCTGCAACGGCCGCCCCCAGCGCCTTGAGCTGACGGACGTGCCCCTTCGCGAAGGCCCCTTCGCTGGTGTCCCTCTGGACCACCTGGAGCGGTACCCCCTGGACCTCCGTACTCATAATGATCAGGAAAGAGAGGTGGCGCAAGGTGACATGAACGCCACATCAGGCACGGCCATCGCGCAGCCCGTAGATCGCCGCTCCACAGCCATGGAGGCGTGCGCACCGGCGCGGCTGACCCCCATGGGTGCCGCACACCCGCCTGCCGGGAAAAGTGACCCGCGTTTTGGTCGTCGCCTGCATTGCCGAGTGGACGATGGTGGTCGCCGGCCTCGATCTGGCAGGCGGACACACTCAGGCGCAAGAGCGGTGCGGCGAGGAGACGGCCCGGCGAGAGGCCTGACGGGAAACTCCCGTTCTCATGGACGATCTGGCCCCCATCAAGGTCATCGAATATGACTATTTCGGTGCCGCCGACTTCACATACATGATGATCTACAGAGGGCTGTGCCGTCATCCGGCGCTTGGACGCTGGGGGCGACGAGTCTGCGGGCGCCTGCTGATGGCATCGGCATCGCACCATCACGTCCTGTCACCCACACATGCCGAAGCGAAGGATTGTTCTCATGACCGAATTGGACCCCAGGCAACACATGCTGAGCAGCCGCCGGTACCTGCGGGACGCCTCTGGAACGGTTGTATCCCGGCCCGTCAGCTTTACGGAGGAGGCGGCGGAGCAGCGCGAAAACCTGTCCGGCAGGCTCGATGACGCGCGCGTGACCATCACCGGCACCGAAGCACTGGCAAGCGCGGCCCTGTTGAAGGAGTTCGCCGCCCGGCTGCGGCATGACCTCGCGCACGGAGCGGCTTCCTCGGGCGCCGAAGAACTCGCGCAGGTGACCAGCGACCTCGCTGAACGCATGGCCAACGCCGGTGGGCTCGTCGACTGATGCGCGTTCTCACTCTCTCCACGGCCTGGGCAGGCCACAGCGGTGGCGTCACCGTCAACCGCGAACTGTCCATCGCTCTCGCTGACATGGGCCACGACGTCACCGCACGCGTCAGCGTGCCCAGCCCTCCGCACTCCCGTGTCCAGGTGCAGGGCCTCGAACCTGTCCTGGGCGTCCCTGATGAACGCGGGCAATTGCTGCGAGCAGACGGCTTGCCGCGTAACATCGACGTCATCGTCGGGCATGGACGCTTCACCGGCGGAGCCGCCTCTTACCTGCGCGACCAGTTCTACCCGCAGGCAAAAGTTGTGCACATAGTGCATGCCCTCACCGACGAGTTGGACCGGCTCCGGGACGACCCGCTGCAGGCGACCGAGCATGCCAACACCGAGAGACGCCTCATTGGGCAGGCCGACATCGCCATGGGCCTCGGACCGCTGCTCACCGACGACGCGGCGCGCCTGGCACGCATGTCCCCAACTCCCCCACTGGTGGCCGAGATGCCACCCGGCGTTGTCTTGGGCGACCCACCCGCACCATCACCATTGCAGTCCCGGCTCAACCTTCTCTTGTTCGGTCGGGCCGATGACCCGCTGAAGGGAGCGCGCCTGGCGGCCCAGGCTGCTGGCCGGCTCCGCGCCGAGGGCGTCGACCTCCAACTGACCGTGCTGGGAGCACAACCAGCACAGATACACGCCCAGGAACGAGCCTTGTCAGATATCGCTCAGTTTCCCGTCAAAGTCAAGCCGTTCACTCCGGACCGTGCCCTGATCGAGGCAGAGATTCGTGGAGCCGACATGGTTCTCATGCCATCGAGACATGAAGGGTTCGGCCTGGTCGCCACTGAAGCCGCAGGATTCGGCGTAGCCGTCGCGGTGGCCAGCAACACCGGCGCCGGTCTGTTCTTCAGCGATGCCCGCCGAATACCTCCTCACTTGGGCCAGCCGTGCGTCGTTCAAGCGACCCCGAATGCCGACGACCAGCAACTGGTACCGCTGTGGGCCCAACACATCAAGGAACGACTCAGTCCTGACGCATTGGCCCAGACCCGTGCCCGGGCACGGGAACTGCAGGACTTCCTCGGCCAGAACTACACCTGGAAGCATTCAGCCCAGGCCATGGACACAAGCATTACTCAGCTGGCGACCGGAACGGCCAGAAGCACCACTACGGCTGCCAGATCTTGGTCTGTCACAGCCACGGCCAGCCAGCGCCAGCGGCCGACGTCCGCTCAGCAGCCGCCTACTCTTCCGGATGCGGCCGTACAGCCGGATCTCAGCACCGGGACAGCGGACGACCGGCGCAACGAGGCCACCGAGCGATCAGCCCCCGCACGGAGCGACCGCGGCCTACCGCCCTACAGCAACCCGCAGGAGTCGACTAGCGGCAGCACGACGGAACCTGCGCAGGCCTGGGCGGCGTACGACGATGCTCAACTCGCTGCGCTCCAAGAGCGCAGTCAGCGCGCTGGGGAAGCGGCCGTGGAGCGGACCCGCGAGCTGCTGCAGCAGCATGTCGCGCTGCGTACCGCTTATGAAGAATACGACGGAGGGCCCGTAGCTGCCCAGCTGCGCGCCCAGGGCGCCGACGCTGAGGCCATCGAGCGGGCCAGGTCCGTAGCCTGGCAGGACGTCACTTACGCCCAGAAGGCGGCAGCCGACACCCGCACCGTGGGCGAGGTGGCAGCCCACCAGGCACAGGCGATCGGCAACGAACTCCAGCGGCGCGCCGCTATGCCCCTTCATCAGCGCCAGGCCGAGGAAGCTGCTCGCCAAGCCCTCGCTCCGCAGCAGCGCTCCTCCACGCCCATGACACCTCCGCATCCCGGTCCACAACAGCGCTCTCCCGGCACGGGCCAATCGCTGTAGGCTGCCGCCCCGCCGCGGCGGGACCAGTTCGGGGTGCCCCTCCAAGTGGGCACTCCGGGGGCCCCACCTCGGCGATTCCTTCTGCATCGCGTCGGTCTCCTGCAGTGCCACCGCTTATACGGCCCCAGTTCCTGATGTTCCCGCTCAGCGACGGCTGGCCCCCTTGCATCAGCTCGGCTGTCACGAACCACTACGTTCTGCCCGATCCGGATGCCAGCCACAGTGATGGGTGATCAGAGTGCGGTCACATTACGGGGGCTTCACCGGCGCTGAACACTCGGCGCCTCGACTACGAGTGCGGCCACGGCGTGGACCGTGGCCCGGCAAGGGCCCGGGGCGGGTGATGGACTGGACCCGTCGTCATTGCCGTTCGGAGTCCTCGGTTTGCTGCTCGACAGGGGACAGGTGGCTTCGGCGACGCAGTTCACTCTCTGCGCGGCGACAGAGGGGCTTCTACTCGCCGGGTATGTCGGCTTCCGGCACTGTGGTGGTACTGCAGGAGAGGCGGGGGCTCGAGGCTCATGGGGGCGGCAGGGGGCGCCGCCGTCTCGTTCTGTGCGTTCTCGTCCGGCGTCGGCGCCACAGCGACAGGGACCTTCCGCTTCCCAGCCGAGGCACGGCGCCTGCCTACAGAGCGGTTCTCCTTCTCGTCCCGGGCCTCCGGTTCAGCACATGTCCCGAGGCCGTGAAGCGACTGGTCATCTCCCTTCCTCCCTTCCACTGCAGCACTACAGCGGCGGGCCGACGGCGGCGGCCCGCCGCTGGAATTCGGCATGGGCCGGGTGGCAGGCGTGGGCGGTGGTGTCCTCGGAGGTCGCCAGGTACAGGTCGAAGGCCTCGCGCGCGCCGGGCCGCGGCGGGGGCGGCGGGGGCGGGTCCTGGTGCCCGGAGATGCAGGCGGGCAGCTTGAGTTCGGGCCGCAGTGCCCGCAGCGTGTTGATCCACTCGGCTTCGGCGAGCTCGCGGCCGGCGCCCGGTTCTCCGGCATAGGTGCGCACCCAGCCCACGTAGAGCGCGGTGAGGACCTCGCGCACCGGCCGGTGCTTGTACCAGCACTCCGGGATGTCGTTGTGCAGCTCGAAGGTGTGGCGCAGCCAGGTGACCCACCCGGCCAGCTCGCGCAGGCGGGCGCGCCGCTCCGGCGGCTCCATCGCGTCCCACACCCAGTACTGCGCCTGCGGTGCCGGTGCCGCGGCGGGCGGAGTGGGCCACAGGTCGGCGGGCTTGTCCAGGGCATCGCTCACGGCCCCGCCCCCGGTCCGGACTTGTGCAGTGTGACGGCCGGGGCCGCCTCGGCGAGCAACTGCTTGAGGTCCTTGTCGCGGTAGGTGACCCGCATCCGCACTTTGATCGGCGGCTTGTTGGAGTACTGCGCGATGGCGGTGAAGTCCTCCAGCTGCTGCAGGGAATGGATGGGGGCGAGGTCGGTTTCGGTGGGGGTGGTGTTGGTGGACAGCTCGCCGCGCGAGCGGCCGTGCGAGGTGCGGCCGACCTCGGTGCGGCCGTAGAGGCTGCTGAAGTAGCGCAGCGTCTCCAGGTCACCGCAGCCGGGCAGCAGCATGCGCAGGCCGCTGGCGGACATCACCGTGTTTGCCTTCTGCAGGCCCAGGCGTTCGCGCAGCTGGGACAGGTCGTGCCAGATCGTCAACAGGACGATGCCCATGCCGCGCCCGGTAGTCAGGATGTTGGGCAGGCGCGGATAGCGCAGCACGTTCCCGGCCTCGTCGATCATCACGCCCAGGGCGGGATCGAGGGCCTTGCCGGTCTGGTTGTAGCGCGCCTCGGCTCCGTGGATCACCGAGGCGATGATCGAGGTGAACAGCGGGGCGAAGCGCTCGGCGTCACTGGGGTTCGCGATCATGCAGATGGTGCCGTTGCGGTCCAGGAGCTCTTCGACGGTGAAGTCTGTGCCCGCGCAGGACTCGCGGACCTCCTCGTCGGCGTAGACGCGGGCGAGCACGTTCAGGCTGAACTGGATGGAGCCGATGCCGTCCTCGTGAAGCCGCAGCCAGGGCGAGGCGTAGTCGTCGGCGACCTCGTCGAAGCCGTGCTGCTGGAGCACCGAGCGGACGTGGTCGACGGCGTCCTTGCCCAGGGAGAGCCAGCGGCGCATGGCGCTGACGCCGCCGCCGGAGAGGTTGGCGGCCAGCAGCACGCCCTTGAGGACGCTCTTGGCCTGGTCGACCCAGGGGGCGGCGCGTTTGTCCTCGCCGGAGGAGGAGGCCTCGGCCATCCAGGCGGCCATCCGGTCGGCGGCGCGGGCATCGGTGCAGTAGTCCACCGGGGACCAGCGGTGCGCCTCTCGGCCGGGCACCCCGGCCGGGGCGATCACCCACACCGGCCCCAGGGCGGCGCGGCGGGCGTAGATGACGTCCAGGTCGGCGCCCTTGGTGGTGGTCACGACCAGCGGGCCCTGCCATTCGGCGGCGTTGGGCAGCACCAGGCCGGTGGTCTTGCTGCTGCCGGGCATGCCGAAAACCACGGCGGAAATGTTCGGCTCGGCGCCCACGATCTTCTTGGTGTGCGTGCCGCGCCCGGCGGTGAGCCGGCCCGCGCGCTGGGCGGGGTCCTGCTGGGCGGCGAGCTTGCGCTCCACCGTGGCGCCGCCCCACTGCGCTCCGCCGGTGCGGCCGCTGCGGTTGAGGGCGGTGACCGCCTTGAGGGCGAGGGCGAACAGTCCCACCAGCAAGACGACGGTGAGCAGGTAGAACAGCCAGGCGGGCGGCGCGGGGGAGTACACCGCGGCGGGCCCGCGCACCACGCCCAACAGGGCGGTCTCGGGGATGCTGGCGGTGCGCTGGGCCCAGCCGCGGCCGGAGAGCGCGGCGGCCAGCGGGCCGGCCAGGAGCACCGATCCGCCGACGGCGACGGCCAGCCCGGCGCCGTAGGCGGCCAGCAGGGAGTTGTCGTCCAGGCCGCCGGCGGCGGCGGGCTTGTCAGCCATTACAGCGCCATCTTCTCGTCGGTCTCGAAGAGCTGTTCCTCGGTGTGGGAGAGGACCAGTTGCACCGCGTGGCCGCCGCCGCGCCCCACCTTCCACAGCGCGCGGCCGCGCTGTCCGGCGCCCCAGGAGCCGATCAGGTCGCATTCGGCATCGGTGAGGCCGATCGCCTCCCGGGTGATCTGCAGCGGGCGGGTGTCCTGCGCGAGCTGGATGCGCGTCTCGCAGCTGGAGATCAGATCCTTGGCGATGTTGACGGCCTCGGACCCCGAGGCGCCCACGGACTCGAAGTCCGAGAGCCGGTGGGTGGCCAGCAGCTGGATGGTGCCGGTGGCGCGGGACAGCCGCAGGTCGGCGTCGATCTTCTTGACCTGGGAGGCGCCGCCCGAGCGCATCTGCCGCCACAGCTCGTCGCGCACCACGATCCACGGGCGGTGGCCGGGCCGGTCGATGGCGGCCTGGGCCCAGGAGCTGACGCAGGTGAGCACCATGGCGACGGTCTCGTCGCCGTACTGCTCCAGGGCGGAGACGTCCACCGACTGGATCGGGGCGTCCCAATCCAGGCCGATGGAGGTCTGCTGGTCGAACAGGCCGCCCAGATGTCCGTTGACCATGCCGCCCAGCGCCGAGCGGATCGATTCCATCTGCTCGCGGGTGCGCTGGACCTCGCTGTCGCGTACCCGCAGCTCGTCGGCCATGGCGCGGGTGGGATCGCGCAGCTTGTCGTAGACCAGCGGCAGGGTGGGCACGTCCAGCCGGGTCTGGCCGTGCAGCTCGCCGGTGACCTCGCGCACCGCGACGTCCAAGGCCTCCTCCTCCTGCGGCTGCAGGTTGCGGCGCAGCTGGAGCTCCAGCAAGGCCTTGAGGAGAGTCAGGCGGCGGCGGTGGATCTCACGCAGGCGGCCGCGGAGCTCCGCCGGGTCCTTGATCTGGTCCAGGCCCTGGCCCAGCGGTCCGGCGTCCAGCGGGTTCAGGCGGCCGGGGAGGCCGGGGCCCAGCCGGACCGGCTCGACGCCGAGGTGGCGGCACAGCCCGGCGTACTCTCCTTTCACATCTCCGGCGATCAGCGTGCGGTGGCCGAACGCCATCAGCCGGAAGCACAGCGCCTTGACGTGCGCGCTCTTGCCGGAGCCGGGGATCCCGGTGAGCATCACGTTGGGGTTGGTGACCAGTCCTTGCTGCACCCAGGCCGCCGGGTGCGCGGAGAAGGCCTCCGTCGTCAGGGTGTTCTGCCCGATGTAGGCGCCGATCGGCGGCAGACTCGCGGCGTGCAGGAAGGGGTAGGCGCCGGCGGCGTTGGCGGTGTCCGCGCGCACCACCTCGACCCGGGGCAGCGAGGCGGCCCGGCCCGCATAGGAGTGGGCCCAGCCCTTCTTGGGGGCCACCCGCATCACCGACTCGGCGTCCTCCAGGCGCTGAGCGCTGCGCTGGTCACGGGCGCTGAGCCGGGGCGCCGGCACCGGCGCCGGGCGCTGATCGAGCCCAGTGGCCTCGCCGATCCCGGCGGCCTTGAGCAGGGTGTCATCGCTGGGGCGGCGTTTGAGCAGTGCCATCAGAAACCGATCCTCCGCTCCGGCAGGCCCTGCCCCAGGGGCAGAGCGGCCGCGGCGAAGCCGACGTCCTGGGCGCCCCACATGCGGCGCAACTCCAGTCCGGAGGCGGCCGCGTCGGCCTGCAACTCGGCGCAGGCCGTCTCCAGCTCGGACAGGTCGGTGACGGTCACCGCCAGGACGGCGGTCAGCCGCACCACGCCCTGCCCGGAGGCCCGGGCGCTGTCCTGGGCCCGGGCGATCATCGCTTCGCGGCGCTCGTCCTCCGACTCGTCCTGGCCGGTCTTGGAGCGCAGCTTGCGGGCGGACTCCCGCTTGGCCTTCTCGCGCGCCAGGTCCTGGCGGGCACGTCGCGGGCCGACCGGCTCGTAGATAATGCTCAGCGAGCGGCGGGCGTTTTGCCGGGGCCGCAGCACCGGCTGCAGGAAGGTGGCGTACACGTCCGCCTGCGGCCAGGTGCGCACCTGGTAGGAGACGGTCCAGGCGCCGTCGTGCTGGTAGGTGCCCATGGCGGTCTCGGCGTAGGCCGGGCCGGCCAGCTCGCTGGGCACGCCGGCCTCGACGCCCTGCCAGTCGGGTGCCTGGGCGGCGGCGTTGCGGGTGGCGAGCATGAGCTGAGCCTCGGGGTCGTAGGCGGTGCGAACCGCCTGGGCGAGCGCGCGCGGGGCGAGCCACTCGACGACCTGCAGGCTGGCGGAGCTGAGCGCGCCGTGCATCGCGTGCAGTTCGCGCACCAGGACCGCGGCCGCGCCGACCTGGCCGCCGCCAGCGCCCTTGATGGCCAGCCGGGCCCGGGCGGAGGACAGGGTGATCGACAGGTAGGTCTCGCGGGTGGTGGCGGCCGGGCCCGCTCCCTCCATCAGCTCGGTCAGGGCGCTGACCGCCTGGGGCGGGGCCTCGGCGGCCAGGTGCCGTTCGGTCCAGTTGCGCAGCGCGGCGCCGTCGTCGGGCAGGCACCGCTGGTGGACGGCGATGCGCACCACCGGGGAGTCCTCGGTGCAGTACGAGCGCAGGAAGGCCGCCCAGGAGGCGACCCGGGTGGCCTGCTTCTCGCTGTCGATGAGCGCGAGCCCGGGGAAGGTGATCTTGGCGACGGCGGTGTAGGTGCCGGCCACCGGGTCGTGGGAGATGCCCAGGGCGCTGCCCAGCCCGTCTGAGGCCTCCAGGAACCGTAGCCGGGCCAGCACTCCGGGGAGGTCCATGGGCTGCTGGCCGCTGGTGCGGGAGCGGGGCGCGAAGGCGCCGGACATGAAAATGTTGCGCTTGGTGGCCACGGCGATCTGATGCCTCACTGCGAGAAAGATCCATTCGTCGGCGCTCAGGCCGAGGACCCGCCCGAAGGCGAGTGCGAACAACAACAACGCCAGGGGGACGCACACGAGCACGGCCGTCCAGCTGCTGAGGTTGATCGGCAGTAGCAGGAGCCCGGAGCCGCCCGCGACCAACACGAAGCCGATCCCGGACAGGCGGCCCATGAAGCCGCTGCGCTCGGACTGCCAGCCGCCGTAGGTGACCGGTTGGGCCATCTCAGGACTCCTTTGCAGGCGGGGGAGGCCCAAGCGGGGTCGGGCTGGGGGCGGTTGAGCCTGGGGCGCGCGGGGGCGGCACGCTCTCCTGTAGGCCGGGGTTGTCCTGCGGGGCCGGGGCGGCGCCCGCCCCGCTGCGGCGGGCGAGGACGACGTGGCGGCCGCCGGCGGACCCGTGGTCCAGCCCAGCGTTCGCGGCCGTGTTGGCCATGCCCGACTCGAGGGTGTCCTTGCCCGCGCCCACCACCTGCAGTCCCAGGCCCAGCGGGCCGGCGACCTTGCTGCCGAAGCGCCCGACGGCGCCCTTCGCGCCGGTGCTGGGCGTGCTGTTGAAGCTGCTGCCGCCCGAGGCGTTGGAGCCGCTGGCAGCGGTCTGGGTGGCGTCCTTCTCCAGGGCCCGGGTGTAGGCGGGGCCCCCGCCGACGGCTCCGGCGCCGCCCAGCTCGGGGCGGTAGCCGCCCGATCCGGAGGCAGCCGACGAGCCGATCGAGCTGAGCAGTCCGCTGGCCACGGACGAGCCACCGCCGTTGGAGGTGAAGGTCATGAACTTGGCCAGCACCGGCCAGGCACAGGCGGCCAGGATGAAGATGATCAGGCCGACCAGCACGTTCTGGACGCCCTTGCCCTGGGACATGGCGAAGAACCCGATGCTGAAAACCAGGACGATGGACGGTTTCATCAAAATGAGGGCGATCAGCGCGTCGCGGGCCTTGGGCCACCAGTCCTGCGTCGCGTCGGAGAGCTGCCCGGCCAGCACGATGGGCATCGTGGCCACCAGGATCATGATCCCGGCCTGGCGCAGCAGGACCTCAAGCCACAGGGCGGCGATGGCCAGGATGCACACGATGCCGATCACGATGACCACCGCCACGGCGGCCGGGGCGACACCGCTGCCGGTGATGAGGGCGCCGCCTGCGGTGGCGCCGCCTCCGCCGCCGGTGATCAGGCCGCCGAACATCGTGCCCAGCTGGGTCTGCATGGCCTTGGCGGCGTCCTCCTGGCCCGACCCGCCGCCGTCGAAGCTGTAGTTGATGATCCAGGTGGAGACGGCATCGGACCAGGTCAGGGCGGTTTGCACGGCGACCCAGTACACGGAGGAGATGACCGCCCACTTCGCCAGGCCGGCCAGCGCGGTGGCCGCCGGACCACCCTGGTGGCTGATGGAGACCTTCCCGAACTGCAGCAGCAGCAGGAACGTGGCGATCACTGCGGACAGCGCGGTCGCAATGCCGGTGACCTTGCCGACCCCGGTGTCATCCAGGTCGATCACCGAGGACTTGTTGAAGATGTCGGCGAAGCCCTCCAGCAGCCACACGGTGGCGTTGCCGATGTACTGGGCGGCCTCTTCCAGCGCGTCCCGGGCGATCTCGGAAATCTTGTCGCCGACCCAGTCGGCGAGATCGCGGTTCTTGAGGCTGCCGTGTTCGCCGCTGGCCAGCTGCAGGCAGGCCTTGAACGGCACGCCCTTGTCGACGCACTTGGTCAGGCTCTTGTCGTACTTCTCGACCATCTCGGCGTCGTACTTGTCCTCGCGGACGCCTTCGCGGGCGTCCTTGCGCCACTTGGCGAGCCGTTCCTTCTCGCGCTTCTTGGCCTCCGGGCCCCCGCACTGCTTGCTGTCGATCTCGCACGGGTCGACGCGGCCGGGGCTCTCATCGACGTTCTCGACGCAGGTCTCACCCTTGGCATGGCCGTTCTGCTGGGCGTTGTAGAGGGAGTCGACGTTGCACCAGTTGTTGTCCTTGTCGACGCCGACCCGGTCCCCCTTCCACTCATCGGGGTAGGACTTGTCGTCCTTGGGTCCCCAGTCCACGTGCCAGTCGTCCCAGCGGTCGGCGGCCACAGCCACCGGTGCGGTGGCCAGCCCGCCGCCCGCGGAGAGGAACAGTGCCAGCAGCGCCACGATCAGGCATCCGGCACGGCGCATGCGGTCAGTCCGCATGCCGCACCTGCCACCAGCCGTCCTGCCACGCCGGGGCGGAGTCGGGGGCATAGGTCACGGGGAAGTCCCGCTTCTTCCACAGCTCGGGCTCGTTGGTGAACTTCCAGGCCCCGTCCTGCCACTTGATGACGAAGTCGACCGTCTCGCCCTTGAGCGGTTCCTTGTCGGTGCCGCCGTCGGCCTTGCTGGCGTAGCGGTCGTAGTCGAGCCAGACGTTGAGCACGTCCCCGTGCTCCGTGCCCGGGGCGGGGATGGAGCGGACGCGGGCGGCGTTCACCGACGTGGTGAAGGTGACGCCGGCGGGTGCTCCGCCGGAGGGGGGCAGGCCGGTGTCCTCGCGCAGCTCCCGGACGGCGGAGACCTGCTCGTCGGCGAACTCGGGGGCGTCGGGGGAGGTCACCGCGTCGAGCTGCTGGCGCGCCTTCTGGTCGTCGAGGAAGGCGTACTCCTCCCAGAAGGTGACCACGGCGGAGATCCCGCCGTCCGTGGTGTGCGGGAAGCCGGTGGAGACGCCGTCCTTCTGCCCGGTGGGCTTGCTCAGCTTGACCTTGTTGCCCTTCTCCGGCGTCATGTCCGGGTACATCAGCTCCTTGGACTTGGACGCACCGGGCCGCGGGCTGGAGCTGGCGGCGGGCTTGCCGCTGTCGTTCTTCGTGTCGTCGTCGCCGAGCACCGCGTACGCGGTCAGTGCTCCGCCCACCAGCGCTCCGGCGGTGAGCACGCCGATCCCGACGAGGGTGAGCCTGGCCCGGCGGGCCTTGCGGTCGTGATCCACCGTCAGCCGCCGTCAGTCATGTTGAAGAAGGCCAGCACCAGCGCCGAGGTGACGCCGATGCCGCCGGCGCCGAGCAGCGACCAGAGGATGCCCTGCTTGCCGCGGGCGGCGAGCGCGGCGCGCTCACTGTTGTGGCCCACCGCCACCGCGGCCCAGCCGAGCAGGCCGCCCATCACCGCGCCGGCCAGGCCCAGCCCCGCCGTCCAGTTCAGGATGTTCTGCACGGGCTTATCGACTTCCTGGGGCATGTCCGGCGTGACGTTGGGCACCGGCTTGTCCGGGGCGGCCAGCAGCGAGCCGTCCGCGCCACTGGCCGCCAGGTGGGCATCGGCTGCCGCACCGGGCGTGTGGGCATCGGCCAGGGCGTGCCACTGCGGGTCGGCGGCAACGGCGTGCAGGAAGGTCAAGATCTGGCTCATTGATTCCTCGTCAAAGGGCAGGAACGGCAACGGAAAGCGGAGCGGGCTGGGGCGCCGCGGGCAGCGGCCGGCCCCACACGGTGTGCGCCGCGGCGAGCACGGCACGGGTCAGCTGATCGGCCGCCTGCCCGGTGCGCGCTCGCACCCGGGGCAGTCCGGCCAGCCCGTGCGCCCGCAGCTGCGGGTCGTAGGGCATCTGGATGACGGCGGACACGCGGGCGGTGAGCATCGTGGCCCCAGCCCGGACCACCGCCGGCGGACGGCCATCGCCGGTGGAGACCAGCACGACGACGGTGCGCTGCAGCGGCAGGCCTTCGGCGTGCAGCGCCATCACGGCCTGCTGCAGGGCATGAATGCCGGTGGCATTTGCATCGGCGCACAACACAGGCAACGAACAGGGCAGTTCGAACCAGCCACGCGTGTGGCCCAGCTCGCCCTGACAGCGGGCGGTGAGCAGGTCATGCGTGAGCGGGTGCGCGGTGTCGGCGATCACGCTCTGCCAGCCGCCGAGCGCACCCAGCTGATACCACGCGGCCGGGTCCTGCGGCAGGGCCAGCGGCGGGGCGTGCCACTCCCGCGCATCGGTGAGCACCTGCCAGTGCCCGCCGCCCGAGGCGGCCTGGGCGGCGGCAGCCTGTCGCACACGTGTCCTGGTCAGCGGCTGGTCGGCAGGAAGTGCGGGCAGTCCCCCCGCCTCCTGGCCGTTCACCTGGGGCGGCCAGGGTGAGGACAGCCGCGGCGCCAGGTCCAAGACCACGGCGCGGCCCTGCGCGGCCAGCCGGTCGGCCAGCAGCGCGGTCACGGTCGAGCGTCCGCTACCGCCGGTGGCGGCCATGACCGGCACCACCAGGCGCGCCTCCCCGGGCAAGACCGGCGCTGCTACAAGTTTCTTCCCCACATTCCCCCCGCAAGCCGCCACGACGTTTGCATGGGTTAATACCCCTGGTCAATGCATTCGCCACGGATCCTTAGCCGGACCCTACACTCCCAACAGGCGTCGCCCTCAAGGGGGTTACGGTCGTCGCATTAGAAGCGGTGATGCCATAGTGTCACGGGAGATCACGCATTGATTCGGACCTTGGTTCCTATCTGAGGGCTCCGAATTCCTGGTTTGGGGGAGCAAACCAGAAGGCAGGTCAGAAGGGGGTCAGGGGACAGATGAAGGTCAAGCGCTGGCTGATCGCCGTGGCGGCCGGCCTCGTGATGACGCCCGTGGCTCTCGGCCTCGGTCTGGTGCTGTTCATCGCCACGTTCCAGGACGACGAAGAGGGCGGCGGCTTCACCGTCGACCCGGCCGGCGGTGGGCTGCGCATCGGCAACGGCGGGGTCCCCGCCGCCTACGCCACGCTGATCACCGAAGCTGCGGCCGCGTGTAGCGAAGGCCTGTCGCCCGGTGTGCTGGCGGCTCAGCTCAAGCAGGAGAGCAACTTCAATCCCCGCGCGCAGTCCTACCAGTACGTGAACGGCGTGAAGAAGCCGCTGGCCCTGGGGATCGCCCAGTTCATCCCCAGCACCTGGGCCTCCTCCGGCATCGACGGCGACGGGGACGGGGACAAAGACGTGTGGGACCCCAAGGACGCGATCCCCTCGCAGGGCCGGATGATGTGCAAGCTGCTCGCGACGGCCAAGAAGCATCCCGAATACAGCGGCAGCCCCATTGAAAAGGCCCTGGCCGCCTACAACGCCGGGTGGGGACGCGTGGTCGAGTTCGGCGGGGTGCCGCCCCGGTCGTTCGCCGCCGGGCAGACCTACAACTACGTCAAGAACATCCTGGCCATGAGCGCCCGCTTCTCCGCCCCCCGCGGCAGCGCCAGTGCCGTACTGCCCGCCGGCTACGAACTGCCCGACGGCACCCCCAAGAAGGTCAAGATCGCCGTCGCCTGGGCCCTGAAGCAGCGCGGCGGCTGGTACCAGCTCGGGGGCACCTGCACCGACGCCCACGGCAAGAACCCCGCCCACTGGTGCGACTGTTCCTCGCTGATGCAGCAGGCCTACAACAAGGCCGGTGTCGACATCCCGCGCGTCACCTACGACCAGGTCAAGGTGGGCCGCCGCGTCAGCATGGACAAGCCCAAGCCCGGCGACCTCGTCTTCAACGCCGGCTCCGACGGCAGCGAGGCCCGCCCCGGCCACGTCGGCATGTACATCGGGCACAACATGATCGTCGAGGCACCGCGGACCGGGATAAAGACCCGCGTGGTCACCTATGACAGCTGGCGCAAGTCCACCAGCGCACTGACCCGCATCACCTCAGTCCGGCGGGTGGTGAACTGGTGAGCGCCGTACCACTGCAAGGAGTTCAGCCGATGCACGATGAGGTCCTCTACCACCCCTGGGGCGAGGTGACGCCGCAGTTCTGGACCGCTCCCGCCCCCGGCGAGCTGGTGACCGAGGCGGCGACCGACACTTTCCGTGCCCGGCTGATAGAGATCGCGAGCGCCGCCGAGAGCGGACGCCCGCACGATGCCGTCGCGCTGGCCGTTGAGCTGGAGAAAGAGATCGTCACCGCGCACGGAGAGGCGCACCTGCACACCGTCCAGGTCCGCGAAGTACGCGGCTATCTGGCCGCCCTGACAGGGGATCACGCTGCGGGCCTGGCCTGGTATCTGCACTGCGCCCGGGCCCGCGCCTCCCTCCAGGGCCGCAGCCACCCCGACGTCACCGACGCGACGTTCCGCGCCTTCGAGATGTGGCGCTCCATGCCCGCCTCCGACCACAGCTATCTCCTGGGTCAGGACCTGCTGGCCATGGCCGGCGACATCCACGGTGCCGACTCCCAGGCCGTCTGGCACATCCGGCGCCGCCTGCACCAAGAGGCCCTGCCGTCCGCGGCCGCCTCTTCGAATCCGGGCTGACCCACGGTCAGCCCTTGTGCGGCTTCACCCTCGCCCCCCTCGACGTGCTGGCCCGCGAAGCCGACCTGCGGGCGACGGGACGCCTCCTGTACGAGACATACCAGGGCTCGGCGGCCAATCTGGTGAGCCGGGCGTAGAGCCCCGCACGACAGGTCACCGCTCCGAAAGCGGTCCTCACCACCCTGGAGTCTGCCGTCCCTCGACTTCGGGCCTGGCCGCCTCCGCGTCAGCGCCTGGCGCCGCCGAGCTGGTGCCTTTCGTTGCCCGCCCAATGCAAGAACCGACCTGCTCGTCCCTCGGGCCGCCCACAGCCTGCCGGGACGGCAGGGCCGTGCCGTCAAGCACACCGGAGTACAGGGCGGTGGCTCTCACCGTCGTCGGGCCCACACGCACGGTCGGCTTCGTGCGCGCGTTCATCGGGATCGTCCTTAGCGCCTGAGGGGCCATCACCAAAGACCACCCGTGCGGCGGCACCCCGCCCGGCTCAACCCAGCGCGCGAGGCGCGCGCGTGCGCCGCACGATGCGAGACAGGACCGCCGTCCGGCGGTCCATACGGTCTGCGCTCTCGGGAGGACCTGCCATGACCGTCAGTCTGGAGCAGTTGCGCCGCTGCCACATCGCCGTCGACATGGGTGCCGCGAGGACCCGGGTGTTCGTGAAGGGCGCGGGTCTCGTCGTCGACGAGCCGAGCGCCGCCGCCGTGAACACCCGGACGGGCGCGCTCATCGCGGTCGGCCAGTTCGCCGAGCAGATGACGGGGCGTACGCCGGGCTACATCCGCGTGGTCCGTCCCGTCTCCGGCGGCACCGTCGTCGACATCGAGATGGCCCAGCGCATGCTGCGGCACCTGCTCGGCGAGAAGCTGCGCCGCACTCTGCGCCGCAAGCCCCGGCTGCGTGCCGCCGCCTGCACCCCGCACGACGCGGACCCGCTGGCGCAGCGCGCCGCCGTGGAGACGATGGTCGGGCTCGGCGCACGCCGCGTGGAGCTGGTGGACACGCTCATCGCGGCGGCTGTCGGCTGCGGACTCCCCGTGGAGCGCCCCGAGGCGACGATGATCCTCGTCTGCGGCGCCGCCACGACGCAGGTCGCGGTCCTCTCGCTCGGTTCGATCGTGACGGCGGAACGCGTTCCCGTGGGCGGCGAGGCCATCGACAACGCGATCGTGCAGCACCTGCGCCACCAGCACGAACTGATGCTGCCCTCCCAGTCCGTACGCCCCCTCCAGCTCGCCCTGCGCGGCAACGGCCTCACCCCGCAGGGGCCCGAGTCCACGGAGATCCACGGCAGGGACGTCGCGACGGGCGTGGCCCGCTCGGTCCAGGTGGACACGGCCGCGGTCCGCGAGGCGATCCACACCCCGCTCACCGCCGTCCTCGACGGCATCGGCAAGGTGCTGCGCGACTGCCCGCCGGACCTGGTGGCCGACCTCGCGGACCGCGGCATCATGCTGGTCGGCGGCAGCGCGCTGCTCCCCGGCCTCGACCAGATGCTTCGGGACGCGACCGGAATGCCGGTACATATCGCGGAACGGCCGGATGTGTGCGCCGTACTGGGACTTGGTGCGATGCTGGAGGGCAAGATCCAGCCACTGGTCCTGGACCCGCTGTCAGGCTGACGGCAAGAGGCCGCGACTGCCACCGCCATTGAGCACGGAATACAAAATACGAAATACGGCATACGAAATACGGAGTACGTCGATACGTGACGGAGACGCCCGAAGGAACGGACGCGCCGCCCCCCTCGCTGCAGCCGATCCTGGAGGCGGTCCTCAGCGTCGGCACGGACCTCGAACTCCGCGCGACGCTCCAGCACATCGTGGACGGCGCGGCGCGGCTGACCGGGGCGGGCCTCGGCACGCTCTCCGTCGACGCCTCCGCAGGTCAGGAGGGGCCGACGGAACTGTTCGTGGCGGGCGGCCCCGGCCGCTTCCCCGAAGGCGTGCCGAAGGTGCACCCGGAGGGAACCAAGGACGGCACCGTCGTCCAAGTACCCATCCACGTCCACGACGAGCCCTTCGGCACGCTGCTGCTCGCCCGCAAGGAGGGCGGCGGCCCCTTCACCGATGAGGACCGCCAGCTCCTGCGGATCCTGGCGAGCCAGGCGGGCATCTCCATCGGCAACGCCCGCCTGTTCGAGGCGGCCCGCCAACGGGAGCGCTGGATCGAGGGCGCCGCGGCCGTCACCACGGCCCTCCTCACCGGCGAGACCGCACCCGACGCACTGATGACGGTCGCGGACCGGGCAAGAATCCTCGCGGGCGCGGCAGCGGGGGTCATCCTGCAGCCCACAGAAGCAGGCGGCATGCGCATCGTCGCAGCCGCCACAGACGGCGAACCCCACGGCTGGGGCGCCTCGGCCCGAGAGCGCGCGGGGGGCGGCCGCGATGCGGACACACGGAGGCCAACCGCCGCCACGACGAGCGTCGGAACAGCAGATGGTGCGGCGGCGAGCGAGAGGGCGACAGGTGCCAGGACGGCAAGCGACCGTCCTGCGAGCGATGGCACGGCGGGCGCCGGGACGGCCAGCGACGGCACCGCGAACACCGGGACGAGGGGCGACGCCACGACGAACGCCGCAACGGCGAACCACAGCACGGCAGGCCACGCCCCCACGAGCACCCGCACCCCCGGCCACGAAGTAGCGACCGCCAGTAGCCCCACCCCCCGCACCCCCGCCCCCCACTCCCACCCCAACGACCTCATCGGCACCACCATCGAGCCCGGGAGTGCCGTGCTCGCGCAGTTGCTCGGGGGTGAGCCCGTGTTCATCGAGGACTCGGCCACCGATCCGCGTATGACGACGCACGTACGGGCCCGATTCGGGCCCAGCATGATGCTGCCCCTGCAAGCGGGAGGCCGGCTCATCGGCACGCTCGCGCTGCCCCGCCGCCGCGGCGCCCCCGCCTACACCTCCGCCGAGCGGCTCCTCGCCACGCAGTTCGCCTCGCAGGCCGCCGTCGCCCTCGTACTGGCCGACGCCCAGCAGAGCCGCGAACGCCTCGCGGTCTTCGAGGACCGCGACCGCATCGCCCGCGACCTGCACGACCTCGTCGTCCAGCGCCTCTTCGCCACCGGCATGATGCTGGAGTCGACCCGCCGCAGGGCCCGGTCGACCACGGTCGAGTCCACCCTCGATCGCGCCGTCGACGAGCTGGAATCCACCATCCAGGAGGTCCGTACGGCGATCTTCGCGCTCCAGCAACCACCCGCCGACGCCCCGGCCACCTTCCGCGGCAAGGTCCTGCGTGAGACGGCGGGCGCCGCCGCGGTCCTCGGCATCCAGCCGTCGGTGCACTTCGCCGGCGCCGTCGACACCCGCGTCACGGACCCGGCGGCCGGCCACCTGCTGGCCGCCCTGCGCCGTTCCCTCGCCGCCACCTCCCGCCGCACCGGCGTCTCCCGCGTCGACGTGACGGTCGACGCGCGGGCGACACTGCCCGACGGCCGCGAGGGCGTGCGCCTGACGGTGTACGACGACGGGGACACGGACGGCGTGGAGGCGGGCACGACCGTGACGTGGCAGGCCCCGCTGTAGCCCGGCGCTCCAAGGCACCCCCGCACACAGCAAGCCCCCTTGCCCCCTCAGAGCACCACCACAGACACCTCCGTCGCCTTCACGCTCGTCCACACCTCCACCCCGTCCGCGAGCCCCAGCTCCACGGCCGCCTGCGGAGTGATCTCGGCGACGAGGTCGGGCGCCGCACGGGAGGTGATGAGGACGCGGAGGCGGCTCCCTGCGGTGGTGATCTCCCGTACCGTTCCGGGCCACACGTTGCGAGGGCTGCCCGTCGGCTTCTCGCGGTGCACGGACACGGCCTCCGGCGCGATGACGGCGAGCGCCCGCGCCCCGGCCGGCGGCGGATCGGCGACGACCAGCCGCCCCTCCCCCGCCAGCGCGAGCGCGCCGTCGGCGGCCACCGTGCCGGGCCAGGCGTTGCGGCCGAGCATGCGGGCCACCCAGGGCGAACGCGGATGCCGGGTCACCTCGGCGGGCGGCGCGTCCTGCAACGTACGCCCGTCGTCGAGCACCAGGACCCGGTCGGCCAGCGAGACCGCCTCGACGGGGTCGTGCGTGACGATGAGGCAGACCCCGCCGAACCCGTCGAGGTGGCGGCGCAGGGTGTGGCGGACGTGGGCGCGGGTGGTCTGGTCGAGCGCGGCGAGCGGCTCGTCGAGGAGCAGCAGCCGGGGCCTGGCCGCCAGCGCCCGCGCCAGCGCGACCCGTTGGGCCTGCCCGCCGGAGAGCTGGGCGGGCCTGCGGTGCGCGAGGTGCCCGACGCCGAGCCGGTCGAGCCAGGCCTGCGCCTCGCGGCGGGCTCGGGCGCGCCGGACGCCCTGCGCGCGCAGCCCGTACGCGGTGTTGCCGAGCGCGTTCAGGTGCGGGAAGAGCGCGCCTTCCTGGGGCACCCAGGCGACCCCGCGCCGGTGCGGCGGCAGCGCGGTGACGTCGCGTTCACCGAGCCGCAGCTGTGCGTGGGCGCGCGGGGTGAGGCCGAGGAGGGCGCGCAGGAGTGTGGTCTTGCCCGCGCCGTTGGGTCCGACGACGGCGATGGTGGTGCCGGGGTCGGCGTCGAGGGTGAGCTGGTTGTGGCCGGTGACGTCGGCGTGCAGGGCCCACTTCTCCAGAGGCCCGGCCCCCTCAGTGGGTGACTCGGCCGGCTCCGACAACGGGGACGCGGGCGCCGCCGCGCTCTCCTCACCCTCCCCCGACTCACCCTCCCCCGACCCGTCACGCACCGGCTCCCGCGCGCGCCCCGGAGCCCCCGCCGTCCACCGCCCCCGCAGCCCGACGAGCACGGCCATCGCGATGGCGAGCAGCAGCAGCGACAGCGAGGTCGCGGCCTCCGGCGAGTCCTGGAGCAGCAGATACACCTGGAGCGGCAGGGTCTGCGTCGTGCCCGGCAGATTGCCCGCGAAGGTGATCGTGGCCCCGAACTCGCCGAGCGCGCGCGCCCAGGTCAGCGCGGCCCCCGCGGCGAGCCCGGGGGCGACCATCGGCAGGGTGACGGTGAGGAACACCCGTACCGGAGAGGCCCCGAGCGACGCCGCGGTCTCCTCGAAGCCGGGCCGCAGCCCGCCCAGCGCACCTTCCAGGCTGATGACGAGGAAGGGCATGGCGACGAACGTCGCCGCGACCACCGCACCCGACGTGTGGAAGGGCAGCACGATCCCGAAGGTGTCCTCGAGCCACGGCCCGAGCAGCCCGCGCCGCCCGAACCCGAGGAGCAGCGCGACACCGCCGACGGTGGGCGGCAGCACCATGGGCAGCAGCACGAGGGACCGTACGAGCGCCTTCCCCCGGAACTCCACCCGCGCGAGCAGCCAGGCCAGCGGCACCCCGAGCAGCAGCGAGAGCCCGAGCGCCCAGAACGACACGACCAGCGAGAGCTTCAGCGCCTCGGTGACCCCGGGAGCCGTCAGATGGCTCCCGAGGTCGCCCCACTCGGTCCGGGCGAGGATGCCGACGAGCGGCATCAGCAGGAAGGCGACGGCGAGCAGGGCGGGCAGAGCCAGCGTGAGCGGCGGACGCCCACGCGTCCGCATACGACGGCTGGTGCCGGTGCGGAGACCGAGGCGGGTACGGAGATCGGGTCGGCTGCGGGTCACGGCTTCTGGAAGCCTGCGTCCCGCAGCATCTTCTGCGCCTCGGCCGTGCTGAGCCACTTCACGAAGGCGGCAGCCGCGTCCTCGTTCTCGGACCCCTTGAGCGTCGCGGCCGGGTAGGAGGCGACGGCGTTCTGCGCGTCGGGAATCTCCACGGCGTCGACCTTGCCCGGCGCGGCGGCGGCATCGGTCCGGTACACGATCCCCGCGTCGGCCTCGCCCAGCTCGACCTTGCTGAGAACGGAACGGACGTTGGCTTCCTTGGAGACGGGCTTCACCGTGACGCCCTGCTTGTCGAGAACCTGCTTGCTGTACCGCCCGACGGGCACGGTGTCATCGGCGAGTACGACCTTCAGCTTGCTGTCGCCCAGATCCTTCAGCCCCTTCACCTTCTCCGGATTGCCCTCACGGGTGGCGATGACGAGCCGGTTCTTGGCGATGACGGTGGGCTTGCCGGTCTCCCCCTTCAGCCCGTCCATGGTCTTGGTGTCGGCGGTGACCAGCACATCGGCGGGAGCGCCCTGCTTGACCTGCGCGGCAAGCTCCTGCGACCCGGCGGCGGAAACGGTGATCTTCGTCCCCGGGTGCTCCTTCTCGTACGCCTTCTCGGCAGTGGCGAAGACATCGGTGAGGGAGGAGGCGGCAAGAACGGTAAGGCTCACGTCTTTCCCTCCACTGTCCTTCTCATTCCCACTGTCGTCGTCACTCCCGCAGGCGGCGAGCGGAACGAGCAGGGCGACGGTGGCGGCAGCGGCGACGGTACGACGCACGGTACGGCCGGAGAACTTCGGGGACATGGCACGGCTCCTAGCGAATGACGAACACGGACAACGCGACGCGCTCAGACACAAACTCACTCAGACACGGACTTACTCAGACACGGACTCGCTCACTCGCGCACGGACCACTCACTCACGCACGATCGATATGCACGCTGGTCGACTTGACCCGAGCGGTGGCTTCCACGCCCACCTCCAGGCCGAGCTCCTCCACGGCCTCCCGGGTCAGCAACGAGACCAGCCGGTGCGGTCCGGCCTGAATCTCGACCTGCGCGGCGACGTCACCGAGCTTCACGGCGGTGACGATCCCGGGAAAGGCGTTACGCGCGGAGGTGTACGGAACGTCCTCCTCCCCGCCACCCCCGGCCTGCCCCACCTCGACGGAGAAGGCGGCGAGATCCCGCCCGTCGATGAGCCGCCGCCCACCCTCGTCCCGATGCGTGGCGACCCGCCCGGCATCGGCCCAGCGGCGAGCGGTATCGGGACTGACCCCGAGCAGACGGGCGGCCTGCCCGATTGTGTAGGACTGCATATGCGACAAGATAAGCGCGATCGCCTCGCATTTGTAAAAGTTGAGGCGCTTCTCCATGGCAGCTGCGCCCACACGTCCTCCACCCTGGAGGAACCTCCAAGCCCCAGCACGCCCACCCCCCAGCAGGCATACGCCGCCCGAACCGGTCAACTCGCCTCCGCATGGCACTCTTCGGCAGGGACAAACACGTGCACGGCGAGAACGAGCCGGCCTCCGGCAGGGCCGAGCCGGCCATCGGCAGTGGCCCGGGGCCGGAGGTCGAGCGGGCCGCCCCGGACGAGCCCACCGAGCTGCCCGCGCGCTCCTGGTGGTCGGTCCTGAAGCGCACCGGCAAGGAGTTCATGGACGACGACCTGGCCGACCGGGCCGCCGCCCTGACGTACTACGGCGTCCTCTCCCTCTTTCCGGCGTTGCTGGTCCTCGTCTCCATCCTGGGTGTGATCGGTGAGTCGGCGACCCGCACGGTCCTCGACAACCTTCAGAAGCTGGCCCCCGGACCGGTGCGCGACCTGCTCGGTGACGCGGTGCGGCAGCTCGGGGACAGCGGCGGCACCAGCGGCGTGATGGCGATCGTGAGCCTGGTGCTCGCGGTCTGGTCGGCCTCCGGTTACGTGGCGGCGTTCATCCGCACCTCCAACGCCGTCTACGACCTTCCCGAGGGCCGCCCGGTGTGGAAGCTGACCCCGCTCCGCATCGCCCTGACCGTGGTCCTCATGATCCTGCTCGCCGTCAGCGCGGTGATCGTGGTCTTCACGGGACCGCTGGCCGAGCGGGCCGGTGACGCGATCGGCGTGGGCGACGCGGCGCTGACCGCCTGGTCCATCGCCAAGTGGCCGGTCCTGCTCGTCCTCGTGATCGTGATGATCGGCCTGCTCTTCTGGCGCGCCCCGAACGTCCGAGGACCCGGCTTCCGCTGGCTGAGCCCCGGCAGCGCCCTCGCGGTCCTGCTCTGGCTGCTCGCCTCCGGCGGCTTCGCGCTGTACGTCGCCAATTTCGCCTCGTACAACAAGACGTACGGGACCCTCGCCGGTGTCGTCGTCTTCCTGATCTGGCTCTGGCTCTCGAACCTGGCCATCCTGCTCGGCCTCGAATTCGACGCGGAGCTGGCCCGCCAGCGGGCGATCTCCGGCGGCATGCCCCCGGAGGAGGAGCCCTACGTGGAGCCCCGCGACACCCGCAAGTGGCCGCGCCGCCGCAAGGGCCGCCCGGCGACCTCGCCGGACGCCTGAGGTCGGACGCCTGAGATCGGACGTCTGATGTCGGACGTCCGACGGCACGAAAAAGGCCCCCGCCGTCGGCGGGGGCCTTACGTCGCCCCTGCTTAAAACGTTCCTGCATGGGCAACACATGGTGGGGCGGGTGGGACTCGAACCCACGGCCGACGGATTATGAGTCCGCTGCTCTAACCGGCTGAGCTACCGCCCCTAACGGCGCGTCGCGCACATTTGTGCGCGCCGTCTGCCGCAGCATAGCCGCTCATACGATCTCCTGCTTCGGATGGTCGGCATCGCACGACCATGAGGACCGCAGGGCTGCCCGCGTGGTTCCACGAGGCGCGGAACCCGTGCGGAACCAGTGCGGAACCGTACGAAGAAGGACCCCCGACAGACATCTCGAGGGTCCTTCTGTACAGCTCTCCCGACTGGACTCGAACCAGTAACCTGCCGGTTAACAGCCGGCTGCTCTGCCAATTGAGCTACAGGAGACCGAGCTCCCCCGACTGGACTCGAACCAGTAACCTGCCGGTTAACAGCCGGCTGCTCTGCCAATTGAGCTACAGGGGATCGTCTCGTTGCATCGAACGCACCTACCTGGGAACTCTCCGGGCGGCGCGCGCTCGCTGCGACACATACATTAGCGCAAGCAGGGGGGTGCTCCGCCAATCGGTATCCCTCGGGCGATCAGCAGGCGAGCGACAGACGCGTGACAGATACGAGTGACAGACGTGCGAAGCCGACGCAAGGGAAGGGTGGCAGCCATGCGGTACCGGCTCACATTCGTGGCGGGACTGGCCCTCGGGTACGTGCTCGGGACCCGGGCCGGACGCGAGCGCTATGAGCAGTTGCGGAAGTCCGCCCGCGAGATCTCGCAGAACCCGGCGGTGCGCAACACCGTGGAGTCCGCGACCCAGCAGGGGCGCGAGGTGGCGGGCAAGGCCTTCCACACGGTCTCCGAGAAGGTCGGGGACAAGATGCCCGAATCGGTCGCCGACCGGGTCCGGTCCCTGCGCGAGCGCGGACCGGGCGGCGGCACCGAGGACGACTGGGGCACGAGCAACACGTAGGCAGGACTGCGCGAGAGCGCGGTTCGGCCGGGTCACGGATCACGGAGAGCGAACAGAGGTACGGGACACGTCCCTCGGTGCGGCAGAATTCCAGGCATGGGGATAGTCGCAGGGTTGGACAGTTCGCCCGATTTCACGCGCATCGTGGTCTGTGACACGGACACGGGCGCCGTGCTCAAGCAGGGGTACGCCCCTCATCCGCTGGAGAGCGCCGAGAGCGGCAGGCCCTCCGATGTCGATCCACAGGCCTGGCTGCTCTCCCTCGGCGAAGCCGCGGGCGGCGGGCTCCTCGAAGGCGTGCAGGCCATCGGCGTGTCCGCCCAGCAGAACGCGCTCGTACCGCTCGACCAGCACGGCAACACCGTGCGGCCCGCGCTCGTCGGCAACGACCGGCGGGCGCAGGTGTCCGCCGTCGACCTCATCGACCGGCTCGGCAGCCGCGAGGCCTGGGCGCAGGCCGTGGGGTGCGTGCCGCAGTCGGCGCACCCCGTGACGAAGCTGCGCTGGCTGGCGAAGACCGAGCCGGAGGCGGCGCGGCACGTGGCGGGGCTGCTGCAGGCGCCCGACTGGCTGGTGTGGCAGCTCCTCGGCAGGCCGGCCCGGCGCACGACCGACCGGGGCGGCGCGTCGGGCACCGGCTACTGGTCGGCGGCGACCGGCTCCTACCGCCCCGACCTCGTCGAACTGGCCCTGGGGCACCAGGCGATGCTGCCCGAGGTGATCGGACCCGCCGAGGCCGCGGGGACGACGCCCGAGGGGCTGCTGATCTCCGCGGGCACGGGCGAGACGATGGCGGCGGCCTTCGGACTCGGGGTGCGGCAGGGCGACGCCGTGGTGTCGCTCGGCGCCTCCGGTTCGGTGATGGCCGTGCACCACGAGGCCCTGACCGACGGGCGCGGCATCATCACCTCGCTCGCGGACGCCACCGGTATGCATCTGCCGGTCGTCCACACGGCGAACGCCGTGCGGGTGCTGCGGGGCACCGCCGAGATGCTCGGCCTCGCCGACCTGGAGGAGCTCTCCGCGCTCGCCATGAAGTCGACGCCGGGCGCGCACGGCCTGG
Organism: Streptomyces sp. NPDC039480; assembly: GCF_055597165.1. NCBI lineage: Bacteria > Bacillati > Actinomycetota > Actinomycetes > Kitasatosporales > Streptomycetaceae > Streptomyces > Streptomyces sp. NPDC039480. The sequence continues at coordinate 126,045 of NZ_JBVITX010000005.1, read as the reverse complement.
TGCTCCTCCCGTATCTGGAGGGCGAGAAGACGCCGAACCTGCCGCACGCGGCGGGGACGCTGACCGGCCTTCGGCGCGAGTCGATGAAGCCGGAGCACCTGGCGCGGGCGGCCTTCGAGGGCATGCTGTGCGGGCTCGGGGACGCGCTCGACGTCCTGCGGGCGCGGGGGGTCGAGGTCCGGCGGGTGTTCCTGCTCGGCGCCGCCGCGGAGCTGCCCGCCGTGCAGGCCGCGGCGCCGATGCTGTTCGGTACGCAGGTCGTGGTGCCGCAGCCCGCCGACTATGCCGCGATCGGTGCGGCACGGCAGGCCGCGTGGGCGCTGACGGGTCAACTGCCGCACTGGCAGGGGGCCGCGGCGCAGATCTTCGAGCCCGGTGAGGAGCTCGCGGTGGGCCAGGCGGTGCGGCAGCAGCACGCGACGGTACGGGAGCAGACGCATCCCGGCGCCTTCGGCTACTGATCCGCCCGCTTTGTTCTTGAGTGGGCCCAGTTCTTGACCGGGGCTGAAATTTGACCCGGTCATGGGTTAATCGGTTGCACGGCCCTGGGTCGGGTGCCGGAGTATGGGAGCGACCTCGCCCAACTTGCCGTCACCCGACTCCTCGAGAGACCGAGCGTGCTCATACGACTCCTGCGGACGTACCTGCGTCCGTACCACAAACCCATCGCCTTGCTGGTGCTGCTGCAGTTCCTGCAGACCTGCGCCGCCCTCTACCTGCCCAGCCTGAACGCCGACATCATTGACAACGGTGTCGTCCAGGGAGACACCGGCTACATCCTCGCGTTCGGCGGCATCATGATCGCCGTCACCGTCGTGCAGATGGTGTGCAACGTCGGCGCCGTCTTCTACGGCGCGCGGACCGCCGCGGCCCTCGGCCGGGATGTGCGGGCCGCCGTCTTCGACCGGGTGCAGTCCTTCTCCGCACGCGAAGTGGGCCAGTTCGGCGCCCCGACGCTGATCACGCGGACCACCAACGACGTCCAGCAGGTGCAGATGCTGGTCCTGATGTCGTTCACGCTGATGGTGTCGGCGCCCATCATGTGCGTCGGCGGCATCGTCATGGCGCTCGGTCTCGACGTGCCGCTCTCCACGGTCCTGGTCGCCGTCGTGCCCGTCCTCGGCATCAGCGTCAGTCTGATCGTGCGGCGACTGCGGCCCCTGTTCCGCACCATGCAGGAGCGGCTCGACACCGTGAACCGGGTCCTTCGCGAGCAGATCACCGGCAACCGCGTCATCCGCGCCTTCGTCAGGGACACGTACGAGAAGGAGCGCTTCCGCAAGGCCAACGCCGATCTGACCGACGTGTCGCTCGGCACCGGCAAGCTGCTCGCGCTGATGTTCCCGATCGTCATGACCGTCGTGAACATCTCCTCGATCGCGGTGGTGTGGTTCGGCGCGCACCGCATCGACAGCGGCGGCATGCAGATCGGCGCGCTCACCGCGTTCCTCACCTATCTGATGCAGATCGTGATGTCCGTGATGATGGCCACCTTCATGTTCATGATGGTGCCGCGCGCGGAGGTCTGCGCCGAGCGCATCGAGGAGGTCCTGGACACCGAGAGCAGCGTGGTGCCGCCGCCCGCCCCGGTGCACGAGCTGCGCAGCCACGGCCACCTGGAGATCCGGGACGCCGGCTTCCGCTACCCGGGCGCCGAGGAGCCCGTCCTCAAGTCGATCCACCTGGTGGCCCGCCCCGGCGAGACGACCGCCGTCATCGGGTCGACCGGCAGCGGCAAGTCGACGCTGCTCGGCCTCGTGCCGCGACTCATCGACGCGACCGAGGGCGAGGTGCTGGTCGGCGGCGTGGACGTGGGCACCCTCGATCCCGTCCTGCTCGCGAAGACCGTCAGCCTCGTCCCGCAGAAGCCGTACCTCTTCGCCGGCACCGTGGCGACCAACCTGCGCTACGGCAACCCGGACGCCACCGACGAGGAGCTGTGGCACGCCCTCGAGGTCGCCCAGGCCAAGGAGTTCGTCGAGGGCCTGGAGGAAGGGCTCGACGCGCCGATCGCCCAGGGCGGCACGAATGTCTCCGGTGGCCAGCGCCAGCGCCTGTCCATCGCGCGGACCCTCGTGCAACGCCCGGAGATCTACCTCTTCGACGACTCGTTCTCCGCGCTCGACTACGCCACCGACGCGGCGCTGCGGTCCGCGCTCGGCCGGGAGACCGCCGGGGCGACCGTCGTCATCGTCGCCCAGCGCGTGTCGACCATCCGGGACGCCGACCGCATCGTGGTCCTCGACGAGGGCCGGGTCGTGGGCACGGGCCGCCATCACGAGCTGATGGAGACCAATGAGACCTACCGGGAGATCGTGCTCTCCCAGCTGACGGAAGCGGAGGCCGCGTAATGCCCCCTGGCATCGGTGGACCGATGATGGGGCCGGACTCCCGGTCCATGGACTTCAAGGGCTCGGGCAAGCGGCTGCTCGCGCAGTTCAGGCCCGAGCGCGCCACGATGTACGGGATGCTCGTGGCCGGCGTCCTGAGCGTCGCCCTCTCCGTGCTCGGCCCGAAGATCCTCGGCCGCGCGACCGACCTGCTCTTCGCGGGCATCGTCGGCCGTGACATGCCCGCGGGGACGACGAAGGAACAGGCCCTCGACGGTCTGCGCGCCAAGGGCGAGGGCGGCATGGCCGACATGCTCTCCGGCGTCGACTTCACCCCCGGCAAGGGCATCGACTTCGGCGCGGTGGGCGAGGTCCTGCTGCTCGCCCTCGGCACGTTCGTGGTGGCGGGGCTGCTGATGGCCGTGGCGACGCGGCTCTCGAACCGCGCCATCAACCGGACCGTCTTCCGGCTGCGCGGCGACGTACAGGCGAAGCTGTCGCGGCTGCCGCTGGCGTACTTCGACAAGCGGCAGCGCGGCGAGGTGCTGAGCCGCGCCACGAACGACCTCGACAACATCAACCAGACGCTGCAGCAGACGATGGGCCAGCTCATCAACTCGCTGCTGACCATCATCGGCGTCCTGGTGATGATGTTCTGGGTGTCGCCGCTGCTCGCGCTGGTGGCGCTGGTCACGGTCCCGCTGTCGTTCTACGTGGCGACGAAGGTCGGCAAGCGGTCGCAGCCGCAGTTCGTGCAGCAGTGGAAGACCACCGGCGCGCTCAACGCCCACGTCGAGGAGATGTACACCGGGCACGCCCTGGTGAAGGTCTTCGGTCGGCAGGAGGAGTCGGCGAAGGCGTTCGCCGAGCAGAACGAGCAGCTGTACGAGGCCGGGTTCAAGGCACAGTTCAACAGCGGTGTCATGCAGCCGCTGATGTACTTCATCTCGAATCTGAACTACGTGCTGGTCGCCGTGGTGGGCGGCCTCCGGGTGGCCTCCGGGTCGCTGTCGATCGGTGACGTGCAGGCCTTCATCCAGTACTCGCGGCAGTTCTCGATGCCGCTCACGCAGGTCGCCTCGATGGCGAACCTGGTGCAGTCGGGTGTGGCGTCCGCCGAGCGGGTCTTCGACATCCTCGACGCGCCGGAGCAGGAGGCCGACCCGGTGCCCGGCGAGCGGCCCGCGAAGCTGCGCGGGCGCGTCGGGATGGAGCATGTGTCCTTCCGGTACGAGGAGGACAAGCCGCTCATCGAGGACCTCTCCCTGGTCGTCGATCCCGGCCACACGGTCGCCATCGTCGGACCGACCGGCGCGGGCAAGACGACGCTGGTCAACCTGCTGATGCGGTTCTACGAAGTGACGGGCGGGCGCATCACGCTCGACGGCGTCGACATCGCGGACATGTCGCGGGACGAGCTGCGGTCCGGCATCGGCATGGTGCTCCAGGACACCTGGCTGTTCGGCGGCACCATCGCGGAGAACATCGCGTACGGCGCGGCGAAGGACGTCACGCGCGAGGAGATCGAGGAGGCGGCGCGCGCCGCCCACGCGGACCGTTTCGTGCGGACGCTCCCCGACGGGTACGACACGGTCATCGACGACGACGGCACGGGCGTGAGCGCGGGCGAGAAGCAGCTCATCACCATCGCGCGGGCGTTCCTCTCCGACCCGGTGATCCTGGTGCTCGACGAGGCGACGAGTTCCGTCGACACCCGCACCGAGGTGCTGATCCAGAAGGCGATGGCCCGCCTCGCGCACGGGCGCACGAGCTTCGTCATCGCGCACCGGCTCTCCACGATCCGGGACGCCGACACGATCCTGGTCATGGAGAACGGGGCGATCGTGGAGCAGGGCACGCACGATGCGCTGCTGGCCGCGGACGGGGCGTACGCACGGTTGTACGCGGCGCAGTTCGCGCAGGCAGTGGCCGAGGTCGACTAAGGCTACGCGGGCCTGCCGGGGGGCTGCCTCAGTCGAGGTAGCCCCTGAGCTGGTCCGCGAAGGCGTGGTCCCGGAGTTTGTTCAGGGTCTTGGACTCGATCTGCCGGATGCGTTCGCGGGTCACACCGAAGATCCGGCCGATCTCCTCCAGGGTGCGGGGCCTGCCGTCCGCGAGGCCGTAGCGCAGCTGGACCACCTTGCGCTCCCGCTCGCCGAGCGTGGAGAGGACCGCTTCCAGGTGCTCGCGCAGGAGCAGGAACGCCGCCGACTCCACGGGGCTCGCGGCGTCGCCGTCCTCGATGAGGTCGCCGAGCGCGACGTCGTCCTCCTCGCCGACGGGCGCGTGCAGCGACACGGGCTCCTGGGCCAGGCGCAGGACCTCGCTGACGCGCTCGTGCGGCAGGTCCAGGTGGGCGGCGACCTCTTCGGGCGTGGGCTCGTAGCCCCGCTCCTGGAGCATGCGGCGCTGGACGCGTACGACACGGTTGATGAGCTCCACGACGTGCACCGGCACGCGGATGGTGCGGGCCTGGTCCGCGAGGGCGCGGGACATGGCCTGGCGGATCCACCAGGTCGCGTACGTCGAGAACTTGTAGCCCCGGGCGTAGTCGAACTTCTCGACCGCCCTGATCAGGCCGAGGTTGCCCTCCTGGACGAGGTCGAGCATGGTGAGGCCGCGGCCCACGTACCGCTTGGCGACGGAGACGACCAGGCGGAGGTTGGCCTCGATGAGGCGGCGCTTCGCCATGCGGCCCACGACGACCAGCTTGTCGAGGTCCAGGGCGAGTTGGGAGTCCAGGTCGGGGGTGTTGCTCAGCTTCTCCTCGGCGAAGAGGCCGGCCTCGACGGCGCGGGCCAGCTCCACCTCCTCCGCGGCGGTGAGCAGCGGGATCCGCCCGATCTCGCGCAGGTACTGGCGGAACAGGTCGGACGAGGGGCCGCCGGTGTCGGCGCGGCTGCGGGGCGTGGGGAGGTCGAGCGTCTCGGGCTCCAGGGCCTCGGGGGCCTCCGGAATCTCCTGTACCGCCTGGGGCTCCGCCGCTTCGGGCTCGCCCTGCGCCTCCGGGTGCCGGGTGGCTCGGCTCTGCGGCGGGACCGCCTCCAGGACGTTCGTATCCGCATCCGCGCGCGCGGCGGTGTCGGTCTGGGTGAGGGTCTGGGTCTGCACGGGGGCGACCTCCAGGGTGATCGCTGCTGAGGCGTGCGGCAACGGGAGAGGGACGACGGCCTCGCCGCTGTCCGTCCCGGACACGATGTGTGGAACCGCGGGGGTGTCGGACCCGCTGTCGGCGGGTCGGCCGCGCTCCGAGGACTCAGGCACCGGAACCCAGTGTGGGGCACGACACACGGCCGCCACGAGGGGCGTGCGGTGACTTTTTGAGTCCGGTCCGTGACCGCGTGGTTACCCGACGGGTAACCCTCAGCCGCTCGGCTGAACCTCCCGGCGGCCGCCGGGGTCGCCTCAGAGCGCTTCCGCGCCCCGCTCGCGCAGCGCCTGGCCGTACTGCTGGAGGACCCACAACTCGCTCTGGACCGCCGCCAGATGCTGCGGGTCGCCGCCCGCGCCGAGCCGGGCGAGGCTGCCCTGGACGTCCCGGATGCGGCGGTCGACGGCGCGCAGCCTGACCTGGACCAGCTGCATGCCCGCGTACATCTCGTCGACGGTCTTGCGGAGGATCGCCTCGACGGCGAGCTCGGTGACCATGGAGCGGACCGCGTTGTCGGGCGCGGCTTCGCGGACGCGGACGAGGTACTCCTGCGGGTCCTGCGCGCCCTGCTCGGCGCCGCCCGCCTCCTCGATGGCGCGGCGCACCGCGGCGTAGGGCGGGGCGGTGAACTCGTCCAGGCCGTACGCGTCGAAGGCCGGGGAGACCAACTGCGGGTACTGCAGGGCCAGTTTGAGCAACTCGCGCTCGGTGCGGTGGGCGGGACTGCGCAGGTTGAGCGCGGGGCCGCTGAAGCCCTGGGGCGCGGCCTCGTACGCCGGGGAGGAGCGCTGCGGGGCGGGGGCCGGGCCCCGGCCGCCGCGGTCGCGGGCCCAGCGGGCCAGCTGCGCGACGCGCTTGACGACGAACTGCGTGTCGAGGATGCCGAGCATGCCGGCGAGCTGCACGGCGACCTCGTGCTGCGCGCCGCTGTTCTTGATGCGGGCCACCACGGGGGCGGCCTCGTCCAGGGCGGCGGCGCGGCCGGCGGGGGTCTCCAGGTCGTAGCGCGAGACGATCTGGCGGAGCGCGAACTCGAAGAGCGGCGTGCGCGGTTCGACCAGGTCGGCGACTGCGCCGTCGCCCTTGGCGAGGCGCAGGTCGCAGGGGTCCATGCCGTCGGGGGCGATCGCGATGTACGTCTCTGCGGCGAACTTCTGGTCGTCCTCGAAGGCGCGCAGGGCCGCCTTCTGGCCGGCCGCGTCGCCGTCGAAGGTGAAGATCACCCGGGCCGAGCCGTTGTCCATCAGGAGACGGCGGAGGATCTTGATGTGGTCGCCGCCGAAGGCCGTGCCGCAGGTCGCGATGGCGGTGGTGATGCCCGCGAGGTGGCAGGCCATCACGTCCGTGTACCCCTCGACGACGACGGCGCGGCTGGACTTGGCGATCTCCTTTTTGGCGAGATCGATTCCGTACAGGACCTGGGACTTCTTGTAGATCGGCGTCTCGGGCGTGTTCAGGTACTTCGGGCCGTTGTCGTCGTCGCGGAGCTTGCGGGCGCCGAAGCCGACCACTTCGCCGCCGATGTCGCGGATCGGCCACATGAGGCGGCCGCGGAAGCGGTCGATGGGGCCGCGGCGGCCCTCCTGGGAGAGGCCGGAGAGGGTCAGCTCCTTGTCGCTGAAGCCCTTGCCGCGCAGATAGCGGGTGAGGTGGTCCCAGCCCGCGGGGCTGTACCCCACGCCGAAGTGCGCGGCCGCGGTCTGGTCGAAGCCGCGCTCGGCGAGGAACTTGCGGCCGATCTCGGCCTCGGCGCTCTCCAGCTGGTCCACGTAGAACTGGGCGGCGATCTTGTGGGCCTCGACGAGGCGGATGCGCTCGCCGCGCTGGTGCGAGGGGTTGTAGCCACCCTCTTCGTAGCGGAGCGTGATGCCTGCCTGGGCGGCGAGGCGCTCGACCGTCTCGGAGAACGTGAGGTGGTCGATCTTCATCACGAAGGCGATCGTGTCGCCGCCTTCCTGGCAGCCGAAGCAGTGGAAGAGACCCTTGCTCGGGCTGACCTGGAAGGACGGTGACTTCTCGTCGTGGAAGGGGCACAGACCCTTGAGGTTTCCACCCCCCGCGTTGCGCAGCTGGAGGTAGTCGGAGACCACGGCGTCGATCGGGACCGCGTCCCGAACCGCCTTCACGTCCTCGTCATTGATCCTGCCTGCCACGTACGAATACTACGGCGCGCCTGTGACACTCCCGCCCGGCCGGTCACGTCAGGAGCGACGCCAGGGGGGTCGACGGGTCCGCGAGGGCGTCGGGGTCGGGGCGGGCGCCCCGCCGGATGAGCTCCTGCACGGTCTCCGTGACGTCCCACACATTCACGTTCATCCCCGCGAGGACCTGCCCTTCGCGCAGCCAGAAGGCGACGAACTCGCGCTTGCCGGTGTCACCGCGGACCACCACTTGGTCGTACGTGCCCGGGGGCGCCCAGCCCGAGTACTCCAGGCCCACGTCGTACTGGTCGGAGAAGAAGTAGGGCACGCGGTCGTACGTGACGTCCTGGCCGAGCATGGCGCGGGCTGCGGCGGGGCCGCCGTTGAGGGCGTTGGCCCAGTGCTCCACGCGCAGGCTCGTGTCGAAGAGCGCGTGGTGGACGGCGGCCACGTCGCCCGCGGCGTGGATGTCGGGGTCGGAGGTGCGCAGCGACGCGTCGACGGCGATGCCGCCGCCTTCGGCGCGGTCGACCAGGTCGAGGCCTGCGGCCTCGGCGAGGGCCGTGCGCGGGGCCGCGCCGATCGCGGCGAGCACGTCGTGCGCGGGGTGCTCCTCGCCGTCGTCCGTGCGGGCGGCGAGGACCATGCCGTCCTGGCCGACGATCTCGGTGAGGCGGGCCCCGAAGTGGAAGCGGACGCCGTGCTCGGCGTGCAGGTCGGCGAACATCTGGCCGACCTCGGGACCGAGGACGGCGTGCAGCGGCGTCGGCTCGGGCTCGACGACGGTGACCTCCGCGCCGTACTCCCGGGCGGCCGCCGCGATCTCCAGGCCGATCCAGCCGGCGCCCGCGATCACCAGGTGGCCGTTGTCCCTGCCCAGGGCTGCGAGGACGTGCCGCAGCCGGTCGGCGTGCGCGAGGCGGCGCAGGTGGTGGACGCCCGCGAGGTCGGTGCCCGGGACGTCGAGGCGGCGCGGCTCGGCGCCGGTGACAAGGAGCAGTTTGTCGTAGCGGATGACGGTGCCGTCGCCGAGGCGCACGGCCTTCGCTTCGCGGTCGACGGCGACGACGGTCTGGCCCAGGTGCAGTTCGACGTCCGCCTGCGCGTACCACCCCGGTTCGTGCACGAAGACGCTGTCGCGCTCCTCCTTGCCGAGGAGGTACCCCTTGGAGAGGGGCGGGCGCTCGTAGGGGTGGTCCCGCTCGTCGCCGATGAGGATCACCCGGCCGGTGAACCCTTCGGAGCGCAGGGTCTCGGCCGCCTTGGCGCCGGCCAGACCTCCTCCGACAATGACGAACGTCTGATCCGCGTCGACCACTTGATGCCTCCTTGCCCGGGGTACCGGGGGTGTCCCCCGGAAGAACACAGCGTTGCCCTTCGGCCTTGCCGCACCAGGGAGCGTCCCGCACAGAGCGTGATGCGGGAAGGGGGCGTGAGCTCGACTGGCCACATTTCGTCACGCCCTGTGGTCACTCCATGGTCACTTACCGTTGTTTCATCAAAGTCTCGCCGTCAGCCGGGTGTGCAGGGCGCGGGCCGCGGCGTCGGTGAGGGACGCGATCTGGTCGACCACGACGCGCTGGGCGGCGCGGTCGTCGGGCGCCGCGTCGTACAGCGCGCGGAACTGCGGGTCGAGTCCGTCGGGTGCGCGCGTGGTGAGTGCCTCGGCGAGCTCGGCGACGACGACGCGCTGGTCCGCGCGGAGCCGCTCCTGGGCGGGGCGCTGCATCACATAGCGGTCGGCGACGGCCTTCAGTACGGCGCATTCGTGTCGTGCCGCGCGGGGGACGACGAGCTCCGCGCCGTACCGCGTGAGGGGACCCGTGCCGTACCGCGCACGGGTGGCGCTCTCCGCGGCCAGGCAGAAGCGGCCGATGAGCTGGCTGGTGGCGTCCTTCAACCGGGCCTGCGCGACGGCCGATCCGTCGTATCCGTGCGGCCACCACTCCTGGTCCAGGAGGCGGTCGAGCGCCTGGGCGAGCTCTTCGGGGTCGGTGTCCGAAGGGACGTAACGCCCGAGTGCGACGGCGTAGATGTCCTGGCGCTCGGGCTCGGCGTGCAACGCGTTCGGATCGATGTGGCCGGCGTGCAGGCCGTCTTCGAAGTCGTGCACCGAGTACGCGACGTCGTCGGACCAGTCCATGACCTGTGCCTCGAAACAGATGCGCTGTCCCGGGGCCTCCTTGCGGACCCAGTCGAAGACGGGCCGGTCATCTTCGTAGACACCGAATTTAGGGGATGCCGGGTCGGCGGGGTGGGCGCCGCGCGGCCAGGGGTACTTGGTGGCGGCGTCGAGGGCGGCCCGGGTGAGGTTGAGACCGACGCTGACGAGGTCGCCGGTGGACTCGGAGCGGATGAAGCGCTTCGGCTCGATGCGGGTGAGGAGCCTGAGCGACTGGGCGTTGCCCTCGAAGCCGCCGCAGTCCGCCGCCACTTCGTTCAGCGCCTGTTCGCCGTTGTGCCCGAACGGGGGGTGGCCGAGGTCGTGGGAGAGGCAGGCCGTCTCGACCAGGTCGGGGTCGCAGCCCAGGGCGGCGCCCAGCTCGCGGCCCACCTGGGCGCACTCCAGGGAGTGCGTCAGCCGGGTGCGGGCGCTGGCGTCCCAGGCCTGGCTCCTGGTGCCGGGCGTGACGACCTGGGTCTTTCCGGCGAGGCGGCGCAGCGCCGCGGAGTGCAGGACGCGCGCGCGGTCGCGCTGGAAGGCCGTGCGCCCCGGCCGCTTGTCGGGCTCGGCGGCCCACCGCTCGACGGCCGCGTCGTCGTAGGCGCTGTAGACGCTGTGGACGCCTTGGGCGGTGCGGGCCTCGGGTCGCGCGTTCGGTGCTGAGCCTGTGCCTTCCATGCACCGACAGTAGACGCAAGCAGTGACAAACAGGGATCTGGCCCCTTGGATTCGGCCTCCCTCGTCCGTCCTCCCTCGTCTGTCCTCCGTCAGACGCTGGTGAGCCGCCGCCGGACCGGTGCCGGGGTGGTGCGTGCCTGGTCGTAGCGGTGCAGGACGAGGCGGGCGAGTGCCGGGTGGGGGCCGAGGGGGGCCGCGGCGATCCAGGGTGCGGCGGCCGCGGTCTGGGTGGCGAAGCGGCCGGGCGCGGTGAAGTAGGCGGCGACGGCGGTGCGGGTCCGGCCGTCCGCGGCGAGGGCTTCGAGCGCCTCCGGGACGGTGCGGGCGCAGGCCGGGGTGGGCGCGGCGTAGGCGGGCAGGACGGGGACGCCCAGGCGTTCGGCGAGCAGCCCGGCGGCGGTCTCCGTGTCGGCGGCCGACTCGGGGTCGCGGGAGCCCGCGGCGGCGAGGACCACCGCGTGCCTGCGCCGCGCGCCCGCGCCCCGGGGCCGCTCGGGCCATCCGGCCTGGACGAGCCGGGCGTGCAGCGCCTCGGCGAGCAGCGGGTGGGGGCCGAGCGGGGCGGCGACGCGGGTGTCGAGGTGGGGCGCGCCCTCGGCGGCCGCCGGCACGTCGCGCTTGACGTGCTGGCCACGGCCGAGGAGCAGCGGCACGAGCACGGCGGAGCCGGACCGCTGCGCCGCGAGGGTCTCGGTGAGCAGCGGTTCGTTCAGCTCGATGTGGCCGAGCCGGACGGTGAGGCCGGGGCGTTGCTCGCGGATCCGCTCGGCGAGGGCCGTGACGGTGGTGAGGGCGCGCGGGTCGCGGCTGCCGTGGGCGACGAGGACGAGCGTGGGGCGGGGGTCGGGACGTGGGGTGTGGCGCGGGGCGGGGCGGCGGCTGCCGTCGGGTGAGACGAGGCTGAGCTGGGTGCCGAGCTGGCTGTTGATGCGGTCCATGATCTGCGCCGTACTGTCGAGGTGAGTGCTGCCGGACTCGTCGCGAAGAGCGGTCGACGGCGTCATGAATTGAGGATGGCGGGGACATATTGCGGACGCGTTGCGCGCCCGTGACGACTGTTTTCAACGGGCTCACGGTGGACCGCGGGGCGCTGCCAGGGCGGGGTCGGGGTGTTCTCGGGGATGTTCTCGGGGGTGTTCTCGGGGGTGTTTCGGGGACACGGGTCACTGACGTGGCCGGTGGGCGGGTCTACGGTTGTGGCATTGATCGGATCGGGGGAGATCCGACGGGCACGGGGGCGGATCACTCATGGAGAGACACGGGGACGGCGACGGGACGGCGCGCCGGAGGGACGACCCGCGACCGTGGCGGCGACTGCGATTCCGACAGCCTCACTGGCTGCGGCTGCGGCTGCCGCGGTCACGGCGGGGGCAGCGGCGTGCGGTGCAGGCGGTGATGGCGCTGTGCGTGCTGGCGCTGCTGCCCGCGACCTGGCTGTTCGTGACGACGGACGGCAAGGTGGGCTCGGTCGCGGACGCGCCGCGCACCCGGGTCGCGGTGGTCTTCGGCGCCGGGCTGTGGAAGGGCGAGCCGTCGCCGTATCTGGCGCACCGGCTCGACGCGGCGGCGGAGTTGTACCGCACGGGGCGAATAGAGGTCGTGCTCGTCACGGGCGACAACAGCCGCGAGGACTACGACGAGCCGGACGCCATGCGCGCCTATCTCAAGGAACACGGCGTGCCGGGCCGCCGCATAGTGAGTGACTACGCAGGATTCGACACCTGGGACTCCTGCGTCCGCGCCAAGAAGATCTTCGGCGTGGACCGTGCGGTGCTGATCAGCCAGGGCTTCCACATACGCAGAGCGGTCGCGCTGTGCGACGCGGCGGGAGTCTCGTCGTACGGGGTCGCGGTGGACGCCGTACACGACACGACCTGGTACTACGGCGGCGCCCGGGAAATCTTCGCGGCAGGCAAGGCAGCCCTCGACGCAACATTCCACCCGGACCCCCACTTCCTGGGCCCCGAGGAACCATCCATAACCCAAGCCCTGACGACCCACCGCGCCCCGTAAAGGACGCAAGAACCGACGCGCCCCATCAGGATCGCAAGAACCGGCGCGCCCCGTCAGGGGCGCGGGGAACTGCGCGACCAGCCAAGAACAACCCGCACCCGGCAACGCTCAGATCCAGGCAGACGAGAAGCCATGGAGCGAAACGGCACAAGGAGGGAGGCCTCACCGCAGGGTGCGGGCACGACTGAGATGGGGTTACCGCACGCGTAACACGCGAACGCAGGACACGTAACAAGCCCGACGCACGCTGACCCCATGCACACCACGGCGACTTCGACCCACTGCCCGTACTGCGCGCTGCAATGCGGGATGGCCCTCACCAAGGGCCCCCAAGGTGTGGAGGTCGTCGAGCGGCCGGACTTCCCCGTCAACAAGGGAGCCCTGTGCGGCAAGGGCCGCACAGCTCCCGCCGTGCTCTCCTCCCGGGTGCGTCTGACCGAGCCACTCGTCCGATCCCACGCCACGGGCAGGCTCACGCCGGCCACCTGGGAGGAGGCCCTTGACCGGATCGCCGGCGAGCTCACCCGCACTCGTGCGGAACACGGCGCGGACGCGTGCGGGGTGTTCGGCGGGGGCGGCCTGACGAACGAGAAGGCGTACGCGCTGGGCAAGTTCGCGAGGGTGGCGCTGGGCACGTCGCAGATCGACTACAACGGACGGTTCTGCATGTCGTCGGCCGCGGCCGCCGGGCAGCGGGCGTTCGGGCTCGACCGGGGGCTGCCGTTCCCGCTGGCGGACATCCCGCGCACCGGCTGCGTGATCCTCGTCGGGTCGAACCTCGCCGAGACGATGCCGCCCGCCTTGCGGTATCTGACCGAGCTCAGGGCGAACGGCGGCACGCTGATCGTCGTGGACCCCCGGCGGACCAGGACGGCCGAGCAGGCCGACCTGCACCTGGCGCCGAGGCCCGGCACGGATCTCGCCCTGGCGCTCGGGCTGCTGCACCTGGTCGTGGCCGAGGGCCGGACGGACGAGGCGTTCATCGAGGAGCGGACGAGTGGATGGGAGGAGGCGCGGGCGGCGGCGATGGCGCACTGGCCGGAGCATGTCGAGCGGATCACCGGTGTGGCGGTGCCCGAGCTGCGGGAGGCCGTGCGTCTCTTCTGCGACGTCGACAACGCGATGGTGCTCACCGCGCGCGGGCCGGAGCAGCAGTCCAAGGGCACGGACACGGTGGGGGCGTGGATCAACCTGTGTCTCGCCACGGGGCGCGCGGGGCGGCCGCTGTCCGGGTACGGCTGCCTGACGGGGCAGGGCAACGGCCAGGGTGGGCGCGAACACGGTCAGAAGGCGGACCAGTTGCCGGGTTACCGCAAGCTGACCGATCCGGCGGCGCGGGCCCATGTGGCGGAGGTCTGGGGGGTGGACCCGGACTCGCTGCCGGGGCCGGGGCGGTCGGCGTACGAGTTGTTGGATGCGTTGGGCGGGGACATCAAGACGTTGCTCCTGATGGGCTCGAACCCGGTGGTCTCCGCGCCGCGGGCGGCGCATGTGGAGGAGAGGCTGCGGTCGCTCGACTTCCTCGCGGTGGCGGATGTGGTGCTGTCCGAGACGGCTCGGCTCGCGGACGTGGTGCTGCCGGTGACGCAGTGGGCGGAGGAGACCGGGACGGTGACGAACCTGGAGGGGAGGGTGCTGTTGCGGCGGCAGGCCGTGTCCGCGCCGGACGGGGTCCGCAGTGACCTCGACGTGCTGCACGGGCTCGCGGAGCGCCTCGGCCACGGGAAGGGGTTCCCCACCGAACCGGAGGAGGTCTTCGAGGAGTTGCGGCGGGCGAGCGCGGGCGGGTCCGCGGACTACTCGGGGATCAGCTACGAGCGGTTGCGGGCGGACGGCGGGGAGGGAGTGTTCTGGCCGTGCCCCGCGGGGCCGGAGTCCGCGGGTACGCCGCGGCTGTTCCTCGACCGGTTCGCGACCGAGGACGGGCGGGCGCGTTTCGTGCCGGTGGCGCACCGGGATGCCGGGGAGGAGCCGGACGCGGAGTATCCGGTGCTGCTCACCACGGGGCGGGTGCTCGCGCAGTACCAGTCCGGGGCCCAGACGCGGCGCGTCGACGAGCTCAACTCTGCCGCTCCGGGGCCCTTCGTGGAGCTGCATCCGAGGCTCGCCGCGCGTCTGGGGGTCGGGGAGGACGATCCGGTCGCCGTCGTCTCTCGGCGGGGCCGCGCGGTGGCTCCGGCGAGGGTCACGACGGCGATCCGCGCCGACACGGTCTTCATGCCGTTCCACTGGCCGGGCGAGGGGCGGGCCAACACCCTGACGAATCCGGCGCTGGATCCCGTGTCACGGATGCCGGAGTTCAAGGTGTGCGCGGTGCGGTTGGAGCGGGCGGAGCGGGCCCGGGACTGAGTGCCCGAAGCCCGCCGACGCGAGACTGAGAGGAGATCAGCAGGTGCGGCCGATGTACCAGGCGCCGTCCACGTCACCGGCCTCGCCGATCCAGGTGACGCCCGGGCCGACACACTTGATCGTGTTGGGACCCCAGTCGTCGATCTCGATGAGGATCTTCGAGCCGTCGCTCGTGCAGTGGTTGTAGTAGGCGTCGCTGTGGGTCTCGTAGAACCCGCAGGGGTTCATGACGGCCGCCGGCTCGGCGGAGGCCGAGGACGTCAGGGTCATGCCGAGGCCGAGGGTCAGGGCGCCGATGAGGGCCGGCAGGGAACGGCGTACTCGCATAGGGCGATTCCTTCTGGGACAGGGTGCTCGCGCACCGCCTCGCGCACCAGCAGGTGCACACGGAGAGCTTGGCGGTGCTCACAGAGCGTAGTCGCGTCAACTCGCTCGCACGAGTGATTCGGATCACCGGATCGGGTGGATACGCGTTTGAGCTGCGGATTCGCTCGGGTGGGGCGAACGCCGCCGGGTGGGGCGGGAGTTACCTCCCGAGGCGGTGTACGGCCCAGTCCCCGCCGTCGATCACCGTCCCGGAGGCGCGGAGCCCGGCCGCGACGCGCGGGCCCGCGACATAGACCCAGGCGGGCACCGCCGACCCGTCGGGGCGGAGTGCGCCGCGTACGACTCGTTCGTAGAGGTTGCGGGGGTCGCCCGGGCGGTACTCCTCCAGGAGGTCGAGGGCGGTCAGGAGCCGGTCGTACGCGGTGGGCAGCGCGGTCAGCAACTCCCCGTGCACCGGGCCGCCGCCGGGTTCCTCGACGAGGTAGGGGTAGCCGGGGCCCTCGTAGAGGACGGCGTCCGGGAGCCGGGCCGGTGCCTGCGCGGCGATGCGGCCGCCGAGATGGGCGGCGTGGTTCCGCTCCCCCGGGCGCAGCGTGCCGTACACGAAGAACGGCAGCCGGGCCCCGGCACGTGAGGTCACTCGGTGGTCTCCCGCTCCACCCACTCCAGGTAGGCGGCGCTGCCCCGCACCACGGGGGTCGCGATGATCTCCGGGGTGTCGTAGTCGTGGGCGGCGTGGAGCCATGCCTCGAGGGCGGCGTAGCGGCCGGGCGTCGTCTTGAACAGCACCTGCCACTCGTGGGCGGTCTCCAGCGCGCCTTCCCACCGGTACACGGACGTGACGGGTCCGGCGATCTGCGCGCAGGCCGCGACGCGCGCCCGCACCGCGCCGCCCGCGAGGTCCCGCGCCTTGTCCTCGGCGTCCGTCGTGGTCAGTACGGTCAGCGCGCGCACGTTCGGTTCGTCGTCCATACGCCGATTGTGCACAGCGCGGCACAGCACAGCTGTGGCCAGGGGCGAGTGCCCAGGTCGAAGGTCCTGAACATGGCGTTCTGGGTGGGCTTGGGGGCAGTTGTTACACAACCTCCGGGCATCCGTGATGGACGGTTCCTACCTTCGAGAGCGGTGGCCGGTCCGGTCCCTCTGTCGAATCCCCGTCGCAGTCCCCGGACCGGCCACCACCAGCGCCCCAGCTCCCCCAGCGCCCCTGTTCCCCCGCTCTCCACGTGACGACGGTCAGCCCCCATGAATCCGATCCTCCGCCGCCCGCTCCTCCTGGGCGCCGCCCTCCTCACCGCTCCGGCGGCCCTCGCGCTGACCGGCTGCGGCGGCACGGACGGTCTCGGGCACGGCGACGCGGCGCCGTCCGTCTCCGTGCAGCCGCGCCCCGAGGCCGTCTGGCCCGCCTGGGCGGGCAAGTCGTCGCGGGCCCCGGGCGCCGAGGCCGCCACGCGCCAGCCGCCCCCGCAGGCGTTGCCCGGTCTGCCGAAGGTCGGCTCCGGCGGGCTCGCCGCGATGGACGTCCACGCGATCCTGCGGGCCGACTCCCGTATGAAGCCGCTCGCCGGCCGCGGGACGATCGACCGGCCGGGGCGGGCAGGGCTGCGGCCGCCGATGTTCCTGGACCTGACCGGCGACAAGAAGCCCGAGCTGCTGGTGGCCGCCGACACGGAGAGCGGGCGGTCGCTCCTGGCCGTCTACGCGGAACACGACGGCAAGGTCTTCCCCGTCCTCTTCACCTCCGGCAGGAACCTGAGCGTGGAGACGATCGGCCCCGACCTGCTGGTGCGCACCCCGTGCTCCGAGGGCGGCGAGCAGGCCGTGCGCTTCCACTGGGACGGCGCCCGGATGTCCACGGTCAGCGACATCAAGAGCTATCAGAAGCCGCCCCGGCCGACCGACACGAACGAGCCGACGCCCCCGGCACCGGCCCCGTCCCCGTCCCCGTCCCCGGGAGGCCCGTGATGCCGCGCCCCGCGCCCACCGGGCTCGGGTTCGGCATCGGGCTCGGTCTCGGGCTGCGCTGGAAGATCACGGCGCTGCTCGCGGCGGGCTGCGCCGTGGTCGCCGTCGCCATCGGTCTGCTCGTCCACCACGCCCGGCTCGACCAGGTCTCGTCGGGCGCGCGGTCCGGGGCGATCGCGCAGCTCGTGCGCGTACGCCAGCTGTACGAGCTGACGGGACAGGTCGACCAGAGCGAGACGGACTCCGCCCTCGACGACCCGGGGCTGCCCGCGGCGCTGCGGCGGGCGGCGCTGGCCGGGCAGCGCACCACCTACCTCGACATGGCATCGGACGACGACCCGTGCGTCTGGGCGGCACGGCCGGTCGGCGACCGCCCCCGGCACGTCCTGTCCGTCCGTGAGCCGCTGCGCGAACAGGCCGCCGAGATGGCCGACTTCGACCGGCGGCTGCTGATCTCGGGCGCCGTCGTCGTCGGTCTCGCCGCGCTCGGCGGCGCGGGCCTGTCGAGCAGGCTGAGCCGTCAGCTGCGCACGGCGGCGGCCATCGCGCGGCGCATCAGCCAGGGCGACCTCGACGCCCGCATCGACCATCCGCGCCCGCCCGGTGTGCGGCACGGCAAGGACGAGGTGGCCGAACTGGCCACCGCCGTCGACACGATGGCCGCGACGCTCCAGCAGCGCCTGGAGGCCGAGCAGCGCTTCACCGCCGATGTCGCCCACGAGCTGCGCACCCCGCTGACCGGTCTGCACACGGCGGCCGAGCTGCTGCCCGCGAGCCGCCCGACCGAGCTCGTGCGCGACCGGGTCCGCGCCCTGCACACCCTCACGGAGGACCTGCTCGAAGTGGCGCGCCTCGACGCGGAGGTGGAGAAGCCGGACCTGGAGGCGCATCCGCTGGGGCGGCTCGTCGAGACCATCGCGGAGCGTGCGGGCGGTGGCTCGGGGGCCGGTTTCACCGTGCGGGGCGCGGAGACGGCGTACGACACGTTCGTCCGCACGGACGCGCGCCGCCTGGAGCGGATCCTGACCAACCTCGTGAACAACGCCCGCAAGCACGGCGGCGATCCCGTCGAGGTGCGGGTCGACGGCGTCGAGGTCACGGTCCGCGATCACGGGCCCGGCTTCCCCGAACACCTGCTCCAGGACGGCCCGCGGCGCTTCCAGACCGGCGCGCGCGAACGCGGCCAGGGCACCGGGCTCGGTCTGACCATCGCGTTCGGCCAGGCCCAGGTGATCGGCGCCCGGGTGGACCTCGCCAACGCGGCGGACGGGGGCGCGCTGGCGGTGGTGCGCCTGCCGGGTGCCTGAAGCGGGTGCCTGACGGAAGCGGTTGCGGAGTTGAACTGAGCTGAGCTGAGCTGAGCTGAACAATGGTTCAGGTCGGGGGTGTTGGACGACCGCGCTGACTTACGCTGACCGCATGACCCAGCGCCTCACGCCGAAAGCCAAGGAAGCCACCATCGGCGAGCTCGCCGAGCGGAGTGGAGTCGCCCCCTCCGCCCTGCGGTTCTACGAGAGCGAAGGCCTCATCACGTCCCGCCGCACCACGGGCAACCAGCGCCGTTACAGCCGCGACACCCTGCGCCGGGTCGCCTTCATCCGTACGTCGCAGCAGCTCGGCATGCCGCTCGCCACGATCCGCGACGTGCTGGCCCTGCTCCCCGAGGACCGCACTCCGAACCGTGCGGACTGGGCCAGGATCTCCGAGTGCTGGCGCGAGGACCTCGACACCCGCATACGGACCCTCCAGCGGCTGCGCGACAACCTCACCGACTGCATCGGCTGCGGCTGCCTCTCGCTCTCCCGGTGCGCGCTGTCGAACACGTGGGACACCCTGGGCTCGCGCGGGCCCGGCCCGCGCCGCCTCGTGGAGAAGAAGATCCCGTCCGCCACCGAGTCCTGCGAAACCACCGGGCCCTGCGAAGCCACCGGGTCCTGCGAAGCCACCGGGTCCTGTGCAACCACCGAGTCCTGCGAAACCGCCGACGAGGACCAGACCAACGTGCCCGCGTGACAGGAGTGGGGCTGCGGGGCCGGCGGGGTCGGCAGGCCCCGGCCGCCCCCCATGGCCCCCCGTCCGGCGGGCCGGGTCACCCATTCACAGGCGCCGCGCCCACCCTTCGGGCACTTTCCTCCGATACGCCGGTGACCTGCTGGAACGCGGCCTTCACCGCGTCAGGAACCGCCGCCGCGCCCACTTTCTGATGCCTCATCAGGAGGCGTGCGCCGCCGAGTGCCACTTACCTCG
This sequence comes from Streptomyces sp. NPDC039480, assembly GCF_055597165.1. Classification (NCBI taxonomy): domain Bacteria; kingdom Bacillati; phylum Actinomycetota; class Actinomycetes; order Kitasatosporales; family Streptomycetaceae; genus Streptomyces; species Streptomyces sp. NPDC039480. The sequence goes on along the minus strand of NZ_JBVITX010000005.1, from coordinate 106,680 downwards.
GTAGAGCGGGGTTCGACCGACGCAGCGGCACTTGGGGGTGCCGCGGGCCGTGCTCGCGCGTAGGCCCCTCGGAGGAACGAGCACATGCGCAACGCCCGCCTGCTGACCGTCACCGCTCTCGTCGTGGCCTCGGGCGCCCTGACCGCCCCCGTCTCCGCCGCCCCCGGCCCGCCCGCCGGTGGCCTGGAGATCCGGCCCGCCACCGTCACCCCCGGTTCCGCCGTCACCGTGCACACGACCGCCTGTGGTGCGGGCGGGACCGCGGCGGGTGACGCGAGCGCGGTGGGGGCGGGCAGGTTCGCGCTGGCGCCCGGCACCCGCCAGGAGGGCGGTGAGGCCGCCGCAGGCCGGTTCGAGGTGCCGCCGTCCGCCCAGCCCGGCACGTACGAGATCGTCGCGACGTGCTCCGGGTCCGGCGGCTCCGGCACGAAGGACAAGCGGGTCGCGGGTGATCTCGTCGTCACGATCACCTCCACCGCGGCCGCCGGCGAGCGGCCCCAACAGCTTCCCAAGGGACACGTGAAGACGGGGGTCGGCGGCGCGCTCGGTCCCGACCCCGTGCAGACCGCGGCGGGAGTGGCGGCCCTGGCCGTCGCCGCCGCGGGCGGTACCTGGCTCCTGCACCGCCGCGCGAGAGGCGACAGGATCTGACGGACACCCTCCGCTGTCCACCGGTACCGCCACCTCCGCCCCCTCCCCGCCCGTGTCCCCCCGCGGGCGGGGAGGGGGACGAGGGCCAGGACCGCCCGACCCCGAGGGGGCCGCCGTATGCGCATCGGTACACGACTCCGTACGCGACTTCGCACCCGCCTTCGCACCCGCCCTCGTGCGCGTACGCGACGTGGTGCCGGCCGGAGGACCGGCAACGCCGTCATAGCAACCGTCACCGCCGTGGCGCTCTGCTCCGGCGCCTGGCTGCTGAGCGGCGGCGCCGGTTCGCAGCCGCCGCCGCAGCCCTCCGCCGCGCAGGCCGCGTCGACCGGCCCCGCCGCCCCCCACCAGCGGCCCGCCGCGTCCCGCGCCCCCGGCACCGCACCGCTCCCGCCGTCCCCGCCCGACCGGGTGCGCATCCCCTCGATCGGCGTCGACACGCCCTTGATGGGGCTCGGCCTGACCCGGCAGGGCAGCCTCGACGTACCGCCGCCGGAGCGCAAGAACCTCGCGGGCTGGTACGAGGCGGGCACCACGCCCGGCGAGCGCGGCACCGCCATCGTGGCGGGCCACGTCGACAACCAGGAGGGGCCCGCCGTCTTCTACGAGCTGGGCGCGCTGCAGAAGGGCCGCACGATCGAGGTGGAGCGCAGGGACGGCAGCGTGGCCGTCTTCACGGTCGACGCGAACGAGGTGTACGACGCCAAGGACTTCCCGGACCGGAAGGTGTACGGCGCCGCGGCGCGGCCGGAGCTGCGGGTCATCACCTGCGGCGGGAAGTACTCGAAACAGACGGGCTACCAGGGCAACGTGGTGGTCTTCGCACACCTGACAGCGGTGCGCTGAGCCTCCTCAGGCTGCCCTCGCTACGCCACCCACTGCTCGTACGCCATCTTCACGACGAGCCCGAAGACGGTGGTCAGGAGCACGACCCGGACGAAGCCGCTGCCCTTCTTGAGGGCCGTGTGCGCGCCGAACATGCCGCCCGCGAGGTTGAAGACGGCCATGAGGCCGGCCAGCTGCCACAGGACCGCATCCTGCCAGGCGAACATCGCGAGGGCGCCCGCGTTGGTGCAGCAGTTCACGATCTTCGCGGTGGCGGAGGCGGTGACGAGGTCGAGGTGGAGCACGGCGGTCAGGGCGAGGACGAGGAACGTGCCGGTGCCGGGGCCGATGAGGCCGTCGTAGAAGCCGATGCCGAGGCCCGCGAGGCCGATCGCGGCGAGGATCCGCTTCGGGGACACGGGTCCGGTGGCGGGCGCGGTGCCGAAGGCGGGCCTGAGGATCACGAAGGCGGCGACGGCGAGCAGCACCACCATGATCACGGGCTTCAGCACCTCGGTGCTCATCCCCGCCGCGAAGAAGGCACCACCCATCGACCCGGCGAGCGCGGCGAGGCCGATCCGCACGGCGGTCGGCACGTCGACGGGTGTCTTCCTGACGTACGTGACGGCGGCACCGGTCGTCCCGACGATGGCGACGGCCTTGTTCGTGCCGAGGGCGTGCGCGGCCGGCGTGCCGCCGGGCAGTCCGAGCAGCAGGGCGGGGAGCAGCAGCAGTCCCCCGCCCCCGACCACGGCGTCGATCCAGCCGGCCGCCAGGGCGGCGAGGCAGAGGACGACGACCGTGGTCAGCGATATGTCAGGCATGATCGCGACCCTATGGACGCGGTCGTCGCGCCGTCCACGGAAATCCGTGGGAAAGGACGAGACTTGAGCGACTTCTGAGGTCTCTCGGGGCCGGTTCAGGGTGCGGCCTGCGGGGCGGGGACGTCCGCCGAGGGGCGGTCGGGGGCCGGGGGCGCCGACGGGTCGACGGTGAGGGCGAGGACCGTGGCGATCAGCGCGCTCGCTCCGGCCAGCCCCGCGGCGAGGCCGCGCCGGGCCCGGCGGGTGGGGTGCGGCGCGGGGGCGAGAGGTTTGCGGTGGCGTCCCATGTCCAGCTTTCTCGTGAGGGGGGGGCGGTTCGGCACGCGGTCAGTGCGTGAAGCACTCCGTGTGGATGCGGTCCGCCGGGACTCCCGCGCGGAGGAGGGCGGTCGTCGCCGCGGCGGACATGCCCGGCGGGCCGCACAGGTAGACGTCGTGGTCGGTGAGGCCGGGGACGAGGTTGCGCAGGGACTGGGGGGCCATGGGGTCGAAGGCGGCGTCGGAGGGGCCGAGCAGGTAGTGCAGGCCGGCCCGGCGGCTCGCCGCGATTGCTTCCAGTTCGTCCCGCAGGACGAGCTGTTCGGCGTTGCTCGCGCGGTAGAGGAGGGTGAGGTCGCCGGGGCCGCCGGGCAGCGTCTCGAAGAGCGTCCGCAGCGGTGTGATGCCGACGCCGCCCGCGAGGAGCAGCACCTTGCGCCGTGTGCGCCGGTGCGCGGTGAGCGCGCCGAAGGGGCCGGTGGCCAGGACGCGCGTGCCGGGCCGCAGCCGCCGCATCCGCCGGGTGTGGTCGCCGGCCGCCTTGACGGTGATGCGCAGCGTGTCGTCGCGGACGGGCGCGGAGAGCGAGAAGGGCAGCGCGGTGTGCCAGAGCCTGCGCTGGAGGAAGCGCCACCGGAAGAACTGCCCCGGTTCGGCGCGCAGCCGGTCGACGCCGATGCCCCGCACGGCCACGGAGACGACGCCGGGCCCCGCGGCGCGTACGTCGACGACGCGCAGGCTGTGCCGCAGCGCCTGCCGTACGGGCACGACGACGCGGTACCAGACGAGGAGGACGGCGACGGTGGCGTGCGCCAGCGACCAGAGCCACAGGGAGAGGACGCTGCCCGCGACATCCGGCCCCGCGAGCTGGTGGACGAAGGCGAGGGCGGCACCGAGGTGGGTGAGCAGATGGACGGCGCGCCACGTCTCGTGCGGGATGCGGCGGCGCAGGGCACGGGCGGAGGTGACGCCGACGGCGGCGAGCAGGACGGTGCCCGCGGTGGCGGCGGCGAGGCCCGGGTAGCCGAGCAGGTCGAGGGTGGCGTGGCGCAGGTCGGTGCCGGTGTGGACGGCGTAGCCGCAGAGGGCGAGGAGGGCGTGGGCCGCGCAGAGGCTCAGCACGTACCGCCCGCCGAGCGCGTGCAGCCGTCCGAGGCGGTCGGCGCCGACGCCGTGCTCGACGGCGGGCACGCGGGCCATCAGGAACAGCATGACGAGGACCCCGTACCCGGCGAGCAGCCCGGTCAGGTGCGCCCCGGTGGCGAACAGCACGTCGATCCGTGCGGACGGCTCCAGCTGGGCGGCCCACAGCGCGACGACGGCACCTCCGCCGCCGGTGATGCCGGCGCGGAGGGCTCGGGGGGAGATGCGGAGAGGGGGTGCGGCTGCCTGGGGGGTCACGGCGGCACACTAGGCGCAGGGAGAGGCGAGAAGGCGCTGGTCAGAGGCGTTCCTGCGATCCTTAAGGCGCCCTTGAGGAAGACCTCAACGGGGGTTAAGCAAGGGGCCCCTACGGCAAGGGCGCGGTGCGGGGCAAACGGGTGGGCGGGCGGGAGACGTCCGCCGCGAAGCAGCGGTCCAGGAACCCCCTCACACGCACCGAAGGCACCCGCTGAGCACACCGTTCCCCCAAGGAAACAACCCGGCCCCGGCCGGTTAACACCCGCCCCGCAGGCTGCGGAACATGACCTCCTCAGCGCAGCCGACGCCCCCCGGCCCCGCACCGGGCCCCGGTGTCGTGGTGATCGGCGCGGGCCTCGCAGGCACCCGCGTCGCGCAGCGCCTCGGCGCCGACACGGTCCTGATCGGCGAGGAGGAGCACCCCCCGTACAACCGCGTGCTGCTCGCCGAGGTCCTCGCGGGCCGCTACGGGCCGGACGTGATCACCCTGCCGAGCCCGCCGGGCCCCGTGCTCCGCACGCGCGTGGTCCGCGTCGACCGTGCCGAGCGGCGGGTGCACTGCGCGGACGGCAGCGTCGTCCCGTACGGCACGCTCGTCCTCGCGACGGGCTCGAACCCGGTCCTGCCGCCGCTGCGCGGCCTGTTCGCGCCGGGGGCCCGCGAACTGCCCGGCGGCGTGCACGCGTTCCGGACCATGGACGACTGTCTCGCTCTGTCCGCGGCCGTGACGCCGGGCGTCCGCGCCGTCGTCATCGGCGGCGGCCTCCTCGGGGTGTCGGCGGCCCGCTCGCTGGCCCGGCGCGGCGCCCAGGTCGTCCTGACCCAGCAGGCCGAGCGGCTCATGGAGCGCCAGCTCGACCCGGCCTCCTCGGAGCTGGTGCGGCGGCATCTGACGGACCTCGGCGTGGAGGTGCACACCGAGTGCCGGGTGCGCGGGGTCGGCGTCACCGACGGCGCCGTACGCCGGGTCGAGCTCGCCGACGGCTTTCTGCTGGACACCGATCTGACCGTCCTCGCCTGCGGGGTGCGCCCCCGCACGGGGCTCGCGCAGGCCGCGGGTCTGGATGTGCGCCGCGGCATCGTCGTGGACGACCTGCTGCGGACGTCCGACCCGCACATCCGTGCGGTCGGCGACTGCGCGGAGCACGCGGGCCGCGTCTACGGACTGGCGACGCCCGCCGTGGAGCAGGCCGACGCGCTCGTCGCGGCGCTCGCCGATGAACCCGCCGCGCGGGGCGCCACCCGCCCGTACACCGGCACCCGCACCCTCACCCGCCTCACCCTGGCCGGGCCTGGCCCGCTGGACCTCGCCGCCTTCGGCGACCCGGAGCCCCGCCCCGACGACGACGTCGTCCAGCTCGCCGACGCCACCCGCGGCACGTACCGCAAGGTCGTCGTCCGCGACGGCCGGCTCGTCGGCGGCGTGCTGCTCGGCGAGCTCGGCGCGGTCGGCGCGCTGGCCCGCGCCTGGGAGTCCGACGACCCGCTGCCCGACGACGACAGCCCCCTGCTCCACCTGCTCGCTTACGACGGAGGCCGCTGACATGACCACGCCCGCACAGACCCCGCACTCCCGCCCCACCCTCGTCCTCGTCGGGCACGGCATGGTCGGCCAGCGGTTCCTGGAGGCCGCCGCCGAGCAGGGCCTCACGGCGAGCCACCGGATCGTGGTGCTCTGCGAGGAGCCGCGCCCCGCCTACGACCGGGTGCAGCTCACCTCGTACTTCTCGGGCCGCACGCCCGACGAGCTCTCCATGACCGACCGGGCGTTCCTCGACGAGCACGGCATCGAGCTGTACGTGGGCGACGCGGCGGAGAGCTTCGACCGCGAGGCCAGGACGGTCACCGCGCGCTCCGGCGCCGTCTTCGCGTACGACACGCTCGTGCTCGCGACCGGCTCCTACCCCTTCGTGCCGCCGGTGCCCGGCAAGGACGCGACGGGCTGTTTCGTCTACCGCACCATCGAGGACCTGCTCGCCATCGAGGAGTACGCGAAGCGGCGCGCCACCACCGGCGCGGTCGTCGGCGGCGGGCTGCTCGGCCTGGAGGCGGCGGGCGCCCTGAAGGGGCTCGGACTCACCACGCACGTCGTGGAGTTCGCGCCGCGGCTGATGCCGGTGCAGGTCGACGAGGGCGGCGGCGCCGCGCTCCTGCGGACCATCACCGGCATGGGTCTGACCGTGCACACCGGCACCGGCACGCAGGAGATCGTGACGGGCGAGGACGGCGCCGTGACCGGCATGAAGCTGTCCGACGGGAGCGAGGTCGCCACGGATCTGGTGGTGTTCTCCGCGGGCGTGCGGCCGCGCGACCAGCTCGCCCGCGAGCACGGCCTTGCGGTCGGCGAGCGCGGCGGCATCACGGTCGACGAGCAGTGCCGCACCAGCGACCCGCACGTGTACGCGATCGGCGAGTGCGCCCTCGCGGCGGACGGCCGCGTCTACGGCCTGGTCGCGCCGGGCTACGAGATGGCGCAGACGGCGGCGGCCGCCATCGCCTCCCGGGAGGCGAGCTTCACCGGCGCCGACCTGTCGACCAAGCTGAAGCTCCTCGGTGTCGACGTGGCGTCGTTCGGCGACGCGCACGGCACGGCGGAGGGCTGCCTCGACGTCGTCTACACCGACTCGCGCTCGGGGACGTACAAGAAACTGGTGATGGCGCCCGGCGGCGAGCTGCTCGGCGGCATCCTGGTCGGCGACGCGGACGCGTACGGGGTGCTGCGCCCGCTCACCGGTTCCGTACCGCCGGTGCCCGCCGAGCAGTTGGTGCTGCCCGCGGGTGCGGGCGCCCCCGTCGCGCTCGGCCCGGAGGCGCTGCCCGGCTCCGCGGTGATCTGCAACTGCCACAACGTCACCAAGGACCAGATCTGCGCCTGCTCCTCGCTGCCCGAGGTGAAGAAGTGCACCAAGGCCGGTACGGGCTGCGGCAGTTGCCTGAAGGTGATCGGGCAGCTCCTGCCGAAGAGCGGTGACGGCGGGCTTTGCGGCTGCTTCGGGCAGACCCGCCAGGAGCTGTACGAGATCATCCACGCCCTGCGCATCACCTCCTTCCGCGAACTCCTCGACGCCCACGGCCGCGAGGAGGCGCGCGGCGGCGAGGGCTGCGACGAGTGCAAGCCCGCGGTCGGCTCGATCATCGCGTCGCTCGCGCCGACGATCGGCGCGGGCGGCTACGTCCTCGACGGCGAGCAGGCCGCGCTCCAGGACACCAACGACCACTTCCTCGCCAACCTCCAGAAGAACGGGTCCTATTCGGTGGTGCCCCGCATCCCCGGCGGCGAGATCACACCGGAGAAGCTGATCGTCATCGGCGAGGTGGCGCGGGACTTCGGCCTCTACACGAAGATCACCGGCGGGCAGCGCATCGACCTGTTCGGCGCCCGCGTCGAGCAGCTGCCGGTGATCTGGGCGCGGCTCGTGGACGCGGGCTTCGAGTCGGGCCACGCGTACGGCAAGGCGCTGCGCACCGTGAAGTCGTGCGTGGGGCAGACCTGGTGCCGGTACGGCGTGCAGGACTCCGTGCGCATGGCCATCGACCTGGAGCTGCGGTACCGCGGCCTGCGGGCGCCCCACAAGCTGAAGTCGGCGGTCTCCGGCTGCGCCCGCGAGTGCGCCGAGGCCCAGTCCAAGGACTTCGGCGTGATCGCCACGGCGAGCGGCTGGAACCTGTACGTCGGCGGCAACGGCGGCGCCACCCCGCGCCACGCCGACCTGCTCGCGCAGGACCTGAGCGACGCCGAACTGGTGCGCCTCATCGACCGGTTCCTGATGTTCTACATCCGCACCGCCGACCGCCTGGAGCGCACCGCCGCCTGGCTCGACCGGATCGACGGCGGCCTCGACCACGTGCGCGACGTCGTCGTCCACGACTCGCTGGGCATCTGCGACGAGCTGGAGTCGCTGATGGCCGCCCACGTCACGCACTACCGCGACGAGTGGGCCGAGACCCTCGACGACCCGGAGCGCCTCGCGCGCTTCGTGTCCTTCGTGAACGCGCCGGGCGTCCCCGACCCCACGGTCGGCTTCGTCCCCGAGCGCGACCAGATCAAGCCCGACCTCCCCCTGCTGTCCATCAGCCCCCGCCCCCTGGAAGGAGCCACACGATGAGCGAGCCGACGTCCGCCAGCGTCCAACTGCGCCTGGAAGAGGACTGGTTGGAGATCTGCGACCGTACGCAGCTGATGCCGGGGCGGGGCCTCGCCGCCCTGCTGCCCGACGGCCGGCAGGCCGCGCTCTTCCTCGACCGCGAGGGACGTACGTACGCGATCGACAACCGCGACCCGTTCACGGGCGCCGCGGTCCTCTCCCGGGGACTGCTCGGGACGGAGCGGGGGCGGCCGTTCGTCGCATCGCCGCTCCTGAAGCAGCGGTTCGACCTGGAGACGGGACGGTGCCTGGACGACGAGGAGGTGTCGGTCGCGGTGCACCCGGTCCGTATCGCGTAACGACTCGACCGGCCATCCCGGCCAATTGACCTTGACCGGCCGTTCCAGAAAGACGTAACGTTCCCCTCGTGGCCAGGACCAAGGAATTCGATCCGGACGCCGCGCTGCAGTCGGCCCTGGAGCTGTTCTGGCGGCGTGGCTACGAGGCGACGTCGATGGCGGACCTCGTCGAGGAGCTCGGCATCGGGCGCGCCAGCATCTACGCGACCTTCGGGAACAAGCACGAGCTGTACCTGAAGGCACTGGAGAGGTACGGCGAGCTCCAGCGGCCGATGCTGCTCGCGGAGCTGGCACAGCCGGGCCCCGCGCTGCCCGCCGTGCGCGCGGTGGTGCGCCGCTTCGGCGCGGAGTCCACATCCGAGGAGCGCCGCCTCGCCGGGTGTTTCGTCACCAACACCGCGACCGAGCTGGGCCCGCACGACGAGGCGGCCGCCCGCGGCGTCGAGCGGAACTGGGACCACATCGAGACCCTGCTGCACTCCGCGCTCGTCCGCGCCCAGGCACAGGGCGAACTGCCCGAGGACCGCGACCCGCTGACGCTCGCCCGCATGCTGCTCGTCGTGACGCAGGGCGTGCGGGTGGTCGGCAAGGCCTCCGCGGATCCGGCGCGGGTGCGGGACGCGGTGGAGCAGGCCTTGGCCCTGCTGGACTGAGGGCCGGGGCGGCCGCCTTTCCTTTCGCCTTTCTGTTTGCCCTTTCTGTTTGCCCTTTTTATTTGTCCTTATATTGAACCGATCGGTCAAGAAAAGAGCTGTCATGACTGCTTCCGCTGCCCGCTCCCGCTTCGCCGGCCGTACCGCCCTCGTCACCGGCGGCGGCTCCGGCCTCGGCCGGGCCATGGCTCTCGCCTTCGCCGCCGAGGGCGCCCGCGTCGTCGTCGCCGGACGCACCGAAGGCCCCCTGAAGGAGACCGCGGCGCTCATAGAGAGCGCCGGGGGCGAGGCCCTCGCCGTCACCGCCGACGTCTCCCGCTCCGCCGACCTCGCCGCGCTCGTCGCCGCCACCGTCGACCGCTTCGGCTCCCTGGACGTGGCCGTGAACAACGCGGGCGTCCTGCGCGCCGGGCAGCCGGTCGCCGAGCTGCCCGAGGACGAGTGGCGCACGATGCTCGACATCAATGTCACCGGCGTCCTGCTCGCCCTCCAGGCCGAGGTGAAGCAGATGCGCACGCAGCCCACGGGCGGCACCATCGTGAACATCGCGTCGACCCTCGGCGCGCACACCAGCGCGCCGGGCCTGGCGGCCTACGGGGCGACCAAGGCCGCCGTCTCCGCGCTGAGCCGCGCGGCCGCCGCCGAGCACATCAAGGACGGCGTCCGCATCAACACCGTCAGCCCGGGCTCGTCCGACACCACCATGTCGCTGCGCCCGGGCGAGACCGAGGCCGAGCGGGCGGCCCGCATGCGGGAGTCGACGCCGCTGGGCCGCGTGTCGACGACCGAGGAGGTCGCCGCGGCGGTCCTCTACCTGGCCTCCGACGAGTCCGGCTCGGTGGTCGGCGCGGACCTGGTGATCGACGGCGGTGCCTCGGCCTGAAATCGCGGAACCGACGGGAGCGCGGTACGCCTCACGCCGCCCCGCGCAGCTCCAGCACCGTCGGCGGGACGAAGGCGAGGCCGTCCCCGAAGGTCCCCCCCCCGGAACGTGTCCTTCAGCGCAGGTCGGATGCCTCGAAGACGGCCTTCGCCGTCGCCCCGTCGGCGCGCTCGGTGAGCCGGCGCAGCTCCGCGCAGCCCGTCCTGAGCAGGCCGGCCTCGCGCGCGGCGCGGGCGCCGGTGTCGAGGCGGTGCAGGAGGAGGGGGTTGTCGACGAGGACGCGGGGGTCGAGCTCGACGCGGTTGCCGAGCGAGTCGCACAGGACCAGCCGGGCGGCGACGCCCTCGCGGTGCCGCACGGCGGTCAGCAGGCCGGTGCAGACGTGCTTGCGGCGCCCGAGGCCCCGTACCGCGAGCCAGCCCGGGCCCGCCGTCACCCGTACGGGGTGCAGTACCAGGTAGAGCAGCGCGGAGAGCGGGACCCACAGGCAGAGGCGGACGGGGGCGAGGGTGCCGCCCGCCCAGTCGATGAAGAGGACGAGCCCGAAGAGGCCGAGCGAGCAGAAGGCGGCGGTCCGCACGTCGGCCGCCCAGCCGCGGTCCGACACGGTCGCGTACGAGGTCCCCGGCCCGTAGGGCGCCTCCGTCCCCCAGCGCGCGCCCGTCTCACCGCGCGCCCCCGCGGCCCGCGCGGCGCCCCGTCTCGTCCTGTTGTGTCCCATGTGCGGCACGGTACGACGGTACTCCGGGTCGCGTCGTCGCCCTTGACGCGCCGCTTACACGCCGCGGGCCCACCTTGACGGCCCGCTGACGCGGCGCGCCCGCACCGTCCTGCCGGAGCGTGTCCGAAGGGTGACACTCGGCTGCAACACCCCTGTCGTAATCCCGCCGCATGGTTGATCGTTGGGCCCGGCACACACATAGACGTCACTCACCGATCCCACGCTCCGACATCACGCAGGGGGACGACCAGCATGGCCATCAGCCGCAGGACACTTCTCGGGACAGGTGCGACGGGTGCGGCGTTCGGGCTGCTCACCGCGTGCGGGTCCAACACAGGGCGCGACGGCGGCGGCTCGGGCGGCAAGGGCCCGCGGCTCGCGCAGTGGTACCACCAGTACGGCGAGGCGGGCACCGAGCAGGCCGTGAAGCGGTACGCCGCCGCGTACAAGAAGGCGAACGTCAGCGTCCAGTGGCGCCCGGGCAACTACGACGAGCAGACCGCGGCGGCGCTGCTCACGGACTCCGGCCCCGACGTCTTCGAGGTCAACGGCCCCTCTCTGGACCAGATCCGGGGCGGCCAGGTCGTCGACCTCACCGACCTGTTCGACGGCGTGCGGGGCGACTTCAATCCGGCCGTGCTCGCCCCCAAGACGTACGACGGGAAGATCTGGGCCATTCCGCAGGTCGTCGACATGCACCTGCTCTACTACCGCAAGAGCCTGCTCGACGACGCCGGGGTGCGGCCGCCGGAGAGCCTGGACGAGCTGGTCGACGCGGCGAAGGCGCTCACCACGAAGGACGTGAAGGGCCTCTTCCTCGGCAACGACGGCGGCGCGGGCGCCCTCGGCGTCACGCCCCTGTACGCGGCGGGCCTCTCCTCCGTCACCGACGACGGGAAGGTCGGCTTCGACGATCCCGCGGCCGCCCGCACCCTCGGCAAGCTGCGTCAGCTGTACGCCGACAAGTCGCTGCTGCTCGGCGCGCCCGCCGACTGGTCGGACCCGTCGGCGTTCGTGCAGGAGCTGACGGCTATGCAGTGGTGCGGGCTGTGGGCGCTGCCCGCGGTGAAGAAGGAGCTGGGCGACGACTTCGGTGTCCTCGCGCTGCCCGCCGACGGCCCAGACGGCAAGGCCGCGCTGCCCGTCGGGTCGTACGGCGCGGCGGTGAGCGCCCGCAGCGACCACAAGAAGGAGGCGAAGGACTTCCTGAAGTGGCTGTGGATCGACAGGACGGAGTACCAGGAGGACTTCGCGCTCTCCTACGGCTTCCACATCCCGGCCAGGCTCTCCCTCGCGAAGAAGGCCGACAAGCTGAGGGAGGGCCCGGCGGCGGACGCCGTGCGCTACTCCACCGAGTACGGCTACTCCGAGCCGCTGCTGTGGACGCCGGCGAGCCGCACCGCGTACCAGGACGCGCTGAGCCGGATCATCAAGTCCGGCGCGAATCCCGAGAGCGAGCTCAAGTCCGTCGTACGCAAGGTGCGGGCGGAGCTGGACCGGGTCAGGAAGAAGTCGTGAGCCGCACCCGCGTCGGGAGCAGCGCCCCCGCGAAGAGCAGTGCCCCCGTGAAGAGCCGGCTCCTCGGCACCCAGAACCGCACCCTCTGGTTCTGGGTGTTCGTCGGCCCCTTCGCGCTCGGCCTGGTCCTCTTCACCTATGTGCCGCTCGCCTGGAGCGTGTACCTCAGCTTCTTCGACGCCCACAACACCGTCTCGCCCGACGACTTCGTCGGCCTCGACAACTACACGTCGATGCTGCGGAACGAAGCGTTCACCGACAGCCTCGTCACCTTCGCTGTCTTCTCCGCCTTCATCGTCCCGACGACCTTCGTGCTGTCGCTCGCGCTCGCCCTGATGGTGAACCGGATGCGACGCGCCCAGGCGTTCTTCCGGTCCGTCTTCTTCCTCCCCGCGGCGTGCAGCTACGTCGTGGCGGCGCTGATCTGGAAGCTGTCGATCTTCAACGGGGTGCGGTTCGGACTCGCCAACACCGTCCTCGACTGGTTCGGCGCCGAGCAGGTCGCCTGGCTCTCGACGACGGAACCGCCCTGGTACTGGCTGGTCATCGTCACCGTGCGGCTCTGGCTCCAGGCGGGCTTCTACATGATCCTGTTCCTGGCGGGCCTGCAGCGCATCTCCCCCACCCTCTACGAGGCGGCCGCCGTGGACGGGGCGCGGCCCGGCTGGCAGGTCCTGCGCCACATCACGCTCCCGCAGCTGCGCGCGACCTCGGTCGCCGTCACGCTGCTCCTCGTCATCAACGCCTTCCAGGCCTTCGACGAGTTCTACAACCTGCTCTCGACCTCCAGCGGCTACCCGCCCCACGCCCGCCCACCGCTCGTCTACCTCTACTACACGGCACTCGGCCGGGAGCAGAACCTCGGCCTCGGCAGCGCGGGCGCGGTGCTCCTCGCGCTGATCATCGCGGTGGTGACGGTCGGCCAGGCCCGCTGGTTCGGCCTCGGCAGAAAGGAGGACTGAGTCCCGTGCCCCCTCCCCCTCCCACGAAGTCTCCCGCCGTCAACAGGCCCATGCCCATGGACGACGCCTTGGTCCGCGTAGGACGCGCGCTGCGCGTCGTCCTCCTCATCGCCCTCGCGCTGCTGTTCCTGATCCCCTTCTACCTCCTCGTCCGCAACGGCCTCGCGTCCGAGGACGACATCACCTCCCCCGACTGGACGTTCTTCCCCTCGACGCTGCACTGGTCGAACCTCTCCGAGCTCTTCGCCGACCCGGCCGTGCCGATGGCCCGCGCGCTGCTCAACTCGTCGCTGATCGCCGTCGCGACGACGCTCGGCACCCTCGTCCTGGCCTCGCTCGCCGGCTACGGCCTGGCCCGCATCCCCTACCGCCACGCCGACCGCGTCTTCTACGCGATCCTCGGCACGATGATGGTCCCGGCCGCCGTCACCTTCGTCCCGAGCTTCGTCCTGGTCTCGTCGCTCGGCTGGGTCTCCACCCTGCGCGGCCTGATCGTCCCGACCCTGTTCTCCGCCTTCGCCTGCTTCGTCTTCCGCCAGTACTTCCTGGGCTTCCCCCGGGAGCTCGAGGACGCGGCACGGGTGGACGGACTCGGCTACTGGCGCACGTACTGGCGCGTGGTCGTCCCCAACTCCCGCCCCGTCTTCGCGGCCGTCGGCACGATCGTGTTCATCGGCGCGTGGAACTCCTTCCTGTGGCCCCTGGTCATCGGCCAGGACCGCGACGCGTGGACGGTCCAGGTGGCCCTCGCCACGTTCACGACCTCCCAGGTCATCCGCCTCCACGAACTGTTCGTCGCGGCAGCGGTCTCGATCGTCCCGCTGCTGGTGGTGTTCCTGTTCTTCCAGCGGTGGATCGTGGCGGGGGTGGAGCGGTCGGGGATCGACGACTGAGGTCACGCACCGCCGACCGCCGTCAGGAGGGCCAGGGGGGCCGCCGCCGAGCGGGATTCCGGGATGCAGGAGTGGGGGTACGGGACCGGGGTCGGGTGGGTGTGGCTGTCGTAGCCCGCGAGGACCTCGGGGAGGCGGCCGTCCGCCGTGGTGGCGGCGGAGACCAGGGCGCGGGCGACCGTGCGGGCCTCGTCGTGCAGGCCGTAGCGGGCGAGGCCCAGGGCGATCAGGGCGTTGTCGTGCGGCCACACCGAGCCGCGGTGGTAGGAGAGCGGGTGGTACGCGGGCTGTCCGGCCGCGAGTGTCCGTACGCCCCAGCCGGAGAAGAAGTCGGGCTCCAGGAGGCGGCGGCCCACCGTCTCGCCGTACTCCTTGTCGAGCAGCCCGGACCAGAGCAGGTGACCCGCGTCCGAGGCGAGCGCGTCGAGCCGGTGTCCCTCACCGTCGAGGGCGAGCGCGGGGAAGCCGCGGTCCGGCATCCAGAAGTCCCGCTGGAAGCGGTCCCGCAGGTCGGCCGCCGTCTGCGTGAGCAGGTCCGCGTACACCTGGTCGTCCCAGACGGTCCGCGCGAGACGGGCGGTGCGCCGCAGGGCGTCGTACGCGTAGCCCTGCGCGCCCGCCGCCATGACGGGGCCCGTCGCCCCGCTGCCGTCGGCGGAGCAGATCGCGCCTGGTGAGTCCTTCCAGTTCTGGTTGGCGAGGCCGCCCTCGTCCGCGCGGTAGACGAGGTAGCCGCGCGAGGTGAGCCCGCCGTGGTCGAGGAGCCAGCCGACGGCGGCGCGGGCGTGCGGTTCCAGGCGGCGGGCGAGCGTGCCGTCGCCGGTCTGTTCCGTGTAGGCGCCGAGGAGCACCAGGAAGAGCGGGGTCGCGTCGACCGATCCGTAGTAGCGGCCGAACGGCACCTGCCCGAAGTGCGCGAGCTCGCCGTGCCGCACCTCGTGGACGATCTTGCCCGGCTGGGCGACCGCGCCGTCCACGGCCTCGGTGGCCTGCGCCGCGGCGAGCGCGGGCAGCGTCGCGGCGGCCAGTCGTGGCAGGTAGGGCAGGGCGAAGAGGGAGGTCAGCAGGGCGTCGCGGCCCAGGAGCGTGAGGAACCAGGGCACTCCGGCGCCGGGTACGCGAAGGTCCTCGCCGTCGGGGCCCTTCGCCGGGACCTGGAGCACGGCGAGGTCCGCGAGGCCGCGCGTGCAGGCCGCCGCGAGCTCCGGCCAGGCGGTGGGCAGCGCGACGCCGGACGCGTACTCCGCCTCGATCTCGGTGAGTTGGCGCCCGGCCTCGGCGGCGGACGCGGGCGCGCGCGGCGGGGGCTCCCCGTGCGGCTGCGCGGCGGCACGCAGTGCCACCTCCACTGCGGCGTGCGGGTCGAGCTCCAGGGTCCATACGAGGCGCCGCGCACCGGTGCCGGTCTCCTCGATGCCGTCCGGCGCCGGGTCGGCCGTCACCGTCGTACGGGAACGCCACTCGCCCCGCCGGTAGGTGAACTCGACGCCCTCGCCCGCGTCGAGCGGCCGCCGTGACCTGACGGCGCCCGGCTTCGCGTACGTCCGGTGATCGGCGCGCAGCTCGAACTGGTCGGTGAAGTCGGCGTCCACGGTCAGCGCGAGCCCCACCCGGGTCGGCACCGGCCGATTGCTCAGGACCCGCAGGGTCTCGACGAACACGCCGCCCGCGACGGCCTGTTCACGGAAGACGGTGTACGCGGGAGGTTCCATGCGGCCGCCGCGCGGCACCAGGACGCAGCGCGCCGCGCCGCCCGCCGCGCCGGACGTGTCCACGGGGGTGAGGACCTCGGGGACGGCCCCGTCGACGGTCAGCTGCCAGCGGCTGAGATGCCGCGCGTCCCGCACGAACAGGCCGTCCGGCCCTGCGCCACCCCCGCGCGCTGCGCCGACGCCGCTGATGTCGCCGCCCGTACCGACGGCCGCGAACGTCCGCCCCCGCACCAGCAGCCGATGCCGATCACTCATGCCCACACCTCTCCTCCGGAGGGCCCGGCCCGCCCGCCCCGGACGTCGTCGAGCAGCAGATCCAGCGCGAGCGCCGCGGTCCAGCCGAAGCCGCGGGCGCCGCTCCCCCGGGCGGTGTACGGGTCGGCGTACTCGGCGAACCCGGAGGTGAGCGCCGCGTCGAGCAGCGCGTCCCGCAGCCCGTCGGCCCGCGCGTGTTCGCCGTGCGACCGCAGGCCCTTCACCAGGAGCCAGTTGGTGTTGAACCAGGCGGGTCCGCGCCAGTACCGCCGCGGGTCGAAGGCGTGGCCCATGAGGTCGTAGCTCGGCACGAGCCGTGCCGGGCCGCCGAGTCCGAAGTGCGGGCCGCACAGGGTGCGCACCAGGGCCGCGGCGATGCCGGGCGGCAGCGCGGGCAGGACGAGGGGGACGAGACCGGCGACGCCGCGCTCGGCGACGAGCTCCCCGTGCGGCCCTGGGGCGCGCAGGTCGCGGCAGAGGAAGAGCTCGCGACGCGGATCCCAGAGGCGGCTCACCAGGGTCCCGGTCAGCGCCTTCGCCCGGGCCCGTCGCTCGTCCGGGTCACCTGTCAACATGGCGCCTTCGGCCGCCAATTCGTCCTCTATCCGGGCGAGCGCGTACTCCGACGCGATCAGCAGCGCGTTGAACGCGGGGTCCTCGACCGAGAAGGCGCCGGGGCCGGCGTCGTCCGCGTACCCCCGGTCCCGGTAGTCGGCCGCCAGCCGCACGTACCGGCCGTAGTCCAGGTCCGTCGGCCGGTCCTCCGGGGCTCCACGGGCAAGGTCCGCGCGGCGGTAGGAGCCCGGCCTGGCCGGCTCGACACGACTCAACGGACCGTCCCAACAAGGGCTGTTGTCCATGCCCTGTTCCCAGGGGTGCAGCACGACGGCGAGGCCCGCGCCGCCCGCGTTTCTGGCCGACAGCAGATAGCGGTGCCAGGCGGAGAGGTGCGGATGGAGGCGGGCGAGGAAGTAGCGGGCCTTGGACAGTCCCGGGTCCGCGCGGTGCACCAGCCAGGCGGCGAGCGCGTGCGCCGGCGGCTGCACGAGGCCGGAGGTCTGCACGGCACCGGGGGCGCCGGCCGGGCGGCCCGCCGTCGTGGAGCGCCAGAAGTCGGGGCTCGGGAAGTACGCGTCGAGGGGGACGGCGGCGTCGAACACGATGTGCGGGACACGGCCGTCGCCCCACTGGGCGGCGAGGAGCGTCTCCAGCTCCGACTGGGCGCGCAGCGGCGAGAGGTGGCGCAGGCCGATCGCGATGAAGGCGGAGTCCCAGGACCACTGGTGGGGGTAGAGCGCACGGGACGGCACGGTCGATGCGCCCGTCCAATTGCCCCGCAGTACCTCGGCCGCCCGCTCCCGCAGCATCCGCCCCCGGCCGGCGGCACGGTGAGCGGCGGGCCAGGTGGTCCTCGTACTGCGGTCCACGCGGCCCTCCCAGGAAGACTCGACGCCCTGTCAGTTCAGTGCAGACAACCCTAGAGTTACGTCTACCCAACACGCAAAGCCCACTATGTAACGTGGAGTTGGGGCGCACAAGGAGCGGACGAGCGCGGGAGGGCGCATGCACACGGCAGGCCGCGGACGGATGCGAACCGGCGCCGCCGGGGGTGGCGCCGGAGACCTGCTGCACCTCGTGCGCAGCGGCCGCGCCACCACCCGGGGCGCCCTGCAACAGGTCACCGGGCTGTCCCGGGCCACCGTCGGGCAGCGGCTCGACCGGCTGTTCCGCGCGGGGTGGCTGCGGGAGGGGGCCGGCGGGCCGGTCGACTCGCCGCTCGGGGGGCGGCCCGCGAGCCGGCTGGAGTTCGACGACACGCACGCCGTCGTCCTCACCGCCGCCCTGGAGACCCGCCACGCCCGCACCGCCCTGCTGACCCTCGGCGGCGACATCCTCGCCGAGCGATCGGCCCCCCTCGCCGTCGAGGACGGCCCGGACGCAGTCCTCGGCGAACTCGGCCTCCGCTTCGGCGACCTCCTCCACGAAACGGGCCACCCACCCGAGTCGGTATGCGGCCTGGGCCTCGCGGTACCGGGCCCGGTCGACAGCACGACGGGCCGCGTCGTACAGCCACCGATGATGCCGGGCTGGGACGGCTACGACATACGGGGGCGTCTGCGCCGGGCGTTCGCCGCGGGGGTGGGGGGCCGGCCCGGCCAGGTGCCTGTCGGTGTGGGCGGTGAGATTCCGGTGCTTGTCGACAATGACGCCAATCTCATGGCGTACGGGGAGCAGCGCAGCCACTATCCGGACTGTTCCGCCTTCGCGTTGGTCAAGGTTTCCACGGGGATCGGGGCCGGGGTTGTCGTCGGTGGTGATGTCTATCGGGGCATCGACGGGGGCGCCGGCGACATCGGGCACATTCGGGTGCCCGAGGGGGCGGGTGCGCTCTGCAAGTGTGGGTCCTACGGCTGCCTGGCCGCCGTGGCCAGTGGCCGCGCCGTCGCCCGCCGGCTGACGGAGGCCGGCGTACCCGCGGCGTCCGGCTCGGATGTGCGGCGCCTCCTGGAGGCGGGGAACCCCGTCGCCGTGGGGTTCGCCCGAGAAGCCGGGCGGCACGTCGGGGAGGTCCTCGCGACCGTCGTGACGCTGCTGAACCCGGGCGTTTTGATGATCGCCGGAGATCTGGCCGGAACCCCCTTCCTCACGGGCGTCCGCGAGCTGCTCTACCAGCGCGCGCTGCCGCGCTCCACGGCCCACCTGGAGGTCGTCACCTCGCGCCTGGGCGAGCACGCGGCACTCATCGGCGCGGGAAAACTCGTGGTCGAGCACCTGTACGCCCCGGAACGGGTCGAAGACCGCCTGGTCGCGCTCGGGGTGTAGTGCGGCGCGCGGAACGCTCGCGAGGGCGGTCCCGACCCCTCGGCGGAGGTCCGGATGCTGACATCCGGCCGCTCCAAACGGCGTGATTCTCGCCACCCCTGATAGGCCTTGCGCTCAGATGAGCGCTTCACGGCCGACTGCACTTCTCCAAGGGGTGGCACTCAGTGCCACTGCTCGATCATTCATGAGGTGAACTCACATCTGAGTTCACTCCGCTCATCTGAGCGTTTTATGGGTTCTACGCGGGTCGTGAGTTCAAGTATTGAAGGCACGTCTCACTCTCGGGCTACTGCCGAGTCACTTTCGATCTAGCGGCGGACGGGTGGTTACGGCCGCATGACGCACAAGTGGACGTACCCAGGTGCCTTCGATCTGGGTATGTTCCTGGCCGTCAGGGCAGCCACCGAGTCCTCGAGGAGCCGAGACCCGTGTCGGAAAACAAAGATCCCCACGTAGCTCACACGAGTGAGGGCGTTAAGTTCGTTTACGACTTCACCGAAGGCAACAAGGACCTCAAGGACCTGCTCGGCGGGAAGGGCGCGAACCTCGCCGAGATGACCAACCTCGGGCTGCCCGTCCCCCCGGGCTTCACCATCACCACCGAGGCCTGCAAGACGTACCTCGACAGCGGCGAGGAGCCCGTCGAGCTGCGTGACGAGGTGAGTGCGCACCTCGACGCCCTCGAGAAGAAGATGGGCAAGAAGCTCGGCCAGGCCGACGACCCGCTGCTCGTCTCGGTGCGCTCGGGCGCCAAGTTCTCGATGCCCGGCATGATGGACACGGTCCTGAACATCGGGCTCTCCGACAAGTCCGTGACGGGCCTCGCCAAGCAGTCCGGCGACGACCGCTTCGCGTGGGACTCGTACCGCCGGCTCATCCAGATGTTCGGCAAGACCGTCCTCGGCGTCGACGGCGACCTCTTCGAGGACGCGCTGGAGAAGGCCAAGGAGGCCAAGAAGGTCACGGTCGACACCGACCTGGAGGCCGCCGACCTCAAGAAGCTGGTCACCAAGTTCAAGAAGATCGTCAAGACGGAGGCCGGGCGGGACTTCCCGCAGGATCCGCGCGAGCAGATGGACCTCGCGATCCGTTCGGTCTTCGAGTCGTGGAACACCGACCGCGCCAAGCTCTACCGCCGCCAGGAGCGCATCCCCGGCGACCTCGGCACGGCCGTCAACGTCTGCTCGATGGTCTTCGGCAACCTCGGCCCCGACTCCGGCACGGGCGTCGCGTTCACCCGCGACCCGGCCAGCGGCCACCAGGGCGTGTACGGCGACTACCTCCAGAACGCGCAGGGCGAGGACGTCGTCGCGGGCATCCGCAACACGGTCCCGCTCGCCGATCTTGAGCAGATCGACAAGAAGTCGTACGACCAGCTCATGCAGATCATGGAGACCCTCGAAACGCACTACAAGGACCTGTGCGACATCGAGTTCACCATCGAGCGCGGCCAGCTGTGGATGCTCCAGACCCGCGTCGGCAAGCGCACCGCCGGTGCCGCCTTCCGCATCGCGACGCAGCTCGTGGACCAGGGCCTGATCGACGAGGCCGAGGCGCTCCAGCGCGTGAACGGCGCGCAGCTCGCGCAGCTGATGTTCCCCCGCTTCGACGAGGGCGCCAAGGTCGAGCAGCTGGGTCGCGGCATCGCCGCGTCGCCGGGTGCCGCGGTCGGCAAGGCCGTCTTCGACTCGTACACCGCGATCAAGTGGTCGCGTTCGGGCGAGAAGGTCATCCTGATCCGCCGCGAGACCAACCCCGACGACCTCGACGGCATGATCGCCGCCGAGGGCATCCTGACCTCGCGCGGCGGCAAGACCTCGCACGCGGCGGTCGTGGCGCGCGGCATGGGCAAGACCTGTGTCTGCGGCGCCGAGGACCTGGAGGTCGACACGAAGCGCCGCCGGATGACGGTGGGTGACACCGTCGTCGAGGAGGGCGACGTCGTCTCCATCGACGGCTCGACGGGCAAGGTCTACCTCGGTGAGGTGCCGGTGGTGCCCTCCCCCGTCGTCGAGTACTTCGAGGGCCGCATGCACGCGGGCGCCGACGACGCCGACGAGCTGGTCGCCGCCGTGCACCGGATCATGGCGTACGCGGACCGAGTACGTCGGCTCCGCGTCCGGGCCAACGCGGACAACGCCGAGGACGCGCTCCGCGCCCGCCGCTTCGGCGCGCAGGGCATCGGCCTGTGCCGTACCGAGCACATGTTCCTCGGTGAGCGCCGCGAGATGGTCGAGCGGCTGATCCTCGCCGACGCGGACGAGGAGCGCGAGGACGCCCTGAAGGAGCTGCTTCCGCTTCAGAAGCGCGACTTCGTGGAGCTCTTCGAGGCGATGGACGGCCTGCCCGTGACCGTGCGTCTCCTGGACCCGCCGCTGCACGAGTTCCTGCCCGACATCACGGAGCTGTCCGTCCGGGTCGCGCTCGCCGAGTCCCGCAAGGACGCCAACGAGAACGACCTGCGCCTCCTCCAGGCCGTGCACCGCCTGCACGAGCAGAACCCGATGCTGGGTCTGCGCGGCGTGCGCCTCGGCCTCGTCATCCCGGGGCTGTTCACCATGCAGGTGCGGGCCATCGCGGAGGCTGCGGCGGAGCGGAAGACCGCCAAGGGCGACCCGCGCGCGGAGATCATGATTCCGCTCGTCGGCACGGTCCAGGAGCTGGAGATCGTCCGCGAGGAGGCCGAGCAGGTCATCGCGGAGGTCCAGGAGACGACGGGCGTCGAGCTGAAGCTGGCGCTCGGCACGATGATCGAGCTGCCGCGTGCCGCGCTGACGGCCGACCAGATCGCGGAGGCCGCCGAGTTCTTCTCCTTCGGCACGAACGACCTCACGCAGACCGTCTGGGGCTTCTCGCGGGACGACGTGGAGGCGAGCTTCTTCACGGCGTACCTGGAGAAGGGCATCTTCGGTGTCTCCCCCTTCGAGACGATCGACAAGGACGGCGTCGGCAAGCTGGTGAAGGACGCGGTCACGGCGGGGCGCGCCACGCGCCCCGACCTCAAGCTCGGCGTCTGCGGCGAGCACGGCGGTGACCCGGAGTCCGTGCACTTCTTCCACGAGGTGGGCCTGGACTACGTCTCCTGCTCGCCGTTCCGTATCCCGGTGGCCCGCCTGGAGGCCGGCCGCGCGGCCTCCCACTCGGCGGGCAGCGACCACCGGTAGAGCACCCGGGCCCCCGGGCCCGGCAAAGCTCCGGGACCGCCGCTGTGTCCCCGACCCTCAGTACCGATGCGGCGGCGGTTCCGGTTCGCGAGGGAAAGGGCAGCACCCGTGCGGGGGTGCTGCCCTTTCCGCTTCCCCCCCCTGTCGCGCCCGTGCATGGCCAATGATCTACGGGATACTCCCCGGTCATGGGCTTGCTGGCGAAGACATACGAGGCAGACCGTCACCTGACGAAGCGGCTCGCCGCCGGTGCGCCGCCCGGCGTGCACCGGGCGCTGTCGGCGGTGGAGGAGATGGCGGAGAGCACCAAGCTGTGGTGGGGCGCGGCCGCGGTGCTGGCCTGCACGGGCGGCCGGCGGGGCCGTACGGCCGCCGTCGCGGGCCTGGCGTCCATGGCTGTGGCGCAGCTCGTCTCCAACGGCGTGGGCAAGCAGCTCGTCGACCGGCCCCGGCCGCCCAAGGAGTGGATCCCCCACGACGACGTCGAGGACCGCTCCGAGTCCTCGTCCTTCCCCTCCGGGCACACCGCCGCCGCCGTGGCCTTCACCGCCGCCGTCATCCCGAGCAGCCCGGTCGCCGGCGGGCTGTGCGCGGTACCGGCCGCGATGGTCGCCGTCGAACGTGTACAGTCCGGCGCCCACTACCCGACCGACGTCGCCGCCGGCGCCACCATCGGCCTCACCGCAGCGTGGCTCACCCGCCGCGTACCTGACCTGGTGCTGCGCCACTGGCCGGGGTGGCTGCCACGGGTACTCCGCTGAGGAACCGGACGGCGCCTTCCCGCTCCGGCTGTCGCCGTCGGGCGGGCGCGGCGCCACTGGCTGCGGGGGCAGCCGCTACCGACCCCGCTGAGGAGCCGGACCACCTGCGAGCCGACGCCCACCGAGCCGCCGGTCAGACGGCTGGCTCGGACAGCGTCAGAGGCTGCGGGCGCAGCTGTGGCCGGTCGAGGCCGGGGCCGGGGCCTGCTACGGCGGCTCCGGGGCAGCCGTCGGAGGCCCGCTGAGAAACCGCGCCGCGCCGCGCGCCGAGCAGCCGCCGGCGCAGACCACTGGCCCGGGCAGCGTCGGCAACTGCGGGCGCCGCTGTCGCCCGTCGGGGCCGGGGTTGCTGCGGCGGCTCCGGGGGCAGCCGTCGGAGGCCCGCCGAGGAGCGCGCCGAGCAGCCGCCCGGCCGCCGGGGCAGACCGCTGACCCGGGCAGCGTCAGAAGCTGCGGGCGCAGCTGTCGCCGGTCGGGGCCGCTCCGGGGGCTGCCTTCGGTGCTGCGCTGAGGTGCCGGGCCGGCTGTGCGGCGGGGGTCAGGGTGTTGGTTCAGGTAGCGGGAGTAGGTGGGCTCGGTGGTGGGAGGCTGCGGTTGTTGCTGGGGGGCCGCCCAGGGCCGTTATGGCGATCAGGCGGTCGTTTTGGTAGTAGCCGTAGAGCAGGTCGCCTTCGGGGGTGGTCGGGTCGCCTTCTAGGAGGCGGCAGTGGTCGGCCAGGGCGGGCTGGCCGAAGGATTGGATGCGCTGCGCGAACTGGTCGCTCCAGAAGGACGGCAGCGGGGCGAAAGGGGCGGGGTCGGGCCGGGCGGGGTCGGTCAGGCCCGCGAGCAGGGTGCGGGCCGCGTGGCGGGCCGTGTCGCCGGGGAGCGACCAGTGTTCGACGCGGCGCGGCACGGGGCCGTAGCGCGGGTTCGGGAAGCGGGCGACGTCGCCGACGGCCACCGCGTGCGGGAGGCCTCCTATGCGCAGGTGGGCGTCGCAGAGCACCCCGTCGGTGAGGTCCAGGCCGGGGGTCGCCGCCAGCCATTCCGTGTTGGGCCGTGAGCCGACCGCCTCGACCACCAGGTCGGCCGGGACCTCGGTGCCGTCGTCCAACACGGCTGACGGGGTGTGAGTTCTACCGTCGAGCGGCCCATCAGGAAGCGTACGCCGCGCGCCTCGTGGCGGCGCCGCACCGCCCGGCCCAGGTCCTCGCCGACCGCGCCGAGCATCGGCTCGGCCTCCGGCGCGACGACCGTCACTTCGCAGCCCGCCGTACGCGCGGTCGCCGCCACCTCGCAGCCGATGAAACCGGAGCCGATCACCAGCACCCGGGCGCCCGCCACCAGCCCGGCGGCCAGCGCCACCGAGTCCTCCAACGTGCGGAGGACGTGCCGGGGCGGGCCCCCGGCGAGCGGGAGCCGTCGTGGCCGCACCCCCGTCGCGGCCACGAGACCCTCGTACACGTACGCCGAACCGTCGGCCAGCGTCAGCGTGCGCGCGGCCGGATCGGCGGACGCGACCGCCACGCCCAGACGCCATGTGACGTCCTCGACGCTGGGGCGGCGGCGCAATCGGGTGATACCGGCGGGCACCCGGCCCGCGAGGACTTCCTTGGACAACGGCGGCCTGTTGTACGGGAGATGGCGCTCGGCACCGAACACCGTGATCGCTCCCCGCCACCCCGCGGCCCGCAGCTGCTCCGCCGCCCGCAGTCCGCCCAGGGAGGCGCCCACGACGGCGATCCCCACCGCCGCCGCCGATGCCCCTGCTGCCATGGCCCGGGCCTCAGCCCTCGACCCGGATGGCCTGCAGCGGGCAGACGTCTGCCGCGTCCTCCGCGTCGGCGCGCAGCGATGCGTCGGGCGAGTCGACGTACGCGAGGTGTCCTTCGCCGTCGAGCCGGAAGATGTCCGGCGCGGCGAACACGCACTGCCCGTGGTCCTGACAGACGTCCAGGTCCACGGTGACGATGACTCGGCCCATTTCAACTCCTCTGATAGGGAGGGAGGTTCGGAAGTCTTCAGTGGTGTGGTGGGCGGATGCCGCGGTACTCCCAGTCGCCGCCCAGCGCCGTGGAGAGGACCTCCTCGGACGCGGTGGGCTGGGCGCCGACGTCGGTGCGGATCGCCGTCGGCCCGCTGACGACGTGGTTGGTGAGCTGCCCGAGGCCCTCGGCCTCGACCTCGACGACGTCCCCGGGGCGGACGGGGCGGGACCCCGCGGGCGTCCCGGAGAGCAGTACGTCACCCGGTTCCAGGGTGATCGTGCGGGCGATGTCGGCGACGAGATAGTGCATGTCCCACGCCATCTCGTCCGTCGAACCGTCCTGCACGAGCACGCCGTTGACGTACGTCCGCAGATACTTGCCCCGGAAGTCCCAGCCGGTGACGAGGCCGGGGCCGAGCGGGCAGAGCGTGTCGGAGCCCTTGACGCGGAGCATCGACCCGGCGTCGGTGTCGCGGAAGTCATGCAGGCCGAAGTCGTCGGCGACGGTGTAGCCCGCGATGTACGAACCGGCCTGCGCGGGCGCGATGTTGCGGCAGGTGCGGCCGATGACGATGCCGATCTCGCCCTCGTAGTTGAGGTACTGGCAGCCTTCGGGGCGTACGACCGCGCCGCCGTGGGCGTTGAGGGCGGAGACGGGCTTGTGGAAGTAGGTGGGCGCGGACGGCAGCACGGCCCCGAACTCCGCCACCCGACTACGGTGGTTGAGGTGCACGGCGATCACTTTTGAAGGGCGCACGGGCGGCAGATGATGCGCCTCGGAGGCCTTGACGCGGCGGCCGTCCGGGGCCACGAGCTCGTCGCCGTCGCACACGACCTGGACGGCGGCTCCGTCGAGGAGGACGCGGCGGTACTCGATGGTGCTCGCCCTCATGCGGCTGCCTCCCTCGAATCGGTACCGGTACCGGTCCAGCCGTCGGCCGGGCGGTCGAACCAGAGGTGGATCTGCCCCGTCCCGACGGAGTTCTCGTACGCGCTGTAGGGGCGCCCGGGCGCGGTGCAGCGGGCCTCGCCGAGGGCCCCGATCATCATGAGGTAGTGCCCGAAGCGGGCTTCGGGCCGGTGGGCCAGGAACTCGGGCATGGTGCGCAGGACTTGGGCGTGGTCGCCGCGCTCGAACCACTCGATGCGCTGCCGGTCGGCGGCGCGCGCCTCGGGTGTACGGATGTGCGAGGGGTCGCTCGCCTCGTGGGCGCGCAGTTCGCGCAGCGGCCAGAACGTGTGCGAGAGGGCGCCGGACGCGATGAGCAGGACCTTGCGGCCGGGCAGCGCGCCGATGCCGTCGGCGAGCGCGCGGCCGAGCCGCAGGTGGTCCTCGACGTCACCGGTCTGACAGACCCCGATCGAGACCCACTTCTTCTCGGGGAGGCCGTGGCCCAGGTACGTCCACAGGTTGATCGTGGCGTAGTACACGGGCAGGAAGGGGTCGTCGATCGGGGTGATCCAGGTGCCGTGCCGCTCCGCGAACCGCGCGACGGAGTGGGCGAGTTCGGGATCGCCCGGGTAGTCGTACGGCATGCGGCACATGCCGCGCGGCAGCTCTTCGGAGGTGTGGAGACCGGCGCGGCGGTGGTGTGCGGAGACGACGAACTCGACGGTGGTCGCCCAGTGCGAGTCGAGGACGACGACGGTGTCGTAGTCGAGCGTCTCGAAGACGTCGGCGCGCAGGCTGCGCAGGCCGGGGACGAGGCTGATCTCGCGGCCCTCGTTGAGCTCCTTGCGGGTCTCCTCGGGCAGCACGATGGTCGGCACGTGGGCGAGGAGCCCCGCCCCGACGATCTCCCCCCTGGCCCCACTCATGGCCTCGCCCATGCCCTTCCCCCTGTCCTCACCCATGGCGGGCCCACCCCTTCGGTGCGGTCACGGTGTTCTTGAGGTCGCAGTAGAAGTCGAAGGACCAGTCGCCGCCCTCGCGCCCGATGCCGGAATCGCGCGATCCGCCGAAGGGCGCGGAGAGGTCGCGTACGAAGAAGCAGTTGACCCAGACCGTGCCCGCCACGAGCCGCGCGCCGATCCGGGCGGCGCGCTCGCGGTCGCCGGCGGCGAGGGTGGCGGCGAGGCCGAACCGGGTGCCGTTGGCGAGGCGCACGGCCTCGTCGTCGTCGCCCTCGGGAAACGTCTGGAGGGTGAGGACCGGCCCGAAGACCTCCTCCTGGACGATCTCGGAGTCCTGGGCGACGTCGGTGAGGAGGGTGGGGAGGTAGTAGTTCCCGCCCAGCGCTGGGTTGCGGCCGCCGCCGGTGACGGCCTTCGCACCCGCCGCGACGGCACGCCGGACGAACCCGTCGACGCGCTCCACGTGCCGGGGATGGATGTTGGGCCCGATGTCGGTGGCCTCGTCCCGCGGATCCCCCTGCGTCAGCTTCGAGACCCGGTCGAGGAAGCGGTCGAGGAAGGCGTCGCGCACGGGCTCCTCGACGAGGATGCGGGTGGCGGCGAGACAGACCTGCCCCGCGTTGTCGTACTGCTCCACGGCGAGGTCGGCGGCCAGCTCCAGGTCGGCGTCGGCGAGGACGAGCAGCGGCGACTTGCCGCCGAGCTCGAAGCTGCAGGGCACGAGGTGGCCGGCGGCGGCCCCGGCGACACGGCGGGCGGTGGGCACGGAGCCGGTGAAGCTGACGCGGCGCACGTCGGGGTCGGCGGTGAGGGGCGCCCCGACCTCGTCGCCGTACCCCTGCACGAGATTGAAGACGCCCGGCGGCAACCCCGCCTCGTGCGTGATGTCGGCGAGGAGGGAAGCGGTGAGAGGGGCCCACTCGGCGGGTTTGAGCACGACGGTGGAGCCCGCCGCGAGCGCCGGGGCGACCTTCCAACTGGCCAGCAGCAGCGGGGCGTTCCACGGCGTGATGAGCACGGCGGGGCCCGCCGGGTCCCAGCTGACGTGGTTCGTGTGGCCCCTCGTGTCGAAGTCCTCGTGGCCGAGGGCGAGGAGCCGGTCGGCGAAGTAGCGGAAGTTGTGGGCGACGCGCGGCATGACGCCGCGGCGGTGCGAGCGCAGGAGCGCGCCGTTGTCGGCGGTCTCGACCGCCGCGAGGTCCTCGGCGCGGGCGTCGACGCCGTCGGCGACGGCATGCAGCAGCCGGGCCCGCTCGGCGGGCGGCGTCGCCGCCCACCCCGGGAACGCGGTACGGGCGGCGACCACGGCGGCACGCGCCTCGCCGGGGCCGCCACGTGCGATGTGGGCGAGCGGGGTGCCGCCCATGTCCATGTCCATGTCCATATCCACGTTCATGTCCATGGGCGAGTGGTCGGTGAAGGTGGAGGCTGAGGCGGAGGGCACGCGGGTGCCGTCGATCCAGTGGCGGGTGTCGATGGATACGCCCTCGACGGTCGCGGTTGCGTCCTCGGGGGTCGCGGTGGGAGGAGCCTGAGCCATCACTGCCTCCAGTTCATTTGAACCCAAACAACGTACGAGCGGGGGCGGGCGGGGGTCAACCCCTCGTGAGGGCGGCGCTGTTCGAGTACCGTTTGGAACCAAACGAATTCCGCTCCACCCCTGCCGGGAGGTGGCATCAATGCCGTACCGTCGGCCCCTGATCGCCCTCCCCCAGCGGTACGCCGCGACGACCTCCGCCCTCCGCTACGCCGCCGTCGTCACCGCCCGCGCCCTCGCCGAGGCCGTGTTCCGCGCGGGCGGCGAGCCGTTCATGATGCTCCCCGGCCCACCGGACGAGGCCGCCGAACGGCTGTCGCGGTGCGCCGGACTGCTACTGCCGGGCGGCGGGGACATCGCGCCTCGGCGGTACGGGGTGGGGCGGGAACACGGCGCTGTGCACAGTGCGGTGTACGACGTCGATGACGCGCAGGACGACTTCGATCTCGCCCTCGTCGACTGCGCGTTGGACGCCGGGCTGCCCACCCTGGCGGTGTGCCGGGGGCTTCAGGCGGTGAACGTCGCCCTGGGCGGCACGTTGCGCCAGGACATGGGCGGCGCCGGCGCGGACCACCGCCATGTGGTGCACCCGGTGCGGGTTGCGGCGGGCTCCACGGTGGCGCGGGCGATGGGTGGGGGCGGGGTGGGTTCCTGTTGCGTGGTGGTCTCGTGCTACCACCACCAGTGCGTGGACCGCATCGGCCGAGGCCTCACCGCCGTCGCGTGGGCGGCCGACGGAACCGTCGAGGCGCTGGAACTCGCGTCCGGGCGTGGGTGGTTCACCGCGGTGCAGTGGCATCCGGAGGACACGGCGGGGGTGGACGCGGGCCAGCAGGGCTTGTTCGAGGCACTGGTGCGGGAGGCCACAGCCCGAACTGGGTGACCCCGCGCACAAGCGCCCCTTCAGGGGCGCGGGGAACTGCGCGCCCAACCCCCACCGCCCCGCAGAGAACCACGCACCGCAGCCACCCCAGGGGCGCGGGGAACTGCGCACCCAGCCCCCACCGCCCCGCAGAGAACCACGCACCGCAGCCACCCCCAGGGGCGCGGGGAACTGCGCGCCCGACCCCCACCGCCCCGCAGCGAACGCACAAGGAGCGGGGCGCCGGGCACGGGGCGCGGAGGCCGGGGCTAAGCGGGGCGTTTGGGGCGGCGGCCGCTGCGGCGGGGAGCAGGCGGCGCCCCGTTCAGGAGGCGCTGCCGACGCTCGTCGCCCTCATCCTCCGTCCGTACGACGATCCTCCGCAGCAGATCCGCCAACGTCTCGCACTCCTCGTCCGACAGCCCCTCCGTGACGAAGGCCTCCTCGGCGTTGAAGGCGGGGAAGACCTCACCCATCAGGCGCTCCCCCTCCTCCGTGAGGCGGAGCAGGACGAGCCGGCCGTCGTCGGGGTGACCGCGGCGCTCGACGAGGCCCCGCCCCATGAGGGTGCGGGCGACCCCCGTGAGCGTGCCCTTGGAGATGCCGGCCTCCTCGGCGACGTACCGCGTCTCCGTCTCGCCCCAGATCCAGACGACGTAGAGGACCACGAAGGACGTCCACGTCAGTTCGGCGCCGCGGAGCACGGAGTTCTCGAAGTGCTGCCGTACGGCCGCCGCCGCGCGGTAGATGTTCGAGACGGCGGCCATCTGTGCGTACTGGACAGGGGTGCCTGTGTCGCCGAGCTTGGCCCGGACCGCCTTCTCGGTCTCGCGGATGGTGCGGTGGCCCGTCACTCGGTGTCTCCTCATTGCTCATGTGGTTCGTGCCCGGCCGGGCGGGGGGGGCGACCGACCAGGTTCCTACAGCTCACGCTCCAGCAGCGTCCCGCCGTTCCAGGTGACGCCCACCTGACGGTAGTACGCGCCGATCGGCTCCTCGACGGTGAGCGCGGCCAGTTCCTCCGTGGGCGCCTCGAAGAGGTCGAGTTCCGCCTCGCCCGACCAGGCCTGGCCGCCCTCGAAGGCCGCGGCGCCCGACTCGATCAGCTCGTCCAGGGCCAGGCCCTTGCCGTCGATGGAGGGGAGTTGACGGTGGTGGGCCATGGGGTGGGCGTTGACGAAGCCGTTGGTGGGTGAGGGGGCGCGCAGGGTGACCACCGCCTGGGCGAGGCGGTGGTCGGCGGCGGCGAGCGTGGCGCCGAAGGCCGCGCCGGGTTCGATGCGGGGGGCGGGGCCGTAGGGGTGGGGGCGGGTGAGGTGGATGGAGCCGAGCTTCTTCGGGTAGCCCTGGTGGGTGCCGCGGGCTATGGCGAAGTCCTTGTCGACCCAGATGTAGACGCAGCGGGAGTAGGTACGGCCGCGGTAGGCGCAGCGGACGACCGCGAAGCACTCCTTGTACTGGGCGCGGACGGGGTCGAGGAGTTCGGTCCTGTCGGCGCCGCAGGACTGCCAGTCGGCCCAGACGAGCGCGACCGCGCCGGGGTCGTCCGGGGCGGGGTCGAGGGGGGCGGGGAGGAGGTCGCGGACGCGGGCCGGGTCGGTGCGGTACTCGACCGTGAGGAGGTCGCCGGAGTAGTGCCAGGGGGGTGGGGGCACGATGGCGGACCGGCCGGTGGCGCTCTTGGGCGGCAAGAATCCCTTGAGTCCGCCCATGCCCAGCCCCTTCCGCACCTCGTTTGATCCCGTACGGTACGCCGGGGCGGGGGGCGCTGTCACGAGTTCTGGCGGGGCGCCTTGGGCGGGCGTCTGCGCCTTCTGCCGCCTGTGGGGCGGGGCCGCGGGGGTATGTGCGTACTCGCCATCCCTGCGCCACGCTGCCCGAACAAAGACGCCACAGCGCGCTCGGTGCTCCGTTCGCACATACCCCCACGTCCCCTCGCGAGCGCTCGCGGCTGCGGCCCGGCGGGGGTTCTCCATCGTTGCTCCTACCTGGCAGCTGCGTCGCGGGGCAAACGGGTGGGCGGGTGGGGAACATCCGCCGCGAAGCGGCGGGCTCGGTGCCCCTACCCCGGCAGGACGTCGCGGGGGAACACCCACCCACCCGCCCCTACTCCCGCTGGACGTTGCGGGGTGAACGGGTGGGTGGGTGGGAGGCATCCGCCGCGAAGCGGCGGGCTTGGGCTCCTACCCCGCAGGACGGCGCCGGGCAACAAGGCAACCGCCCCCACCCCCTTGCGTGCAACCCCCCACCCTTCCTATCGTTTGAGGTCAAACAACAACCGCGCATCGGACATCACACCCCCAGAAAGGCTGGGCCAAGGGTGAGTGAAGCGAGCGCACCATCGCCGGGTGGGGACACCAATAACGGCACCCCCGTCGCGGAAACCGTAGAGGCCCTCCGCACCACCGGCACCGACATCATCCGCGTCATCTACCCCGACCTCCTCGGAGCGGACCGCGGACGCGACGTCCTCGTCGGACAGTTGCCGGACGCCTGCCGGCACGGCCTCACCTTCTGTCGCGCCGTCTATCACACCACCCCGAGGGGCGACGTCGTCCCCGTCGCGGGGGGACTCGACGCGGGGCTCCCCGACATCCGCGTACAACCGGATCTGCGCACGCTCAAACCCCTTCCATGGGAACCCGGCGTCACCTGGTGCCTGGGCGACAGTCTCGATCCGCTCACCCATGCACCCGTCGCCGAGTCACCCCGCGCCCTGCTCCGCCGGGTCCTCGCCCGGGCGGACGAGTACGCGGACGACGCCGGCATCTCCGTCGTCGTCGGGCCCGAGCTGGAGTACTTCCTGTGCGACGCCTCCCCCGCCGCCGCGTCCGGCTGGGTCCCCTACGGCGGCGCCACAGGGAACGTGTACAGCGCCGGACGGCGCGGCGACCCCGACGGTCATCTGCTGCGCACACTCCGGCTGTTGGCCGAGCTCGGCATCGGCGTCATCGCGGGGAACCACGAGTTCGACGGCGGGCAGTTCGAGATCAATCTCGATCATTCCGGGGCCCTGGACGCCGCCGACCGCGCGTTCTTCTTCAAGGCCGCCGTCAAAGAGACCGCCCGCCACGAGGGGCGGCTCGCGACCTTCATGGCCAAGCCCTTCAACGGGCTCGGCGGGTCCGGGTTCCACGTGCATCTGTCCCTGGTCGACGCCGGCGGACGGAACGTCTTCGACGATCCGCAGGCCGACGGCGGGCTCTCCGCCACCGCCCGGCACGCCGTCGGCGGCGTCCTGCGGCACGCGCCCGCGCTCACCGCCCTGCTGAATCCGACCGTCAACTCCTACAAGCGTTTCGGGCCCGACACCCTCGCCCCCTGGCTGATCGACTGGGGTCTCGACAACCGCAGCGCCATGGTCCGCATACCGCCCGAGCGCGGCGCGGGCGCCAGGCTGGAGCTGCGTCTCGGCGACGCGTCAGCCAATCCCTATCTCCTGATCGCGGGCGTCGTCGCCGCCGTGCTGCTCGGGCTGCGCGACAAGCCCGAACCGCCCGCCCCGCTGGAGGGTTACGGATACGACGAGGCGTCGGCGGCCCGGCTGCCCGGCACTCTCGCCGCCGCCCTCGACGCCCTGGAAGCCGACGACGAGCTCACCGGACTGCTCGGCGACGGCTTCGTCCGCGCCTTCCTCACGTACAAGCGCAATGAAGTCGAGCGGTATCAACTGGCGGTCACAGACTGGGAGTTCGATGAGTATGCGTTTCTCATCTGACCAGGGATCACCTGCCCGGGACTCATCCGACCGGGACTCATCCAACCGGGACTCATCCAACCGGGCCTCGTCCGGGGCCCTCTCCCTCGCCGATGTCGACCTCGCCGACAACGACCGGTTCACCGACCCTGCGCTGCCCTGGCGCATGTTCGACGTGCTGCGCCGCGAGGACCCCGTCCACTGGCAGCCCGAGCCGCCGCCCAACTCCGGCTTCTGGGCGGTCACCCGGCACGCCGACATCGTGCGGGTCGACCGCGATCCCGAGACCTTCACCTCCGAGCGGTTCACCAACCTGGAGGAGGTGGACGAGGACTACATCGCCCTGCGCCGTTCGCTGCTGGAGACCGACGGGCTGCGGCACCGGGCCATGCGGCTCATTCTGCAGAAGCGGTTCACGCCGCGGGCCGTCGCGACGTACGAGACGTTCCTGCGCGGACTCACGGCGCGCACGCTCGACGCCGCCCTGCCCAAGGGGACGTTCGACTTCGTGCGGGAGATCTCCGCCGACTTTCCCATCAACGTGCTCGCGCGCATGCTCGACGTACCCGAGGAGGACACCCAGCGGCTCATCGACTGGGGCAACCGCATCATCGGCAACACCGACCCCGACTACGCGGACGTGCTCCTGGAGAGCGCGGAGAGCGAGCAGTATCGGAATTTGCCGTTTCGGTCGCCTGCCGCTCTTGAAGTCTTCGCGTACGGGAGGGAGTTGGCCGGTCGGCGGCGGGGCGGGAGCGGGGACGACCTCGTGAGCGCTCTGGTGAACAGCTCGCCGCGGGACGGGGTGCCGCTCTCCGCGACCGACTTCGACAACTACTTCCTGCTGCTCGTCGTCGCCGGGAACGAGACCACTCGGCACGCCATCTCGCACTCCATGCTCGCCCTCATCGAGCACCCCGAGGAGCGCGCCAGACTCGTCGGCGACCCCTCGCTGATCCCCGGCGCCGTCGAGGAGTGCCTGCGGTGGGCGTCGCCCGTCTACCACTTCCGGCGGACGGCGACCCGTGACGTCGAGCTCGGCGGCAAGCGGATCAAGGCGGGCGACAAGGTCGTGCTGTGGTTCGCCTCCGGCAACCGCGACGAGGACGTCTTCCCCGAGCCGTACCGCTTCGACGTCACCCGCGAGAACAACGACCACGTCACCTTCGGCAAGGGCAGCCCGCACTTCTGCCTCGGCAACTCCCTCGCCCGCCTGGAGATGCGGGTCATGTTCGAGGAGCTGCTGCCGCGGCTCGCGGACATCCGGGTCGCCGGTGAGGTGCGGCGCGTGCGGTCCAACTTCGTCAACGGGATCAAGGAGCTGCCCGTGACGGTCACGCTCAGCTAGCGCGACGCTCAAGTAGCCCGTACGCAACGGCCGTTCAGCCGCCCGACGTGTCCAGCTCCGCGTCCTCGCTGACGCCCGCGCAGTCGTAGGGGTCCTTCAGCCAGCAGTCCGGCAGCACCACGCGGTTGTTGCCGGACGTACGGCCGCGCGGGCCGTCCGCGCCCGTCGGCCACTCCTGGTCGAGGTCCAACTCGCCGAGGCCGTCCTCCAGTTCGGCGAGCGACGACGTGATCGCGAGGCGCTTGCGCATCTCCGAGCCGACCGCGAAGCCCTTCAGGTACCACGCCACGTGCTTGCGGAAGTCGATGACGCCGCGCGCCTCGTCGCCGATCCACTCGCCGAGGAGCGTGGCGTGGCGCAGCATGACGGCCGAGACCTCGCGGAGGTTCGGCGCCTTGGGCGCGCCCGTGCCCTCGAAGGCGGCGACGAGGTCGCCGAAGAGCCAGGGGCGGCCCAGGCAGCCGCGGCCCACGACGACGCCGTCGCAGCCCGTCTCGTGCATCATGCGGGCCGCGTCGGCGGCCGACCAGATGTCGCCGTTGCCGAGGACGGGGATCTCGGGGACGTGCTCCTTGAGGCGGGCGATGGCGTCCCAGTCGGCCGTGCCGCCGTAGTGCTGGGCCGCTGTGCGGCCGTGCAGGGCGATCGCCGTGACTCCTTCCTCGACCGCGATGCGGCCCGCGTCCAGGAAGGTGATGTGGTCGTCGTCGATGCCCTTGCGCATCTTCATGGTGACGGGGAGGTCACCGGCGCCGCTGACGGCCTCGCGGAGGATGGCGCGGAGCAGCGGGCGCTTGTACGGGAGCGCGGAGCCGCCGCCCTTGCGGGTGACCTTGGGGACGGGGCAGCCGAAGTTCAGGTCGATGTGGTCGGCCAGGTCCTCCTCCGCGATCATGCGGACGGCCTTGCCGACGGTGGCCGGGTCGACGCCGTACAGCTGGATCGAGCGGGGCTTCTCCGTCTCGTCGAAGTGGATCAGCTGCATCGTCTTCTCGTTGCGCTCCACCAGGGCGCGGGTGGTGATCATCTCGCTGACGAAGAGGCCCTTGCCGCCGCTGAACTCCCGGCACAGCGTCCGGAACGGCGCGTTCGTGATGCCCGCCATGGGGGCGAGCACGACGGGCGGCTGCACGGTGTGCGGGCCGATCGACAGGGGCTGCGGCTGGGAGGGCATGGATGATCTCCGGGACGGACGACGGGACCCTCTATTGTCCCTCACTCCTCAGGCGGCCGTGCCGCCCTCCCCGGAGAGCTCCGCGAGGCGCTCCAGGCGCTCCTCCGTGGCGTCGTCGGCGGGGATGTACGCGATCAGGCGGTACGCCTGTGTGAGCGGGGCCATCCACAGCATGCGGTGCTCCAGGCGGAGCAGGCCGACCCGGGGGTGCTGGTAGCGCTTGACGTGCGGCGCCATGGTCGCCACCTCGTGCCGCTCCCACAGCTCGCGGAACTCGGCGGACGCCCCGGCCAGCCGGTCGCGCAGCTCCTTCCAGGCGGGTTCCGCGCCGTGCTCGGCCATGGCGCCGCGGAACTTGGCGACCAGGTCGCGGAGCATCTCGTCCCGGTCGATGAAGGTCTCCCGCCAGCTCCGGCTGGTGGCGAGGAGCCAGAGGCAGTTGCGGTCGCGCGGCTCCATCGTGTCGAAGTCGCCGAAGACGTGGGTCCAGGAGCGGTTGTACGCGAGGACGTCGTAGCGGCCGTTCTGCACGGTGGCCGGATAGGGGCCGAGGCGGCGCATCAGCCGTCGTACCTCCGCGGAGAGCGCCGTGCACTCCGCCTCCGGGCGCGGGTCGACGGCTCCGGCGAGCGCGAAGAGGTGGGCGCGCTCGCTGGGGTCCATCAGCAGCGCCCGCGCGATCGCGTCGATGACCTGCGCGGACACCTTGATGGAGCGTGCCTGCTCCAGCCACGTGTACCAAGTGACGCCCACGCAGGCCAGCTGCGCGACCTCCTCGCGGCGCAGGCCCGGTGTGCGGCGGCGGGCGCCGCGGGGCAGGCCGACCTGCTCGGGCGTGACGCGTTCGCGGCGGCTGCGGAGGAAGGCGGCGAGCTCCTGGCGGCGGAGGTCGCCGACTCGGGGCGCGGCAACGGTGGCAGTAGTAGCGGTCACCGCTCCAGGCTGCGTCATCGCGCAGCCTGTTTCCAGGTTCGCCCGGTACCAGGACAAGGACACTCTGGTACCCCTCTGGGCGCCGGAACATCGTCGTATCCGTGACTCTCACGACCGAAACCGACACGTCCCCCGCCCCCGATACGTCTCCCGCCACCGGCGCGGCCGATCCCCCGGCGCCCGCGCCCCTGACCTCCCTCGGCCTCCTCACCGTCCTCCTCGGCGCCTCCCTCTCCAGCATCGATTTCTTCATCGTCAACATCGCCCTGCCCAGCATCGAACGCGATCTGCACGCCTCCCCCGCCACGCTGGAGATGGTCGTCGCGGGTTACGCGGTGGCGTACGCCGTACTGCTCGTCCTCGGCGGCCGGCTCGGGGACACGTACGGGCGCAGGAAGCTCTTCCTGTGGGGCGTGGCCGCCTTCGGCCTGACCTCGCTGGCCTGCGGGCTCGCGCCCGGCGCGTGGTGGCTGGTGGGGGCGCGCGTGGCGCAGGGCGCCGCGTCCGCGCTGATGCTGCCGCAGGTCCTCGGCACGATCCACGCGACGACGCGGGGCGAGCGGCGGTCCAGGACCGTCGCGCTGTACGGCGCCGTGAGCGGTGTCGCGGGTCTGCTCGGGCAGGCGCTCGGCGGCGCCCTGGTCGCCGCGGACCTGGGCGGCACGGGCTGGCGCGCGGTGTTCCTCGTCAACGTGCCGGTCGCCGTGGTCGCTCTGCTCGTCGGGGTGCGGGCGGTGCCGGACAGCCGCGCCGAGCGGCCCGTACGGGGCGATGTCCTCGGCACCGTCCTGTTCGCCGGCGCGCTGACCGCGCTCCTGCTGCCCCTGACGGAGGGGCGCGCGACGGGCTGGCCGCTGTGGTCGGTGCTCCTGCTGGTCGCGGCGCCGCTGCTCGGCTGGGCGTTCGGGGCCGTGGAGAGCCGCGCCGAGCGCACCGGCGGCAGTCCGCTGCTGCCGCCGTCGCTGCTGCGCGAGCCCGCCGTGCGCAGGAGCCTGGTCCTGGGCCTGCCGATCTTCATCGGCTTCAGCGGCTTCATGTTCGGCTTCGCGATCATCCTTCAGCAGGGGCTGGGTTACGGGGCGCTGACGGCGGGCCTGACCGTGATCCCGATGGGCCTCACACAGATCCCGGCGTCGATGCTCGTGCCGCGCCTGATGCGCCGCTGGGGACCCCGCGCGATGACCCGGGCCGCCCTGGTGCACGTCACGGGTCTCGCGGTGCTCGCGGCGACGGTGCTGTGGGCTCCGTGGCCCGGCCTGAACCCGTTGGCCCTCGCTCCCGGGCTGCTCCTGTGCGGCGCCGGACAGGGCGTCCAGCTCGCCCTCTACTACCGCGTCGCGCTCGCTGCCGTACCCGCCGCGCGGGCGGGCGCGGGCAGCGGCCTCGCCGCGACCGTGCAGCAGTCGTGCCTGGCCGTGGGCGTGGCGACGATCGGCTCGCTCTTCCTGGCGCTGATCCCCGACCTCGGCGTACGGAACGCCTTCGTGACGGCTCTCGGGGTACAGCTGGTGGGGCTGCTCGGCCTGGCACTGCTGAGCCTGCGGCTGCCGCACCGGTCGGCCTGACAGCCGGGGCAGCCCGAGCCCCTCGTCGTACCGTCGAAAGATGCCCGCTGAACCACACCCCCACGTCGAACTCCCCCACCGCCGACGGACCCTCGTCCTCGCGATCTGCTGTACCAGCCTGCTCATCGTCACCCTCGACAACACCGTCCTGAACGTCGCGCTGCCCACCCTCCAGAAGGAGTTCGACGCGAGCGTCTCGGGCATGCAGTGGACGGTCGACGCGTACACGCTCGTCCTTGCCTCGCTCCTCATGCTCGCGGGCTCGACCGCCGACCGGATCGGCCGCCGCAAGATCTTCGTGACGGGCCTGGTCGTCTTCACCCTCGGCTCGGCGCTCTGCTCGCTCGCGCCCAGCCTCGAACTCCTCGTGGCCTTCCGCACGGTGCAGGCCGTCGGCGGCTCCATGCTCAACCCGGTCGCGATGTCGATCATCACCAACACGTTCACCGACCCGCGCGAGCGGGCCCGCGCCATCGGCGTCTGGGGCGGCGTCGCGGGCATCTCCATGGCGGCGGGCCCGCTGGTCGGCGGGGTGCTCGTGGACACGGTCGGCTGGCGCTCGATCTTCCTGGTCAACCTGCCGGTGGGCCTCGCCGCGCTCCTCCTGACCGTGCGGTACGTCCCCGAGTCGCGCGCCCCGAAGCCACGCCGCCCGGACCCGGTCGGCCAGCTCCTCGTGATCGCGCTGCTCGGCGCGCTGACGTTCGCGATCATCGAGGCGCCGCGCGCCGGCTGGACGTCACCGCTGATCCTCGGCTCCGCGGCCGTCGCGGCGCTCGGCCTCGCCGGACTGCTCCGGTACGAGCCGCGCCGCGCCG
Source organism: Streptomyces sp. NPDC039480 (assembly GCF_055597165.1). NCBI lineage: Bacteria > Bacillati > Actinomycetota > Actinomycetes > Kitasatosporales > Streptomycetaceae > Streptomyces > Streptomyces sp. NPDC039480. The sequence continues at coordinate 68,175 of NZ_JBVITX010000005.1, read as the reverse complement.
AGCCCCTCATCGACCTGCGCTTCTTCCGGTCGGCGCCGTTCAGCGGCGCGACGGCGATCGCGGTCTGCGCGTTCGCGTCGCTCAGCGGCTTCCTCTTCCTGTCGACGCTCTACCTCCAGGACGTACGCGGCCTCGACGCCCTGCACGCCGGGCTGTGGATGCTGCCGATCGCCGCCATGGCGCTGGTCTTCGGTCCGCTGTCGGGCCGCCTGGTGGGCAGCCGCGGCCCGCGCGTCCCGCTGCTGATCGCGGGGGTGACGATGACGGCGTCGGGCATCCTCTTCGCCGCGTTCGAGGCGGAGAACACGGGCGGACCGCGCCTGCTCGGCTACCTCCTCTTCGGCCTCGGATTCGGCTTCGTGAACGCGCCGATCACCAACACGGCCGTCTCCGGGATGCCGCGCGCCCAGGCGGGCGTCGCCGCAGCGGTCGCCTCCACCAGCCGCCAGATCGGCACGACCCTCGGCGTCGCGGTGATCGGCGCGGTCCTGGCGTCGGGCGTCGCGTCTTCTTCGTACGCGGAGGACTTCACGGAGGCGAGCCGTCCGGCCTGGTGGATCCTCGCGGGCTGCGGCCTCGCGGTGCTGGTGCTCGGCGCGGTGACGAGCGGGCGGTGGGCGCGGGAGTCGGCGCGGAGGACGGCGGAGCGACTGGAGGAGGAGACGACTACGCCCCAGCCACTGACACATGACAGCTGACGCACGACAGCTGACGCACAAGGGATGGCAACCCGTGAATGACAGATGACAGATATTGAATTCTGTCATCTGTCATGTCATGGTGGACGCATGCGTACTCTCACTCTCGGCACGACCGGCCCCCGTACCTCCGCCCTCGGCCTCGGCTGCATGGGCATGTCCGCGCTCTACGGAGATGCGGACCGCACGGAGTCCATCGCGACCATCCACGCGGCGCTCGAAGCGGGCGTGACCCTCCTGGACACCGGCGACTTCTACGCCATGGGGCACAACGAACTCCTGATCGGCGAGGCCCTGCGCACGGCCCCCGCCGCCCACCGCGAGCAGGCCCTCACCAGCGTCAAGTTCGGCGCCCTGCGCGACCCGGACGGCGGCTGGTCGGGCTACGACGGCCGCCCGTCAGCGGTCAAGAACTTCGCCGCCTACTCCCTCCAGCGCCTCGGCGTCGACCACATCGACGTCTACCGCATCGCCCGCATAGACCCGGACGTCCCGGTCGAGGAGACGGTGGGCGCCATCGCGGAGCTGGTCGAGAAGGGGTACGTACGGCACATCGGCCTCTCCGAGGTCGGCGCCGCGACGATCCGCCGGGCGGCGGCCACGGCCCCCATTTCGGACCTCCAGATCGAGTACTCCCTGATCTCGCGCGGTATCGAGTCCGAGATCCTGCCGACGGCCGCGGAACTGGGCATCGGCGTGACGGCGTACGGGGTGCTCTCCCGCGGCCTGATCTCCGGCCACTTCACCCGCGACCGCAAGCTGGCCGCGAACGACTTCCGCGCGATGAGCCCCCGCTTCCAGGGCGAGAACCTCGACCGCAACCTCGACCTGGTCGACGCCCTGCGGAAGATCGCCGACCAGAAGGGCGTGAGCGTCGCGCAGACCGCGATCGCCTGGGTGCTCGCGCAGGGCCCGCGGCACGGGGCGTCGATCGTGCCGCTGGTGGGCGCCCGTACGCGCACCCGGCTTGACGAGGCGCTGGCGGCCCTGGACGTGACGCTCGACGCCGCGGACCTGGCGGCGATCGAAGCGGCCGTCCCCGCGGACGCGGCGGCGGGCGCACGCTACCCGGACGCGCAGATGGCACACCTCGACAGCGAGCACTGATCCGTCCCCGGGTACGGTCTAGCCATGGCAGCAACCGCGGCTCCCCTGACCCCCGAGCGCATCCTCGAAGCGACCGAGGAGGTGCTGCGCAGGCACGGCGCGGCCAGGGCCACGGTCGTCGACGTGGCCCGCGCCCTCGGGGTGAGCCACGGCACCGTGTACCGCCACTTCCGTACGAAGGCGGAGCTGCGCGGCGCGGTGACGCGGCGCTGGCTGGACCGTACGTCGGAGACGCTCTCCGGGATCGTCACCGGCACGGAGGCCCCCGAGGCGAAGCTCCGCCACTGGCTGGCGGCCCTCTTCGACGCCAAGCAGCACAAGGCCGGCGACGACCCCGAACTCTTCGCCACGTACTCGGTGTTGGTCGACGAGAACAGCGACGTGGTCGACGACCACATCGCCGACCTCACGTCCCAGCTCACGACGATCATCCAAGAGGGCGTGGAGCGGGGCGACTTCGCGTCCCCCGCCCCCGCCGTCTCGGCCCGCGCGGTCTTCGACGCGACAAGCCGCTTCCACGACCCCGCCTACGCCGCACACTGGTCCCGCCCAGGCATCGAGAACGCCTTCACAGCGGTCCTCGACCTGACCCTGCGCGGCCTGCGCCCCTGACGCCGACTACCGGCTACCGGCGCCCCAGCAGCCGAGGATCCACCCCACCCTGCCGCACGATGATCTCCACGACACCGTTGTCCGGCCCTCCTCCAGCACCCCGGAGAGCACGCCGCACAGCGGCAACAGCGACATCGGCCGCCTCACCGGGCATCTCGGCCTTGACCTGCAACGTGGCCCCGACCGAGAAGAAGTCACCGGCGTATCCATGGGAGGTGGCCGTCGGCACGAACTCGTACTCCGGCTCGCTCACCATCTCGGCGAGCATCCCCTCCTGAAGAACCGCCCACTCGTCGTCGGAGACATCCAGCAGCAACTGAACATCAACTTCCCAGTCCTTGCTCACGACGGGGACACACTCCTTCAGGTTCGTCCGGTCCGTTCGGTACTCGACACCGTCAGTTCAGCCTAGATCTCACCCCTTGCGCAGCAGCAGAGTCCCCCGTCGGAAGCGTTCGCCCTCGACCGGCTCGCGGAGCAGGCGGGCCAGTTCGGTGAAGCCTGCCTTGTGGGTGAGGTCCTTCAGGGCGTCGATCGGCCAGCGGTATGCCGTTGTCACCTTGTGGTCGAAGGGGGTGAGCGGGTCGCCCGACGACTCGAAGAAGGCGAGCAGGAGGTGGCCGTCGGGGGCTAGGACGCGGTGGAACTCGGTCAGGTACGCGGCCACATCCCGCTCCGCGGCGTGGATCAGTGAATACCAGGAGACCACCCCGCTCAGCTCGCCGTCGGGCAGGGCGAGGGCGTCCATGGAGCCGACCTCGAACCGGATGTCCGGGTAGGTCTCGCGGGCCAGGTCGATCATCGCCGGGGACAGGTCGATGCCGAGGACGTCCAGGCCAAGGTCGTGCAGCAGGGCCGTCACCGGGCCGGGGCCGCAGCCCAACTCCGCGACGGGGCCCGCGCCGTCCGCCCGCACGTGGCCGGCGAACGCCGTCAGCATCGCGTGGTCCAGGGACGGGCTGCGGAGGTCGTCGCGGGGCATCCCCGCGTACACGGTGGCGATGGCGTCGTAGGCGTTCGCCGTCTCGGCGAGGTGGGTCGGAGGAGGAGTGGGTGAAGTAGTCACGGGCGGACCCTAAGGGGTGCCTCTGACAGTGGGGGGGCGGGGGTGTCCTCCGGTACGCGTTCTCTGGTACGCGTCCTCTGGTGCGCCCGTACCCCGCCCCCCCAGCTGCTCCTACAGGCCCTCCTCCGTCGGCCTGTGTTCCACGTATTCGATGACCGTGCCGTCGCGGTGGCGAGCTGTGAAGCCCGAGCCCGTGGGGACCTTGATCAGGGGGTCCGTGATCTCCGCGCCTTCCGCTGCCAAGCGGGTCAGGTACGCCTCCGCCGAGTCCACGAGCAGCGTGCCGTCAACGGCGCGGAAGGGGGCCAGCGTTTCCTCGGTGCCCTCGATCAGGAGAAACGCTCCGACCACCGCCAGGTTCAGCCCCTTCTCGGGGTACGTGAACCACATGTCCCGTTCCGTGCCGAGCAGGCGTTCGTAGGACGCCGCCAACTCGTCCAGCGTGCCGGGGGCCGTGTAGACGCGGATGAAGGGGCGGGGCGCGGCGAGGTCGGATGAGTCGTTGCGGTGGCGCCACATGGTGGGAGTTTCCGTCATGGGTTCAGCCTCGGGGTCGGCGGGCAGCGCAGCCAGACAGGCGTTCATGGGGGTGACTCCAGGTCATACGCTGGGCACATGGCGACCACGACGGCGACCACCACGGCAACCAAGCGCCTCGGCACGGAACTTGGCGGGTTCCTGCGCGCCCACCGCGAGCTGCTCTCCCCCGGTGACGTCGGCCTGCCGCACACCGCGCGCCGCCGCACCCCCGGGCTGCGCCGCGAGGAGGTCGCCGCGCTCTCCGGCGTCTCCGTCGCCTGGTACACCTGGCTGGAGCAGGGGCGCGTGGACACCTCCCGGCAGGTGCTCGACGCCGTCGCCCGCGCCCTGCGCCTCGACGACGCCTCCCACCGGCACGCCCTCGCCCTCGCCGGGTTCGCGCCCGGCCCTACGGCGGACCCGCGTGCCTCGTACGATCCCAATCTCCGCGCCATGCTCGACAGTTGGGTCGGCAGCCCCGCGCTGCTCCTCGGCCCCGCCCACGACATCCTCGCCTGGAACCGCGCGTACGCCGACGTATGGCCCGATCCCGCCGAACTCCCCGAAGAGCAGCGCAATCTGCTGCTCCTCCTCGTCGGTGACGAACGGCACCAGCACGTACTGCCCGACTGGCAGCCCGTCGCCATGGACCTCTACCGGCACCTTCGCACCCGCGCGGACCGTCACCCCGAGGGTGAGGACTTCCGGCGCCTCACCGACCGGCTGCGGGACGCTCAGCCCGGCCTGGACGCCTGGTGGGCCTGCCGTTCGGTGGGGGACTTCGCCTCGCGGACCGTCGAGATCACATCACCCGGGGACCGCACCCCACGCCCGTACGGCATGAATCTGCTCCTCACCCCGCAGCCACAGGACATCACCATCCTCGTGATGACACCCATGACGCCTACGGCAGCTACCGCACCTACGACGCCGACGGGTCCACCGTCGCCTGATGCTCCCGCGTCAGGTGCTCCTCGGCCTTGAGCCACGGCAGGAACTGCGCCTTCCTGCGCCACCCGCAGGTCACGCAGCACAACTGCCGCTGCACGCCCGCCTTCTGGACCTCGACCACGTGCTCCCGCCCGTGCTGGTCCCATCGTCTGACCCTGCTCGTCGTCGTGGGCGTAGGCATGCGCCTCAGTGTGCACGGAAGCCCCCGGTTCCATAACCCGGAACCGGGGGCTTCCCACAACCGATGTCGGTCGATGCGTCAGCAGCCCACGAGACGCGTCGCGAGGTAGCCCTCGATCTGGTCGAGGGACACGCGCTCCTGCTTCATGGTGTCGCGCTCGCGCACCGTCACCGCGTTGTCGTCGAGGGTGTCGAAGTCGACCGTCACGCAGTACGGCGTGCCGATCTCGTCCTGGCGGCGGTAGCGGCGGCCGATGGCGCCCGCGTCGTCGAACTCGATGTTCCAGTTCTGCCGCAGGGCGGTCGCCAGGCCCTTGGCCTTCGGGGAGAGCTCCGGGTTCCTCGAAAGGGGCAGGACCGCGACCTTCACCGGGGCGATGCGGTGGTCGAAGCGCATGACCGTCCGCTTCTCCAGCTTGCCCTTGGCGTTCGGGGCCTCGTCCTCGATGTAGGAGTCGAGGAGGAACGCGAGCATCGTGCGGCCGACGCCGGCCGCGGGCTCGATGACGTACGGAGTCCAGCGCTCGCCGGCCTCCTGGTCGAAGTACGACAGGTCCTGGCCGGAGGCCTTGGAGTGCGCGGTCAGGTCGTAGTCCGTGCGGTTGGCGACGCCTTCCAGCTCGCCCCACTCGCTGCCGCCGAACTGGAAGCGGTACTCGATGTCAGCGGTGCGCTTGGAGTAGTGGGAGAGCTTCTCCTTCGGGTGCTCGTACCACCGCATGTTCTCCTCGCGCAGGCCCAGGCCGGTGTACCAGTTCCAGCGCTGCTCCATCCAGTACTCCTGCCACTTCTCGTCCTCGCCCGGCTTGACGAAGAACTCCATCTCCATCTGCTCGAACTCGCGGGTGCGGAAGATGAAGTTGCCGGGCGTGATCTCGTTGCGGAAGGACTTGCCCATCTGCGCGATGCCGAAGGGCGGCTTGCGGCGCGAGGTCTGCTGGACCTGGCCGAAGTTGGTGAAGATGCCCTGCGCGGTCTCGGGGCGCAGATAGGCGACGGAGCCGCTGTCCTGCGTGGGGCCGAGGTGCGTGGCGAGCATGCCGGAGAACTGCTTGGGCTCGGTGAACTGGCCCTTGGTGCCGCAGTGGGGGCAGTTGATGTCCGCGAGGCCGTTGGCCGGCGGGCGGTTGTGCTTGGCCTCGTAAGCCTCTTCCAGGTGGTCGGCGCGGTGGCGCTTGTGACAGGAGAGGCACTCGGTGAGCGGGTCGGAGAAGGTCGCGACGTGGCCGGAGGCCTGCCAGACCTCGCTGGCCAGGATCACCGACGAGTCGATACCGACAACGTCCTCGCGCGAGGTGACCATGTAGCGCCACCACTGGCGCTTGAGGTTCTCCTTCAGCTCGACGCCCAGCGGTCCGTAGTCCCAGGCGGCGCGCTGACCGCCGTAGATCTCACTGCAGGGGAAAACGAAGCCACGGCGCTTGCTGAGGCTGACGATGGTGTCGATCTTGTCGGCGGCCACGGTGCTCTCTTCATTACGACGGCGGACGAAGCGGGTTCACACGCTTCGGGAGCGAATGCTTCAGGTTACCGGCGGCCGGACCCCCCTAATCAAATCGGTTACCGGCGAGCGCTCCCGAGGACCCCTTGTTGACAATCGTTTCCACATTTGTTGAAAATGAGTGTCATGAACGTACGACGCCTGATACCCACCGCCGCCCTTGCCTCCGCCACGGTCCTCGGCCTCACGGCGCTGACCGCCTGCTCGACCTCCGCCGCGGACGACAAGGACGGCAAGCTGGACGTCGTGGCGTCGTTCTACCCCATGCAGTACCTCGCGGAGCAGATAGGCGGCGACCATGTCTCCGTCACCACGCTCACCGAGCCCGGCCAGGAGCCGCACGACCTCGACGTCTCCGCCAAGCAGCGCGGTGAGCTCGAGGACTCGGACGTCGCCCTGTATCTGAAGGGCCTGCAGCCCGCCGTCGACGACGCGATCGACCAGTCCGGCATCGAGACGAAGGTCGACGCCGCCTCGCTGACCAGCACGGAGAAGCACGGCACCGAGGTCGGCGGGCACGCCGACGAGCACGAGGAGGAGGGCCACGAGGGCCACGGCCACGGCCACTCCCACGAAGGCGCCGACCCCCACATCTGGCTCGACCCGGTGAAGTACGCCGAGGTCGCCGAGGGCGTCGGCAAGGCCCTGCAGAAGGCCGACCCGGACAACGCGGCGACGTACAAGAAGAACACCGCGAAGCTCGTGAAGAACCTCGACGGCCTGGACAAGTCCTTCGAGAACGGCTTGAAGAACACCAAGAACAAGGTCTTCATCACCACCCACGCCGCCTTCGGCTACCTCGCCGAGCGCTACGGCCTCACCGAGGAGGCCATCAGCGGCCTCGACCCCGAGGGCGAGCCCAGCGGCAAGCGCGTCAGGGAACTCCAGAAGATGGCGAAGGACGACGGCGTCACCACGGTCTTCTACGAGACGCTCGTCAGCGACCGGACGGCGAAGACCCTCGCCAAGGACACCGGCCTGAAGACCGATGTGCTCGACCCCGTCGAGGGCATCACCGACGACTCCAAGGGCGACGACTACATCCAGGTCATGGAGTCCAACCTCAAGGCCCTGCAGAAGGCCCTGGGCGCCAAGTGACACCCCCTGCGGTTACGGAGGCACGAGCCATGAGCAAGAACGCCGGCACCGGTGAAGGCAGCAGCGAAGGCAGCGGCGAAGCCGTCATATCCCTGCGCAAGGTGACGGCCGAGCTCGGCTCGCGCCCCGTGCTGCGCGGCATCGACCTCACCGTGCGCCGCGGCGAGGTCGTCGCCCTGCTCGGCGCCAACGGCTCGGGCAAGTCCACCGCCGTCCGCACGGTCATCGGGCAGGTCCCCGTGACCGGCGGCGACGTCGAGATCTTCGGCACCCCGCGCCGCCGCTTCCGCGACTGGGCCCGCGTCGGGTACGTCCCGCAGCGCACCACCGCCGCGGGCGGCGTGCCCGCCACCATCACCGAGGTCGTCGCCTCCGGGCGGCTCTCCCGCGCCCGCCTCGGCATCCTGCGCAAGGCCGACCGCGAGGCCGTCGCCCGCGCCATCGACCTGGTGGGCCTCACCGACCGCGCCAAGGACTCCGTCAACGCGCTCTCCGGCGGCCAGCACCAGCGGGTCCTCATCGCCCGCGCGCTGGCCTCCGAGCCGGAGCTGCTGATCATGGACGAGCCGATGGCGGGCGTCGACCTCGCGAGCCAGGAGGTCCTCGCGGCCACCCTGCGCCAGCAGGTCGCGGCCGGCACCTCCGTCCTCCTCGTCCTGCACGAGCTCGGCCCCCTGGAGCCGCTGATCGACCGCGCCGTGGTGCTGCGCGACGGCTGCGTGATGCACGACGGCCCGCCCCCGCGCGCCGTGGGCCAGCACGCCCTGCCCGGCCACGACCACGTCCACCCGCACACCGCCGACGCGGAACCGGTCCGTACCGGCCTGCTGACCTGACCGAGGGCGAGCAACAACCATGGAACTCCTCAACTACGCCTTCATGCAGCGGGCGCTGCTCGCCGCCGTCCTCGTCGGCATCACCGCGCCCGCCGTCGGCATCTACCTCGTCCAGCGCCGCCAGGCCCTGATGGGCGACGGCATCGGCCACGTGGCGATGACGGGCGTCGGCCTCGGCTTCCTGCTCTCGACCTCGCCCGTGTGGATGGCGACGGCGGTCGCGATCGTCGGCGCCGTCGTCATGGAGCTGATCCGCTGGTACGGCAAGACGCGCGGCGACATCGCCCTGGCGATGCTCTTCTACGGCGGCATGGCGGGCGGCGTCATGTTCATCAACCTCGCCCCCGGCGGCTCGAACGCGAACCTCCAGTCGTACCTCTTCGGCTCGCTCTCGACGGTCTCCGAGGAGGACGTCTCGGCGATCTGCCTGCTCGCCGCCTTTGTGGTTCTCGTCACGGTCGGGCTGCGCCGCCAGCTCTTCGCGGTCAGCCAGGACGAGGAGTTCGCGCGCGTCACGGGCCTGCCGGTGCGCGCCCTGAACCTGCTCACCGCCGTCACCGCCGCGGTCACGGTCACCGTCGCCATGCGGGTCGTGGGCCTGCTCCTGGTCTCCGCGCTGATGGTGGTGCCGGTGGCGGCCGCGCAGCAGCTGACCAAGAGCTTCGCGGTGACCTTCGCGGTCTCGGTGGCGATCGGCGTCGCGGTGACGCTCGGCGGCACCGTCACCTCGTACTACCAGGACGTACCGCCCGGCGCGACGATCGTGCTCCTCACCATCGGTGTCTTCATCGCCCTGACGGTCCTCGCGACGCCGCTGGCCAGGCGCAGGGCGCGGGCCGCGGCCGCCGCGGAGGCGGCCGGCGATCCCGCGGAGTGCTCGGTACCGGCCCAGCCGGTGGCCAAGGCCTGACCCGGCTCCCGGCCGACCTGGCACAATGGCCCGGCAAGGCCCAGACCAGAGCGTGACGCGAGGAGGCAACCGTGGGAGCCCCGGTTCGAGGCAGGTCGACCCGCCAGCGTGCGGCGGTGGCCGCGGCACTCGACGACGTGGACGAGTTCCGCAGCGCCCAGGAGCTGCACGACATGCTCAAGCACAAGGGCGACTCGGTCGGTCTGACCACGGTCTACCGCACCCTCCAGTCCCTCGCGGACGCCGGCGAGGTCGACGCCCTGCGCACCAACGACGGAGAGACGGTCTACCGCCGCTGCTCGACCGGCGACCACCACCATCACCTGGTCTGCCGCGTCTGCGGCAAGGCCGTCGAGGTCGAGGGCCCCGCGGTCGAGAAGTGGGCCGAGGCGATCGCCGCGGAGCACGGCTTCGTGAACGTGGCGCACACGGTGGAGATCTTCGGTACGTGCCAGGAGTGCGCGAGCAAGTAGTTCGTACGTAGGTGAAGGGGCCCGCACCGTCGCGCTGACGGTGCGGGCCCCTTCGCGGTCCATGGGCCTAACTGTTCGCGATCTGCTCCTCATTGGGGATCGCGCCGCCGAAGCGGCGATCCCGGGAGGCGTATTCGAGACAGGCGCGCCACAGGTCGCGGCGGTCGAAGTCCGGCCACAGGACGTCCTGGAAGACCATCTCGGCGTAGGCGCTCTGCCAGAGCAGGTAGTTGGAGGTGCGCTGCTCGCCGGACGGGCGGAGAAAGAGGTCGACGTCCGGCATGTCCGGGTAGTACAGGTACTTCGCGAAGGTCTTCTCGGTGACCTTGGCCGGGTTGAGCCGGCCCGCCTTCACGTCCTCCGCGATGGCAAGGGCCGCGTCGGCGATCTCGGCGCGGCCGCCGTAGTTCATGCAGAAGTACAGGGTCAGCTTGTCGTTGTCCTTGGTCTGCTCCTGGGAGATCTCCAGCTCCCTGGCGACCGACTTCCACAGCTTGGGCATCCGGCCGACCCAGCGCACCCGCACGCCGAGGTCGTCGAGCTGGTCGCGGGTCTTGCGGATGAAGTCGCGGTTGAAGTTCATCAGGAACTTCACCTCGTCCGGTGACCGCTTCCAGTTCTCCGTGGAGAAGGCGTAGAGCGAGATCGCGCCGACGCCCATCTCGATGCTGCCCTGGAGCACGTCGAGGACGCGCTCGGCGCCGACCTTGTGCCCCTCGGTGCGCGGCAGGCCGCGGTCCTTGGCCCACCGCCCGTTCCCGTCCATGACGATCGCCACGTGCTGCGGGACCAGCTCACCGGGGATCTTCGGCGGTCGCGCGCCCGAGGGGTGGGGCTCGGGCAGCTGATACTCACGGCGGGACCGTCCGAGGATTCCGCGTCGTGCCATGGGGGGCTCTCTCCTACCTAGCTGTTCCGCACGCGACGAGCTCACGTGCCTTTCTCTACGTACCGCAAAGAACGCAGTCCGCGCTCCAGGTGCCAGTGCAGATAGGCGGAAACAAGCCCGCTGCCCTCCCTGGCGTGCCGCGCCTCGCACGCGTCCGCCGTCTCCCAGTCTCCGGTGAGCAGCGCGCCGAGCAGCGTGAGCGTCTCCGTCGACGGTACGACGCTGCCGGGCACCCGGCAGTCGACGCAGATCGAGCCGCCCGCCGCGACGGAGAAGAAACGGTTCGGGCCCGGCATGCCGCACTTCGCGCAGTCGGTGAAGCTGGGCGCGTAGCCGTTCACGGCGAGGGAGCGGAGCAGGAAGGCGTCGAGGACGAGGTGGGGCGCGTGTTCGCCGCGCGACAGGACGCGCAGGGCGCCGACGAGCAGCAGATACTGCTGCACCGCGGACTCGCCCTCGTGGTCCGTGAACCGCTCGGCGGTCTCCAGCATGGCCGTACCGGCGGTGTAGCGGGCGTAGTCGGTGACGATGCCGCTACCGTACGGCGCGATGGTCTCGCTCTGCGTGCAGAGCGGCAGCCCGCGCCCGACGAGCTCGCTTCCGCGCGCGAAGAACTGCACGTCGACGTGCGAGAACGGCTCGAGCCTGGCCCCGAACTTGGACTTGGTCCGCCGCACTCCGCGGGCGACGGCACGCACGCGCCCGTGCCCGCGGGTAAGTATGGTGATGATGCGGTCCGCTTCGCCCAGCTTCTGGGTGCGCAGGACGATCCCGTCATCCCTGAAGAGACTCATCGCGCGCCCCCTCGGGTGTCCGGCCGGGGGTACGGGGGTCGCCCCCCGGGAGACAGCAGCATGATGCGGTCCGCTTCGCCCAGCTTCTGGGTGCGCAGCACGATGCCGTCGTCGCGGAACAGACTCATGGGGTCATTCTCGCGTACGGATCGACCTCACAGGTCGTCGGGGAGCAACCGGAACGCCCGGTGCGCGGTCAGGGGGCGCATCATCCGGAAGTGCGCGTCCGTGGTCAGCATGTCGGCGGTGTGGAAGGCCGCCGCGAGGGTGACGTTCATGGCATCCGCCAGACCGACGCCCTTGCCGCCCGCCGCGTCGCCGTACCCACGCATGACCGCCATGGCTCCGCGCAGGTGAGGAGCCGTCTCCGGGATCTCGAAGCGGCGTGCCTCCGCTTGGCGGGCGATGAAGTCCAGAGCCGTCATGGACGCCTGGGCCCCCACCCGCTCGGTCAACAGGTAGTCGAGCTCCGTGAGCACCATGGGCGAGACGACCAGGTACCCGACACGGGCGAGCGCCTCCTTGTGCGCCGCATGCCGCGGATCCTTCGGCGTGAAGAGGCGGTACAGGGCGTTCGTGTCCGCGATCGCCACCGGGATCTCAGACACCCGCCGCCCCCATACCGCCCATGCCGCGCAGGACATCGTCGATCTCGTCGTCCGTGAGCGCCGGCCCTTCGAGGTCCGGGAGATCGAGCGGACCCATCGGATCGGTGCGGAACGGGTAGGAAGGCTGCCCCAGGCGCCCACCCCTCGGCACGATGTCCCCTATCGGCACGCCGTCCTTGGTGATCGTCACCGTCTCACCCGCTTCGACGCGGGCCATCACGCGCGACGTCTGCTGGTTGAGCTCGCGCAGAGGGACGTCGCTACCGCTCCCAGTGTTTCCGGCCATGAATTCAGCGTACTACTTGTGCGTACTACGCGTTCTACACCCTGGCCTGCCCCCTCACGTCAGGGCACCTCGCCCCGGCTTCGCGCGTTCGCGTACGCCGTCGCCGCGCGCAGCCGCTCCGCCGTCGTCGCCGTGCGGATCGCCTCCGGGGCGCAGTCCCACTCGCGGCCCCCTCCGTAGGGGCGCAGCTGGACGTACGGACCCTCGTGGCCCATCACCCGCCCCACACGGCCACTGCGCGTATCGACGACGTACGCGCCCACCGGAAGGTTCGCCGGCACGTTCATGGCGCGCTCCTCAGCGCGGCCGCGAGGCGGGCCGCCGTGTCGGCGGAACAGCCTCCCAGTTCGATCCGCGGACACGGGGATTCCCTGGCGATGCTCGCCGGGTCGATCCCCAAGGACGGCAACACAATTCCCGCTCGCGTCAGCGCGGCGCGCAATTCCTTCACGGTTTCCTCCGCCTGTTCGATACATGCCACTGCGTGGTGCTTTCCGTCCGCCTTCACGTGGCTCCCCTTCGCCTTCGGATTTCACTCTTCTCACCCCCACAGTGACGCACGCCACCTACACTCGGCAGCAGTCTGTCCTCTACAACTGCGGGGCAGTGGAAGGCGGTTGGCCATGGCCAATGGTTCGCGGCAGGCGGCCTGGGAGTTCTTCGGCGCGGAGCTGAAGCGACGCCGCGAGGAGGCTGGGCTCAGCCAGTCCGCACTGGGGGTACGGGTATTCGTATCCGGGGGATACATCGGCCAGTTCGAGCAGGCCATTCGAAAACCTCAGCTGGATGTGGCGCAGCGTATTGATGAGGTGCTGCAAACCGATGGCTTTTTCGAACGGTTGTGGCGCAAGCTCATCAAGGATCAGCCTTTTACGGAGTACTTCGCGCACGCGGCGGAGCTGGAGCGGCTGGCGACGAAGATCTACGAGTTCGAACCGGCTCTGATCCCCGGGTTGTTGCAGACTCCCGAGTACGCGCGGGGACTCTTCACAGCAAGCAACCCGTTCGCAACGGACGAGTACATCGAGGAGCTGCTCCAGGCGCGCATGGACCGCACGGCACTACTCAAGGACGCTACACGCCCCGTGTATTGGGTGATCGTGCACGAGACCGCTCTGCTCATCCCTGTCGGCGGCTCCCTCACCATGGCCGGCCAGCTCACCCACCTCAGCTCGATGTTGCGCGGACGCAAGGTGGTGCTTCAGGTGATCCCCTTCGCTGCCGGGGCGCACCCAAGGATGGGCAAGATGATGAAGCTCATGGAATTCGACGATGCTCCGCCAACCGTCTATACCGAGGGCGTGCATTCGTCGAGCCTGCTTGATGAGCCGTCAGTGGTGAAGCGAGTACAAGCGTCCTACGATCTGCTCAGGGCCGTCGCATTGTCGCCGGAGGCGTCCCTGGACCTGATCGATTCGGTGTCGGAGGACTACAGACGATGCGCGAGTACGACCTGAGTACTGCCCCTTGGCGCAAGAGCAGCTACAGCAGCGGCGATGAAAGCGACAACTGCGTCGAGGTTGCCGACGGGGTCCCCGGGGTCGTCCCCGTGCGGGACAGCAAGGTCCCGCAGGGGCCCGCCCTGGTGATCGGCGCCGGTGCCTGGTCCGTGTTCGTGGCGATGGTCGCCCCTTGAGGGGCGCGGGGAACTGCGCGGCCGGCCCCCACCGGCCCGCAGCTCAGGCGAAGCCCTCGGACAGCGCCTGCGTCTCCGCGTACGAGGGGATCTCGCCGCTCACCGACAGGTCCCGCGCCGCCGCCACCGCCGCGCCCAGCGCCGCGCGGAAGAGCAGCGACCCGCAGCTGACCCTGCGTACGCCCGCCTCGGCGAGTTCCGGCAGGGACGGCCCCTCAGGGGCGTGGAGGGTGTTGAGCGGGGTGCCTTCGAGGGCCGAGGTCAGCTCGGCGATGAGAGGCAGGTCGCGGAGGCCCGGGACGAACACCCCGTCCGCGCCCGCCTTGCGGTAGGCGTCCAGTCGTTCCCCGGTCTCCGGGGCCCTCCCCGCGCCCGGCAACCAGTACGTGTCCGTGCGGGCGTTGACGAAGAGCCGGCCGCCGACGGACTCCCGTACGGCCTGGAGGATCTCGCACTGGTGCGTGACGTCCCGTAGCGTGCCGTCCTCGCGGCCGTCCTCGATGTTGATGCCGACGATTCCCGCCGTCGCCAACTCGGCGACCAGAGAAGCCACTTCCTCCGGTCGGTCGCTGAAGCCGCCCTCGATGTCGACGCTGATCAGCGCGTCGAGGCGGGCCAGGCCGCGGGCCAGCCGGACGGTCTCCGCCCGGGTGGCACCCGTCCCGTCGGGCAGGCCCGCCGCGGCCGCCACGCCCAGGCTGGTCGTGCCGACCGCACGAAACCCGGCGGCGGCCAGCGCGGCGGCCGACGCGTGGTCCCAGGCGTTGGGCAGCAGCAGGGGCGCACCGGCGCGGTGCAGATCGCGGAATTCCTCGTATCGACGTGTCATGCCATGACGGTAGAGCGGTGGAGCGGTACACGGGTGTACGTCGCTCACTCCTCCCGCACGGGGAAGTACTGGCGAGGCGTGAGGCCCACGATGTGGTGGAACGCCGCGGCGAAGGAGCTCGCGGAGGCGTAGCCGACGCGGCGGGCCACCGCCTCCAGGGGGAGGCCCTCGGCCAGGAGGGGCATCGCGGCACGCATACGCAGGCGTTGGCGCCACTGGCCGAAGGCGAGGCCCGTCTCGGTGGTGAAGAGGCGGGCCAGAGTGCGGGCGCTCGCGCCGACCTGGGTGCCCCAGGACGCCAGCGCGCGGCCATCCGCCGGGTCGGCGACCAGGGCCCGGGCGACCTCGCGGGCCCTCGGGTCCGTCGGCTCGGGCGCGGACACGTCCGTCACCGGCACCGGGTGCAGCGTGTCGAAGAGGACCGCTTCCGCGCGGGCGCGGGCCTCGTGCGTCAGGTCGTCGCGCACCAAGTGGTCGAGGAGCGCGCGGAGCAGGGGGCCGACCGCCAGGACCGTCGGCTCCGGCCAGGAAGTGGAGGCGGGGCAGTGCGCGGGGGGCAGGTACAGGCTGCCCATCAGTGCGTCGCCCTCCGACTCCGGCGCGTGGGGCAGGCCCGCGGGGATCCACAGGGCGAGGGACGGCGGCAGCAGCCAGGAGCCGCGGCCGGTACGGATGCGCAGCAGCCCCCGCGCGGGCCAGGCGAGTTGGTGCTCGGTGTGCTGGTGCGTGGGGAGGGCGTGGCCGCGAGGCAGGGGGAAGTCGCCGATGAAGAGCGCGGTGCCGTGGGACCGGAGGTCGGGTGCCGGCTGTCCGTTGCGCGACATGGGTCGGCAGCCTAGCCCGTGGTGGGACCCTGTGCGCCCGGCCTAGCGTCGTCGTATGCCGATGAACTTCGCACACCGCAGGTTCTGCAGCTCCGAGAAGTGGGCGCGGATGGTCAAGGACCACGTGCTTCCGTGGGCGCTCGAAGGCGTCGAACTCGGCGACGACGTCGTGGAGATCGGCCCCGGCTACGGGGCGAACCTCCGCGCGCTCGTCGATCTGGCGCCCCGCCTCACCGCCGTCGAGATCGACGCGGACACGGCGCGGATCCTGGAGCGGAAGTGGGGGGACCGCGCGCGGATCCTGCACGCGGACGGCGCGGCGATGCCGCTGCCCGACGCCACGTATTCGTCCGTCGTCTGCTTCACCATGCTCCACCACGTCCCGACGGACGAACTCCAGGACCGCATCTTCGCCGAGGCGTTCCGCGTGCTGCGCCCCGGCGGTGTCTTCGCGGGCAGCGACGGGCAGCCGAGCCTCGCGTTCCGGGTGCTGCACCTCCGCGACACCAGCAACACGGTGGCGCCGGCGGGGCTCCCCGACCGCCTGAAGGCCGCGGGCTTCACGGAGGTGGCGGTCGGTCTGCATCCGCGCAATGGTGCGCTGCGCTTCCGCGCGCACAAGACGTAGCTCAAAATGTGGCCATGAAGAGTGACTTGTTCTCCAGTGACCACATGGCCCAGCCGGCTCTCGCCCCCGGCATGACGCTCCAGAATGCCAAATCCATCAAGTACGCGGTGGACGGCGAGATGTTCGCACGACAGGGCGCCATGATCGCCTACCGGGGCGACCTGCAGTTCGAGCGCAAGGGGCAGGGCGTGGGCGGCATGCTCAAGCGCGCCATGACCGGCGAGGGGCTGCCGTTGATGGCCGTGCGCGGCAAGGGCGAGGCGTGGTTCGCGCACGAGGCGCAGAACTGCTTCGTCGTCGACATCGAGCCCGGTGACGTCCTCACGGTCAACGGCCGCAACGTCCTCTGCTTCGACGCGTCCCTCTCGTACGAGATCAAGACCGTGAAGGGCTCGGGCATCGCCGGGGGCGGGCTCTTCAACAGTGTGTTCACCGGCAGCGGGCGGCTCGGCCTGGTCTGCGACGGGAACCCGCTGGTGATCCCCGTGTCGCCGCAACAGCCGGTGTACGTCGACACGGACGCGGTGGTCGGCTGGACCGCGAGCCTCAGCACGTCTCTGCACCGCTCGCAGTCCATCGGGTCGATGATCCGCGGCGGCTCGGGCGAGGCCGTGCAGCTGAAGCTGGAGGGCGAGGGGCACGTCATCGTGCGGCCGAGCGAGGTGACGCCGCAGAAGGCACAGCAGCACTGAGCCCTCCCCCGGCCACGGGGGTGTCGGGGGGGGGACGGCTCAGGGCCTGGGGGTCTGGGGCCGGAGCCTCGGGACCTCCGTGGTCGATAACCGGCCGAGCGCCGCTACAGCCGGTGAGCAGGCGTCTTGTGCAAGCAAGTACCTTTCGTCTCATGCTTGTTGACCAAGGAGACGAGAGGGCGGGTGTGCGGCTGCGGCCGCCGCGCCATCCCCTGGACCGCCGCGCCGTCGCCTGGTGGCGTACGCAACTGCTGCTGACGACGGCCGTCCCGGTCGGCGTCCTGGTCCTGCTCGCCGCGCTCATCGCGCCGGCCCGCTTCTGGCTGCTGCTGCCCGCCGCGGTCGTCGCGGTGCCGGGGCTGCTCGCCGGGGCGCTGCTCCCACTGTGGTGGTACAAGGTCCACCGCTGGGAGGTCACCGACGACGCGGTGTACGTCCGGACCGGCTTCTTCTGGATGGAGGGCCGGATCGCGCCGATGTCGCGGCTCCAGACCGTCGACACGATGCGCGGGCCCGTCCAGCGGATCTTCGGGCTGACGACCGTGACGGTCACCACGGCGTCCGCCAAGGGCGCCCTGAAGGTCAAGGGGCTCGACCACGCGACCGCCGCCGAACTGGCCGAGCGGCTCGCCCTCGTCACCCAGGCGACACCGGGCGACGCGACGTGAGCGGGGTGGCCGAGTCCCCCGGCGCCCCCGCGGCCTCCGGTGCCCCCGGTGCCTCCACGGCCTCCAGTGCCCCCGGTGTCGGCGATGTCCACGACGAGCCCGGCTGGCGGCGGCTCGACCGGCGTTCGCTGCTCGTCACCGTGCAGATGACCGGCGGCGTGGTGACCGCCATCGGGCTGCCGATCACCCTCAGCTTCCAGGGCTGGGTGGACATGGGGCCCGTGATCGCCTGGGCGGTGGGCCTGAGCCTGCTGGTGATCGCGTGCGGTGTCGGGCTCGACGCGCTGCGGCTGCGCCACAGCCGCTACCGCGTCGGGCCCGAGCGGGCCGAGCTGCGCAGCGGCATCCTCTTCGCCAAGCACCGCTCCCTGAGCCGCGAGCGGATACGTTCCGTCGACCTCGTCGCCCACCCGCTGCTGCGCCTCCTCGGCCTGGTGGAGGTGCGGATCGGCACCGGCGAGCAGAGCTCCGCCCAGGAGGCCACCCTCGAACTCCGCCCGGTCCGCAGGGCCGAGGGCGAGCGGCTGCGGCGCGAACTGCTCAGCCGGGCGGCCCCCGACGCCGCGTCGGACGCGGAGGGCACGATCGCCGCCCTCGACTTCCGCTGGATCAGGTACGCCCCCCTGTCCTTCGTCACCTCCGCGCTCGCCGCCGCGGCAGGTGGCGCGGTGATGCAGGTCAGTGAGTGGTTCGGGGTGCAGGAGGAGGTCATCGAGTGGGTGGGTGACCTGTTCCGCGGGATGTCCGTGGCGGGCATCGTGCTCGCCCTGGTCGCGGGGGCGCTGGCCGCCGGGTCGGTGGGGGCGCTCGGGCTGTGGGTCGAGATGTGGTGGAACTACCGCCTCGACCGGGAGCCCGGCGGCACGCTGCGGGTGCGGCGCGGGCTGCTCACGACGCGCTCTGTCTCCCTGGAGGAGGCCCGGCTGCGCGGTGTCGACGTGGTGGAGCCGCTGGGCCTGCGGCTGTCGGGCGCGGCCCGCGTCGACGCGGTCGCCACGGGCCTGTCCCGCCGTGACGAGGAGGACCAGGCGGGCCCCAGCACCCTGCTGCCCGCCGCACCGCGCCGGCTCGCCGACGAGGTGGCGGCGCGTGTCCTGCGGGAACCGGTGACGCCCACCGCCGCGCGGCTCACGGCGCATCCGCGGGCGGCGCGGTCCCGGCGCATCCGCTGGGCGGTGTCGGCGGCGCTGGCGCCCGCGCTGGTCCTGCTGCTGCTCGGGGCGCTCGTCGGGCTGCCGACGCTGACGTATCTGGGGGCGGGCGTCGCGGTGGTCCTGGTGCCGGCCGCGGTGGCGCTCGCCTGCGACGCGTACCGCAGCCTGGGGCACGCGCTCGACGCCGACTATCTGGTCGTACGCTCCGGGACGCTGCGCCGCTCCACGGTGGCGCTGCGCCGCGGCGGCGTCATCGGCTGGACCGTCAAGCAGTCCGTGCTCCAGCGCCGGGCGGGCCTGATCACCCTGAGCGCGACGACGGCCGCGGGCGCGCAGGCGTACGCGGCGTACGACGTGGACGAGGTGGAGGGACTCGCGTTCGCGGAGCGGGCGGTACCGGGCCTGCTGACCCCGTTCCTGGAAGGGGCCCCCACCACGCCCTCGTAAGGGCGCAGGCTCGCGCCCCGTAAGAGGCGCAGGCGGCATCGCCAGCGGCTCCGCCGCGGGGTCGCCCCGTAAGGGGCGCGGGGAACTGCGCGACCAGCCACAACGAACCCGCGGGCTCCAGACCGGCACACGCCCCCGCAAGGGGCGCGGGGAACTGCGCGACCAGCCACAACGAACCCGCACAGTCCCCACACGCCCGCCCCCCTGAACTCAGCGAGCGGCCCGCTTCTCGTAGCCGACGAGGCGGACACACACAGCAAGCCCCTCGATCGCCTGCTCCAGCTCCGTCAGGCCGGGGTAGCTGGGCGCGATGCGGATGGTCGCGTCGCGCGGGTCGTCCCCGTACGGGTGCGTCGCCCCGGCCGGGGTGAGGACGATCCCCGCCTCCGCGGCGCGGCGCACGACCTCCTTGGCGCAGCCGTCCGGGACTTCGAGGGTGACGAAGTAGCCGCCCTTGGGCGACGTCCAGGAGGCGAGGCCCGTGGAGCCGAGTTCCGCGTCCAGGATGCGGGCGACCGTCTCGAACTTGGGCTGCAGCAGGGCGCGCTGCCGCTCCATGTGTGCGCGTACGCCGTCCGCGTCCTTCAGGAACATCACGTGCCGCAGCTGGTTGACCTTGTCCGGGCCGATCGACCGCTTCTGGTTGTTGGCGAGCAGCCACTTCACGTTGGCGGGCGACGAGCCGAAGAAGGCGACGCCCGCGCCCGCCGCGGTGATCTTCGAGGTGGAGCCGAAGACGAAGGCGCGGTCCTCGTGGCCGGCCGCGGCGCAGGCGGCGAGCAGGTCGGCGATCTCGGCGGGCTCGTCGGTGAGGTGGTGGGCGGCGTACGCGTTGTCCCAGAAGATCCGGAAGTCCGGGGCGGCGGTGGGCATCGCGGCGAGCCGCGCGACGGTCTCGTCGCTGTAGACGACGCCGTCGGGGTTGCTGTACTTCGGTACGCACCAGATGCCCTTGACCGCCGGGTTCTCGGCGGCAAGCCGCTCGACCTCGGCCATGTCGGGGCCTTCGGCGGTCATCGGCACGGGGATCATGTCGATGCCGAACCGCTCGCAGAGCGCGAAGTGCCGGTCGTAGCCGGGCACCGGGCAGAGGAACGCGATGCGCTCCTGGTCCACCCAGCGCGACTCTGCGCCGGGCAGGACGCCGAGGAGGGCGTGCACGAGGCAGTCGTGCATCAGCTCCAGGCTGGAGTTGCCGAGCGCGAGGAGCTGCCCGGCGGGCACCTGGAGCAGCTCGGCGAAGATCTCCCGCAGCTCGGGCAGCCCCTGGAGCCCGCCGTAGTTGCGCACGTCGGTGCCGTCGGCGGCGGTGTGCCGCCCGCCGGGCAGGCTCAGCAGGTCCTCGGCGAGGTCGAGCTGCTCGGGCGCCGGCTTGCCACGCGTCAGGTCGAGGGAGAGCCCGCGCCCGGCGAGGTCGGCGTACTCCTGCCGCGCCCGCTCGAGCAGCCCGGCGAGGGCCGGGGCGTCGGGGGCCGTGGCATCGGGGCTCAGCTCGGTGGTCATGGTGTCGCCTCTCGCAGGTCGGGTGGAGCCTGCCGAGGATACAAACCGACGCGGCGTGGCGACCTGGACGACCGCACCGCGAGACTGCGGCCCCGGGCCGGGCCCGGCCCGTCATCCAACCTTTCGAAGCTCCCCGTCGTCGAAGACAGCGACCATCACCAGACTCCCGCCGAGCGCTTCGATGTAGCGGGCCATGACCTCCGTGCCCGAGATCTGGCCACTCTCGATCTGCGAGACCCTGCCCTTGCTGACACCCATCCGCTCGGCCACCTGCGCCTGGGTGTAGCCCCGCTCCCGGCGCATCTCGACCAAACGCCAGGCCCGCGCTTCGGCCAGCATGCGCTGAGCCCCTGCAAGGAACGCGTCGCGTCCGCCCGACAGCTCCTCGGCCCGGGCCCGGTGCCCACTGGCCGACCACCTGATGTGTCCGCTCACTTCCCCAGCTCCTTCTCACGCTCGGCGACGTACTCCGCGTACCGACGCTCCGCCAGCGGGATGGCCTCGTCGTACCAGGCGCTCCAGTTACCGGCCTTGTCTCCGGCCACCAGCAGGATCGCGGCTCGCACGCCGGATCTGCCTTCTCCAAGTCGCTGAGCCATTGATCCACCTCGTCGGTCAGGTAGATGTCCCACTGCTCTTCCACTCCTGAACCCTTCTCACCCGAGTTTAGCATTCACTAAACATGGAGGGCTCGACGCCGCAAGCCGGAACTCAGCTTCCTCACCCGCACGAGTACCTCGTCTGGAGTCTTGACCAGCCCCCCGCCCGCTCCTATCGTCGCCACGCCACCCATGACGTAGGACGTGGGACCTCTTAGGTAGGCAAGGGAGACACAGTGACCGATCTGCCCTCTCCGACCGTGCGCCGCGCCGTCCTGCCGGACCGCCGGGCCTTCCTCAAGTACTCGGGTGCGCTGAGCGCGGCCGCCGCCGTCACGACCACGCTCTCCGCCTGCTCGGCGGGGCCCGAGTCGACCAATGAGACCGGGGGCGGCGGTCAGGGCGGCGGGTCGACGCTCACGGCTGTCATCGGGTACGGGAACGACGGCAGCTGGGACCCGACCCAGACCGCGTCCGCCTTCGCGATGGCCGGCAACGAACACATCTACGAGGGGCTGCTCGGGACCGATCCGATCACCCGTGAGCCGTACGCCGCGCTCGCCACGGAGATCCCGAACGACCTCAAGGCGACGACGTGGAAGTTCACCCTGCGGCCGGGGGCCAAGTGGCACGACGGGAAGCCCGTCACCGCCGACGACGTCGTGTTCGTCTTCGACCGCATCCTCGACCCGAAGACCCAGACGCTCGCCAAGGGCTTCTTCGCGAGCTGGCTGAAGGAGGTCAGGAAGGTCGACGCGACCTCCGTCGAGCTGGTGCTGAAGTTTCCCTTCCCCGACGGCGCCGCCCGGCTCTCCCTCGCCAAGATCATGCCGAAGCACGTGTTCGGCGAGCCCGGCGCCTGGGACGACGCGACCAAGGGGAAGGCGGTGGGTTCGGGACCGTACAAGCAGGCCTCGCACCACCCCAAGTCGAACACCACCTTCGAGGCCTTCGACGACTACAACGGCCCGCGCAAGGCCGCCTTCAAGAAGATGAACTGGCTGACCATCGTGGACGCCGCGCCGCGCGTCGCGAAGATCTCCGGCGGCAGCGCGGACGCGGAGATCGCCGACAACATCCCGTACGCCAACATCGAGCAGCTGAAGAAGGGCGGCATGACCGTCGAGGGCGGGGCCGGGATGAACAATCTCTTCCTGCTCTTCAACACGGCCCACAAGCCGTTCGACGACGTCCGCGTCCGGCAGGCCCTGCACTACGCCATCGACCGCGACAAGATGATCCGGGCCGCCCTCAAGGGCCACGGCAAGGCGTCCACCTCCTTCCTCAACGAGGCCAACCCCTCCTACCGGCCCGCCAGAACCGTCTATGGATACGACCTCGCCAAGGCCAAGAAGCTGCTGAAGGACGCGGGCGTCGGCTCGCTGAAGATCAACCTCATGGCCGTCAACGTGAGCTGGATCGTGGACTGCCTGCCGACCATCCAGGACGGCTGGGAGAAGCTCGGCGTCGAGGTCACCCTCGACCCGCAGGAGACCACCGCCGTCTTCACCAAACTGGACCAGAAGAAGGACTTCCAGATCGTCGCGGCCGCCTCGAACCCCAACCAGTTCGGGCTCGACGCCGACCTGATCATGCACTACAACTACGGCCCCGAGAACCTCTGGATGGGCTACGCGCGATGGGCCGACGACGCCGTCGCCAAGAAGCTCTTCAAGGACATGGCCGCCGCCACCCGCGAGCCCGAGGCCGGCCGGAAGAAGACCATGATCCAGGAGTACATCGACGTCGTCGCGGAACAGGCCGTCCTCTACCCCGTCGTCCACAACGAACTCATGACCGCCTGGGACCCGAAGAAGGTCACCGGCGTCAAGGCCCAGCCGTATCCCGGGATCAACCTGCTGCAGGCCAAGTGGGTGTGAGCGCCGCACAGTTCAGGAGTCGCATGCCGTGACCTCAGTCCTCAGAATCCTGGCCCGCCGCGTCGCCCTGCTCGTCCCGCTGCTGCTCGGCATCGTGCTCTTCGTGTTCCTCGTGATGCGCTTCTCGGACGTCGACCCGGCGTCCGCGTTCTACCAGGGCGCCAACCCGACACCCGAGCAACTGCACCAGTTCCGTGAGGAGAACGGGCTCCTCGACCCGCTGCCCGTCCGCTACGTCGCCTTCGTCGGCGACCTGCTCCACGGCGACATGGGCATCAGCGTCCTCAACCGCTCCCCCGTCGTCGACCAGGTCACCACCGCCCTACCGCTCACCATGCAGCTCACCTTCCTCGGGCTCGGCATCGCGGTCGTCCTCTCCCTCACCCTCGGCGTCACCGCCGCGATCTACCGCGACCGGCTGCCCGACCAGCTCATCCGCGTGATCTCCCTGACCGGTGTCGCGGCGCCCGGCTTCTGGCTGGCGCTGCTGATGATCCAGTACCTGGCCGTGGACCTCGGCTGGTTCCCGACCGGCGGCTACATCAACCCCGCCGACTCCCTCACCGGCTGGCTCAAGACCATGACGCTGCCCGCCCTCGCGCTCTCCCTGCCGGTGGCGGCCGGCCTCACCCGTATCATCCGCACCGCCGTGGTCGAGGAGCTCGACAAGGACTACGTCCGCACGGCCATCGGCAACGGCCTCCCCCCGGTGGTCGTCGTCGGCCGCAACGTCCTGCGCAACGCCCTGATCAACCCGCTCACCGTCCTCGGCCTGCGCGTCGGCTATCTGCTCGGCGGCGCCGTCGTCATCGAGACGATCTTCTCGCTGCCCGGCATGGGGAAGCTGATGATCGACGCCGTGAAGAACGGCGACCCGGCCGTCGTCCAAGGCGTCGTCATCACCACGGCCGTCGGCTTCGTCGTCGTGAACCTCGTCATCGACGTCCTCCACCTCCTGGTCAACCCGCGCCTGAGGGGGTCGAGTTGATGTTCACCTCACGCAAGGCGCTGACCGAGCGCCTCGCCGTGCCCGGCCTACGGATCCGCTCCTTCCGCAAACTCCCGGTGCTGTCCCGGATCGCGGTCGGCGTCGTCGCACTCGTCGTCCTGGTGGCGCTGTTCGCCCCGCTCATCGCCCCGCACGACCCGCTCGACCAGCAGCCCCAGACCGACGGCACCGGCCACCCCTCCGCCGACCACTGGATGGGCCAGGACAGCCTCGGCCGCGACATCCTCAGCCGGCTGATGTACGGGGCGCGCTGGTCGCTGGCCATCGGGCTCGGCGCCACCCTTCTCGCCCTCGTCGCCGGCGCCCTCATCGGCGCGGTCGCGGCGACCTCCCGCAAGGCCGTCGACGAGACGTTGATGCGCTGCCTGGACGTCGTCATGGCGTTCCCCGGGATCGCGCTCGCCGCCGTGCTCGTCGCGGTGTTCGGCGGCGGCATCCTCGTCCTGATCTGCGCCATCGCGTTCCTGTTCACCCCGCCCATCGCCCGTGTCGTACGGGCCAACGTCCTCGACCAGTACGGCGAGGACTATGTCGTCGCCGAACGGGTCCTCGGCGCCCGCACCCCGCACATCCTGATCCGCCACGTCGCCGTGAACTGCGCGGCGCCCGTCCTGGTCTTCTGCACCGTGCAGGTCGCCGAGGCCATCGTCTTCGAGGCCTCGCTCTCCTTCATCGGCGCCGGTGTGCGGCCGCCCGACCCCTCGTGGGGCAGCGTCATCGCCGACGGCAAGAACATGGTCCTGATCGGCGGCTGGTGGGCGACGGTCTTCCCCGGGCTCCTGATGCTGCTCACCGTCCTCGCCCTGAACATCCTCTCGGAGGGCGTGTCGGACGCCTGGGCGGCCCCGTCCGGCCGTGACGTCGTCGGTCCTGCCCGTACGCAGGACCGCCTGGAGACCCCCGAGCCCGGCAGCGGCCGGGTCCTCGAACTCCCCGGCCTCACGGAGGCGGCCCACCGCCTCCGCTCCCGCGCCCGGCCCCTCCCCACCGGCGAGCCCGTCCTCGCCGTGACCGGTCTGACCATCTCCTTCCCGCAGCGCCACGAGGGCGTGGACATCGTCGACGGCATCAGCTTCGACGTACGCCCCGGTGAAGTGCTGGGCCTCGTCGGCGAGTCGGGCTGCGGCAAGTCACTGACCGCGCTGACGGTGATGGGCCTGGAGCCGAAGGGCGCCAAGGTCGGCGGCCGGGTCACCTTCGACGGACAGGAACTGACCCGCCTGCCCCCGCGCGCCCGGCGCCGTCTGCTCGGCCACGACATGGCGATGATCTACCAGGACGCCCTGTCGTCCCTGAACCCGGCGATGACGGTCCGCTCCCAGCTCAAACAGGTCGTACGCAGAGGTGGCCGCCGCACCGCGCCCGAACTCCTCGACATGGTGGGCCTCGACCCCGAACGCACCCTGCGCAGCTACCCGCACGAACTGTCCGGCGGCCAGCGACAGCGCGTCCTGATCGCCATGGCGCTCTCCCGCGACCCGAAACTGATCGTCGCCGACGAGCCGACGACCGCGCTGGACGTCACCGTGCAGGCGCAGATCATCCAGCTGCTGCTGCGGCTGCGCGAGGAGCTGGGCTTCGCGCTGATCCTCGTCTCCCACGACCTGGCGCTCGTCGCCGACGTCACCGACCGGGTCGTGGTGATGTACGGCGGGCAGATCGTCGAGACGGGCGTGACGGCGGACCTCGTGGAGTCCCCCGCGCACCACTACACGCGCGGCCTGCTCGGCTCGGTGCTCTCCCTGGAGTCGGCGGCACAGCGCCTCACCCAGATCAAGGGCGTAGTGCCGTCCCCAGCGGACTTCCCCCACGGATGCAGGTTCGCGGACAGATGCCCGCTGGCGAGCGAGGTGTGCCGTACGACGACACCGGAGCTGGCGGGTCCTTCCGGGCACGCAGCCGCCTGCCACCACCCGGCGACGCGCCCTGGAGAAGCCCCTTCAGGGGCGGCTTCAGGGGCGCGGGGAACTGCGCGCCCAGCCACGACGGAGCGTGAGGCGAAATGACGACCACCCCCCTCGTCGAGCTGGACGACGTCCACGTAGTACACAAGGCCAGGTCGGGCGGCCTGTTCTCCCGGGACAAGGTGTACGCCCTGACCGGAGCCACCCTCACCGTCGCCGGAGGCGAAACCGTCGGCATCGTGGGAGAGTCCGGCTGCGGCAAGTCGACCCTCGCCAAGGTCCTCGTGGGCGCCCAGCGACCCACCGCAGGAACCGTCTCGTTCCGCGCCCACGACCTGTGGAAGATGACACCCGCCGAGAGGCGGAGTTCCATCGGCTCCCACACGGGCATGATCTTCCAGGACCCGTCGACCGCCCTGAACCGCAGGCTGCCGGTGGGGCGGATCCTCCGTGACCCTCTCGACGTGCACAAGCGGGGCACGCCGAAGGAACGGGACGAGCGCGTACGGGAGTTGATGGCCCTGGTCGGCCTTCCGAAGGCCCTCGCGGACGGGCTGCCCGGCCAGCTGTCCGGCGGCCAGCGACAGCGCGTGGCGATCGCCCGCGCCCTCGCGCTCGAACCCGACCTGCTGGTCGCCGACGAGCCGACCAGCGCCCTCGACGTGTCCGTCCGCGCCCAGATCCTCAACCTGCTCCTCGACCTGAAGGAACGCCTGGGCCTCGCCCTCGTGTTCGTCTCCCACGACATCCAGACCGTACGCAGGATGAGCGACCGGGTCGTCACGATGTACCTCGGCCGGATCGTCGAGGAGGCCCCGGCCGCGGAGATCCTGGACCGCGCCCGGCACCCGTACACCCGCGCCCTGTTCTCCGCGACGCCCGGGCTGCTCGACCCCATCGACCCGATTCCGCTGGCCGGTCCCGTGCCGTCGGCGACCCGGCCGCCGAGCGGCTGCCCGTTCCGCACCCGCTGCTGGAAGGCGGACGAGGAGTGCGCCACGGCCATGCCGGACGCCCGGTCGTCGGGCGCGGGGCACCGGTTCCGCTGCTTCCACCCCGTCGACGAGGGAGAGTCGACCCACGCACTCGTCACCCAGGCCGCCGCCACGGCCTCCGGCACAGCCGCCACCACAGCTGCCGCCACGGCCCCTGTCACCGCACCGAGGGAGCATCCATGACCCTTCCCACTCCGCTGACCGGTGTCGTCCCGCCCGTCTGCACTCCGCTGACACCGGACCGCGAGGTGGACACCTCCTCCCTCACCAGACTCGTCGACCACCTGGTCGCGGGCGGTGTCGACGGCCTGTTCGTGCTCGGCTCGACCTCGGAGGTCGCGTACCTCACGGACCGGCAGCGGGCGCTCGTCGTCGACACGGTCGTCCGGCACGTGGCCGGCCGGCTGCCCGTCCTCGCCGGCGCGATCGACATGACCACACCCCGCGTCCTGGACCACGCGCGGGCCGCCGCACGGGCTGGCGTGGACGCCGTCGTGGTCACCGCGCCCTTCTACACGCGGACCCATCCGGCCGAGATCGCCCGCCACTTCCGCCTGGTCGCGGAGGGCTGCAGGGTGCCGGTCTTCGCGTACGACCTGCCGATGGCGGTGCACACCAAGCTGGGCGCGTCCCTGGTCCTCGAGCTGGCCCGGGACGGCGTCCTCGCGGGCCTGAAGGACTCCAGCGGCGACGAGGGCGCCTTCCGGAGCGTCGTCCTCGGCAAGCGGTCGGAGCCGGGGCTCGCCGGGTTCAGCGTCCTCACCGGCTCCGAGGTGACGGCCGACTCGGCGCTCGCGATGGGCGCGGACGGCGTCGTGCCCGGCCTCGGGAACGTGGACCCCGGCGGGTACGTCCGCCTCCACCGGGCGTGCCGGGAGGGCGACTGGGCGCTGGCCCGGACCGAACAGGAGCGGCTGTGCGGGCTGTTCGGGATGGTGGCGGCCGGGGATCCGGCGCGGATGGGCGGGAGTTCGTCGGCGCTCGGCGCGTTCAAGGCGGCGCTGCGGCTGCGCGGGGTGATCGACTGCGCGGCCACGGCGGAGCCGCAGATCCCGCTGTCACCGGCGGAGACCGAACGGGTCGGCAAGTACTTGGCGACAGCCGGGCTGCTGTGAGCCGCCCCTCGTGACCGCTACTTGATGTCCGTCTCGCCGAGGGCCGTTACTTGATGTCCGTGTCGCCGAGAGCCTCCATCACCTGGCGGAGCCCGTCGGCCCCCTTCCCGACCAGTTCGCGGTCCACGTCGGCGAGCACGCGCGCGTAGTTCGCCAGGTGGTCGGCGAAGACGGCCCGGGTGACCTCGTGCCCGCGCTCGGTGAGGTGGATCTTGACGGTGCGCCGGTCCACTCCGTCGCGCACCCGCTCCACCAGGCCCTTCGCCTCCATCTTGTCGATCCGGTTGGTGATCGTGCCGGACGACACCATGGAGGCCTTGAGGAAGGTGCCGGCGGTGAGCGCGTAGGGCGGACCGGAGCGCTGGAGCGTGGTGAGGACGTCGAACTCGCCGACGTCGAGGCCGTGTTGGGCGGCGCTGGCCTTCACCGTCTTCTCGACGAGTACGCCCAGCCGCTGGATGCGCCCGAAGAGCTCCACCGGCCAGAGGTCCTCCACCAGGTCGGGGCGCTCGGCGGCCCACTGGCCGATGATCGCGTCCACGGCGTCACTCATCGCCGCGCTCCTCTCGGTACGAATTCCCACGGTGCGAATTCTCTCGGCGAGGACACTACCAGCCCTGACCATCCCAGCACTGATTCTCTCACTCTTGAGATCTCTTAGATTCGAGATACTTGACTCTGGGATAACCAGATGCTTTTATCTCATCACCGAGATGGTCGAGACCGACCGACTTGCCGAGCGAACGACGAACGACAGGAGCCCGCCGAGCTGACCCTTCACCCCGCCGCCCAGGACCTCCTCTTCCGCGAGGCCCGCACCGCCAACACCTTCACCACCGAAGCGGTCACCGAGGCCCACATGCAGGCGGTCTACGACCTGATCAAGTACGCGCCCACCGCCTACAACCAGTCGCCCCTGCGGGTGGTCCTGGTGCGCTCCGCCGAAGGCCGCGAGCGGCTCGGGCAGCTCATGGACGAGGGCAACCGGGCGAAGACCCTGGCCGCCCCGCTCGTCGCGATCCTCGCCGCGGACAACGAGTTCCACGAGGAACTCCCGTCCCTGCTCCCGCACTTCCCGCAGGCCAAGGACCTCTTCTTCGCCGAGCGGCCGGTCCGCGAGGAGTCGGCGCGGCTCAACGCGTCGCTCCAGGCGGCCTACTTCATCCTCGGCGTCCGCGCGGCGGGGCTCGCCGCGGGGCCGATGACCGGGTTCGACTTCCCGGGTGTGCAGAAGGAGTTCCTCGACGACGACCACACGCCACTGATGGTCGTGAACATCGGCCGCCCCGGCCCGGACGCCTGGTACCCGCGCTCGCCGCGGCTCAGCTACGACCAGGTCGTCACCACCGTCTGAGCCACGCCCCCCTCATCCCTTCAGGAGCCGCCACCGTGTCCTCGCCGTCCCCGCCCACCCGGACCCGCGCCCGCCCCACGCCGCCCGCGCCGCCCACCACCCGGCCCACCGCCGCCGCGCGCCAAGTCCCCGCTCTCTGGCTGGCCCTGCTCGCCGCCCCCGTCGCCGCAGGCGGCAACAGCCCCGTCCTGATCCTGCCCGAGATGGCCGGTTCGCTCGGTGTCCGCACGGCCGACGCGACCTGGCTCGTCACCGTCTTCGCCTGGGCCATGGCCGTCGGCACCCCGCTGATGGCGGGCCTGCTGCGCCGCCGGGGCCTCGGTGCCGCGCTCAAGGCGAGCGGTGCCCTGATCGTGACCGGCACCGCCGTGCTCGCCGTCGCGCCCTGGCTGCCCCTGGCCATGGCGGGCCGGGCGGCGCAGGCCGCGGGCGGGGCGGGTCTCGTCACCGCGGCGATGAGCCTCGCGGGCTCGGTCCGCAGGATGGGCGTGATCACGGCCGGGTTCGGCACGCTCGGGGCCGTCGGACCGCTGCTCGGCTCGACGCTGGCGAGCACGGCGTCCTGGCGGGTGTCCCTGTCCGTCGGCGCGGTCGCCCTCCTCGCGCTGCCCGCGGTCGTGCGCCGCGCCGACCTGACGGCACCGCGCCAGGCCAGCCCCTTCGACGCCCGGGGCGCCGCCCTGCTCGTCCTGACGGCGACCGCCCTCGTCCTCGTCCCGCGCCACCCGCTGCCCGCGGTCGCCGCCGCACTGGTGTCGGCCGTGCTCCTCGCCCTGCACATCCGGTCCCGGCCCACCGGCTTCGTACCGGCCGCGCTCCTGCGCTCCCGCGCGTTCGTCCTCTCCGCCGCGCTCGCCTGCACCCTCGCGACGTCGTACTTCGCGCTGCTCTTCACCGTTCCGCAGCTGCTGCGCGACCGCACCGGCTGGTCGTCCGCAACGATCGGCACCGGCCAGCTCGTCGCCCTCCTCGCCGGCTCGGCGCTCTCCATGGCGCTGGCCGCGGCGGCGGCCCGGATGACCCGCCCCCGCGTCCTGACGGTCCTGCTCACCTTCGGCGCGGCCGCGCCGCTCACCGCCGCGCTCAGCCCCTGGGCCCCGCTGCTCCTGGCGGCCGCGGCCCTGGCCGTCCTCGCCACCAGCGCGGGCCAGGCGACACTCGCGGTGTACGCGACCGCGGCCACGCCGACCGCGCAACGCCCCACCGCGATCGGCCTGTTCAGCCTCTGCTACCAGCTGGGCGGCGCCTTCGGCCCGGCCGTCGCCGCCGCGATCGCGCTCCGCTGACGGGACCGCTCCCCCGGACGGCGCTCAGGTCGAGGTCACCGATCCGGGCGCGACGAGCCCCGACTCGTAGGCCATGATGACCAGTTGGGCCCGGTCGCGGGCCCTCAGCTTCCCCATGATGCGGCTGACGTGGGTCTTCGCCGTCAGCGGGCTCAGGCCCAGCGTGTCGGCGATCTCCTGGTTGTTGAGGCCGCGCGCGACGAGCCGCAGGACCTGCCGCTCCCGCTCCGAGAGGTTCTCGGGCCCGCCGGTGAGGGGCATCTCCGCGTCCGGCGCCCGCAGCACGCGGGCGATGAGGCGCGCCGTGGGTCCTGGCGAGAGGAGGGAGTCGCCGGCCGCCACCGTGCGTATGGCGTCGAGGAGTTCGGCGGGCTTGGTGTCCTTGACCAGGAAGCCGGACGCGCCCGCGCGGAGCGCGTCGACGACGTGCTCGTCCGTGTCGTACGTCGTCAGCATCAGGACCTTCACCCCCGCCAGATCCTCGTCGGCCGCGAGCAGCCTGGTCGCCTCGATGCCGTCGAGGTCGGGCATGCGGATGTCCATGACGACGAGGTCGGCGCGCTCGGAGCGGGCCAGGTCGACCGCCGAACGGCCCGTGCCCGCCTGCCCCACGACCTCCATGTCGGGCGCCGAGTCGACGAGCATCGCGAACGCCGCGCGCACCAGCGTCTGGTCGTCGGCGAGCAGCACACGGATGGGCACCGTCATGACAGACCTCCCAGGGACACGGGTGCGAGGGGCAGCACCGCGGACACCATGAAACCCCCCTCCTTGCGCGGACCCGCGTCCAGGGTGCCGCCGACCGTGCGGGCCCGCTCCCGCATCCCGACGAGCCCGTAGCCCGGCGCGTGGCCGGTCTCCTGGGCGGCGCCGGTGCCGTCGTCCGTGACGCGCACGCACAGCGCCGCGTCCTCGGTGCGCACCGACACCCGGACGGTGATGCCGGGCCCCGCGTGCCGTACGACGTTGGTGAGCGCCTCCTGCACGATGCGGTAGGCCGCGGCGCCCACCGCGGCCGGTGCCCGGCACTCGGCCACCGCCAGCTCGACGCGGGCGCCCGCGGTGCGGGCCGCGTCGGCGAGGTCGGGCAGCCCGTCGAGGCCGGGCAGCGGCCCTCTGGCCTCGTCGGCCTCGTCGTCGGTGCCTGACCTCAACACCTGCAGGGTGGCGCGGAGTTCACCGCGGGCGCTGCGGCAGGTCTCTGCGACGTCGTCGAGCGCCTTGGCGACGGCCTCGCGGTCGAGGCGGTCCGGGTCGGCGGCCAGGACGTGCGCGGCGACGGACGTCTGGACGCCGACGAGGGTGATGCTGTGCGCGAGCAGGTCGTGCAGGTCGCGGGCGACGCGCAGCCGCTCCTCGGCGACGCGGCGGCGCGCCTCCTCCTCGCGGGTGCGCTCCGCCCGCTCGGCCCGCTCCAGTACGGAGGTGACGTACTGGCGGTGGATGCGGACGTAGACCCCGAGGAGCAGGAAGGCGACGATCCAGCCGGAGATGCGCAGTGACTGCGCGCCCTCGGCCATGCCTTCGTGGAACTTCACGCTCAGCATGGCGCCCATGACACCGGCGCCGATGAGGAGCGTGTTGCGGGGCCGGGTGCGGGAGGCCACGGTGAACAGCGCGACCATCGACACGGCCATGGGCGCGGTGTGGTTGTTGTCCAGGGAGTGGTAGGTCAGCAGGATCGCCATCAGGGTGACCATGACGCGCACCGGGGCGCGGCGGCGCCACACGACGACGATGTGGGCGACGAGGAGCAGCGCCCAGCCGGCCACGTCCGGCACCTGCCCGTTGTCCCGCACGACCCGCACGATCACGACGGCGCTGACCGCCATGGCGAGGGCGAACAGGGCGTCCGTGCGCAGGCGTTCGCCGGGTGCGGCCGGGCCGAGGACGCGCTCGACGAGGTTGCGGCCGACGAAGCCGCGCCCCGCGCCCCGGCCGGTCTCGGGAGATTCCACGTCTGCATCTTCCAGCACACGGGCGCCCCTCCGGGAGGGGAGGGGCGCCCTGAAGTTGCGGCTCAAGACGACGCGACCCGGACGGGCTCGGCCTCGCGCGGCGGCGGGGCGGGCGCGGCGGGAGCCTTGGAGAGCGGTCCCGGCCACCACACCTTCCTGCCGAGTGCCACGCTCGCGCTCGTCACCAGGTAGGTGCGGACGAGGAAGGTGTCGAGGAGCACACCGACGGCGATGACGAAGCCCAGTTCGACGAGTTGGACCAGCGGCATGTTGGTCAGCACGGCGAACGTCGCGGCGAGGACGAGCCCCGCGGAGGCGACGACGCCGCCGGTGGTGCGCAGGGAGGTGAGCGCGGCCGTCCCCGGTTCGGCCCCGTTCAGGCACTCCTCCCGCATGCGGTGCATCAGGAAGATGCCGTAGTCCACGCCGAGCGCGACGAGGAAGACGAAGGAGAGCAGCCCGAGCCCCGGGTCGGTGCCCTCGAACCCGAAGAGCGGTTCGAAGACGAGGCCCGCGATGCCGAGCGAGGCGCCCCACACCGCGACGACCGCGGCGAGCAGCAGCAGCGGTGCGACGAGGCTGCGCAGCAGGGCGACGAGGACCAGCAGGACCGCGCCGAGGACGAGCGGGACGACGATGTTCCGGTCGCGGGCGTTGGTGTCCTTCAGGTCGAGCTGTTGTGCGCTCGGGCCGCCCACGTAGGAGGTGTCGAGGCCGTCGCGGAGCGCCTTGATGGTGGCGGTCTCCCCGGCCGACTCGGGTGCGGACGCCGCGGTGACGGTGATCTCGGTCCAGCCTTCGGCGGTACGTCCCGGCTCCGCGCTGGCGACGCCCTTCGTGCCCCGGATCTCGGCCAGGGAGGCGTCGGCCCGGTCGGCGGGCGTCATGACGGTGATGGGCTGGGTGCCGCGCTCGGGGTAGGCGGTGGCGAGGGTCTCCATGGCGGACACGGATTCGGGGGTCTTGGTGAAGGAGTCCTCCTGTTTGAGGGCGCCCGGCAGGTTGAGCGCGCCCAGGGCGAGCGCGCCGAGCAGCACGGCTCCGCCCGCGAGGACGGTGAGGGGCCTGCGCCCGGCCGAGCTGCCCATCGCGGCGAAGAGGCTGCGCCGCTGTTTCGGGGCGCTCCCGAAGGCGGGCACGAGCGGCCAGAACACGCGCCGCCCGAGGAGGACGAGCACGGCGGGCAGCAGCGTCAGCATCGTGACGAGGGCGCAGAGCACGCCGACCGTGCCGAGCGGGCCCATGCCGCGGCTGCTGTTGAGGTCGGCGGCGAGCAGGCAGAGCAGTCCGGCGGCGACGGTTCCGGAGGAGGCGAGGACGGCGGGCCCGCAGCCGCGCAGGGCGGCGATCATCGCGTCGTAGGGTTGCTCGATCCGCCTGAGCTCCTCCCGGTAGCGGGAGACGAGCAGCAGCGCGTAGTCCGTCCCCGCGCCGAACACGAGGATGGTCATGATGCCCGAGCTCTGCCCGGACACGGAGGTCCCGAAGCCCTGGTTGAGTCCGTACGCGACGCCCATCGCGAGGTAGTCGGCGACGCCCGCGACGGCGAGCGGCACGAGCCACAGGAAGGGGCTGCGGTAGATGAGGATGAGCAGCAGGGCGACGACGCCCGCGGTGGTGTAGAGCAGGGGTCCGCCGAGCGAGTTGTAGACCTCGCTCGCGTCGGTGTCGAGCGCCCCCGCCCCGCCCACGTCCACGCTCAGCCCGTCCTCGCCGCTGGCGGTCTCCCTGACGTCCGCGACGAGGGCGTCCCGCTTCTCCTCGTCCTGTCCTGGCTCGGTGGTGGCGATCGGGTACATGAGGGTGGTGCCGTCCTCGGAGGGCACGGCCTCGGGCTTCGCGACGAGTTGGTGGGCCTCCGCTATCTCGGCGACCTGGTTCCCCGCGGTCGTCCGGTCGGCGGCGGAGAGCCCGCCGTCCCGGTGGTAGACGAGCACCAGCTCGGTGGCCTCGCCGCCCGGCAGCTGGTCCTGGATCTTCGCGACTTCGGTGGACGCGGCGCTCGCCGGCAGATAGTCGACGGCCCGGTCCTTCTGGACGTCGGCGAGCTTCGCCGCGAACGGCGAGGCGAGTGCGAGCACGACGATCCACAGCCCCAGGAACACCCAGGGCACGGCGCGCCGTCGCCGTCGCGGCGCGGCAGAGGTCTGTGCGGGCCCCATGACGGGCCTCCTTCGGCAGGGGTGACGTTTCCGGGGTCAACCCTGCCGGGACCGCGCCCGCAATCCGTCGGGCGGACGGGCGAGTTGGGCGGTACGGCTCGGGGAGGCGGCGGGCGGCGACTACTCCCCGCGGAGTAGGCGGCGTGCCTCCCGGTGGCGGTGTCGGCGGCCGGAGACTCCGCCTCCGCTCAGGACGGCGTCCGCGCCGTCACGAGGAGGCGTGCGACGTCCTCCGAGCAGATCGTGAGCGCGCAGCCCGCCGTGGTGAGCACGTCCCGCTCCGCGGGGGTGTACGGGCCGTCGGCGAGGGCGATGCGGGCGCCCTGGAGGAGCAGGGCCTCGCGGCCCGCGGGGGCGAGGTGCGGGGCGAGGGGGCCGAGTGCCTCGTGGAGTTCGATGGCGAGTCCGGGGAGGCCGGGGCCGCAGTCGGAGTCGCCGGCGTGCCCCGCCTCGGTGGCGAGCGCGTCGACGAGGGCGACGAGCCGGTCCTCGGAGCAGTCCTCGTAACCGGCTCCGTTCAGCGCGCAGACGGCCGTCTCGATGACCGCGCGGGAGCCGGTGCCGCCCGTGGAGAGGACGGCGACGACGATCGCGTGCACGGCGTCGCGGAGCATCGCGGAGAGCCGGGTGGTGGTGGGGTGGTCCAGGACGTCCGGGTCGAACAGGTCCTGGCAGGCGGCGCACTGGATGACGGGTCCGCGGGTGCCGCGCGGCACGACGGGCAGGCCGAGCAGGACGAAGCGGCGCCGGCCGGTGAGCCGCTGGTAGTTGCGGTCGCCGCCGCAGGCCGGGCAGAAGAACTCGCCGTCGCCGACGGTGTCCCATGCGGTGTGCATGCCGACCACGCGCCTGCACAGCGCCCGGCCACGGGAGACCGGTTTGGCGGGGATGCTGGAATTCCGGCCGTTTCGTCCACGATCTGGCAGCACCACGCACCTCCGTAACTCCCCGGCTGCATTGCCGCGTTGGCGTGATGTTAGCCACATCGATGATGCGGCGTCAGCATCTCGCACAGGAGAGCGAGCCGGACATGGCCGGGAGATGACGCGGCCCCGCCCGCCGGATCGGCGGACGGGGCCGGGCGGAACCCGTCGGGGGACTAGCGTGCCGCGCGGTTGACGGCGGAGACGGCGGCCTTCAGGGAGGCGCGCGTCGTGTTGGCGTCGATGCCGATGCCCCACAGCACCTTGTCGCCGATCGCGCACTCGATGTACGAGGCGGCCTGCGCGGACGCGCCCTCGCTCATCGTGTGCTCCTGGTAGTCCAGGAGGCGTACGTCGATGCCGATGCCCTGCAGCGCGTCGAAGAACGCGGAGATCGGGCCGTTGCCGGAACCGGTCAGGACGGTGTCCGCGCCGTCCAGGGTGGCCTCGACGGTGAGGGTGTCGACGCCGTCCGTGTCGGTCGTCGTCTGGCCGTTCTTGACCTGAATACGACCCCAGGGGTTCTGGGGGTTGGGCAGGTACTCGTCCTGGAAGACGCTCCAGATCGCGTCGGGCGTGACCTCGCCGCCCTCGGCGTCCGTCTTCGCCTGGATGATCTTCGAGAACTCGATCTGCATGCGGCGCGGCAGGTCCAGCTTGTGGTCGTTCTGGAGGACGTACGCGATGCCGCCCTTGCCGGACTGCGAGTTGACGCGGATGACGGCCTCGTAGGAGCGGCCGACGTCCTTGGGGTCGATGGGCAGGTACGGCACGGCCCACTCGATGTCGTCGACCGTCTTGCCCTGGGCCGCGGCGCGGGCCTCCAGCGCGTCGAAGCCCTTCTTGATGGCGTCCTGGTGGGAGCCGGAGAAGGCGGTGTAGACGAGGTCGCCCGCGTACGGGTGGCGGGGGTGGACCTCCATCTGCGTGCAGTACTCGTACACGCGCCGCACCTCGTCGATGTCCGAGAAGTCGATCTGCGGGTCGACGCCCTGGCTGAAGAGGTTCATGCCCAGCGTCACCAGGTCGACGTTGCCGGTGCGCTCGCCCTGGCCGAACAGGCAGCCCTCGACGCGGTCGCCGCCGGCCATGACGGCCAGCTCGGCGGCGGCGACGGCGGTGCCGCGGTCGTTGTGCGGGTGGATGGAGAGGCAGACGAACTCGCGCCGGGACAGGTTGCGCGACATCCACTCGAAGCGGTCCGCGTGCGTCGAGGGCGTCGAACGCTCCACCGTGGCGGGCAGGTTGAGGATGATCTCGCGCTCGGCGTCGGGCTGCCAGACGTCCATGACGCCCTCGCAGACCTCCAGGGCGAAGTCCAGCTCGGTGTCGGTGAAGATCTCGGGGCTGTACTGGTATCCGAAAGTCGTCCGGTCGTCGAGCAGCTTGTCGGCGTACTCCATGACCAGGCGCGTGCCGTCCACGGCGATCTGCTTCACGGCGTCGCGCGAGCCGCGGAAGACGACATCGCGCCAGACGGGGGCAGTCGCGTTGTACAGGTGGACGGTCGCGCGCCGGGCGCCCTTCAGGGACTCGACCGTGCGCTCGATGAGCTCCTCGCGCGCCTGCGTCAGGACGGAGATCGTCACGTCCTCGGGGATCGCGTCCTCGTCCTCGATGATCGACCGTACGAAATCGAAGTCGGTCTGGCCCGAGGAGGGGAAGCCGACCTCGATCTCCTTGTAGCCCATGCGCACCAGCAGGTCGAACATGGCGCGCTTACGGGCCGGCGACATCGGGTCGATCAGCGCCTGGTTGCCGTCGCGCAGGTCCGTGGAGAGCCAGCGGGGAGCGACCGTGATCCGCTTGCCCGGCCAGGTGCGGTCGGGGATGTCGACCTGCTCGTACTGCCCGTACTTGTGGACCGGCATGGAGGTGGGGCGCTGGAAGTTCGGCATGTGCGGGGCTCCTCGGAAGTGTCCTGAAGGACGGCCGACGGTCTTAGCGCAACGCCGAACTCCGCGGGGAGGGGGTCGGCCTCGACTACAGGCCCTCGCCGCGGCAGCTAAGGAGAAGCAGCCCGAATCGCATGATGTGCCGCAGCCTAGCCGAGCCGCGCTCTGTGCGCGGGCCCGTATCAGTATGCGGGACCGTGGCCGGATAAACCCCCAGTGGTGATCTATCCCTCTATTTCAGCAATCATGGTTGCAGGTAGTGACAGCGGCATGACCCAGTGCCACATTGCCGCCATGACCGCCAACCCCACGGGCTTCGAGCCCGTCTTCTGCACCATCGTGCCGCCCCACGTCCTGGACACCCTCGCCCAGAGCCAGGACCCCGCGCTCGCCGCACCCGCCCGCCGCACCCTGGAGCGGGACTCCATCGAGCGCACCCACCGCCGCCTGACGACCGTCATCGGCGCGCCCTCCGTCACCCCGCCCAAGGAGGCCACGGCCGGCAAACCGCACCGCACGATCTACGACGCCAAGCACCGCACCGAGCTGCCGGGCCGCAAGGTGCGCGGCGAGGGCGACAAGCCCGGCAAGGACGCCACGGTCAACCGTGCGTACGCAGGCCTCGGCGCGACCTTCGAGCTCTTCCAGAAGTCGTACGACCGCAACTCCATCGACGGCAACGGCCTCCCGCTGAACGCGACCGTCCACTACGGCGAGGACTACGGAAACGCCTTCTGGAACGGCGAACAGATGGTGTTCGGCGACGGTGACAACGAAATCTTCCTCGACTTCACCATCCCCGTGGACGTCATCGGCCACGAACTCACCCACGGCGTCGTGCAGTACACGGCGAACCTGACGTACTTCGGCCAGCCCGGCGCCCTGAACGAGTCGATGGCGGACGTCTTCGGCTCGATGATCAAGCAGTACACGCTCGGCCAGACCGCCCAGGAGGCCGACTGGCTGATCGGCGCGGGCCTGCTCGCCCCGCGCGTCACCGGCAAGGCGCTGCGCTCCATGAAGGAGCCCGGCACGGCGTACGACGACGACGTCCTCGGCAAGGACCCGCAGCCCGCCGACATGGACCACTACGTCCGCACGGGCCGCGACAACGGCGGCGTGCACATCAACTCCGGCATCCCCAACCGCGCGTTCTACCTGGTCGCCGACGCCCTCGGCGGGCACTCGTGGGAGCGGGCGGGACAGATCTGGTACACCGTCCTGACCGGCGGCGAGCTGGCACAGGACGCGTCCTTCACCGACTTCGCCAGGCTGACGGTGGCCGCCGCGCGCCAGAAGTTCGGCGACGGCGACGAGCTCAAGGCCGTCGTCGACGCGTGGTCGACGGTCAAGGTGCCGACGAGCGAGTGACGGCCTGACGGCGCGCTACCGGCCGCCCGCCCGGTGGAGTAGACAGGACCCATGCGTATCCAGGTGAAGCGGACCGGAGGATTCGCGGGCATCGACCGGCATGCCGAGGTGGACACCTCGCAGCTGGCCGATGCCCCGGAATGGCACGCCCTGGCCGAACAGGCCGTGGCCGAGGGGCGGAGCACCCCGCCGATAGGGGTGCCGGACGGCTTCAGTTACCAGCTGACGGTGGACGGGCGGACGGTGTACTGCGCGGACCCGCGGCTGACGGAGCCGCAGCGGAAGCTGATCTCGCGGGTGCTGAAGGAGGGCTCGTAGCACGGCCCGGGTAAAACCTGAGCTTTGTTCATCTTCTTGCCGCACGCCCATTGACTTCCGTACTCGCCGGTACGGAGGATCCCGCCCATGGCAGCGAGTGCGGCGAGCCCGATACCCACCTTCCCCCGCGACTTCCTGTGGGGCGTCTCCACATCGGCCCACCAGATCGAGGGCGCCGCCGACCAGCGCGGCGCCTCGGTGTGGGACGCGTTCACGGCCGTGCCGGGAAACGTGAAGGACGGCACGACCGCCGCGGTCGCCTGCGACCACTACCACCGCTACCGCGAGGACGTGGCGCTGATCCGCGACCTCGGCGTGGACGCCTACCGCTTCTCGGTCTCCTGGCCGCGCGTGCTGCCCACCGGCGCGGGCCCGGTGCACCCGGCGGGCCTCGACTTCTACGACCGGCTCGTCGACGAGCTGTGCGCGGCGGGCGTGCGCCCCGTCCCCACCCTCTTCCACTGGGACACCCCGCTGGCCGTGCAGGAGACGGGCGGCTGGCTGGACCGGGGCACCGCCGAGCGGTTCGCCGACTACGCGGCCGTCGTCGCGGCCCGCATCGGCGACCGCGTCACGAAGTGGATCACCCTCAACGAACCGGCGGAACACACCCTTCTCGGCCACGCCCTCGGCCAGCACGCCCCCGGCGAGCGGCTCCTCTTCGACGCGCTGCCCGCCGCCCACCACCAGCTACTCGCCCACGGCCTGGCCGTACGGGCGCTGCGCGCGGCGGGCGCCGACGACATCGGCATCGCCAACTCGCACGGCCCGACCTGGCCCGCCTCCACCACTGCGGAGGACACGGCAGCCGCGGACTTCTACGACGTGCTCCTCAACCGCCTCTTCGCGGACCCGCTGCTGCTCGGCGCCTACCCGGAGGGCATCGGCGAACTGATGCCCTCCAAGGACCTCGCCGCGGACCTGAAGGTCGTCTCCGAGCCCCTCGACTGGTACGGGATCAACTTCTACCAGCCGACGAAGGTGGGCGCCCCGCTCCCCGAGGGCACGGCGGCCGAGTTCGCCGGCGTCACGCTCCCGCCCGAACTCCCCTTCTCGCCCCGGCGGATCGAGGGATATCCGGTCACGGACTTCGGCTGGCCCGTCGCCCCCGACGCCCTCACCGAACTCCTCACCGCCTTCCGCGACCGCTACGGCGACCGGCTCCCGCCCCTGGTCATCACCGAGAACGGCTGCTCGTACGAAGGACTCGACGACCGGGACCGGATCACCTATCTGGACGGTCACCTCCGTGCCCTGCACCGGGCCCTGGAGGCGGGCGTCGACGTGCGCGGCTACTTCGTCTGGTCCCTGATCGACAACTTCGAGTGGGCGGAGGGCTACCGGCAGCGCTTCGGCCTCGTGCACGTCGACCACGCCACACAGCGGCGCACCCCGAAGGCCTCGTACCACTGGCTGCGCGAGGTGCTGCGGGCGCGCCGCCCATGACCGCCGCCGCGCTGCGGGAGCCGACCGAGCGGGTCGGCCGCGGCTGGACGGCCTCCCTGTCGCTCGCCAACGGCGCGATCTGGGTGGGCTGGTACGGCCCGCTGCAGATCCTGCTCGCCGTCCAGGCGGAGGAGCTGGCACCGGCGGGCACGTCGAAGGAGACGGTCCTCGCCTGGGTGACGGGCGTGGGCGCGGTCGTCTCCCTCGCCGCGAACCCGCTCTTCGGCGCGCTCTCGGACCGCACCACGTCCCGCCACGGCCGGCGCACCCCGTGGATCGTGGCGGGGGCGGCGGGCGGCGCCGCCGCGCTCCTGCTGCTCTCCGCGGCGGGCTCGGTGTGGTCGCTGGCGGCGGGCTGGTGTCTGGTCCAACTCGCCCTGAACGCCGCGTTCGCCGCGGTCACTGCGGCCGTACCGGACCGCGTGCCGCGCCGGCAGCGGGGCTCGGTGGGCGGCTGGCTCGGCGCGGCACAGCTGCTCGGCGTGGTCGCCGGCACAGGGCTCGCGACGGTGACGGGCGGGACGGTCGCGGGGTACGCGTCGTGTGCGCTCTTCACCGCGGCGGGCGTGCTGCCCTACGTCGTACGCCACCGGGACCTGCGCCTGTCACCGGCCGACCGCCCGCCGTGGAACCGGCGCGGCTTCCTCGCCGGCTTCCGGCTGAGCCCGCGCCGCCACCCGGACCTGGCCTGGGCCTGGCTGACCCGCTTCCTGATCAACGTCAGCAACGCGCTGGTGCTGCTCTACCTTCTCTACTTCCTGCGGGACCGCCTGGAGTACGGGGACCCGGAGGAGGGCGTGCTGATCCTGACGGCCGTGAACGGCGCGACGATGCTGGCCACGGTGGTGGTGGGCGGCGCCTGGTCGGACCGGGTGGGCCGCCGCAAACCGTTCGTGCTCTGGTCGGGGGCGCTGATGGCGGCGGCGACGGGACTGCTCGCGCTCTGGCAGACCTGGCCCGGCGCGATCGTCGCGGCGGCGGTGCTCGGCGTCGGCTTCGGCGTCTTCACGTCCGTGGACTTCGCCCTGATGACGGACGTCCTGCCCACGACCATGGACCGCGGCAAGGACCTCGGCATCATCAACATCGCCAACTCGCTCCCCCAGGTCGCGGCCCCCGCCCTGGCGGCCCCACTCGTCACCCACCTGGGCGGCTACCGGACGCTGTACCTGACGGCG
The DNA here is from genome assembly GCF_055597165.1 of Streptomyces sp. NPDC039480. Classification (NCBI taxonomy): domain Bacteria; kingdom Bacillati; phylum Actinomycetota; class Actinomycetes; order Kitasatosporales; family Streptomycetaceae; genus Streptomyces; species Streptomyces sp. NPDC039480. The sequence goes on along the minus strand of NZ_JBVITX010000005.1, from coordinate 25,873 downwards.
GCGGCGATCGGCTTGGCGGGTGCGGTGCTGGTACGCCGTATCAAGGGCGTGAGATAGACGCGCGCCCCTAGAACCCGAGCTTGCGGAGCTGGCGGGGGTCCCGCTGCCAGTCCTTCGCGACCTTCACATGCAGGTCGAGGAAGACGGGCGTGCCGAGGAGCGCCTCGATCTGCTTGCGGGACTTGATGCCGACGTCCTTCAGCCGCTTGCCCTTCGGGCCGATGATGATGCCCTTCTGGCTGGGCCGCTCGATGTAGACGAACGCGTGGATGTCGAGGAGCGGCTTGTCGGCGGGGCGGTCCTCGCGCGGCAGCATCTCCTCCACCACCACGGCGATGGAGTGCGGCAGCTCGTCCCGCACGCCCTCCAGCGCCGCCTCGCGGATCAGCTCGGCGACCATGACCTGCTCGGGCTCGTCGGTGAGGTCGCCCTCGGGGTAGAGCGGGGGGCCCTCCGGCAGCAGCGGCACGATCAGATCGGCGAGCAGGCCGACCTGCTGGTCGCCGACGGCCGACACCGGCACGATCTCGGCCCACTCGAAGCCCAGCTCCGTACCGAGCTGGTCGATGGCGATGAGCTGCTCGGCGAGCGTCTTGCTGTCGACCAGGTCGGTCTTGGTGACGATCGCGATCTTCGGCGTCTTCTTGATGGACGCGAGTTCCTTGGCGATGAACCGGTCACCGGGGCCGAGCTTCTCGTTCGCGGGCAGGCAGAAGCCGATCACGTCGACCTCGGCCCACGTGGTCCGCACCACGTCGTTCAGCCGCTCGCCGAGCAGCGTGCGCGGCTTGTGGAGCCCGGGGGTGTCGACCAGGATCATCTGGGCGTCCGGCCGGTGCACGATGCCGCGGACCGTGTGCCGCGTGGTCTGCGGCTGGTTCGCGGTGATCGCGACCTTCTTGCCGACCAGAGCGTTCGTGAGGGTGGACTTGCCCGCGTTGGGGCGGCCGACGAAGCAGGCGAAGCCGGCGCGGTGGACGGCCTCGGACGGCTCGGCTGATGACGGGGTACGAACGCTCATGGCGCCCATTGTCCCTGATCCCCGGAGCCCCGCCGCACCGCCCGGCCCGAAGGGGGGAAGCCGGGACCCGCCCGGAGGCTGGAGAGGAGAGCTCAGCCCGCCTCGACCCGCGCCCGGACCTCGCCGTCCGCCCCGGCCAGGAACACCGGCGTACCGGCCCCACCCAGGTCCCGCACCGCGGCCAGATCCTCGTCGGAAACCTTCTCCGCCCCGGAGACGACCGCCGCCGCCTCGAGGGACTCCGCGCCGGACGCCACGGCCATCGCGACCGCCGTCCGCAGCGCGGACAGCTGGAGCGAGTCGAGAGCCACCGTCCCGGCGACGTACGTACGACCGGTCTCGTCCCGCACGGCCGCCCCCTCGGGCACGCCGTTGCGGGCCCGGGCGGAACGGGCCAGGGTGACGATCTTGCGGTCCTCGGGGCCAAGCGCGGCGCTCTCAGTCATGCCCCGAGCATACGGAGCAGACACCGCCGCACCGCCACCGGATGGGCCGCTCGCAGACCTGGTCACATCGCCACGGGATAGATCGAGCCCCGGCGCCCCTCGGGCGAGCCGAGCCACGCCAGCTTGCCCGCCGTGTCCACCTCGGCGTGCGGCAGCGGCGTGTGCAGCACGATGGTGAGGTCGGGCCTGGCCGGCACCTTCAGCTGTGTCGACTCCAGGAACAGCGTGCCCACCACCGGATGCTGGATCTCCTTGGTGACCTGCCCGCCGGGCAGGATGTCCCGCCGCTCCCACAGCTCCGCGAACTCGGGGCTCACCGACTGCGCCTCGGCGATCACCGCGGCGAAGCCGTCGTCGTCGGGGTGCTCCGAGCACGCGGCCCGGTACATCGCCACGAGTCCCGGCGCATTCCGCTCCCAACTCTTCGTGCGTGCACGGTAGATGGGGTCGGTGAAGAAGGTGAGGAGACAGTTCTCGGAGGTCTCCGAGCGCATGCCGAGCACCGCCGCGGCCGCGTCGTTGTACATGACGCAGTTCCAGTACGCGTCCATGATGTGCGCCGGCTGCGGCATCCACGTGTCGATGAGCCGATGCAGCCCCTCGCACATCTCCGCGTCGTCCCTGGCCACCTCGGGCCGCGGCGGGTTGAGCCCGGCAAGCACGTACAGATGCCGCCGCTCGGCGCCGCTCAGCTTCAGCACGCGCGCCACGGAGTCCAGGACCTGTGGCGACACGGAGATGTCGCGGCCCTGCTCAAGCCACTGGTACCAGGAAGCCCCGACCCCGGCGAGCACGGCGACCTCCTCGCGGCGCAGCCCCGGCGTGCGCCGCCGGGCCCCGCCGTCCGGGAGTCCGGCCTCCGCCGGGCTGATCCGCGCGCGGCGGCTCATCAGGAACTCCCGCAGCTCCCCGAGGCGACGCGCCTTCGACGCGTCCGTGTCCGACGCCGCGACCGACGGTGTTGCCATGTGGCGCTCCCCCAAGCCCTGACTGGTGTTCCGACCACCAGCATAAGTTCCCGCTCCCCACGTCTATTCCGGCCGACGCAAGCTCTTGACCATGGCGATCGACACCACCACTGCCCCGTCCCCCCAGGCCGCGCCGCCCGCGCCGCGGCCGCGGAACCCCGAGCCAGGACCCAGACTCTCCGCCCGCGACAAGCTCGTCCTCTTCGTGCTCTGCGCCGCACAGTTCATGGTCGCGCTCGACTTCTCCGTACTGAACGTGGCGCTGCCGGTGCTCGGCGCCGACCTCGGCATGAGCCACTCCGCGCTGCAGTGGGCGGTGACCGCCTTCGCGCTGCCCTCGGGAGGGTTCCTGCTCCTCTTCGGCAGGACCGGTGACCTCTTCGGGCGCCGCAAGCTGTTTCTCGCGGGCCTCGCGCTCTTCGGCCTCGCCTCGCTGCTCGCCACGTTCGCGTGGGACCCGCCTTCGTTCCTGACGGCGCGTGCGCTGCAGGGGATCGGCGCGGCGGCGATCGTGCCGACCGGCATGTCGCTCCTGACGACGACGTTCCCCGAGGGGCCGCAGCGCGACCGGGCGCTCGGCATCTCCGGCACGCTCCTCTCGCTCGGCTTCACGGTCGGCATGGTGCTCGGCGGCGTACTGACCGACACGCTCGGCTGGCGCTCCACGATGGGTCTGCTGACGCTCTTCGCGCTGATCGTGCTGCCGCTGGCCCCCGGACTGCTGCCGGAATCCCGCACTCCGGACCGCCCCCGCCTGGACATCCCGGGCGCCGTGACGGTCACCGGCGGACTGCTCTCCCTGATCTACGCACTCTCCACGGCGGCCGAGCGCGGCTTCGGCGGCACGGACGTCATCGTCGCCCTGGTGGCGGGCGTCGCCCTGCTCGCGGCGTTCGGCTACGTCGAGTCGCGCGCCGCGTCCCCGCTCGTCTCGCTGCCGATGCTGCGCCGGCGCACGGTGGCGTGGGGCAATGTGGGCGGCCTGGTCACGTTCTCGATGATGTCGACGGTCGTCTTCGTGCTGACGCTGTACCTCCAGGAGGTCCTGCGCCTCTCCGCCTTCGAGACCGGGCTCGTCTTCGGCGTGCAGGGCGTCCTCTCGGTGGTCGCCGGTGTGTACGCGCCGAAGGTCATCGGCCGCTTCGGCGCCCGCCGCACCCTCGTCGGCTCGCTGGCCGGTCAGGGTGTGCTGGGCGCGGCGCTGCTCGGCATCGGCGAGAGCGGCTGGTCGGTCTGGCTCGCGACGGCCGCGGTGTCGCTGGCGAGCATGTGCCACCTGGGCGCGATCATCTCGTACGGCCTGACGGTCACGTCGGGCGTCCCCGACGAGGAGCAGGGCCTGGCGACGGGCCTGGTCACTTCCACCCAGCAGGTCGGCATCACCATCGGCATCCCGCTCCTGGGCGTCCTCGCGACGACGCACACGGACTTGCTTGCGGGCACGCGGACGGTGCTGGCGATCGACGCGGCGGTGGTGCTGGTGACGGCGGCCGCGGTCGCCGTCGGCCTGCGCCGCGGTGGCGTCCGCGCCTGACCGCCGTGTTCGGGGAACGGCCCGGCCTCTCTCAGAGGCGGGCCGTCCTCTCGTCGTTCCGGGGCCCTCGGTGGGTGCCGGGTGGCGGCCCCGCCGGCCCCGCCACCCGGTCGGCGAATGCCGTCCAGGCCTGGGGGCGGAAGGCGAGCACCGGCCCGCGCGGGCGGACGGAGTCGCGGACGAGCACCGCGTCACCGGTCCAGGCGATCTCCAGGCAAGTGCCTGAGCTGCTGTCGCTCGCACTGCTCTTGCGCCACGTCCATGAGCCGCCCACGCTTCTCCTCCACCCCGGGTGCGGAAGGCCAGCCGTCGCTTCCCCCGCGCGGCTGGTGCAGGGACACGCAGCACCTCTTCCAGAGTAACGGGGCGTCACACAAATATGAACGAGCCGTTTCTCGCCAAGGTAGCGTGATCCAGGGGGAGTTAGGCCTGCGGCACCCCCTCCGGAGCCTCTTCCTGCGCCTCCTGGGGCGCCTCCTGCGGCACGGCATCCCGGATCAGAGTCTCCAGGTCGTCCCTGCCCTCGCCCACCCTGACGGCGAGGGCGCGCAGCAGGGCGGGCATGTCGTCCTTGAGGGCGAGGTCCTCGAGCTCCCAGAACCGCTCCAGGTAGCGGCCGGTCTCCTCCGGGGCGTCGGTGACGTACGAATCGCCGCGCGGGTTCTCCAGATAGAGCGAGTCCGGCATCTCGTCCACCCCGAACTCGAAGTGGCTGAAGGGGCCTTGGATACCCGCGTGGGCGCCGACGCTGAACGGCAGGATCTGGATGGTGACGCCCGGCCGCTCGGCCAGTTCGGCGAGCCGCTCCAGCTGGGCGCGCATCACTCCTCGCCCGCCGACGTGCCGGCGCACGACCGCCTCGTCGAGGATGTAGAAGACCTCCCGGCCTCCCGAGGTCAGCAACTCCTGGCGCGTGAGGCGCACTTCGACGCTTCGCTCCAGGCGTTCCTCGGGGATGTCCTTCTCGTACGAGAGCATGATGGCGCGCGCGTACTCCTCGGTCTGCAGCGAGCCGGGCATCAGCAGCGCGCCGTAGTGCCGGATGATCGACGCCGAGGACTCCAGGGCGAGGAACTGCAGGAACTCTTTGGTATAGAGATCGCGATATTCGCTGAAGGGCATGCGCCGACTGCCTCTGGCGAGGTCGAGCAGCTCCTCGATCTTGCGGCGGTCGCGGATCCCGTACGTATCCAGCAGGGGCCGCAAGTCGTTGACAGAGATGCCGACTTCACCGGCCTCGATGCGGATCAGCTTGGAGGGGCTCCACTCCATTTTGGACGCGACCTGACGCTGCGTCAGCTGCGCGGAAGTCCGCGCCTTTCGGAGCTCGGTGCGCAGCCGCAGCCGCTGAAGTGCCGCACTTGGCACGTTCATGATGGCTCCACCCCCAACCGGACCGTGCGAGGTGCAACATAGCAGACTAGCAGCTTACTCATCGAGACCTTCCGGGACGACAGTTCACGCCACTGTCAGGAGACCTGAGGTTTCCGGCAGCGGCAACCGCACAGGGCTGTCCGGTCGACAGCTCCCGGAAAGCTATATCGCATTCAGCGAGCTCTGGAACCGGACCCTTCCCTCAGCGAGGTGCCGTATGGCACTACCCACGTGGCGATGTCCAGGCTACGCTGGTGCGGAGGGGTAGCTTGCTTCAACTGACCGACAGGGGAAGGAGGTTGATCGTCAAGAAGACCGGCGGGGACTTCACTCCGACGAGTGTCGCCGGCCACCCGGTTCGCTGGTTCGTCGATGATCCGATTCCCTCTTCCTGCTGCCACCCGTTCGTGGGGCGCCGCGGTATCCACGACTGACAGTGGGACCAGGAAGGAGAGAAAGCCCCATGGCTGAGAAGCCGGACGGGCGTCGCGCCACCCGCACGTGGACCGACTGGGCCGCACACGCGGCTCCGTGGGCCAGTCTTCTCCTCGTACTCGGCGAGTGCCTGGAGAAGTGGGTACTGCCCCACGTGTGAAACAGAGCCGGCCCCGACCCGAGAGGGCCGAGGCCAGAACGGCGGACGCCATCGCACTGACGTTTCCACTCCGAGTTCCCTTGGCCGGCAGCCCGGAGTGGGAGCGTTTCGGATCCGCCCTTCACTCCATTCTGCCTGCCCCACCACCCCGATGGCGAGGGGCTGTTGGGACACTCTGCGCAGAGCGCCCCGCGCCGCGTACGCCCCTCAGGGGCGGTCGAGCCGCAGTCGCTCCGCCCGGGGCAGACCCGCCACCACCAAGTCGTACGAGTCTTCGACGAGCTCCCTGACCTGCCGGTCGGTGAGTCCCCCTTCGACCGTCACCGTGTTCCAGTGGCGCTTGTTCATGTGCCAGCCCGGCACGATCTCCGGGTGCTCGGCCCGCAGCCGGACGGCGATGTCCGGCTCACACTTGAGGTTGACGGTGAGCGGACGCCCGTCGAGCGCCGTGAGCGCGAACATCTTCCCGGACACCTTGAAGACCGACGTCTCCGGATTGAACGGGAAGTCCTCCACCGCTCCGTTGAAGGAAAGACAGAAGGCGCGCAGGTCCTCGGGCGTCACCCGGACTCCTCCGCCCTCACCGCGCCACCCCCGGCATCGGCATCGGCGGGCTCCACAAGCACCGTCATGATCCGGTTCCGGCGGCCGGCCGCGGACTCCGCGGTGAGCTTGAGACCCCGCCCGTCCGGCAGCGGCACCACCGCCGACGCCCCCGCGATCGGCACGCGGCCCAGACGCTTGGCGAGCAGACCGCCGACCGTCTCGACGTCCTCGTCGTCGAACTCGTCGAGGCCGAACAGCTCCCCCAGGTCACCGATGTCGAGCCGCGCCGTCACGCGGTAGCAGCCGTCCGCCAGCTCTTCCACCGGGGGCAGCTCACGGTCGTACTCGTCGGTGATCTCGCCGACGATCTCCTCGAGGATGTCCTCGATGGTGACGATGCCGGCCGTCCCGCCGTACTCGTCGATGACCACGGCCACGTGGTTGCGCTCCTGCTGCATCTCGCGCAGCAGATCGCCCGCGTTCTTCGTGTCGGGGACGAAGGTGGCCGGGCGCATCGCCGTCGACACCAGGTCGGACTCGCTGTCGCGGTTGATGTGCGTCTTCCGCGCCAGGTCCTTCAGGTACACCATGCCGACGACGTCGTCCTCGCTCTCCCCCGTCACGGGTATGCGCGAGAAGCCGGAGCGCAGCGCGAGGGTGAGGGCCTGGCGGATCGTCTTGAACCGCTCGATGGCGACCAGGTCGGTGCGGGGCACCATGACCTCGCGCACCAGGGTGTCGCCCAGCTCGAAGACGGAGTGCACCATGCGGCGCTCCTCGTCCTCGATGAGGGACTCCTTCTCGGCGAGGTCCACCATGGCGCGCAGTTCGGCCTCGGAGGCGAACGGGCCGCGCCGGAAGCCCTTGCCGGGCGTGAGGGCGTTGCCGATCAGGATGAGGAGCGGCGGGATGGGGCCCATGACGCGGGCCAGCGGCAGCAGGACGTACGCCGAAGCGGTCGCCGTGTTCAGCGGGTGCTGGCGGCCGATGGTGCGCGGCGATACGCCCACCGCCACATAGCTGACGAGGACCATCACGCCGATGGCGACCGCGAGGGCCTGCCAGGTCTCGTCGAACTCCCGCAGACACGCGTACGTCACCAGGGCCGCGGCGGCCATCTCGCAGGCCACCCGCACGAGCAGCGCCACGTTGAGATAGCGGGTCGGGTCGGCGGCGACCTGCGCGAGCTTCGCGCTGCCGCGCCGCCCCGAGCGGACCGCCTCGTCCGCACGGAAACTGGAGACCCGGGCGATGCCCGCCTCCGCGCACGCCGCGAGCCAGGCCACGACGACGAGGGCGACCGCGCCGACGATCAGCTGAGGACTCATGGCGCTACGAGACGGTGGGCGCCGGAGACGGGCCGGTGAGGCCCTTCTCGGCACGCCAGCCGTCGACGATCGCGGCCTGCAGACCGAACATCTCGGCCTTCTCGTCGGGCTCCTCGTGGTCGTACCCGAGCAGGTGCAGCACGCCGTGGACGGTGAGGAGCTGGAGCTCCTCGTCCATGGAGTGCTGCGTCGGGGCGTCCTTGCCCTGCTGCGTGGCGACCTCGGGGCAGAGCACGATGTCGCCGAGGAGGCCCTGCGGGAGCTCGCCGTCGTCCTTCATGGGCGGCCGCAGCTCGTCCATGGGGAAGGACATGACGTCCGTCGGCCCCGGCAGGTCCATCCACTGGATGTGCAGCTGCTCCATGGCGTCGGCGTCCACGACGATCACCGAGAGCTCGGAGAGCGGGTGGATGCGCATCCGCGCGAGGGCGTAGCGGGCGATGTCGAGGATCGCCTGCTCGTCGACCTCGGTTCCGGATTCGTTGTTGACGTCGATCGACATGGTGGTGCTCGTCTACTTCCCGTCGCGGCTGTCGTGCTGCTCGTACGCGTCGACGATACGGCCGACGAGCTTGTGCCGTACGACGTCGTGGGAGGTGAGCCGCGAGAAGTGGATGTCCTCCACGCCGTCGAGGATCCGCTGCACCTCGCGCAGACCGCTCTTGGTGCCGCCCGGCAGGTCGACCTGGGTGATGTCACCGGTGATGACGATCTTCGAGTCGAAGCCGAGGCGGGTGAGGAACATCTTCATCTGCTCGGCGCTGGTGTTCTGCGCCTCGTCGAGGATGATGAACGCGTCGTTCAGGGTGCGGCCGCGCATGTACGCCAGCGGCGCGACCTCGATCGTGCCCGCGGCCATCAGGCGCGGGATCGAGTCGGGGTCGAGCATGTCGTGCAGGGCGTCGTAGAGCGGGCGGAGGTACGGGTCGATCTTCTCGTACAGCGTGCCCGGCAGGAAGCCGAGGCGCTCGCCCGCCTCGACCGCCGGGCGGGTCAGGATGATGCGGTTGACCTGCTTGGACTGGAGGGCCTGCACGGCCTTGGCCATGGCGAGGTAGGTCTTGCCCGTGCCGGCGGGGCCGATCCCGAAGACGATGGTGTGCTTGTCGATCGCGTCGACGTACCGCTTCTGGTTCAGCGTCTTGGGGCGGATGGTGCGGCCGCGGGACGAGAGGATGTTCTGGGTGAGGACCTCGGCGGGGGTCTCCTCCGCGCCGTCGCCGTTCTCGTCCGCCCTCAGCATGGCGATCGAGCGTTCCACTGCGTCCTCCGTCATCGGCTGACCGGTGCGGAGCACCAGCATCATCTGGTCGAACAGGCGCTGGATGAGGGCGACTTCGCGGGCCGCGCCCACGGCGCTGATCTCGTTGCCCCGGACGTGGATGTCGGCCGCCGGGAAGGCCTTCTCGATCACCCGCAGCAGGGCGTCGCCGGAGCCGAGGACCGTCACCATCGGATGGTTCGCCGGGACGGTGAAGTGCGCTCGGGACTGGCCCTGGGCGTCGGTGTGAGTGATGGGTGTCTGAGTCATGGGCCGGCTCTGAAGGCCTGCTCATCCTCCTCATGCGGGGCTCGGTGGCCGCTCGACAGCCTTGCACTGCCAAGAGTACGACGCGCCACGCCCGAGGCCGTAGGCCTTTTCCCCCGTCCGTCCCACACGTCTCCCCGCGCCGGGCCCGTCACGCGGAGCGGAAGCCGATCGTCGGGACGGCACGCCGCAGGGGCCACGGGCGGCTCGCCGCGGGCAGCAGCGTCTCCAGGAACGCGTACCGCCGCAGCGCGACCGGGTCCTGGCCGTCCAGCTCCCGCACCCGGCGCCACCAGGCGCCGACCTCCGCCCAGCCGGGCGCCGACAGGGACCCGCCGAACTCCTGCACCGAGAGCGCCGCCGTGAGACCCGCGAAGGCGAGCCGGTCCGCGAGGGGCCACTCCGCGAGCGTCCCGGTGACGAATCCCGCGACGAAGACGTCCCCCGCGCCGGTGGGGTCGAGCGCCTCGACCTCGATGGCAGGGACCTCCGCGGTCTCGCCGGTCCGCCCGTCCACGGCGTAGGCGCCCTCCGCGCCCAGCGTCACCACGGCGAGCGGCACGTGCTTGGTCAGCGCCCGGGCCGCGGCGCGGGGGCACGACGTGCGTGTGTACCGCATCGCCTCCTCCGCGTTCGGCAGGAACGCCTCGCAGTGCTCCAGGTCGGGCAGCGCGGCCAGGTCCCACCGGCCGGTGTCGTCCCAGCCGACGTCGGCGAAGATGCGGGTGCCGCTCCGCGCGGCCCGCTCGATCCAGGGGGCGTGGACGCCGGGCGTCAGCGAGGCGACGGCGGCACGCGCGCGTGGCGGGCAGGAGGGGGCGCCCCCGTCCGGCGCGTCGGCGTCCGGCGGCGGCTCGTGGCCGTGGCTGACCATGGTCCGCTCGCCCTCGTACGCCATGGAGACCGTCACCGGCGAGTGCCAGCCCGGCACGGTCCGCGACGGGGTCAGGTCGATGCCCTCGCCCTGTTCGAGGGCGTCCCAGCAGTACTCCCCGTAGTGGTCGTCCCCGAAGGCCGCGGCGAGCGACGTGTGCAGCCCGAGCCGGGCGAGCGCGGTCGCCATGTTGGCGACGCCGCCGGGGCTCGACCCCATGCCGCGTGCCCAGGACTCGGTCCCGCGCACGGGCGCGGAGTCGAGCCCGGTGAAGATGATGTCGAGGAAGACCGTGCCGGTGAGGTAGACGTCGCAGTCCGGATCCCCGGCTCTGCGGGCCGCCTTCAGCGGGTCGACGGTGGGCTGTTCGGGTACGACCATGCAGGCAACGTAACGGACGGAGGGCTACCAGCGCGGCACGGCCGGGGTCGTCCACGCCGGGTCGGCCACCCGCATCGCCGCCGCGTCGTCCCGCTCCCGCAGCGCGCGGAAGCCGTCGTCCAGCCAGCGCGCGTGCAGGGCGGCGAGCCGGTCCCTGTCGAGCTCGACGCCGAGGCCGGGGGTGTCGGTGACGGCGATGCTCCCGTCGGTGAACCGCAGCCGCGAGGTGAGGACGTCCTCGGCCTGCCAGGGGTAGTGCGTGTCGCAGGCGTGGTCGAGTCCGGGCACGGTGGCCGCCACGTGCGTCATCGCGGCGAGGCTGATGCCCAGGTGCGTGTTGGAGTGCATGGACACGCTCACGCCGAAGGTCCGGCAGACGGCGGCCAGCTCGCGGGTGCGCCGCAGCCCGCCCCAGTAGTGGTGGTCGGAGAGCACCACCCGCACGGCCTTCTTCGCGAAGGCCTCCGGTATCTCCTCGAAGGTCGTCACGCACATGTTCGTGGCGAGCGGCACCGGCGTGCCCGCGGCGACCTCCGCCATCGCGGGCGTGCCGAGCGCGGGGTCCTCCAGATACTCCAGTACGTCACCGAGCTCGTCCGCCACCTTCAGCGAAGTCGCCACGGACCAGGCGCCGTTGGGGTCGAGCCGGAGCGGGCGGCCGGGGAACGCGTCGGCCAGGGCACGGATCGCGGCGGCCTCCTCGTCCGGCGGGAAGACGCCGCCCTTGAGCTTGAAGGACGAGAAGCCGTACCGCTCGGCGAAGAGCCGGGCCTGGGCGACGATCCCGGCCGGGTCGAGCGCGGCGCCCCACCCCTCGTCCTGCTCGCTCGCGATCCCCGCAGGGTGCTCGGCCCACTTGTAGAACAGGTACGCGCTGTACTCCACGGTGTCGCGCACCTTGCCGCCGAGCAGCGCGTGCACGGGCAGCCCGAGCGCCTTGCCGAGGGCGTCCAGACAGGCCACCTCGAACCCGGAGACGACGGAGAGCCGCAGCTTGTCGGCGGTCTGCACGCCGCGCAGGCCGCCGACGTCCACGGAGTCGTCGACGCGGGCGGCGTCGACGGCCGTCTCGTCCGCGAGTGTGAACAGCCGGTTCGACTCGGAGACCGCGTGACCGACCAGCCGCCGGGCGAGCGGCCGCGCGATCTCCAGGTATTTCGCGTCACCGTACGTCTCCCCGATCCCCGTCACCCCACCGGCGGTGACCACCTCGATGATGAGCCGGGGCGTGTAGGGCTGGTGCACGCCCTGCGTATTGAGGAGCGGCGGATCGGCGACGAGGACGGGGGTGAGACGGACGTCCGTGATGACGAGACTGTCGGAGCGTTGTCCATACATGAGAACGGAGACTAGGTACGCGAACAGCGAGCGTCAATGGGGCAGCGACCGGCCACGACGGACCCGCAGATTCGTTCCGCCCCGACAGCGGAGCGCTAGAGCTCCGCCTCGATCAGATCGGCGGCCCGCGCGGCACCGCCCTCGGCGCGGACCTGCTCCCGCAACTCCGCGCACCGGCGCTCGACTTCAGGGTCGGAGGTCAGGTCCAGCAGTGCCCTCCGCAGCACGGCCGCCGTCGCGTCGGCCGTGTCGACCCGCCGCGCCACCCCCAACTCCACGAGCCGGTCGGCATTCATCGGCTGTTCGGCCCCCTGCGGCACCGCGATCATCGGCACCCCGCAGTAGAGCCCTTCCCCACTGCTCCCCATGCCCGCATGGGTGACGAACGCGTCGGCCTGCTCCAGGACCGCCAACTGCGGCGCCCACGAGAGGACTTCGACGTTGCCCGACACGTCCCCGCCGAGCTCCGCGGGATCCACGTGCCTGCCGATCTGCAGGACGACGTGCCACCCGGGCAGGTCCCCGAACGCGGCCACGCACTGCCGGTAGAACTCCGGCTGCACGGTGTACGCCGAGCCGAGCGAGACCAGCAGCACCTTCTCCGCGCCCTCCGGCCGCGTCCAGCTCTCGCGCAGGGCGCGGTCGCCGAGGCAGGGCCCGACGAAGTCGATCCGCTCCGGGTCGACGGTGTCGGCGTGGGGCTGCATGGCGCGCGGAATCGTGGCGATGCCGCGCGGCGGCACGCCGGAGAACTCCGCCACGTCCAACGTGGTGGCCCCGCACCCGGCGAGCCACTCCTTGAACCGGGTCTCCAGGGCGTCGGCGCCCGGCAGTCGCGCGAGGTGCGCGCCGACGTCCTCCTGATAGCTGCCCCACGCCACGAAGGTGGGCGACAGCTGCACGAGCGGCCGCCCCTGCGCCTCGGCGAGCGCACGGGCGACGTAGGCGCCGATGTCGTACAGGTACAGGTCGGCGGGGTCGTCGTCGTACGCCGCGCGGAGCTGCGGGAGGACCGCCATCGCGTCGTCGAGGAAGAGCGCGCTCGCCTCGATCGGGTCCTCGGGCCAGATGTTGTCGCGGTGCGGGAGCGTCGACTCGTACGCGACGAGCTCGGCACCGGTGGGCTCGATGAGGCCGGCGGCGGCCGGGTCGTTGGCGTACGTCACGCGGTGGCCGCGGGCCACCAGCTCGCGGATGACCTCAAGACCCGGCAGCACGTGGCTGACCATCGGGACGCCGATCATGGCGATGTGGGCAGGGCGACGGGAGAGTCGTCGGGATGACATGGGAATTCCTTCGCGTACAGAAAGCCGCGGAAAGCGGCAGAGGCTACGGACGGGGACACGGCGGCCCGCCGCCTCGGCCCCTCAGGGGCGGGCGGGGGCCTGCGAGGGCCGTGTCAGCCGTAGATCTGCGCGATGGAGTCCATGCCGAGGACCGTAGCCCGGCACCGGCGGTCAGTCGAACGAATAAGCCTCGACCTCGGCGAGGTACCGCGCCCGCAGCGCCTCGTCCGCCGCGTCGCGGTCCAGGAAGGCCGCCTCGAAGGAGTTCCGGGCGAGCGTGCGCAGCCGCTCCTGGTCGAGGCCCAGCGCCTCGCGCACGGCGTGGAAGGTGTCGTCGACGTACCCGCCGAAGTAGGCCGGGTCGTCGGAGTTGACCGTGCACATCAGACCGGCGTCCAGCATCCGCGGCAGCGGGTGCTCCTCCAGGACGTCGATGGCGCGCAGCCGGACGTTCGAGAGCGGGCAGAGCGTGAGCGGCACGCGGTCGCGGACCAGCCGCTCCACGAGCTCCGGGTCCTCCATGCAGCGCAGCCCGTGGTCGATGCGCTCGACGCGCAGCACGTCGAGGGCCTCCGTGATGTACGCGGGCGGGCCCTCCTCGCCCGCGTGGGCGACGAGCCGCAGGCCGCGCGCGGCGGCGGCCTCGTACACCTCCTTGAACTTGGCCGGCGGGTGGCCGACCTCGGCCGAGTCGAGGCCGATGCCGATGATCCGGTCGAGGTGCGGCTCGGCGGCCCTCAGGGTCTCCATGGCGGAGTCTGCGGACTGGTCGCGCAGGAAGCACATGATGAGCCGCGTGGAGACGCCGTGCCGCTCCTCGCTGCGGTCCAGGGCCCGGCCGAGGCCCTCGACGACGGTGGCGATGGGGATGCCGCGGGCCGTGTGCGCCTGCGGGTCGAAGAAGATCTCCGCGTGCCGGACGCCCTGTGCGGCGGCGCGGGCGAGGTAGGCGTCCGCGAGCTCCTCGAAGTCGGCCTCGGTGCGCAGCACGGCCATGAGGCTGTAGTAGAGGTCCAGGAAGCTCTGGAGGTCGTCGAAGAGGTAGGCCTTGCGGAGCTCTTCGGTGTCGGCGTAGGGCAGTTCGACGCCGTTGCGCGCGGCGAGGGCGAAGGCGAGCTCGGGTTCGAGGGTGCCTTCGATGTGGAGGTGGAGTTCGGCCTTGGGGATCGGCATGGTGCGGTCTCGCTCAGTTCGGGGGGGTGGTGGTTCAGGTTCGTTTGGGGAGGGGTACGCGTGACAGGTCACGCGCGATGGTGAGTTCGCCGTCGAAGCCGGCGGCGCGGGCCTGCTGTTCGTAGGCGGCGGGGTCGGGGTAGCGCTGGCTGAAGTGGGTGAGGACGAGGTGCCGCACGCCCGCGTCGACGGCCACGCGGGCGGCCTGGCCGGCCGTCAGATGGCCGTGGTCGGTGGCGAGTTGTTCGTCCTCGTCGAGGAACGTCGACTCGATGACGAGCATGTCGCAGCCCTCGGCGAGCGCGTGCACGCCGTCGCAGAGGCGGGTGTCCATCACGAAGGCGAACCGCTGCCCGCGCCGCACCTCGCTGACCTCGTCGAGGGTCACGCCGCCGAGACTGCCCTCCTTCTGGAGCCGTCCGACGTCTGGCCCCTTGATGCCGTGCTCGGCGAGCAGGGCGGGCAGCATGCGGCGCCCGTCGGGCTCGGTGATCCGGTAGCCGTACGACTCGACCGGGTGCGAGAGCTTGATCGCGTCGAGGGTGTACGCGTCCGTCACGGCCAGCGGCCCGTCGGCGGCGACCGGTTCCTCAGCGAGCCGCACGGTCTCGCGGTACGCCGTCGCGTACCGCAGGCGGTCGAAGAAGCGCTGGCCCGACGCCGGGTAGTGGGCGGTGACGGGGTGCGGGACCCGGTCGAGGTTGATGCGCTGGATCACCCCGGCGAGCCCCAGGGAGTGGTCGCCGTGGAAGTGCGTGACGCAGATCCGGTGCAGGTCGTGGGCGGCGACCCCGGCGCGCAGCATCTGCCGCTGCGTGCCCTCGCCGGGGTCGAACATGATGCCCTGGCCGTCCCAGAGCAGGACGTAGCCGTTGTGGTTGCGGTGCCGGGTGGGGACTTGGCTCGCGGTGCCGAGCACCACCAGTTCACGTACGGACAAGGAGAGCGGCCCCCGCTATCCGGGAGGCCACTGGAGGCCGCGGCCGCCCAGGACGTGCGCGTGGGTGTGGAACACGGTCTGGCCCGCGCCCGCGCCGGTGTTGAAGACGATGCGGTAGCTCTCCGCCTTCTCCTGCGCGGCGACCTCGCCCGCCTCGCGCAGCACGTCAGCGGCGAGCTGCGGCTCGGCGGCGGCGAGCGACGCGGCGTCCGGGTAGTGCGCCTTGGGGATCACCAGGACGTGGGTGGGCGCCTGCGGGTTGATGTCGCGGAAGGCCACGGTCGTCTCGGTCTCCCGGACGACGGTCGCGGGCACCTCGCCCGTGACGATCTTGCAGAACAAGCAGTCGCTGTGCGCTTCGCCCGCCATGGGCCGCCTCCTGGAAACGGAAAGATCAGTACGTCCGGCATGCTATCGGCCGCCGCGTCGGGAGGCCGGGGGCCGGGCCCCGGCCGGGTCACTCCGTGCCGGGCAGGGGCGGCGGCGTCTTCGCCGGGTGCTCCTCCAGGGCGGCCAGCGCGATGCGGACCGCCTCGTCCAACTGCGGGTCGCGGCCCGCCACATGGTCGTCGGGGGTGACGACGACCTCCACGTCCGGGTCGACGCCGTGGTTCTCGACGCCCCACTCGTGGCCCTCCAGCCAGAACGCGTACTTCGGCTGCGTCACCAGCGTCCCGTCGACCAGGCGGTAGCGGCTGTCGATGCCGACGACGCCGCCCCAGGTGCGCGTGCCCACCACGGGTCCGATGCCGAGCGCCCTGATCGCGGCATTGACGATGTCCCCGTCGGAGCCGGAGAACTCGTTGGCGACGGCGACGACGGGGCCGCGCGGCGCGTCCATCGGATAGCTGAACGGACGGGCCCCCCTCGGCAGGTCCCAGCCGACGACCCGGCGCGCCAGCTTCTCCACGACGAGCTGCGAGGTGTGCCCGCCGCGGTTCTCCCGCACGTCCACGACCAGGCCCTCGCGGGTGACCTCGACACGCAGGTCACGGTGGATCTGCGCCCAGCCGGGCGCCTGCATGTCGGGCACGTGGAGGTAGCCGAGGCGGCCGCCGGAGCGCTCGTGGACGTACGCCCGCCGGTCGGCGACCCAGGCGTGGTAGCGCAGCGGCTCCTCGTCGTCGACGGGGATCACCACGGCGTACCGCGGGTCGCCGCCGCCGGACGGCGAGACGGTCAGCTCGACCGGCTTGCCCGCGGTGCCCACGAGCAGCGGCCCGGGGCCCGCGACCGGGTCGACGGGCCGGCCGTTGACCTCGATGACCGCGTCGCCGGGGCGGGCGGCGACGCCGGGCGCGGCGAGCGGGGACCGGGCGGCCGGGTCGGAGGTCTCCGAGGGCAGGATCCGGTCGATGCGCCACAGCCCGTCCTCGCCACGCGAGAGGTCCGCGCCGAGGAGCCCCTGCCGGTGCGCGCCGCCCCCGCCGCCGGAGGCCACGTACGCGTGCGAGGTGCCGAGCTCGCCGTGCACCTCCCACAGCAGGTCGACGAGGTCGTCGTGGGTGGCGACGCGGTCGAGGACGGGACGGTAGCGGTCCAGTACGGCGTCCCAGTCGACGCCGCCCATGTCGGGCCGCCAGAAGTTGTCGCGCATGAGGCGGCCCGCCTCCGCGTACATCTGACGCCACTCGGCGGCCGGGTCGACGGTGTACCGGACCCGGGAGAGGTCGACGGTGATGTTCGAGTCGCTGTCCTCGTCGCCGGAGGCGCGCCGGTCGCTGGGCACCACCTTCAGCTTGCCGTCGGTCCACAGCAGGACCCGCTTGCCGTCACCGGTGACGGCGAAGTGGTCGGCGTCCGCGGCGAGTCCCTCCACGCGGTGCTGTGCGAGGTCGTACCGCTCCAGCTCCGTCTTGGGGTCGGGGTCGTGCGGGGTGGCGCGGGAGGCGCCGAGCACGCCGCGCACCGGGTGGCGCAGCCAGAGCAGCCCGTCCTTGGCGGCCCGCAGCGTGGTGTAGCGGGCGGCCTCGACGGGGAACGGCACGATGCGGTCGGCGAGGCCGTCGAAGTCGATGCGGGTGACGGGGGCGCCCTCGCTGTCGGGCGTCTCGGAGCCGGTGTCCTGCGCGTCGAAGGGTCTGCCGTGCCGCTGCGGGCCGAAGGGGGACGGGGTGGTCGCGGCGAGGGTGAGCAGGTGCGGCCGGGAGCCGCCGACGAAGGCGAGGTCGAAGACGTGTTCGTCGTAGACCGGGTCGAAGGCGCGGGCGGACAGGAACGCGAGGTGCTTGCCGTCGAGGGTGAACGCGGGCGCGTAGTCGCGGAAGCGCAGCGGGGTCGCCTCGGCGACCGACAGGTCCGCGGTGTTGGCGAGCTTCAGCTGGCGCAGCGGGCTCGGTCCCGGATGCGACCAGGCGAGCCAGGCGGAGTCGGGCGAGAAGACGAGCCCGGTGACCTCGCCGTCGGCGCTCCGGTCGACCTCGCGGACCTCGCCGCTCTCCCGCTCGACGAGCAGCACCCGGCCGTCGTGCGAGGCGACGGCGGCGCGGGAGCCGTCCGGCGCCACGGCGAGCCCGAGGACCCGGCCGAGCTGTCCCGCGGCGAGCCTGCGCGGGGTGGTGCCGGGCGCGGGGCCGGTGGCCGGCGCGAATTCGAGGGCCTCGTCGCCCTCCGCGTCGGTCACCCATACGACGTGTTCCTCGCCCTGGACACGGAAGGTGCGGGGCAGCCGGGCGCGCACCCCCGGCTCGGCGGCGAGCGCGCGGGCGGGGCCCTCGCGGTGCGTGACCCAGTGCACCGAGCCGCGCACGGAGACGGCGCTGCCGCGCCCGGTGTGGTCGGGCGCGGCGGCCCCGAACCAGCGGGCGGCGGAGACGGGGTGCGGCTGCAGGTCGGTGCGCTGCCCGCCGAGGCGGAGGCCGATGCGGCGCGGCTCGGCGTCCACCAGGTCGTCGAGGAGCCACAGTTCACCGGCGGACATGTGGACGACGCGGGTGCCGTCGGTGGCGGCGTGCCGTGCGTAGGAGCCGTCCTCGACGGGGGTGTGGCGGCGCAGGTCGGTGCCGTCGGGCAGTGAGGAGTAGAGGGCGCCGACGCCTTCGTGGTCGGAGAGGAAGGCGATGCGGTCGCCGACCCAGAGCGGGTACTCGATGTTCCCGTCGAGTTCTTCGTGGACGCGCACGAAGGGCTCCAGAGGCCCCTCGCCGCCGCCGTCCTCGTCGCCCCCGGCGGGCCGCCGTATCCACAGCTTGCCCGCGGTGCCGCCCCGGTACCGCTTCCACCGGGCGGCCTCGCGGCCCATCGGGGCGGAGAGCAGCAGGACCTGCCCGTCGGGGCCGTGCGCGACATCTCCGACGATGCCGTACGGCAGGGTGGCCGCGGGTCCGCCGTCGAGCGGCACGGCCCGTGCCCAGCTGCGCCGCAGGGAGGCCTGGCCCGCCGCGCTGACGGCGAGGACCTGCCCGTCGGGCGTCCAGCCGCACACGGCGGTCTGCCAACTCCCCCAGTATGTAAGGCGCTTGGAAGGCCCGCCCTCCAGGGGCGCGATGTGCACCTCTGGGGCCCCGTCGCGGCGGGAGGTCCAGGCGACGGTCGTGCCGTCCGGGGAGATCCTGGGGTGGTTCACGGGCACGTTGTCGGCGCTGACCCGCCAGGCACGGCCTCCGTCGAGGGGTGCGACCCAGACGTCGTCCTCTGCCGTGAAGGTGACCAACTCACCGTGGATGTGCGGGAACCGGAGATACGCGGAGTGCGCTGCCTCTGTCACGCGGACCAGCCTAGGCAGCGTATCGGCGGGCCGACAGAGGGCGGATCACTTGCCGGGGACGCAGTTGCAGGTCGGGTGGGGCGGCGGGTCGGGGGTGACCGTCACGGTGACGGTGGTGGTGGGTGCGGGGTCGGGCGGGTCGTGGGAGGGCGGCGGCCGGTGGGAGTCGGGCGGATCGGAGGGCTGATCGTCACCACCGTCACCGTCGCCATTGCCGTCGTCCGCGCCGCAGTTGCCCAGCACGTCGACGCGGAACCACTGCTTGCCGTCGACCTTGGCGGTGAGATCGCCGCGTACGCAGCGGCCGTCGGCGACGGAGCGCACCGTGCCCTTGACGCTGATGTCCTTGCCGTCGTCGGTCTCGCCCTGGCAGTCCACGTCGACCACCGCGTCCGCCGACGCGGACCTGCCGCGCGGGGTGACCCTGTCGTCGAAACTGGCGGTACAGCTGAGCCACGCCACGTCGGCCTTCTGCCGCTCCAGCTCCTTCGTGGCCATCTCGTCGGTGGTGAGCGCGACCGCCGAGGTGTTCATCTCGCCGTCCACGGGATCGCACGCGGTGACGCCGAGCGCGGCGGCGCCGGCCAGCCCGACGGCGTACAGGATCGTCGGACGCCGCTTGCCCGGCACCCGGCCGCGTAACCGTCTCAACGCCCCCATGGGCGGCAGAGTGCCACCGCACACGCCGGTGCGGTAGGCCCCTTGCGGCCATCCGTCCCCTCGCGGCCGGGCGTCACGTCGACCGGAAACGACCCAACCCCGGCCGCTTTACGCGAAGTGCGGTCAGGACCAGCGCCCCGTACGCCCCAACAGCAGCGCCGTCGCCGCGGTCCCCGCGGTCGAGGTGCGCAGCACGCTGCGCCCGAGGCGGTACGGCTGCGCGCCCGCCTCGGCGAACGCCGCCAGCTCGTCCGGGGACACGCCTCCTTCGGGGCCGACCACCAGCACGATGTGCCCGGCCGTCGGGAGCTCCGCCGTGGCCAGCGGTGCGCTGCCCTCCTCGTGCAGGACGGCCGCGAGGTCGGCGCCCGCGAGGAGGGCCGCGACCTGCTTGGTCGACGCGGCGTCGGCGATCTCGGGGAAGCGGACCCGGCGCGACTGCTTGCCCGCCTCGCGTGCGGTGGCCCGCCACTTGGCGAGCGCCTTGAGACCGCGGTCGCCCTTCCACTGGGTGATGCAGCGGGACGCGGTCCACGGCACGACGGCGTCGACGCCGGTCTCCGTCATGGTCTCCACGGCGAGCTCGCCGCGGTCGCCCTTGGGCAGCGCCTGCACGACGGTGATGCGGGGCGACTCCTCGGGCTCCTCGGCCACGGATTCCATCTTCACGACGAGCCGGTCCTTGCCCTCGGTGTCGAGGACCACGCACTGCGCCCACCGTCCGGCGCCGTCGGTCAGGACGACGTCCTCACCGGCGTGCAGCCGCTTCACGGAGACAGCGTGCCGCCCCTCCGGGCCGTCCAGGACGTACCGTCCGTCGGCGCCCGCGGTGAAGTCGTCGACGACGAAGACGGGGGCGGTCACGCGGCACCCTCCGCCGTCAACGAGGCCTTGGCGTCGGCCAGTTCGGCGGCGAGTACCTCCACGAGCTGTCCGGCGGGCAGCTCCCGGGCGAGCCGGTGGCCCTGTCCGGCCCAGAGCGCCATGGCCTGCGCGTCACCGGCCTTCGCCGCGGCCTTGCGCAGCCCGCTCGTGAGGTGGTGGACCTGGGGGTAGGCGGCGGGCGCGTACGGCCCGTGCTCGCGCATGAAGCGGTTGACGAGGCCGCGCGCGGGGCGCCCGGAGAACGCCCGGGTCAGCTCGGTCCGCACATACAGCGGGTTGGTCATGGCCTGCTTGTGCAGGGCGTTGGCGCCCGACTCGGGGGTGACGAGGAACGCCGTGCCGAGCTGCGCCGCGTCCGCGCCCGCCGCGAGCACCGCCGCGATCTGCGCGCCCCGCATCAGTCCGCCGGCCGCGACGATCGGGATCTGCGCGGTCTCGCGGACCTGGGTGATGAGGGAGAGCAGCCCGATCCCGGAGCCGTCGGCCTCGGGGTTGTCCTTGTGCGTGCCCTGGTGTCCGCCCGCCTCGATGCCCTGTACGCACACGGCGTCGGCGCCGGCCCACTGCGCGGTCTGGGCCTCCTCCGGCGTGGTGACGGTGACGACGGTCAGGGTGCCGACGCGCGCGAACGCGTCGAGGACGTCGCGGGTGGGGCACCCGAAGGTGAAGGAGACGACCGGCACCGGGTCGTCGAGGAGGATCGCGAGCTTGGCGTCGTACCCGTCGTCACGCCCGCTGTCCGGGTCGCCGAGCTCCGTCTCGTACCAGGTGGCCTCGCCGGCGAGCTGGCTGCGGTAGACCTCGACGGCCGCGGGGTCCGCGGTGTCGGGCTGCGGCATGAAGAGATTCACGCCGAAGGGTTGCGAGGTCAGCCCCCGCAACTGTTTGATCTCCTGGTACATCCCGTCGGCCGTCTTGTACCCGGCGGCGAGGAACCCGAGCCCGCCGGCCTCGGCGACGGCCGCGGCGAGCTGCGGCCCTGAGGCGCCGCCCGCCATGGGGGCCTGCACGATCGGATGGCGGCAGAGAGCGGTCAGTGCGGAGGACATGCACGCATCGTGCCACGGTCCTTCGGCGGCGCCGAATCGCGTGCCCCGTGCCGGGTGTGCGGCGCCTCGTCTGCCCCACGAGCGCCGTTGGCGGCTGCGGGCCGTCCCGGGGTGCTCGCGCAGTTCCCCGCGCCCCTTGAAGGCCCGTCCCGGGCCCCTTCAAGGGGCGCGGGACGGGGTTGTTTTCAGGGGCGCGGGGAACTGCGCGGCCAGCCCCCACCGCCCCGCAGCTGACCGACAAGGCCACCGCTCAAGGCACTACCGCCCGTTGAACGCGTCCTTGAGGCGGGAGAACAACCCCTGCTGCCCCGGCTGGAACTGCCCCGTGGGCCGTTCCTCACCGCGCAGCTGCGCCAGCTCACGCAGCAACCGCTCCTGCTCGGGGTCGAGCTTCGTCGGCGTGAGGACCTCGACGTGCACGATGAGGTCGCCGCGACCGCCGCCGCGCAGGTGCGTGATGCCGCGCCCGTGCAGCGGTACCGACTGTCCGGACTGCGTGCCGGGCCGGATGTCGATCTCCTCGAGGCCGTCCAGCGTCTCCAGCGGCACCTTCGTGCCGAGGGACGCCGCGGTCATCGGGATCGTCACCGTGCAGTGCAGATCGTCGCCGCGCCGCTGGAAGACGGCGTGCGGCAACTCGTGGATCTCGACGTAGAGGTCGCCGGCGGGGCCGCCGCCGGGGCCGACCTCGCCCTCGCCCGCGAGCTGGATCCGCGTGCCGTTGTCGACACCGGCCGGGATCTTGACCGTCAGGGTCCGCCGCGAGCGGATGCGCCCGTCGCCCGCGCACTCGGGGCACGGCGTCGGCACGACGGTGCCGAAGCCCTGACACTGCGGGCACGGCCGCGACGTCATGACCTGCCCGAGGAAGGACCGCGTGACCTGCGACACCTCGCCGCGACCGCGGCACATGTCACAGGTCTGGGCGGACGTCCCCGGCGCGGCACCCTCACCGCTGCAGGTCGTACAGACCACGGCCGTGTCGACCTGGATGTCCTTGGTGGTCCCGAAGGCGGCCTCTTCGAGGTCGATCTCCAGACGGATCATGGCGTCCTGGCCGCGACGCGTGCGCGAGCGCGGCCCGCGCTGCGACGCCGTCCCGAAGAACGCGTCCATGATGTCGGAGAAGTTGCCGAAGCCACCGGCGCCGAAGCCGCCCGCGCCTCCGCCGCCGCCCGCCTGGGACAGGGGGTCGCCGCCGAGGTCGTAGACCTGCTTCTTCTGCGGGTCCGACAACACCTCGTACGCGGCGTTGATCTCCTTGAAGCGCTCCTGAGTCTTCGGATCCGGATTCACATCCGGGTGAAGCTCACGCGCCAGCCTCCGGAAGGCCTTCTTGATCTCGTCCTGGGAAGCGTCGCGGCGCACGCCGAGTACGGCGTAGTAGTCCGTGGCCACTTACGACTCCGCCAGGATCTGTCCGACGTAACGTGCCACTGCGCGTACTGCTCCCATCGTTCCCGGATAGTCCATGCGGGTCGGTCCGACCACGCCGAGTTTGGCGACTGCCTCGCTTCCCGAACCGTAGCCGACCGAGACCACGGACGTGGAGCTGAGCCCCTCATGGGCGTTCTCGTGACCGATCCGTACGGCCATGCCCGAATCCTGCACCTCACCAAGCAACTTGAGGAGCACGACCTGCTCCTCAAGGGCTTCGAGAACGGGCCGGATGGTGAGGGGAAAGTCATGTCCGAAGCGGGTGAGATTGGCGGTGCCGCCGATCATCAGCCGTTCTTCGGTCTCCTCCACGAGTGTTTCGAGGAGGGTGGAGAGGACGGTCGCGACCGTGCCGCGGTCCTCGGTCTCGAAGGCCTCGGGCAGGTCCTGCACCAACTGTGGCACATCCGCGAAACGCCGCCCCGCGACCCTGCTGTTCAGCCTGGCCCGCAGGTCCGCGAGCGCACTCTCGCCGAACGGCGCCGGGCAGTCGATCATGCGCTGCTCGACCCGTCCCGTGTCGGTGATCAGTACGAGCATCAGCCGGGCCGGGGCGAGCGAGAGAAGTTCCACATGGCGCACCGTCGACCTGGTGAGCGACGGGTACTGCACGACGGCGACCTGCCGGGTCAGCTGCGCGAGCAGCCGGACCGTGCGCCCCACGACGTCGTCGAGATCCACGGCGCCGTCCAGGAAATTCTGGATGGCGCGGCGCTCGGGCGCGGTCATCGGCTTGACGCCGGCGAGCTTGTCGACGAAGAGGCGGTACCCCTTGTCCGTCGGGATGCGCCCCGCGCTGGTGTGGGGCTGGGCGATGAACCCTTCCTCCTCCAGCGCCGCCATGTCGTTGCGGACGGTGGCCGGGGAGACCCCCAGACGGTGCCGCTCGGTGAGCGCCTTCGAGCCGACGGGCTCCTCCGTCCCCACATAGTCATGGACGATGGCGCGCAGCACTTCGAGCCTGCGTTCATTGAGCATCGCGCACACCTCCAGCTGTCTCCGTGAGCCCCGCCTGGCACTCACCGCGGGCGAGTGCCAGCCTTTCAAAGGGTCAGTGTACGGCCGTCGGGTACGGCCCCGGCAAGACACCGGCTGCCGAACACCGCGCGTGCGGATAGCGTCACCGTATGAACGTGACGCCGGCATGGGAAGCGGCGGGCTGGGAGCGGCTCGCACCGCGCGTGGGGCGGCGCCGCCTGCCCCACTGGGACTGCACCGCCGGGCTGGTCGTCGGGGACGACGCGGCCCTCATGATCGAGGCCGGGTCGAGCCTCGCGGAGGGCGCGGCCCTGCGGACACAGGCCCGGCAGCTCCTCGGCGGCGGCCGCAGGGTCACCCATCTCGCGCTGACCCACCCGCACTTCGACCACGTCCTCGGCGCGGCCGCCTTCGCGGGCGTGGAGGTGTACGGGGCGGTGGGCATCGAGACGGTCTTCACCAAGGGCCGCGAGGACCTGCGCGAGGACGCGGTACGCCACGGACTCGACGCGGACGCGGCGGCGGAGGCGGCCGACCTCCTGGTGCACCCGCACCATCTGGTGTGCGGGGAGTGGACGCTCGACCTGGGCGGCCTCCAGGTGCTGCTCGCGAACATCGGGCCCGGCCACTCGGGCCACGACCTGGCGGTCCTCGTCCCCGGCACCGACGGCGGACCGGAGATCGTCTTCTGCGGCGACCTCGTCGAGGAGTCGGGCGAACCGCAGGCGGGCGAGGACGCGGTGCCGAAGCGGTGGCCGGCGGCGCTGGACCGCCTCATCGACCTGGGCGGCGAGGACGCGCTGTATGTCCCCGGACACGGCGCGACGGTGAATGCGGCATTTGTCCGCGCGCAACGCGCCACACTGGCAGCCCGCTTCGGCGTGTCGTGACCGCAACGCCTTCCGCTCTTCCTATCGTCACCGGAATGCGCCAGTACTCCGCCGACCTCACGCCCCCTTGGAAGAAGCCGAAGCCCGTACCGGAGGCGGCGGCGGACGCCGGCCTCGTGGTCGAGGAGCTGAGCACCGGTTTCTGCGGGGCGGTGATCCGCTGCGAGAAGACGGCGCAGGGCCCGACGGTGACGCTGGAGGACCGCTTCGGCAAGCACCGCGTGTTCCCGATGGAGCCCGGCGGCTTCCTCCTGGACGGCCGCCCGGTCACCCTGGTCCGGCCCACGCAGGCTCCCGTACGTCCCTCGCGCACCGCCTCCGGTTCGGTGGCCGTCCCCGGGGCGCGGGCCAGGGTCGCCCGGGCGGGACGTATCTACGTAGAGGGCCGGCACGACGCCGAGCTCGTCGAACGCGTCTGGGGCGACGACCTCCGCATCGAGGGCGTCGTGGTCGAGTATCTGGAAGGCATCGACGACCTCCCCGCGATCGTCGCCGAGTTCGCCCCCGGCCCCGACGCCCGCCTCGGCATCCTCGTCGACCACCTGGTCCCCGGCTCCAAGGAGTCCCGCATCGCGGCGGAGGTCACGAGCGCCCACGCCCTGGTGGTCGGCCACCCGTACATCGACGTGTGGGAGGCGGTGAAGCCCGCCTCCGTCGGCATCCCCGGCTGGCCCCGCGTGCCACGGGGCCAGGACTGGAAGACGGGCGTGTGCAGATCCCTGGGCTGGCCGGAGAACACCGGCGCGGCCTGGCAGCGCATCCTGAACTCGGTCCACTCCTACAAGGACCTGGAGCCGCCGCTCCTGGGCCGGGTGGAAGAGCTGATCGACTTCGTCACCCTGCCCTGACTGAGTGTTTCGCCCTGTGAGGTGTGTTTGATCCCGGGTTAGGTTCCGCGCCAGTTCAGGGTGCTTTCGCCGGTGAGGCGGCGGGTCA
>NZ_JBVITX010000004.1:254754-683221 GCF_055597165.1 Streptomyces sp. NPDC039480 | reverse complement strand
GGGGAACTGCGCGCTCAGCCCACGAAAACCCGCAGACGCGTCTGCCGGGCTACCGCGCGGACGCGTCTGCGGGTACGTCGTGGCCGGCCGCGCAGTTCCCCGCGCCCCTGAACAGGCACCCCCAGCCGTCAGGCTGGGCCTCGGCCCTCCAGTTCGTGACGGAGGTCGTCCAGTTCTGAGCCGCCTGCCATCTCACGGGTGAGGTCGTCGAGGGAGATCTCCTCGCGGGTGTAGGACCCGGACATCACTCCGCGCTTGAGGAGGACGAACCGGTCCCCGACCAGATACGCATGGTGCGGATTGTGGGTGATCAGGACCACGCCGAGCCCCGCGTCCCGCGCCGCGGCCACGTACTTCAGGACGACGCCGGACTGCTTGACGCCGAGCGCGGCGGTCGGCTCGTCGAGGACGAGCACCTTCGCCCCGAAGTAGACGGCGCGCGCGATCGCCACGCACTGGCGCTCACCGCCGGAGAGCGTCCCGATGGGCTGGTCCACGTCGCGCAGGTCGATGCCCATGCGGAGCAGCTCCGCGCGGGTCGTCTCGCGCATGAGGTCGACGTCCATGCGGCGGAACGGCCCCGTGCCCTTCGTCGGCTCGGAGCCGAGGAAGAAGTTCCGCCAGACCGGCATCAGGGGGACTACGGCGAGGTCCTGGTAGACCGTGGCGATGCCGAGGTCCAGGGCCTCGCGCGGCGAGCCGAGCCGCGTGTCCTCGCCCTCGATGCGGAAGGTGCCCGCGTCGTGCTTGTGCAGCCCCGCGATGATCTTGATGAGGGTGGACTTGCCCGCGCCGTTGTCGCCGAGCACGCAGGAGATCTCCCCCGCGTGCACCTCCAGGGAGACGCCTTCGAGCGCGCGGATGTTGCCGTAGTACTTGCTGACGTCGTCGAGCTCGACGAGCGGCGTGCGCGCGTCCTCGGCGACGGCGTCGGTCTTGGTGATGTCCGTGGTCACTTCGTCGCCTCCGCGCGCTTGCGGACCCAGTGGTTGAGCAGGGTCGCCAGGAGCAGCATCACGCCGAGGAAGAACTTGAACCAGTCGGAGTTCCACTCGGCGAACACGATGCCCTTGCTGACCATGCCGAAGATCAGCGCGCCGACGGCCGCGCCGACCGCGGAACCGTAGCCGCCGGTGATGAGGCAGCCGCCGATGACGGCCGCGACGATGTAGATCAGCTCGTTGCCGACGCCCTCGCCGGACTGCACGGTGTCGTAGCTGAACAGCAGGTGCTGGCCGGAGATCCAGGCGCCGAACGCGACGCCCATGTAGAGGCCGATCTTGGTCTTGGCGACCGGGACGCCGACCGCGCGGGCCGCGTCCTCGCCGCCGCCGACCGCGAAGATCCAGTTGCCGACGCGGGTGCGCAGCAGGATCCAGGTGGCGACCACGATCAGGGCGAGCCACCAGAGGATCGTGATCTTGAAGTCGACGCCGCCGATGGTGATCGTCGAGGCGAAGACCTCCTTGGCGGAGGAGAAGCCCTCCATGTCGGCGATCGACTTGGTGGAGACCGTGCCGCTGATCAGCTTGGTGAAGCCGAGGTTCATGCCGGTCAGCATCAGGAACGTGCCGAGCGTGATGATGAAGCTCGGCGGGTCCGTGCGGGTCAGCATCACGCCGTTGAAGACGCCGATGGCGAGGGTGACGAGCAGCGAGACGCCGACGCCGACCCAGACGTTCGCCGTCATCTGGTAGCTGAACATCGACGAGACGAGGGCGGAGGTCGTCACGAGGACGCCCGCCGACAGGTCGAACTCGCCGCCGATCATCAGCAGGGCCACCGGCACCGCCATGATGCCGAGGGTCGAGGCGGCGTAGAGGACCGTCGCGAGGCTGGTGGCCTGGAGGAAGCTGTCCGCGACGATCGAGAAGAAGATGAAGACGGCGACGGCGCCGACGACCGAGCCGAGCTCCGGGCGGCCCATCAGCTTCTTCAGCGGCGAGGTCTTCACGAGCCGCTCGTCGGTGTGGGTGTCCGGGGCGGGCGCGGGTGCTGTCGCGGTCATCGTGTCCCTCGCTTCGCGTAGTCCTCCAGCTCGTCGGCCTGGTCCTTGGTGACGATCTGCGGCCCGGTGAGGACGGGCTTGCCGCCGCCGAGGACGTCGGCGTTGTACTTGTACAGCCACAGCAGATCGACGGCCTCGTAGCCCTGGAGGTAGGGCTGCTGGTCGACGGCGAAGCCGAGGTCGCCGGACTTGAGGCCGGCGGCGACCTTTTCGTTGAGGTCGAAGGTGGCGACCTCGGCCTTGCTGCCCGCGCTGTCGGCGGCCTTCACCGCGGTGTCGGCGAAGGGCGCGCCGAGCGTGACGACCGCGTCGATCGACTTGTCGCTCTGCAGGCGGGCCTCGATGGAGGACTGCACGTCGGGCATGTTGGTGCCGGTCACGTAGAGGTTCTGCAGCTTGCCGTCGAAGGTCTTCTTGGCGCCTTCGCAGCGCTGCTCGTGGCCGACGTTGCCCTGCTCGTGCAGGATGCAGAGCGCCTTCTTCTTGCCGCGCTTGTTGAGCTCCTCGCCGACGGCCTCGCCCGCGATCGTCTCGTCCTGGCCGATGTGGGTGAGGGCGCCGAACTCCTTGGACTCCGCGGAGCCGGAGTTCACCGTGATCACCGGGATGCCGGCCTTCTTCGCGCGGGCCAGGGCGCCCTTCATCGCGTCGGGCTTGGCCAGCGTGACGATGATCCCGTCGACCTTCTTGTCGATGTAGGAGTCCACGAGCTGCGCCTGCTGCTGGGCCTCGTCGTCGTGCGCGTACAGGAACTTGATGTTGTCCTTGACGGCGGCCTGCTTGGCGCCGCTCTGGACGATGTCCCAGAAGGTGTCGCCATCGCCCGAGTGGGTGACCATGCCGAAGGTCCAGCGGGGCGTGTCCACCGCCGACCTGCCGCCGGCCGCAGCCGCCTTGCGGGCGTCCTCCGCGCGCTTTCCGCCGGTGCTGCTGCATCCGGTCAGTCCCGCGGTCACGCCGAGCACCGCCACCAGCACGGCGCCCACCGCGCGTACCCCTGTCTTCACCCTTGTCACGACGCCGTGCCCTTCTTGCTCTACTGCTCTGTGCGGCCGGTCCGGATCCCCGGCCCCAGCCGCCCAAGTATCGACCACGCGGATCACGCGTGTGTTCATCGGGTACCGCGAGCGGTGTACTTCTCCAGCTTCGGCACATCCTTCCCGGTGACGACGGCGGGTCCGGTGAGGACGGGCTTGCCGCCTCCCAGGACGTTGGCATTCGTCTTGTGGAGCCACAGCAGGTCGACGGCCTCGTAGCCCTGGAGGTAGGGCTGCTGGTCGACGGCGAAGCCGACCTCCTTGGCCTTGAGCTGCTTGACGACCTCGGCGTTCAGGTCGAAGGTGTCGACCTCCGCCTCGCTCCCCGCCTCCTCCTTCGCCTTCACCGAGTACGCGGCGATCGGCGCGCCGAGCGTGACGACGGCGTCGATGTCCTCGGTGGCCTGGAGCTTGGCGCTGATGGAGGACTGGGCGCCGGGCGCGTCGGTGCCCACGACGTTGAGGTTCTCGACCGTGCCGTCGAAGGTCTTCTTCACCCCGGCGCAGCGCTGTTCGAGGGAGACGTTGCCCTGTTCGTGGATGACGCAGAGGGCCTTCTTCTTGCCGCGCGTGTTGAGCTCTTCGCCGACGGCCTCGCCCGCCACGGACTCGTCCTGACCGATGTGGCTGAGCGCCCCGAACCTCTCGGAGAACTCGCCGCCCGAGTTGATCGTGACGACCGGGATGCCCGCGTCCGCCGCCTTGGCCAGCACGGACCGCATCGCCTCGGGCTTGGCCAGGGTCACGACGATGCCGTCGACCTTCTTGTCGACGAAGGACTGGACGAGCTCGGCCTGGCCCTTGGCCTCCTTGTCATTGGCGTAGAGGAATTCGACGTTGTCCTTGGCAGCGGCCTGCTTGGCGCCGCTGCGGACGATGTCCCAGAAGGTGTCGCCCTCCCCCGAGTGCGTGACCATCGCGATCTTCAGACGGGGGGTGTTCACGCCCTTGCCGCCCCCGCCCCCGCCGCCGTCCCCGGACGTGTCCTCGTCGTCCTTGCCGCCGGAGCTGCTGCAGCCGGCCACGAGCGCGATCACCGCCAGACAGGCCGCGACGCCCTTCGCCGTGCGGGATGTGCGCGTGGCTGTGCTCATGGCTGTGCGGGATGTGCGCATCGTGGACCACCCCTCGTCTCCGGCCGCCTCGGTGCGGCTGGGGGAGTTCTAGCGGGGCGTGCGCGGGAGCGTCAATGGGTTTGTCAGAACATTCTTACGGCCGTACGCGGCCTTCCTACGGCCGTACGAGGAGCTGGAACTCGAAGGAGTAGCGCGAGGCCCGGTAGACGTGGGAGCCGAACTCGACCGCGCGGCCGGTGTCGTCGAAGGTGGTGCGGCGCATCGTGAGGAGCGGGGCGCCGGCCGGCTCGGCGAGCAGTGCGGCCTCCTCGGCGGTGGCGGCGCGGGCGCCGACGGACTGGCGCGCGCTGTGCAGGGTGTGGCCCGCGGCGCGCATGAGGCGGTAGAGGCCGGTGGCCTCCAGGCGCGCGCTGTCGAGGTCGAGGAGGCCGGTGGGCAGGTGGTTGCGCAGGTGGGCCATGGGTTCGCCGTGGGCGAGCCGGAGCCGCTCGACGACGTGCACCTCGTCGCCCTCGGCGACGCCGAGCGCCGCGGCGACCTCGGCGGAGGCGGGCTCCAGGGCGTTGCGCAGGACGTGGGTCTCGGGGCGCTGGCCCGCGGCCTCCAGGTCGTCGTAGAGGCTGCTGAGCTCCAGGGGGCGCTTGACCTGGCTGTGCACGACCTGGGTGCCGACGCCGCGGCGCCGGACGAGCAGGCCCTTGTCGACGAGGGACTGGATGGCCTGGCGGACGGTGGGCCGGGACAGGCCGAGGCGGCCTGCGAGCTCGATCTCGTTGCCGAGGAGGCTGCCCGGGGTCAGGGCGCCGCGCTCGATCGCCGCTTCCAGCTGCTGGGCCAGCTGGAAGTAGAGCGGGACGGGGCTGCTGCGGTCGACGCCGAGCCGGAGGTCGACCGTGGGGTCCTGGACCGGCTTGTCCTGGGCTGTTCTGGCGACTGGTTTGGACACGGGGCGAGCGTAGTCCCAGGAGATGATGACGGGAAGTTCTTAAGTTCTGTTGTCCGGACAAACCATTGACAGGAGGGTCGGGCGTCGCGAGGGTGGGGCCATGCGCATCGGACTGATCGGAACGGGCCGCATCGGCACCTTTCACTCGGCCGCCCTGGGCCGCCACCCCGAGGTGACATCCCTGGTGATCGCCGACGTGGACGCGGCGAGGGCGGCCGACCTCGCGGCGCGGACCGGGGCGACCGCGGTGGCCTCGGCGGACGAAGTCTTCGCCGCCGGGGTGGACGCCGTGGTGATCACGGCGGCGACGGCGGCGCACGCCGAGCTCATCGGCAGAGCGGCGCGGGCCGGTCTCCCGGTGTTCTGCGAGAAGCCCATCGCCCTCGACCTGCCGGGCACCCTGGTCGCCCTCGCCGAGGTCGAGGCCGCGGGCACGGAGCTGCAGCTCGGCTTCCAGCGGCGCTTCGACGCGGGGTACACGGCGGCCCGCGATGCGGTGCGCGCCGGACGGCTCGGGCGGCTGCACACCGTACGGGCGATCACCTCGGACCCGTGCCCGCCCCCGGCCGCGTATCTGCCGCTCTCCGGCGGCCTCTACCGCGACTGCCTGGTCCACGACTTCGACATCCTGCGGTGGGTGACGGACCGCGAGGTCACGGAGGTGTACGCGACGGGCTCCGACCGGGGCCCCGCGATGTTCCGCGAGGCCGGTGACGTCGACACGGCGGCCGCGGTGCTCACCCTCGACGACGGCACGCTCGCCACGGCCACGGCGACCCGGTGCAACGGCGCGGGTTACGACGTACGCATGGAACTGGCCGGTGAGCTCGACCAGTTGGCGGTCGGCATGGACGAGCGCACGCCCCTCACCTCGGCGGAACCGGCGGGCCCGCCCGCCCCGGACAAGCCCTGGCCCGGTTTCCTGGAGCGCTTCGCGCCCGCGTACGAGGCGGAGCTCGCCGCCTTCGTCGAGGTCGTGCGGGGCGAGCGGGCGAACCCCTGCGACGGCCGCGAGGCGCTGCACGCCCTGCGGATCGCCGAGGCGTGCGAACTGTCGCGGCGGGAGCGGCGTCCGGTGCGGATGGCGGAGATCACTGAGAGCACTGAGAGCGCTTAGAGCACGGAGTCGTACGGGGCGTGAGCTCGCGCGGGCCGGTCAGGCCGTGGCGGTCGAGGCGTGGTGGTCAGGCCGTGGAGAGCACCGTGCCCTGGGCGATCGCGCACAGCGTCTCGCCGCCCTCGCCCTCGCCGCCCGCGCCGCCCTCGCCGCCTTCTTCGGCGACGGTGAACAGCTCGCAGCGGACCACCGCCTGGCGGCGGCCTGAGTGGGCGACGACGGCGCGGGCGACGAGCTTGGCGCCGGTCGCGGGACGTACGTACTGGATGGAGAAGCCCGAGGTCAGCACGGCGGGGCCCAGGGTGGTGCCGGCGGCGAACGTGATGCTGTTGTCCGCCGCGTAGGCGAGCACGCCGCCGTGCACGAAGCCGTTCTGCTGGTGCAGTTCCTCGCGGATGCCGATCTCCAGGGTGGCCGCGCCCTCCCCGAACCGCGTGACACGGGCCCGGACGAGACGGCTGAACGGCTGGGCGTCCAGCACCTTCTGGGCCATGCCGAGGTCGCCGGGGTCGGACGCCGGCTGGTCGGGCACGGACTGGGCGGGCACGGACTGATCGGGCACCGGCCCGCCGGGCGGCGTGTGTTCGGTCATGACCGCACTACTACCACCGGACGGGAAGCCGCCGCATCCCCCTGATCAAAGTCCCCGGCAGCCACTCCCCCGGCGGCCCGTCCGGGGCGAGGTCCGGGCAGCGCTCCAGGAGCGAGCCGAGCGCGATCTTCGCCTCGATCCGCGCGAGCGGGGCGCCAAGGCAGTGGTGCAGGCCGTACCCGAACGCGACGTGGCCCTGCGGGGCCCGGCGGATGTCGAAGCGGTCGGGCTCGGGGAAGCGGGCGGGGTCCCGGTCGGCCGCGGCGAGGACGACCCGGACGACGGAGCCCGCGGGGATGACGAGGCCGCCGAGCTCCGTGTCCTCGGTGGCGAAGCGGTACGTCGCGGACTCCAGGGGGCCCTCGAAGCGGAGGGCTTCCTCGATGGCGTTGTCGAGGAGGGACATGTCGGCGCGCAGAGCGGCCAGTTGGTCGGGGTGGGTGAAGAGGGCATGCACGGCGTTGCCTATGAGATTGACCGTCGTCTCGTGCCCGGCGATCAGCAGCACGAAGGCCATGGCGCGCAGCTCGTCTGGTGAGAGACGGTCGCCGTCCTCCTCGCCCGTGGTGCGGATCAGGGCGCTCAGCAGGTCGTCGCCCGGCGCCGCCCGCTTGGTCTCGACCAGGTCGTCGAGGAATCCCGCCAGTTCGACGAAGGCGGCGGCCTCCTCCTCCTGGGTCGGCGACGCCACGATGCCGTTCGACATGCGGCGGAAGGCCGTGCGGTCGATGTCGGGGACGCCGAGCAGCTCGCAGATGACGGTGATCGGGAGCTGGAAGGCGAGCGCTTCGAGCAGATCGCCGCGGCGGGTCCT
Organism: Streptomyces sp. NPDC039480; assembly: GCF_055597165.1. Taxonomy (NCBI): domain Bacteria; kingdom Bacillati; phylum Actinomycetota; class Actinomycetes; order Kitasatosporales; family Streptomycetaceae; genus Streptomyces; species Streptomyces sp. NPDC039480. The sequence continues at coordinate 675,631 of NZ_JBVITX010000004.1, read as the reverse complement.
GGCCGTCTCGCCGCGCAGGAGCATGTCGTCGAGGAGATTGTCGGTGATCTCCTGGATGCGGGGGCGCATGGCCTCGACCCGGCGCATGGTGAACTCGCGGGTGATGAGCTTGCGCAGGCGGGTGTGGTGGGGCGGGTCGGCGATCAGCAGATGCGTGCCGATCAGCCCCTCCTCGCGGAACGCGAAGCCCGCGCTGGCCGAGGACTTGGCGAAGCGGGGGTCGGTGAGCGCTGTCCTGCACTCCTCGTACCCGACGATCAGATAGGCGTCTCCTATGTCCTCCGGAGGTGGCAGACGGACACGGTGGACGGGCCCGAGGGCGCGCAGCTCCGCATAGACGGGGTGCGGGTCCTCTCTGAACCGCTCGCCGTACGTCGCCAGGTCGATCGTGTCCGCCATGCAGGTCTCCTCCAGTTGTCCGTCTCGTCAACGCACCGGCCGAGGCGTTGAGTTCCCCTCATCCGTCCTGGTCGAGAAGGCCCGCGTCGTGCACCAGCAGGGCGATCTGCACCCGGTTGTTGAGGTCCAGCTTCGTGAGGATCCGCGACACGTGCGCCTTGACCGTGGCGACGCTCAGATACAGCTGGGCGGCGATGTCCGCGTTGGAGCCGCCGCGCCCGACCGCGACGGCCACCTCCCGCTCCCGCTCCGCCAGCTCGGCCAGCCGGTCCGACGCCCGCCGCCTGCGGTCCAGTTGCGGGTCGACGCCGGTGACCTGGGTGATCAGCTGCTGCGTCACCGTCGGCGAGAGCACCGGCTCCCCGGCGGCGACCGCGCGTACCGCCGCGACGATCTCGGCGGGCGCGGTGTCCTTGAGGACGAAGCCCGCGGCACCGGCGCGCAGGGCGCGCAGCACCTGCTCGTCGGCGTGGAAGGTGGTGAGGACGATGACCTCGGGGGCGTCGGGACGCCTGCGCAGGGCCTCTGTGGCGGCGAGGCCGTCCATCCGGGGCATGCGGATGTCCATCAGGACGACGTCGGGGCGGACTTCGCCGACCAGCGGGGCGACCTCGGTGCCGTCGCCCGCCTCGCCCACGATCTCGATGTCGTCCGCGCCGCCGAGCATGAAGGAGAGCCCGGCGCGCACCAGCGGATCGTCGTCGACGAGCAGCAGCCTGATCGGTTTCATGACGCCCACGGTAGCCAGGCCTCCAAGTGGAATCCGCCGTCGGGTCCCGGCGCGTGGCGGAGCGTGCCGCCCGCGAGGGAGGCCCGTTCGGCGAGGCCGATCAGGCCCTGTCCCGAGCCGGGCACCTCGGGCACGTCGCCGGGCGGTGCGGGGTTGTGCACGGACAGGGTCAGGCCCTCGCCGGGTGCGCCGGTGACGGCCACCGTCACCTCGGCGCCGGGGGCGTGCTTGCGGGCGTTGGTCAGGCCTTCCTGGGCGATGCGGTAGGCGGTGCGGCCGAGGGCGGCGGGCACGGTGGCGGGGTCGGTGATGTGCTGGTCGAGAACGACCTTCATGCCCGCGTCGCGGGATTCGGCGACCAGGGTGTCGAGGGCGGCGAGGGTGGGCTGCGGCCGGCCGGAGGCGTCCGCGTCGCCGCCGCGCAGCACGCCGATGACCTGGCGCAGATCCTGCAGCGCCTCGTGGGCGCTCTCCCGGATGACGCCCGCGGCCCGGGCGATCTCCTCGCGGGGTGCGTCGGGGCGGAATTCGAGGGCGCCCGCGTGGACGCTGAGCAGGGTGAGGCGGTGGGCGAGGACGTCGTGCATCTCGCGGGCGATGTCCTCGCGGGCGAGCCGCTGGGCCTGTTCGGCGCGGAGCGCGGCCTCGTTCTCGGCGCGCAGGGCGCGGTCGCGCAGGCTGAGCAGGAGTTCGCGGCGGGAGCGCACGAACATGCCCCAGCCGATGGCCGCGACGGTCACCAGGACGCCGAAGGCGATGGAGACTCCGTACGGCATGTCCCGGTCGGGCCGCAGCCAGTAGGTGAGCGGGAGCACCGCGATCGAGGCTCCGCCGACCCATGCGACGTACCGGAAGGGCCGGTGCACGGCGAGGGTGAAGAGGGCCGCGGCCGCGGCGCCGCCCGCCGTGTCGGAGGCCACCGCGACCGGCACCATCACGACGGCGAGGCCGAGCGGCCAGCGCCTGCGCAGCCAGACCGCGGCGCAGGCGAGCGCGCCGATCACCTGGTCGAGCTCGGCGGCCCCCTGCGAGACGTGCGGGTTGTCGGCGACCGCGTCGGCGCCCACCATGCCGATGAAGACGGCGGCGAAGAAGCAGCTGAAGTCGGCGAGCCAGTCGCGGACGGTCCGCCGCGGTCTGCGCCCCGCACGGCTCGGGTCGAACTCCCGGGCGACGGCGGACGGCAGCGCCCACGGGGCCCTGACCCACGGTCCGGGCGCGTGGTCGGCGGGGGGCTCGGGATCGGGCCGCCGCGTGGGATCAGTGCCGCTCATGGTCGACAAATCTACGCACCTCAGGCGGGCGCGGACGCGCCTCGCGCATGATCGTCCACCAAAGTCGCGCAGGTCGTCGACTTTCGGACCCGCACACGGGAAGGATCCTCGCCCCGCGGCGGATGTCCGCAGGAAAGGCACGGGACGAGGATCTTCCTTATGAAGAAGGACGTGAAGCGGCTGCTGGAGTTTCTCGGTGTGGTCCTGCTGTTCCAGGGCGCGGTCGGCCTGGTCCACCGGCTCACCGGTGCGCTGCCCGGGTGGGGCCTGGTGCGGCGCACCGGCTTCCTCGACGGCTACGAGACGTATGCGAGCGTGGCGCTGATCGTGCTGGCCTGCGCGCTGTTCGCCGTCGTGCGGAGCTTACGGAGCCTGCCGGTGGGCTGAGGGTCAGCAGCCGTGGTCGACCAGGTCGAACGAGGCGTAGTGGTCGGCGGTGTAGTAGTCCTCCTGGCCCTTGTCGCCGGTGACGATGCGGCGGGCGCCGCGGTCGTCGGAGCCCGGGGTGATGACCGTGTACTCGTGGTAGTAGCCGGAGTTCTGCTGCGGCAGCTCACCCTCGCGGTTCTGGAAGACGGTGCCGTCCTGCGGGAAGGGGTAGGGGCCGCCCGCCTCGATCAGGTCGAGGGTGTCGTGCGCCTGGGAGGGCAGCGCGGAGTAGCAGATGTCGCCGACCGCGGCGACGGAGTGCGAGACGGCGACCGGGGCGGCGCTCGCGGTGGCCGTGACGGGGCCGCCGAGGAGGAGGGCGGCGGCAAGGGCTGTGGCGCCGAGGAATCGGCTTCGTGGGGGGATTCGCATGGGTCCAGTGTGACGCGCGTAGAGGTTGCGGTGTCAACGACAAGTCCGGGAAATTTTCCGGGAGTTAACCAACCGTCCCGAGCCGGAAGGCTACGCGTCCGATTGCCGCCAGCCGACGCCCGCACGGACGCCTTTCATTGAACCCGCAAGCACTTGGCGATTCAGGCGCACCGCACGGTGTGCCTCATGCGGAAGGTTCTGACATGTCTACCCTCACCGGCAGGACGGCTCTGGTCACCGGCGGCAGCCGCGGCATGGGCGCGGCGATCGCGCTGCGGCTCGCCCAGGAGGGCGCGGACGTCGCCCTCACCTATGTGCACAACGAAGCGGCCGCCGACGAGGTGGTCACGAAGATCCGGGCCACGGGGCAGCGCGGCCTCGCCATCCGGGCCGACGCGGCGGACGCCGGGGACGCGGCGGGCGCGGTGGACCGGGCGGCCGACGACCTGGGCGGCCTGGACATCCTGGTGAACAACGCGGGGATCGGCGTGCTCGGCCCCGTCGGCGACCTGACGCTCGCGGACATCGACCGGGTCATGGCCGTCAACGTACGAGGGGTCTTCCTGGCGTCCCAGACGGCGGCCGCCCGGCTCCGGGACGGCGGCCGGATCATCACCATCGGCAGCTGCATCGCGCAGCGAGTCCCCGGTCCCGGCGGCACCCTCTACGCGACGAGCAAGGCCGCGCTGATCGGCCTCAACAAAGCCCTGGCCAGGGAGTTGGGCGGGCGCCGCATCACGGCGAACCTGGTGCAGCCGGGCCCGATCGACACCGACATGAACCCGGCCGACGGCCCCTTCGCCGCCGCCCAGGCGACCATGACAGCCCTCGACCGCTTCGGCTCCGCCGACGAGGTGGCATCCCTCGTCACCTACCTCGCCGGCGACGACGCCGCGTACATCACCGGCACGGAGCTGTCCGTGGACGGCGGACACGCGGCCTAGACCCGGGACCCGGGTCACGGGTCTACGGGGCCGCCACCCACGTCGCCGTCAGGTCGGCGCAGCGGACCGTGATCAGGGCATCCGTCAGTTCGGTGCGGTGCACGACGCCTTCGTCATGGGGCAGGACCTCGTCCAGCAGGACGGTGATGGCTTCCATCCAGTCGATCGACGCTTCGTAGTCGACCGAGAAGTGCGTGACGCCGGTGTACTCGATCCGCAGCCCGGCGGTGTGCTTCCACCGGTTGGGACGATAGGTGACCGACGCGGTGCCGGCCCTGCCCATGGTCGTCGTGGGCAGGGCGATGTCGGCGAGTTCCAGATCCTTGACGCACCGCTCGCTCGTGTAGTCGTAATGCCCGGCCTCGGACGCGAAGGCCCGGGCGCCCTCGGGTAGCGCGTCGCGGAATCCGGGGAGGGCGGCCAAGTAGGCACGCGCATCGGTCCGGAAGCCGTGGAGCTCAGAGTCCCAGTCGACTTTCACGTATTTCACTCGTGGGATTCCATCAGACTGGACGGACTCTTTCCACGCGGTCCACGTGGTCCGCGCGGTGCGTCACATGGGTGCGGGGCGCACCGGGGCTGTCCACCCGGTGCGCCCCACGTTTTGGGGGCGGGTCAGCCGCCCAGTTCCTGGTGGCGGGCCGCCAGTTTGGCTGTGCCTGTTTCGGTCAGGGCGCCGAAGAGGCGGAGGCGGGAGATGCCGCCGTCCGGGAAGATGTCGACGCGGACGTGGGTGCCGACGACGGGGGCGGGCAGGACGAAGCGGTGGTTGGTGTCGGGCTGGAGGCGGGTGCGGGGCAGCGCCTCGGTCCACTCCCCCGTCTCGCCGTCGCGTACCGAGAGGGACGCCCAGCCGGCCGAGTTGCCCTTGAGGTAGGCGGTGTCGATCTCGACGGCGCGGATCTCCGACTGCTGGACGAGCCGGTAGCGGATCCAGTCGTTGCCGTTGTCGCGGCGGCGGCGGGTCTCCCAGCCGTCGTCCATCTTGCGGGAGCGGCCCGGCTGGATGGTGTTGGTGGCCGGGGAGTAGAAGCGGTCGGATGCGTCCTCGACCTGGCCGCCGTTCTCCAGGGCGACGACGTCGAACGTGCCGAGCGCGGCGAGCCACTTGGGGTCGGCGACGACCTCGCCGTACACGCGGAGGCGGGCGATGCCGCCGTCCGGGTGCTGGTTGACGCGCAGGTGCGTGAAGCGCTGCTCGACGTCGACGGCGAAGCCGTTCGCCGCGTGCCCGCCGATGGGCGTACGGGGGACGAGCGTCGTCCACTTCACGTCGCCCCCGCAGAGCTCGTCGGGCGTCGGCGAGCCCTCGACGCTGGTGCCCTCGACGGAGACGGCCTGCGGGTAGTTGCCGCGGAAGTGCGCGGTGTCGATGACGATGCCGCGTACGACACCGGGCGCGCCGAGGCGGACGAGCGCCCAGTCGTGGTCGTCCTCGGTGGGCCACGGGTGCTCGGCCGACACGCCGCGCCTGCGGCGGGTCTCCCAGCCGTCCATGACCTTGCCCTTGTGGCCGAAGTGCTCGGGGTCGAACACGGCGGGGTGGGCGAGCAGCAGGTTCTCGCGCATCGCGAAGAACTCGTCGTTGGCGGCGATCACACCGGCGCCGAGCTGCCGGTCGGCGAGGTTGGCGTACTGGGTGAAGGGGAAGTCGGCCGTGCGGTAGTCGGCGTAGGGCTCGCCGCCGCCGTAGGGGCTCGCGTCGCCGGTGAAGTGCGGTATCGCCGTCACTGTTTCAGTTGTTCCTTTCCAGAAGTCGGCCTGCGGGTTCACTGAACCCGCCGCCGTGCAGGATGCGTTCGCCGCGCAGCCAGGTGGACTTCACGACGCCGCTGAGGGTCTTGCCCGCGTACGCCGTGACCCGGTTCCGGTGCTGCAGCTCCGCGGGGTCCACGGTGAAGGTCTCGTCGGGCGCGAGGACCGCGAAGTCGGCGTCCCGGCCGGCCTCGATGGCGCCCTTCTGGTCGAGTCCGACCAGCTGTGCGGTGCGCTCCGACATCCAGCGCACCACGTCGTCGAGGGTGTGCCCGCGCCTGCAGGCCTCGGTCCAGACCGCGGGCAGGCTCAGCTGGAGTCCGGAGATGCCGCCCCAGGCCGTCGCGAAGTCGTCGGTCTTCAGGTCGGCGGTGGACGGGGAGTGGTCCGTGACGATGCAGTCGATGGTGCCGTCGGCCAGCGCCTCCCACAGCAGGTCCTGGTTGCCGGCCTCGCGGATGGGCGGGCAGCACTTGAACTCGCTGGCCCCGTCCGGGACTTCCTCGGCGGTCAGGGTGAGGTAGTGCGGGCAGGTCTCGACGGTCAGCTCGACGCCCTCGCGCCGGGCGGCGGCGATGAGCGGCAGCGCGTCGGAGGAGGACAGGTGCAGCACGTGCACGCGCGCGCCGATCCGCTTGGCGACGGCGATGAGGCCCTCGATCGCGGTGTCCTCGGAGATACGGGGCCGGGTCTCCAGGTAGTCCGAGTACTTGGGGCCGCTCTTGTGCGGGGCGGCGTCCAGCTCGTGCGGGTCCTCGGCGTGCACGATGAGGAGCCCGCCGAAGCCGGCGATCTCGGCCATCGAGGTGGCCAGCTGGTCCTGGTTCAGCTCGGGGAACTCGTCGACGCCCGAGGGCGACAGGAAGCACTTGAAGCCGTAGACACCGGCGTCGTGCAGGGGCTTGAGGTCCTGGACGTTGTCGGGGAGGGCGCCGCCCCAGAAACCGACGTCGATGTGGGCCTTGCTGCGGGCGACGTCCTGCTTGGTGCGCAGGTTGTCCACCGTCGTCGTCGGCGGCAGGGAGTTGAGGGGCATGTCGATCAGGGTGGTGATGCCGCCGGCGGCCGCGGCGCGGGTGGCGGTCCAGAAGCCCTCCCACTCCGTGCGGCCCGGGTCGTTCACGTGGACGTGCGTGTCGACCAGGCCGGGCAGCAGGGCGTCGTCGCCGAAGTCCTCGAGGCGCGCGCCGTCCGGCACGTCGGCGTCGTACGCGGCGACGGCCACGATCTTCCCGCCGGCGACGGCGACCGAGGCGGCCCGCGTCCCTTCCGGGGTGACGACACGGGTCGAGCGGAGCACCAGCTCCACGCTCCGGCCCGCCGTCGCGTCCACGTCCACGTCCCTTTCGGACACCCGCGTCCCCTCTCTTCTGTTCCGCTACACAGACCTTTTGCTTCCGCTTAACGGAATTCAACGTTCTGTTGAAGGAGTTTTCACGCTTGCGCCGAGGACGTCAAGGGTGGACTTCCATCGACTCGCGTGAGGCTCGCCGCACTGGACGTTTCCACAGAGTGGAATTATGATTCCGTCTACCAGAACGTAGCTACACACAACAAGAGGGCCGGAGGGTCGCGGGACAACCCTGCGGAGACACGGACAAACGCCCCCTGACCAGCGGCGACGGCATGCCGAGCGACAGTCCTCGTGAAGAACCGACCGGTAGGCTGCTTCCTTGCCCGCCAGCACCGAAAGGAACGCGCCGTGCCGACGTCAAGCGCCAGCGACGCCCCTGCTGAAATCGCCGCCTCCAAGACCCCCGCCGCGAGCGGTGGCGTCCAGTCCCTCGAGCGCGCCTTCGATCTGCTCGAGCGGATGGCGGACGCGGGGGGCGAGGTCGGTCTCAGCGAGCTCTCCGCCAGCAGCGGTCTTCCGCTGCCCACGATCCACCGCCTCATGCGCACGCTGGTCGCCTGTGGGTACGTACGCCAGCAGGCCAACCGCCGCTACTCCCTCGGCCCGCGCCTGATCCGCCTCGGCGAATCCGCGTCGCGGCTGCTCGGCACGTGGGCGCGGCCCTATCTCGCCCGCCTCGTCGAAGAGACCGGCGAGACGGCGAACATGGCGCTGCTCGACGGCGACGAGATCGTGTACGTCGCGCAGGTGCCGTCCAAGCACTCCATGCGGATGTTCACCGAGGTCGGCCGGCGGGTCCTGCCGCACTCCACGGGCGTCGGCAAGGCGCTGCTCGCGCATGCGGCGCCGGAGGAGGTCCGGGCGCTGCTCGCCCGTACCGGGATGCCGGCCGCCACGGAGAAGACGATCACTACGCCCGAGGGGTTCCTCGACGCGCTGGAGGTCGTGCGCCGCACGGGGTACGCGGTGGACGACAACGAACAGGAGATCGGCGTGCGGTGCCTGGCCGTGCCGGTGCCCAACTCGCCCACGGCGGCGGCGATCTCCATCTCCGGGCCCGCGGGGCGGGTGACCGAGGCGGCCACGGAGAGGATTGTGCCGGTGTTGCAGCAGGTGGCTGTGGAGTTGTCGGAGGCGTTGGTCTCGGCCGGGGCTGGCTCCTGAGCCTTGGGCGGGGGCCTGGGCCGCCGCTTCGCGGCGGATTTTTTTCCCACCCACCCACCCGTTTGCCCCGCGACGTCATGGGCGGGTAGGGGCGGCCCCACCCTGGCGATTGCCCCGCGACGTCATGGGCGGGTCGGGGCGATCCCACCCTGGGTTCGCCCCGTGGCGTCATGGGCGGGTAGGGGCGGCCCCACCCTGGCGATTGTCCCGCGGCGTCATGGGCGAGTCGGGGCGGCCCCGCCCCGGCGTTTGCCCGCGGTCTCATGGGCGGTTGGGGCAGCCGCCCTGGGCGTTTGCCCCGCGGGCGGGCCGGTCCGGGCGTTTGCTCTGTGACGTGATGGGCGGGGTGGGGCGGCTTGCCCCGTGGCGTCATTGGGGGGTGGGGGCGGGGCCTTTTGTTATTGCGGCTTCTGGGGTCAGGGTGCGGAGGGTGCGGCGTAGGGCTTTGGGGGCGGTGGGGGGCTTTACCGTCAGGATGGCGCAAAGCGCGTGCGTGCGGACGTGGCGGTGGGTTCGGGGGGTGGTGATGCGTCTGTGGGGGCGCGCGCCCAGGACCAGGAGGTCGTCGGGGTGCGTGGCCGTCTCGCAGAGGGCGCGGCCGGGGCGGGCCCTGACCACCCGGCGTTCGACGACCACGCCGGGCGGCGTGCCGCCGAAGGCCTCGTCGAAGGCGCGGTCGAGGCGGGCCTTCGCCTCGGTCCACCAGTGCCGCGCCCACTCCCGGTCCGGATGGCGCAGATAGAGCGCCTCCCCCTCCGGCGGCTCCCAGGCCAGTACCGCGACCAGCACCCGTCCCGCACGCCGCGCCTCCGCCGCGCCCGCCCGCAGCGCCGCGAGGCTCGCCAGGGAACCGCTGACCCCCACCACGACCCGCCCCACCCCGGGAGTCTCCGCTCCATCCACTGACATCGGTCTCCCCTTTCCAGGCCAAATCGGCCGACTGACTGCCACGAACGCCGAGTCTGTACGCTGATTGGCCTGGGTAGCAGGGCCAATCAGTGGGAGTTGGCATGGCAGAGGCACGGGTGGTCCATACCGTGGACAGGAGGCTGGGCAGCCGTCAGCTGGCCGGCCTCCTGACGGGCACCGTGGGCGAACGCCCCGGCTACCGCGCGCTCGCCCACGGCGTGCGCACCCTCCTGCTCGACGGCCGCATCCCACTGCACACCCGGCTGCCCGCCGAACGTGAGCTGGCCTCGGCGCTGACCGTCAGCCGGGCGACCGTCACGGCGGCGTACGACGTGCTGCGCGAGGGCGGTTACGCCCGCAGCCGCCGCGGCGCGGGCACCTGGACCGAGCTGCCGCAGGGGCAGCGGCCGTCCAACGTGGCGGCGTTCCCGGCGGGCGACGACGTCCTCGACCTCGCGATAGCGGCGCCCGGTGCCCCGGAGGCGGAGCTCCGCGCGGCGCTCACCGCGGCGGGCGAGATGCTGGTCCGGCATGCGCCGACGCCGGGCTACCACCCGTACGGCATACCGGAGTTGAGGTCAGCCGTCGCCGAACGCTTCACGCGGCGCGGGCTGCCCACACTGCCCGACCAGATCCTGATCACCACCGGCGCGCAGCACGCGCTGTCGCTGACGCTGTCCCTGCTGGGCAGGCAGGGCGACCGGGTCCTGGTCGAGAACCCGTCGTATCCGAACGCCCTGGACGCGATCCGCGGCGCCGGCCTGCGGGCGGTTCCGGTGCCGGTCACGGAGGACGGCTGGGACTGCGGGCTCGTCGAGTCGTCGCTGCGGCAGGCGGCGCCCCGCCTCGCGTACCTCGTACCGGACTTCCAGAATCCGACGGGCTGCCTGATGCCGCGCGAGCAGCGGCTGCGCATCCTGGAGACGGCCCGCGCCACGGGCACCTGGCTGCTGATCGACGAGACCATCGCCGACATCGCGCTGGACGGACCGCCGCCCGCGCCCTTCGCCTCGCTCGCGGCGCACGGGGTGGGCGAGCAGATCGTGACGTTCGGGTCGTTGAGCAAGTCCCACTGGGGCGGGCTGCGGATCGCTGGGTGCGGGCCGGGTCGGGGCTGATCACGGAGCTGGCGACGAAGCGCGTGCCGAGCGACATGGCGACGCCCGTCATCGAGCAGTTGGTGGCGCTCCATCTGCTGCGCGGCATGGACGACGTGCTGCGCGAGCGGTTGCCGCGCCTGCGGGCGCAGCGGGACGCGCTCGCGGCGTCGCTCGCCCGGCACCTGCCGGAGTGGCGCTGGCGGGTCCCGCCGGGCGGGCTCTCGCTCTGGGTGGATTTGGGGCGGCCGATCGCGTCCTCCCTGGCCCGCGCGGCGCTCGCGCAGGGCGTACGGATCGAGGGCGGTTCCCGCTTCGGCGCCGACCCGGGCACACACGAGCACCGGCTACGCATCCCCTACACGCTGCCCCCGCCCCAGTCCGCCGAGGCCGCACTCCGCCTGTCCAAAACCCTGACCGCCGACCTCCACCCCGACCTCCACCCCACCTCGCCAACCGACACGACCCACCGCCACTGGGTCGCGTAACGCCGTCGCCGCGTAGCCCCGGCGCCACACGAGCCCGGCACCGCCCAAGCCGAGCGTGGCGCAAGCCCGACGTGGCACAAGCCCGGCGTTGCACGAGCCCAGCGTCGCGTAACCCCGGCGCAGCATGAGCCGGGCGCCGCGTAACGCCGACGTCGCACAAACCGGACGCCGCACGAGCCGGGCATAGCACGAGCCCAGCGTCGCGTAACCCCGGCGTCGCACAAGCCGGGCGTGGCAGGAGCCCGGCGTGGCACGGGCCCGGCGCCGCGTAACGCCGACGTCGCATAACCCCAGCCCCGCATAACCCCCGGCGCCGCACGAGCCCGGCCTCGCACCAGCCGGGCGCCGCATGAGTCCGGCGTGGCGCGAGCGGGCGGGCGCAAGCCCGCGTCGCACGAACCAGGCGCGGCACGAGCCCGACGCCGCATAACCCCGGCACCGCACAAGCCGGGCGTGGCGCAAGCCCGCCTCGCACGAGCCCGGCCTGGCACGAGCCCTGCGCCCGCCCGAGCCCGACGTCGCGTGCCCCCGACGTCGCACAACCCCGGCGCCGCCCGAGCCGGGCGCCACACGAGCCAGGCGCCGCCCCAGCCTGTGCCGCATACCCCTGGCGCCACACGAGCCAGGCCCCGCCCGAGCCCGGCGCCGCATGCCCCCAGCGCCACACGATCCCGCCGTCAAACGACCCCGGCCAGAGCCCCGCAGAATCGATCCTTCGGTCTCGGGAGTCTCGGCGGTCTCAGCGGGCTCCGCGGCCCCCGCCGCCCCCGCGCCCCTCCGGCTCGCCGAACATTTCCACCGCGCCCCGCACCGACGCCAGCCCCGCCGCCAGGGCGCTGACGGAGCCGATCGCGCCGGCCACCAGGAGGAGGGAGCGGCGCATTCGGGGGACCTCCGGGGTGCCGTATGCCATTTCCGCCAGCGCCGCCAGTTCGTCCTCGGCGATGCCCCGGTCCGTGAACTCGGCCGGGTGGGCGGCGAGTTCACGGCGCAGTCGGGCGACGGCGGCGCGCAACTCCGCCACCCGTGGGTCCTCGTCGCTCCCGGTCACCTGGCTCTGCTCCACGCTCCGCAACACAGCTCTCCCCCTCGCACGTCTCCGTGCGCTGTTCCGTTCCTCTTTCGCTGGCCCCTGAGGCGCTGGTCAGGCACCGGGGGCCGCGGGTCAGTAAACCGTCCCCGGTGCGGGATGCGCCACTTCGCGCCCGCCGCCGGGACGTGTATGCAGGAGCCATGACGACAGAACCGATGAATGTGAAAGCCGGTGGGGCCGGGGAGGTCGTCGGGGTGCTGCTCGCCGCCGGTGGTGGGCGGCGGCTCGGCGGGCGGCCGAAGGCCCTCCTGACGCACCGGGGTGCGCCGCTCGTGGCGCACGCCGTGCGGGTGCTGCGCGACGCCGGGTGCGAGCGGGTGCACGTCGTGCTCGGCGCGTCCGCCGACGCCGTCCGCGAGCGGGCCTCGCTCCCCGGCTGCGTACTGGTCGACAACCCGGAGTGGGAGGAGGGCATGGGCTCGTCCCTGCGGGCCGGGCTCGCCTCGCTCGGCGGCACCGGCGCGTCCGCCGCGCTGGTCTCGCTCGTCGACCAGCCGGGGATCGGCGCGGCGGCGACGGCCCGGGTGCGCGCGGCGTACCGGTCGCCGACGACGCTCGCGGCGGCCGCGTACGACGGGCGGCGGAGCCATCCCGTCCTGTTCGGGAGCGCGCACTGGGCGGGCATCGCGGCGAGTGCGGTCGGCGACCGCGGGGCACGCGACTATCTGCGGGCGCACTCCGGCGCGCTCACGCTGATCGAGTGCGGGGACGTGGCGGAGGCGTACGACATCGACACGGCCGAGGACCTGATCCACTTGGAGTGACCGACGTGGCACTCAGCGACACGTTCTGTCGACGAGAAGAATCTCGACATCAACAAACCATTGAACTTCCACTATGAGGAAACTAGTATCCACTGACCAGAAGGCCCGTTATCTCGGACGGGGCCCCGCAGCCGTACCTCGGCTCCAGTGGCACCCAGTGCCACCGTGTCTGCCCGGCGGCCCGCCCGGCACCGTCCGCGCAGCTCTCTGAAGGAAGTGACAGCTCATGTCCGCACTAGCGCCGTCGCCGCTGGCCATCGTCGACGCAGAGCCCCTGCCCCGGCAGGAAGAGGTGCTCACCGACGCGGCCCTCGCCTTTGTGGCCGAGCTGCACCGGCTGTTCACGCCCCGGCGTGACGAGCTCCTCGCCCGGCGTGCCGAGCGCCGTGCCGAAATCGCCCGCACCTCCACCCTGGACTTCCTCCCGGAGACCGCCGCGGTCCGCGAGGACGACTCCTGGCAGGTCGCCCCGGCCCCCGCCGCGCTGAACGACCGCCGCGTGGAGATCACCGGCCCGACCGACCGCAAGATGACCATCAACGCCCTCAACTCGGGCGCGAAGGTCTGGCTCGCCGACTTCGAGGACGCCTCCGCTCCCACCTGGGAGAACGTGGTCCTCGGCCAGCTCAACCTCACCGACGCCTACGAGCGCCGCATCGACTTCACGGACGAGCGCACCGGCAAGTCGTACGCCCTGAAGGGCGCCGACGAGCTCGCGACCGTCGTGATGCGCCCGCGCGGCTGGCACCTGGACGAGCGCCACCTCCAGGTCGACGGCAAGCCGGTCCCCGGCGCGCTCGTCGACTTCGGCCTGTACTTCTTCCACAACGCCAAACGCCTCATCGAGCTCGGCAAGGGCCCGTACTTCTACCTCCCGAAGACGGAGTCGTACCTGGAGGCCCGCCTCTGGAACGACATCTTCGTCTACGCACAGGACTACGTCGGCATCCCGCAGGGCACGGTCCGCGCGACCGTCCTGATCGAGACGATCACCGCCGCGTACCAGATGGAGGAGATCCTCTACGAGCTGCGCGACCACGCGTCCGGCCTCAACGCGGGCCGCTGGGACTACCTCTTCTCCATCGTCAAGAACTTCCGTGACGGCGGCTCGAAGTTCGTCCTGCCGGACCGCAACCTCGTGACGATGACCGCCCCGTTCATGCGGGCGTACACCGAACTCCTCGTCCGCACCTGCCACAAGCGCGGCGCGCACGCCATCGGCGGCATGGCGGCGTTCATCCCGTCCCGCAAGGACGCCGAGGTCAACAAGGTCGCGTTCGAGAAGGTGAAGAACGACAAGGACCGCGAGGCCGGCGACGGCTTCGACGGCTCGTGGGTGGCGCACCCGGACCTGGTCCCGATCGCCATGAAGTCCTTCGACGCGGTGCTCGGCGACAAGCCGAACCAGAAGGACCGCCTGCGCGAGGACGTCAAGGTCGCCCCCGGCGACCTGATCGCCATCGACTCCCTCGACGCGAAGCCCACGTACGACGGCCTGGTCAACGCCGTCCAGGTCGGCATCCGCTACATCGAGGCATGGCTGCGCGGTCTCGGTGCCGTCGCCATCTTCAACCTCATGGAGGACGCGGCCACCGCGGAGATCTCGCGTTCGCAGATCTGGCAGTGGATCAACGCGGGCGTCGTCTTCGAGAACGGCCAGACCGCCACCGCCGACCTCGCCCGCGAGGTGGCGGCGCGTGAACTCACCGCGATCCGCGCCGAGATCGGCGACGAGGCCTTCGCGGCCGGCAAGTGGCAGCAGGCCCACGACCTCCTCCTCCAGGTCTCTCTGGACGCGGACTACGCGGACTTCCTGACCCTCCCGGCGTACGAGCAGCTGCGCTGACCTTCCGTCAACACGTGCAATATGAGAAGGCCCCCGGCACCGCACAGCGCCGGGGGCCTTCTCATGTGCCTGTCAGCCGAGATGTGACGACCAGTCCTGCTCCGCCGCGGGCTTCCCGTGCAGATCGGGCACCCGCTTCAGCCAGGCCGGGCGGCCCTTCTCCGTGGCGGCCGCACGCCTCGCGTCCGCGGCGGCCAGCTCACCCCGGCTGGGGAAGTCCACCGGCAGCCACGCCGCCGAAGCCTGGGCGCGGGCCGACAGGAAGGCCACGTACGCCTCACGCACCTCGTCCGGGGACGTGAAGCCCGGCTCGTCGGCCAGCCACGCGTCGGGGACGAGGCCGACGATGTCGCGGAGCACGGATTCCGTGACGAGCGGGGCCAGTTCGGCATCGGCGGCGGCCATGTCCGGCCCGTACCCGCCGAGGGCGTGGTGACGGAAGTCGTACGCCTTGTCGGGCGGTGTCGCACCCCAGCGGTGGTGGAACACCAGGGCGGCACCGTGGTCGATGAGCCACAGCTTCGGCTGGTGGACGCCGAAGGTGGGCCAGATCATCAGGTTCGAGCTGTGCACGGTCCGGTCCACGTTGGCCGTGAGGGCGTCGAGCCAGACGACCTTGCCGGCCTCCAGCGGGTCGACGTCGATCGCCTCCGGGGTGAAGTCCGCGGCGCCCGGCAGCAGGTCCATGCCGAGGTTGAGGCCCACGCTGGCGTGCAGCAGGTCCTGGACCTCCTGGTGCGGCTCGTCGGCGGCGACCGCCGGGTCGAAGTGCACGAGGACCAGTTCGGGAAAGCGCAGACCCAGATGGCGGGCGAGTTCACCGACGACGATCTCGGCGACGAGCGCCTTGCGCCCCTGCGCGGACCCGGTGAACTTCACGACGTACGTGCCCAGATCGTCGGCCTCGACGACGCCGGGCACGGAGCCGCCGGTGCGCAGGGGTGTGACGTAGCGGGTCGCGGTGACCTCTCTCAGCATTTTCCCTGGCCACCCACTTCGTCGTCCGCGTCCGGCATGAAGTGAGCATAGTAACCGGGGTGATCAGGTCAGATGGGAGAGCAGTCGGGCTTGTCGGTCCACCCCGCCGCGCACTCGTAGAGGGTGAAGGAGGTGTTGTAGCCGCGGGCCGCGCCGAGCTTGTTGTATTCGTTCACGGTGATGCGCTGCGCCACGTAGTGGTCGGTCGCTGTGCCTTCGGCGGTGGCGGAGTACGGCGGCTGAGAGCCGGTCGGCGACGGCGTGGGCGTCGGCGTCGGGGTGCCCGGGTCGCTCGGGGACGGGGTGGGCGAGGTGGTGTCGTCGATGTCCCAGAAGCGGACGAGGTGGTACGCGGAGCAGATGTTCACGTCCAGGATGTAGGCGGCGGCGGTGCCGCACTTGGCCGCCCCGGTCCCCGGGTCGACGGGATGTCCGTGCCCCATGCCGGTGATCTCGTACGTCTCCACGGTGTCGCCGTAGACCCGGTGGGGGTGACCGCCGACCGTGTCGGTGGTGTCGGGCGTCTGGTCGGTGCCGTTGACGTCGGTGAACTGCTTCATGAGCTCGGTGGCGTTCGCGGGCTTCACGGTAGTGTCCGAGGTGCCCTGCCAGATGGAGACCTTCGGGCGCGGCCCGGAGTACGCGTGGGCCGCCCTGACCTTGTCTCCCCACTCCTTGGGGCTCTTGGTGACGCCGGGGCTCATGCAGGTGAAGGCGGTGGACACCGAGTTGGCGCAGCCGTACGGCAGTCCGGCGACTATGCCCCCGCCGGAGAAGACGTCGGGGTAGGCCGCCAGCATGACGGCCGCCATCGCCCCGCCTCCCGAGAGGCCGCTGACATAGGCGCTCGTCGAGCCGTTGTCCTGTTTCGCGCGGTCGACCATCTGCTTGATCGACAGTGCTTCTCCGGAGCCCCGCCGGACGTCACCGGGTTCGAACCAGTTGAAGCAGGAGTTCGCGTTGTTCGACGGCTGCTGCTGGGGCAGGACCACGGAGAACTTGTACGTGTCGGCAAGTTCCAGCCAGCCGGCGTTGGCCCCGTAGCCCGTGGCGTTCTGGGTGCAGCCGTGCAGGGCGACCACGACGGGGCGGCCTTCGGGCAGCCCCTGGGGCACGTAACGGAACATGCGCAGGTTGCCCGGGTTGGATCCGAATCCGGTCACTTCTTGTGGGGTGGCGGCCGCGCGGGACGGGCTGGCAAGCGACACGACGGACAGCACGGCGAGCAGCAGGACGACCAGGGCCGCGGCGAGCACTCCGGCTGGTGGGCGGCCTGCCGCGGGCAGGATGCGGGGCTGTTGTGGCATGGGGGGAGACCTCCACGTTCGGCTCTGTGACGGCCTTTGTGCTGACGGCCCTCACGGGTTGTGTGGAGGTTAGGGGCGCGCCTGCCGTCCGCGCCTTGGCTGGAACCACCACAATGCCGATCACGCCAATGGTGGCCAGAACCATCAGGGCGCGGTGTCGGAAGGCGGGGTCAGGCCTGTGGGGCGCGCCTTGTGGCTGCTGAGGCGGTGCAGTCGCAGGGCCAGTTGGAGTTCCAGGGCCCTGGTGGGGTCGTTCCAGTCGGGGCCGAGGAGTTGGGCGACCCGGTCAAGGCGCTGCACGACCGTGTTGACGTGCACGTGGAGGGCGTCCTTGGCCTTGGACAGGCTCGCGCCGTGCGTGTAATAGGCGTCGAGGGTCTGGGTCAGCTCGGTGCCCCGCTGCTGGTCGTAGGCGAGTACGGGGCCCAAATAGCGTCGTACGAAGCCGTCGAGGTCGGAGCGGTCGCCGAGCAGGACACCGAGGAAACCCAGCCCCGCGATGTCGCTGCCGTCTCCGGTGCGGCCCAGCGCGTGCAGGGCGGTCAGGCAGCGGCCGGCTTCCGTGTAGGTGCCGGGCAGCTGTGCGGGGCCGGTGGCGGGTCCCGCGGAGCCCACGGTGACGGGGGCGCCGGTGGCCTTCCGGAGGTCTCTCGCCAGTTCGGCGGCGAGTGCGCCGGGGTCCGACGACGGGACGAGCAGGACGATGTGGCCGTTGTGGGCCCCCGCGAGCCCGCCCAGCGAGCGGGCGCTGCGTACGGCTTCCGCGAACAGGTGCGAGCGCGGTTCGTCGTCGGTGTCCAGGGCGAGGACGGCATGGGGCAGGGAGAGGTTGATGCCGAGTCTGCGGGCGCGGAGGGTCAGGCTTCCGCTGTCGTGGCGGCCGCCGGGCTGGTGGCAGGTGAGCAGGTCGTCGAGGAGCTCGCCGCGGACGCGGTCCTCGGCCTCGGCGACGGTGCGGCGCAGCAGCAGGAGGAGGGCGGCGACCAGCGCGGCGCGTTCGAACAGGCGCCGGTCGGGGTCGGCCAGGTCCGCGCGTCCGGTCAGGATGACGCTGCCGAGGAGTTCCGATCCGGCCAGGACGGCGCAGACCCAGGTGCCGTCCACCGGGACGGCGCGGCCGCCGGTGCGGGAGGCCGTGATGCCCTGCGGGGAAGGGGTGAGGGGTTCGGTGCCCGCGCGGGCCATCTCCGTGCCGTCCGGGTCGTGGAGGGCGATGCCGCCGCCGAGCAGCGCGGCGATCTCACGGACCAGGTCGTCGACGGTCGCGCCGCGCAGGACCAGGTCGGTGAGGCGGTCGTGGGCGTCGGCGGCGCGGCGCAGCGCCGTGCTGTGGGCGCGCGCGGTCTCGTTGGCCGTGTTGAGGTCGACCAGGGCGGAGCGGGTTTCCTCCAGCATGCGGGCGCTGTCGATGGCCACGGCGGCGTGGTCGGCGAGCGAGGTGAGCAGGGCGATGGCTTCCGGCGGGAAGTCGCGGGTGGTGCGGTCGGCGGCGAAGAGCACGCCGATGACGCGTTTGCCGACGCGCAGCGGTACGCCGAGGATGCCGCGCAGCCCTTCTTCCAGGACCGCTTCGTCGATGACCCGGGTGTGCTTGAAGCGGGGGTCGGTCTGGTAGTCGGCGCTGGTGTAGGGGCGGGCGGTCTGGGCGACCAGGCCGCCCAGGCCCTCGCCCATGCCGAGGCGCAGCTGTTGGAAGCGGGCGGAGACCGAGCCGTCGGTGACGCGCATGTAGGTGTCTTTGGCGACGGGGTCGTTGAGGGAGAGGTAGGCGGCGTCGGTGCCGAGGAGGGTTCTGGCCCGGTGGACGATGGCGCGCAGGACGGCGTCCAGGTCGCGCAGGGCCGCGAGGTCGCTGGCGGTGTCGAAGAGTGCGGCCAGCTCGGCCTCGCGTCTGCGGTGCTGGTCGAGGGTGCGGCGGATCTCCAGCGCGGTCCGGGTGGCGTCCTCCAGGAGCGACCGCTCCTCGGGTGGCAGCTGCGCGGTGGCGGCGTCGCCCGAGGGGCGGGTGAACTGGTCGGCGGGCGCTCCGGAGGCCAACAGGGTCAGCAGCTGCCTGAGGGACACCATCGCACTGTGAGCCGCTGCGCGGTACGTGCGGTCGTTCACGGTGGTCATGTGGGCACTCCTCCTGTCCGGGCGGGCGCCGGAAACGTGTCAGGCGTGGTCCGCGCCGGCGGGTTCGGGCGCCGGTCGTGCTGTCTCGTCCGTGGAGTCGGACGTCGTGACGACGGTGAGGTCCCGGCCGCGGGTCTCCCTGGCGAGGGCGACGGTGATGGTGGTGACGACCGCGGCCAGGCAGAGATAGAGGGCGACGGGCGTGGCGGAGTCGTACTCCTTGAGCAGCTCGACCGCGATGATCGGTGCCAGTGCGCCGGCCACGATGGAAGCGAGCTGGGAGCCCATGGAGGCACCGGAGTAGCGGACCTTGGTGTCGAACATCTCGGAGATGAAGGCGGCCTGTGGACCGTACATGGCGCCGTGCAGCAGCAGGCCGACGGTCACCGCGAGCGTGATCACGGCGAACGATTTGGAGTCGAGCAGGGCGAAGAAGGCGAAGGCCCACAAGGCCATGCCGACCGAGCCGATGAGGGTGACAGGCCTGCGTCCGATCCGGTCGGAGAGCGCGCCCCACAGCGGGATGGTGACGAAGTGGACGGCCGAGGCGATCAGGACGGCGTTCAGCGCGGTGCTCTTGGGCAGGTCCAGGTGGTTGGTGACGTAGACGAGGAGGAAGGCGGTGAGGATGTAGTAGGCGATGTTCTCGCCGAACCGGGTGCCGATCGCGGTCAGGACCTCGCGCCAGCTGCGGCGGAACACCTCGACCACCGGCGGCTTCTCCTTGATCCCGCGGGCGGCGTCGGCCTGGGCCTTGGCCTGGGCGGCGAGGAAGACGGGCGACTCGGAGACGGAGATGCGGATCCACATGCCGAGGAGGACCAGGACGCCGGAGAGCAGGAACGGGATGCGCCAGCCCCAGGCCTCGAAGTCCTCCTCCGACTGGACGGCGGCGAGCAGGGCGAGGACGCCGGTGGCCAGGAGGTTGCCGCCCGGCGCGCCGGCCTGCGGCCAGGACGCCCAGAACCCGCGCTGCTTGTCACCACCGTGTTCGGATACGAGGAGGACCGCGCCGCCCCACTCGCCGCCCAGCGCGAACCCCTGGACGAGGCGCAGCACGGTGAGCAGGATCGGCGCGCCGATGCCGATGGTGTCGTAGGTGGGCAGCAGGCCCATGGCGAAGGTGGCCCCGCCCATCATGAGCAGGCTGATGACGAGCAGCTTCTTGCGCCCGATCTTGTCGCCGAAGTGCCCGAAGACCACGCCGCCGAGGGGGCGGGCGGCGAAGCCGATCGCGTAGGTGATGAAGGCGATCAAGGTGCCCATCAGCGGGTCGGCGGTGGGGAAGAACAGCGTGTTGAACACCAGCGCGGCGGCGGAGCCGTAGAGGAAGAAGTCGTACCACTCGATGGTGGTGCCGATCAGGCTCGCGCTGACGATGCGGGCGATGCCGGGAGAGCGGTCTGGCGCGGTGGGGCCGGTGGCCGGGGCGTCGGACATGTGTCACCTCGTGTGCGGGGAGGGAGCGGGACGGGAGGACGGGCGGGGACGGGGAACCGGTGAGCGAGGGGGAGCGGGATCAGCTCGCTCCCCAGCCGCCGTCGAGGGGCAGCGAGGCTCCGGTGATGTAGCTGGTGTGCGGCCCGCACAGCCACAGGGCGGCGGCGGCCACCTCCTCGGCCTCCAGGAGCCGTTTGACCGGGGCGCGGGTGAGCAGGACGTCGGAGAGGACGTCGCCGGCGCTGATGCCGTGAGCCACGGCCTGGTCCTGGATCTGGCCCTCGACGAGCGGGGTGCGGACGTAGCCGGGGTTCACGCAGTTGCTGGTCACACCGTGCGGGGCACCCTCGACCGCGGTGGCCTTGCTCAGGCCCTCCAGGGCGTGCTTGGCCGTGACGTAGGCGCTTTTGAACGCGCTGGCGCGCAGTCCGTGGACGCTGGAGATGTTGACGACCCGGCCCCATCCGGTGGCGTACATGTGCGGCAGCACGCGGCGGATCAGCAGGAACGGAGCCGTGACCATCACCTGCTGGATGAGCGCGAAGCGCTCCGGCGGGAATTCGTGGAGCGGGGCGACATGCTGCAGCCCGGCGTTGTTGATGAGGACGTCGATGTGTTCGGGAAGCGTGTCGATCACGTCCGGGTCGGCCAGATCGGCGGTGTGGGCCACTCCCCCGATGGCGTCGGCGACCGTCTTGGCCTTCTCGGCGTCGACATCGACCACGTGGACCTCCGCGCCGGCGGCGGCGAGGGCGGCGGCACACGCGAGACCGATGCCGCTGCCGCCGCCGGTCACGAGTGCGGCGCGGCCGGACAGGTCCACGCCGCCCGCGGCCGACATGGTCGAGGCGGTCGGCCCCAACGGATGCGAGGATGCAAATTCCCTGGTCATGGCCGGAAACAGTAGAGACACCTCAGCGGCTCTCCTATGGCGACGAACACCACAATGGCCCGTCCAGGGGTGGCGGATTCTCCTATGTCCACGCCTGAAGTGAGGGTTTTGTCCTTACCGGCCGGTGCGCCCGAGGGGGCACGTGGTGAGCAGTGTGGCCGCGTCGGCCGTGGCCGGACGGGGCACGGTGCGCCCGGCCGGCGGCAGGGCGGAGCGGGTCAGCCAGCCCTCCAGGGCGGTGAAGGCCGAGCGGTGGCAGGGCACGAGCGGCCGCAGCCGATCGGGGAAGGTGTCCACGAGGGAGTCGGTGTGGGTGCCGCCCTCGATGCGGTAGTAGCGGTGCAGCCCGCCGCGGCCGGCTTGGCGCACCATGCGGGCGTAGACGTCGGAGTCCTCGCTGATGGGGAGCAGTACGTCCAGGGTGCCGTGGACGGTGATCAGGGGTTTGCCGATGCGGCCGGTCAGGGCGATCCGCTGCACGGCACGTCGCACCTCCGCGGGGCGTGAGGCGTAGTCGTAGTCCGCGTCGCAGGCCGGGCTTTCCGGGGCGCAGTACGGGGTGCCGGCTTCCGTCGGGCCGTCGAAGCCCGGGTCGATCTCCTCGCGGTAGATGCGCTGGGTGAGGTCCCAGTACGCCTTGTGGTGGTACGGCCACAGGAACTCCGAGCCGGCCGGGTATCCGGCGGCGTGCATCGCCGCGCGCGCCCTGTCGGCGCCGGGGCCGCCGTTCGCGTGGGTGGGGTAGTGGCGCAGCGCGGGCGGCAGGAACGTGAGCAGGTTCGGCCCGTCCTCGCGCCAGAGCGTGCCTTCCCAGTCGACCCCGCCGTCGTACAGCTCGGGGTGGTTCTCCAGCTGCCAGCGCACGAGGTAACCGGCGTTGGACATGCCGGTGGCCAGGGTCCGGGTGGGCGGGCGGTGGTAGCGCTGGGCGACCACCGCGCGGGCCGCGCGGGTGAGCTGGGTCAGGCGTGTGTTCCACTCGGCGATGGCCTCGCCCGGCCGGTCTCCGTCGCGGTGGAAGGCGGGGCCGGTGTTGCCCTTGTCGGTCGCGGCGTAGGCGTAGCCGCGGGACAGGACCCAGTCGGCGATGGCCCGGTCGTTGGCGTACTGCTCGCGGTTGCCGGGGGTGCCTGCCACGACCAGGCCGCCGTTCCAGCGGTCGGGCAGGCGGATGACGAACTGCGCGTCGTGGTGCCGGCCGTGGTTGGTGTTGGTGGCGGAGGTGTCGGGGAAGTAGCCGTCGAGCTGGATGCCGGGCACGCCGCTCGGGACCGTGAGGTCCTTCGGGGTGAGGCCGGCCCAGTCGGCCGGGTCGGTGTGACCGGTTGCCACGGTGCCCGCTGTGGTCAGCTCCGCCAGGCAGCTCGCCCGCTGGTGGGCGGCGCCGGGCACGGTGAGGCGGGTCTGATGGGTGCAGTGCTGGTCCTGTGCGGGGTCCGGGGTGGTGGCCGACGCTGTCGGCGCGACGGACAGCGAGGTCAGGAACAGGGCGGCGGCGAGGGTGGCGCGCAGACGTGGTCGTGCGCTCGTGGTGCGGGGCGGGGCCATGGAGTACCTCCGTTTGCGGACAGGCGACGGGCGGAGGCTAGGCGTCCGGGGCGGGGGACGGGTATGGGAAGGGCCGCCATGAACCCGCCCCGCGGGGAGGTGTTCGCCGCCATACCGCAGCTGGGACCACCACGCGCTGGGGCACTTCCCGGGGCCGGTCGCTCCCCGCGTGGCTGCGTACGACCGCCATATGGAGGCCGCTCAGTGTGTGACCGAGAACCATGGTGAGAGGCGGTCCGCGGTTCCTAGGCTCAGCGCCGAATCGGTCGAGCAGCATCAAGGTCGAGCAGCATCACTGACGAAGAGAGGTCGCATGGGTCTGGACAAGACGGTCGCGGACGTCGCCCGAGCGGTGAGAGGCATCCCCGACGGGGCGTCACTCGCCGTCGGCGGATTCGGTCTCTGCGGCATACCGAGCGCGTTGATCGACGCGCTGCTGCGCGAGGGCGCTTCCGGTCTGCGGATCGTCTCCAACAACTGCGGTGTGGACGACTGGGGGCTCGGCCTGCTGCTGCGGGCGGGCCGGATCGCCCGGATGACCAGCTCGTACGTGGGAGAGAACAAGGAGTTCGCCCGGCAGTACCTCAGCGGGGAGCTGGAGGTGGAGCTGGTGCCCCAGGGCACCCTCGCCGAGCGGCTGCGCGCCGGGGGCGCGGGCATCCCCGCCTTCTACACACCGGCCGGCGCCGGGACGCAGATCACCGAGGGCGGGCTGCCCTGGCGCCACGGTCCGGACGGCGGCGTCGTCGTCGCCTCCCCGCCGAAGGAGAGCCGCGTCTTCGGCGGCACCGAGTACCTGCTCGAGCAGAGCATCACCACCGACTACGCACTGGTGCGAGCCACCCTCGGCGACCGCCACGGCAACCTGGTCTTCCACTCCTCCGCCCGCAACTTCAACCCGCTGGCCGCGATGGCCGGCAAGGTCACGATCGCCGAGGTCGAGCACCTGGTGGAACCCGGCGAGCTCGACCCGGACGAGATCCACCTGCCCGGCGTCTTCGTCCAGAGCGTGGTGCGCGTGCACCCCGACGACCCCGCAGCCCAGCGGCGCATCGAACGCCGCACCGTCCGTACCCAGCAGGAAGTCGGTGCCTGACATGGCGCTCACCCGTGAGCAGATGGCCTCCCGGGCCGCCCGGGAACTGATCGACGGCACGTACGTCAACCTCGGCATCGGCCTGCCCACCCTCATCCCCAACTACCTGCCGCCAGGGGTCGAAGTGGTCCTCCAGTCGGAGAACGGCATCCTCGGCGTCGGCCCCTACCCGACCGAGGACGAGCTCGACGGCGACCTGATCAACGCGGGCAAGGAGACGGTGACGACGCTGCCGGGCGCCTCGTTCTTCGACTCCGCGCTGTCCTTCGGCATGATCCGCGGCGGGCACATCGACGCCGCCGTCCTCGGCGCCATGCAGGTCTCCGCCACCGGCGACCTCGCCAACTGGATGATCCCGGGCAAGATGGTCAAGGGCATGGGCGGCGCCATGGACCTGGTGCACGGGGCCCGGCGGGTCATCGTCCTCATGGAGCACACGGCCAAGGACGGCAGCCCCAAGCTCGTGGCGGAGTGCACGCTGCCGCTCACCGGCCGCGGTGTGGTCCAGCGCGTCATCACCGACCTCGCCGTCCTCGACGTCACGCCCGACGGCTTCGAACTGGTGGAACTCGCGCCCGGCGTGACGTCCCACGACGTCGAGACGGCGACGGCCGCCAAGCTGATCGTGCCGACGCGGCTCATGGCACCGGCCGCCGCCTGAGCGCATCACCCCGGCCCGGCCCATCCCCCAGGAGGCGCCGGCATGGTCACCGCACGTCAATGATCCGCCGAGCGCCCACCCGAGCGGTTGATCCTGGTGCGTTCACGGCTCGGCGCTCCCCCGGCATGCCACCACTTGACGCCTGTACGCCCTGTCACATGCCGCGCCACCTGCCGACACACACTGCGATTGCTCACTTCTCGTGGTGAAGGGGGACCTCCGTACCATTCGCGCACGTCACGCACGTCAGCTGATTCCGCTCCTGCTCCTCTGCCTCGCCACCCTGGCAGCCACCGTGCCCCCGCCGTCCCGGGGGCCCGGCGGTGCGCAGTGCCGTGACACGACGCTGGTCGGGGTGGCGCATCAGGACGACGACCTGCTGTTCATCAATCCGGCGATCGCCGAGGATTTCGACCGGGGGAACTGCCTCCGCATCGTGTACGTGACCGCGGGCGACGCCCAGTTGGAATGGGCGGGAGGGTATGTGCTCCGCCGCGAAATGGGCGTACAGCAGGCGTACAGCGCTCTCGCCGGCCGGCCGATGAGCCCCAGGGCGCCCAGCCCCTGGGAGGTCTCACCCGTGCGGGCGGGCGGGCGGACCCTGCACAGCGTCCGCCTGGACAACGGACCGCTGCGGCCGGACATCCGGCTGGTCTTCCTGCGGCTGCCCGACGGCGGCTGGCGCGGAGAGGCGTCGCGGCGCCGGAGCCTGCTCGCGCTCTTCCGGGCGAGAATCGGCTCGCTCGGCGCGGTGGACGGGTCCGCCCGCTACACGGAACCGGCTCTGATCAGCACCTTGGCCGCCCTCATCGAGCGTTTCCGGCCCTGCGCCGTACGCACGCTGGACTTCGCCAACACCGCGCTGAAGTCGTCCGGCGAGGAGTGGGCCGACCACAGCGATCACGCGGTCACCGGCCGGTATCTCCGCCTGGCGACCCTGCGGGCGCGCCCGCAGGGGGAATCTCCTCGGCTGACGGGATACGAGGGGTACGGAAGCGCGCTGCGCCCGCCCAATCTCGGCGCCGTACAGACCGCCCGGAAGACCGCCGTTTTCGAGCACTACCACGTCCATGACGAGAGGCGGGTGCGCGACTGCCCCGGGCACTACTGCTCACCCACCAGAAAGGCGGTGGGGCGCTACGCGCGATGGCTCGAACGCCGTTACGCGCGCCGGGCACCCGATCCCCGGCCCGGCACCGTCGTCTCCTGGATCGGCTCCACGGCCGCCGACTTCACCGCGTCCGAGCTGTGTCTGACCGCGGACCGCGACGCCGTCCGCACCGCGCCCTGCACCGGCACGGTCCACCAGGTGTGGCGGCTCGCGGACGGAGACCTGCGGACCGGGGGCGGTCGTCTCTGTGCGCGTGTCCGGGGTGGGGCGGTCGTGCTCGCCCCCTGCGCGGGCGGGTCGGCGGCCCGGTGGGTGGTCACGCGGTGGGGGCAGTTGCGGGCGGGCGGGAGCTGTCTGACCCAGGACGATCTGCTGCGGCCGCGTCCCCGGCTGCGGCCGGCGGCCTGCACGGCGGCGGATCCGGGGCAGCGGTGGTTCGTCCACGGTTCTCGGTGAGGCCGGTGCAACCGAGCGGGCTCTGCGCCGCCGGAACTCGGAACCCGGCACCCCTTGCGTACCCTTGCCGCATGCGGATGCGTCCCACTCTGAGCTGGAGTCCTCCCGAGGATCTGCCGCCGGCCACCACCGATCTGGGGCCGGTCGCCGGTGCGCTGGAGGCCGGTGGCGTGCTGGTGCTCAGTGGGGCGGGGATCTCCACGGAGTCGGGGATTCCCGACTACCGGGGCGAGGGCGGCAGCCTGAGCAGGCACACTCCGATGACCTACCAGGAGTTCACGGCCGATGCCCGCGCCCGACGCCGGTACTGGGCGCGCAGTCACCTCGGCTGGCGGCTCTTCGGGCGCGCCCGGCCCAACGCGGGGCACCGGGCCGTCGCCGCGTTCGGGCGGCACGGCCTCCTGTCCGGTGTGATCACCCAGAACGTCGACGGGCTGCACCAGGGCGCCGGCAGCGAGGGCGTCGTGGAGCTCCACGGAAGCCTGGACCGCGTCGTCTGTCTCTCCTGCGGCGCCTTCAGTCCGCGGCGTGAGCTCGCCGTGCGGCTGGAGGAGGCCAATCCCGGGTTCGAGCCGGTGGCCGCCGGCCTCAATCCGGACGGTGACGCCGACCTCAGCGACGCACAGGTCGGGAACTTCCGCGTCGTACCGTGCGGAGTCTGCGGTGGCGTCCTCAAGCCGGACGTCGTGTTCTTCGGCGAGACGGTTCCGCCGGAGCGGGTCGAGCACTGCCGCGAGCTGGTGCGCGGTGCGACCTCGCTGCTGGTCCTCGGCTCCTCTCTGACGGTGATGTCGGGGCTCCGGTTCGTCCGTCAGGCGGCCCAGCTCGGCACGCCTGTACTCATCGTCAACCAGGACCCGACCCGTGGCGACCAGCACGCCGTCACCCGGGTCGCCCTGCCCCTCGGCGCGGCTCTCACCACCGTCGCCGACCGCCTGGGCGTCTCCGTCCCGGCCCGGTAACCGCGCGTCACGCCCGGGCGTACACTCGGCCGCATGGGTCACATGGGTTCCACGAGGTGCACGAGGGCACCTCGAACTCGCGAGCACGGCTAGCGACTCTCGCGCCGACTCGCTGCGGCCGTCACAGCCATCGCTGCCGCCGCAGCCGCCCCTACCGCCGCGCCCGGCTTTCTCCGGGCGGTCTCCCTCCCCGCTCCACGTCACCACCACAGCTTCCCGGCCCCCGCCGGCGCTGCAGCCTGGCCGCGACCGCACGACCGGGTCCGCGCCACTTCGAATGGATCATCGTGAAGCTGAACGAGTTGTTGGCCGGACACGACCATCATGTACTCCGGGGCGAGCCGGGCACCGTCGCGGTCACCGCCGGGGTGACCTTCGATGTCGACCGGGTCGGGCCCGGTGCCGTGTTCGTCGCCGTGCCCGGGCACCAGGAGGGCGGGCCGAGCGCTGTGGGCGCCGCGTTCGCCCGGGGAGCCGTGGCCGTCATCGTGCAAGGGATGGATCCGACGCTGTCGGTGGTGCCCCGGTCCGCGGTCGGGTGTGTCGTGCGGGTGGCGGACGCGCGGCGTGCGGCCGCGGTCGTCGCCTCGCGGTACTTCGGCGAACCGGGGCGGCAGATGGACGTGGTGGCGATCACCGGCACCAACGGCAAGACGTCCGTCTCGTACATGGTCGAGTCCGCCCTGCGGCTCTCCTCCGGGGCGAAGGTGGGGGTGATCGGGACGGCCGGCAGCCGGATGGGCGACGAGCGGATACCCATGCCGCGGTCCGTGCTCACCACCCCGGAATCGCCGGACCTGCAGTACCTGCTCGGCCACATGCGAGACCGGGCGACCAGCAGCGTGGTGCTGGAAGCCACCTCGATGGCGCTGCTGACGCACCGGGTGGACCGCACCTTCATCGATGTCGGCGTCTTCACCAACCTGACGCAGGATCACCTGGACGACCACGGCACGATGGACGACTACCGGGACGCCAAACTCCGGCTCTTCCAGGGCCTGTGCCGGCATGCGGTGGTCAACGCCGACGACCCCGTGGGCGCCGGGATCGGCGCGATGATGCCGGGTGCGGTGACCACGTACGCGCTCGACGGTCCTGCGGACTACCGGGCGACCGACCTGGTCGTGAGCGCGTCGGGCACACGGTTCACCCTGTGGCACGGAGGGCGTGCCCGTCCCGCGTCGATCCCCTTCCCCGGCCGGTACTCCGTGGCCAACGCCCTCGCGACGCTCGCCTCGTGCCATGTGCTCGGGCACGATCTGGACGCTCTCGTCGCCGCGCTGGCGCAACTGCCGCCCGTGCCCGGCAGGTTCGAACGCTTCGAGACGCCGGAGGGGACCTCGGTGATCGTGGACTACGCCCACTCCCCCGACTCCCTGGACAAGGTCCTGACCACCATCCGCGGTTACGCGCGCGGCCGCGTGATCACCGTCTTCGGCTGCGGCGGCGACCGGGACACGACGAAGCGTGCGGACATGGGGAGGATCGCCGGGGCCCACTCCGACCTCTGCGTCGTGACCTCCGACAATCCGCGCTACGAGGACCCCGAGGCGATCCTGGACCAGATCGTCCCCGCTCTCACGGCGACCGGGACCCCCTTCGAGCGGCTCGCCGACCGTCGCGAGGCCATCGCCTTCGCCCTGTCGTCGGCGGGTCCCCTGGACACGGTCCTCATCGCCGGCAAGGGAAGCGAACCGCATCAGACCGTCCGCGGGGAGCTGCTTCCGTTCAGCGACATGGCGACCGCGCGGGAACTCGCCGTCACGCCTCGCGCAGTGCCTTCGCGAGCGGCGAGTCGCCGCTGACCTCGACACGGCCGTCCCGGACGCCCTGTCCGAGGGTGAGTCCGCCGCGGGTCAGGGCCACGCACGCGGCGGCGTCCAGGGTGAGGGCGGCGTCGGCGCCGTCCGGTGCGGGGCCGTCGCCGTAGGTCGGTTCGTCGCGGGTCAGCCGGACGTGGAAGCAGCCCTCGGCGAGCCGCACCTCCACCATGCCCTCGGCGCCCGCGTCGGTGCCGACCGCCGCGAGGTGCTTCAGCAGCGGCAGGGCAAACCAGTGCGCGCGCACCGCGTCCGTGGGCCTGCGCTCCTCCAGGGCGGGGGCGCCCCACGCGGCGAGCGCCTCCAGGACCGGCAGCAACTCGCGCCCCCTGCCGGTCAGTTCGTAGACGTACGCCGCCGAGGGCGCGGGCAGCCTGCGGCGCGTCGCGAGGCCCCGCTGTTCCATGTCCTTCAGGCGCGAGGCCAGTACGTCCGTGCTGACGCCCGGCAGGTCGGCGTGGAGGTCGGTGTAGCGGCGGGGACCGACCAGCAGTTCCCTGACGATCAGCAGGGTCCAGCGGTCGCCCACGGCGTCCAGGGCCCGGGCTGCCGCGCAGTACTGGTCGTAGCTTCGGCGAGGTGGCATGCGACATAGTCTATGCAAGTTGTTGGACTTTCCAAGCGGGGGCTTGGTAAAACCAAGTAACACACGTCACGGGAGGCGCACCGCATGGAGTTCCGGCAGTCGAGCAAGCTCAGCGAGGTCTGTTACGAGATCCGGGGACCCGTCATCGAGCACGCCAACGCGCTGGAGGAGGCGGGCCACAGCGTGCTGCGCCTCAACACCGGCAACCCCGCGCTCTTCGGCTTCGAGGCGCCCGAGGAGATCGTCCAGGACATGATCCGGATGCTCCCCAAGGCGCATGGCTACACGGACTCGCGGGGCATCCTCTCCGCCCGGCGCGCGGTCGCCCAGCGCTATCAGGCGCTCGGCCTGGACGAGGTCTCCGTAGACGACGTTTTTCTCGGCAACGGCGTGTCCGAGCTGGTCACCATGGCCGTACAGGCCCTCCTCGAGGACGGCGACGAAGTCCTCATCCCGGCCCCGGACTTCCCCCTCTGGACCGCCGTGACGACCCTCTCCGGAGGCAAGGCCGTCCACTACGTGTGCGACGAGTCCGCCGACTGGTACCCCGATCTCGACGACATGGCCTCGAAGATCACGGACCGGACCAAGGCCGTCGTGATCATCAACCCCAACAACCCCACGGGCGCGGTCTATCCGAAGGAGATCCTGGAGGGCATCCTCGACCTGGCGCGCCGGCACGGCCTGATGGTCTTCGCCGACGAGATCTACGACCAGATCCTGTACGACGACGCGGTGCACCACAGCGTGGCGGCCCTCGCGCCCGACCTCGTGGTCCTCACCTTCTGCGGCCTCTCCAAGACGTACCGGGTGGCGGGCTTCCGCTCCGGCTGGCTGGTGGTCACGGGGCCGCAGCAGCACGCGAAGAACTACCTGGAGGGCCTGACGATGCTCGCCTCCATGCGGCTGTGTCCGAACGCCCCCGCCCAGTACGCCATCCAGGCCGCGCTCGGCGGCCGCCAGTCCATCCGCGAACTCACCGTGCCCGGCGGGCGGTTGCACGAGCAGCGCGACAAGGCGTGGGAGAAGCTGAACGAGATCCCGGGCGTCTCCTGCGTGAAGCCGAAGGGCGCCCTGTACGCGTTTCCGCGCCTGGACCCGAAGGTCCACCCGATCCACGACGACGAGAAGTTCGTCCTCGACCTCCTCCTCCAGGAAAAGATCCAGGTCGTCCAGGGCACAGGCTTCAACTGGCCCCGCCCCGACCACTTCCGCATCCTCACCCTCCCCTACGCTGACGACCTGGACGCAGCAATCAGCCGCATCGGCCGCTTCTTGAGCGGTTACCGCCAGTGACTCGCCCCGGGAGCCCCGTGTCGCCCTGCACCGCCTGCGGACAGCCCGTCCTCACGCAGTTCGCCTCGCCCGAGCTCGTCGCGCCCATCGTGTACGAGGACTTCGACCGCGCCGCCGACCCGGCCTGGCGCACCTCGGGCGCGGCGACCGTCGAGGACTACGCGCGCTGGTGCGGCCATCTGTGCGGCCTGACGTGCTTCCGCATGGCGCTCGGCGCCGCCGCCCCGCCCCTCTTCGCGCTGCGCGACGGCTCGCTGAAGTACGGCGCGTACACCGAGGTGGACGGGGTCATCAAGGGCATGGTCTACGCCCCGTTCGCCGACTACGCCCGCGAGGAGTTCGGCCTCGACGCCGAGGTCCACCGGCACCTCTCCGTCGAGGAGATCGGCGCGCTCCTCGACGACGGGCGGCAGGTCATCGCCTCCGTGCACTACGAGATCCGTCGTCCGCACCGCCCTTCCCCCGGCCGGGGTGGCCACCTCGTCCTGCTCACCCGGCGTACGGGCGACGGGCTGCTGCACTTCCACAATCCGTCGGGGATCGACGCGCGGACCCGTGCCGTCGACATGTCCGCCGACGAGTTCGAGCCGTTCTTCGCCGGGCGCGGGGTTTCGCTCCGCTGACAGACGGTCACCGCGGCTGCCAGGATGGCGGCATGATGCGTGGAGGCAGCGTCGCCGTCGTGGGCGGCAGCATCGGTGGGTGTGCCGCAGCGCTGGCCGCGCACCGCGGTGGTGCGGGCGAGATCACCGTGTACGAGCGGGCCGCCGGCGATTTGGCGGACCGCGGCGTGGGGCTCGCCGTGCACGACTCCCGTTATGCGGAGCTGGAGTCCGCGGGGTACCTGGACGCGCGCATGCCGTGGGTGCAGCTCGTGCGGCGGCGCTGGTACGTGCGGGACGACTCGGCCGCGTCCCCGCTGGGCCGCGAGATCGCCGTGATGCCGTTCCCCTTCCGGACGTACAACTGGGGTCCGCTCTGGCGGGAGTTGCGGGGGCGTATTCCCCCGAGCGTGGACTTTCGCCAGGGCGCAGCCGTGAGCGCGGTGCGTCCCGGTGACGGGGGCGTCGAGGTGGTCACCGACGCGGGCGGCACCGAACGGCACGACCTCGTCATCGGCGCCGACGGTTACCGCTCCGCAGTCCGCGCCGCCCGCTTCGGCGACGTACGTCCCGCGTATGCGGGGTATCTCGCCTGGCGCGGCGCCTTCCCCGAGGCGCGGCTGAGCGATCCGGAGCTGTGGGCCGACGACGACTGCGTGTACGCCGTCTTCCCCGGCGGCCACGTGATCATCTACCGCATTCCCGACAGCGCGGGCGGCCACCGCGTCAACTGGGTCCTGTACACCGCCCCGCCCGCGGGCCTCGACCTCGGGCTCGGCCTCGACCTGCGGCTCACCGGTCCCACGAGTCTGCCGCCCGGCGGCCTCACGGAGGCGCTCGCCGCCCACCTCGGACACGTGGCGGACGAGCTCCTGCCGCCCTACTGGGGCGCACTCCTGCGGGAGACGGCGCCCGACGAGCTCTTCCTCCAGCCCATGTACGACTTCACCGCGCCGCGCTGCACGGCGGACCGCGTGCTGCTGGTGGGCGACGCGGCGGCGGTGGCCAGGCCGCACACCGGCGCGGGCGCGGTCAAGGCGCTCCAGGATGCGACGGTCCTGGAGGCCGCCCTCACGTCGGCGGACACCTGGGCGGACGCCCTGGCCGCGTACGACGCCGACCGGACCGTCTCCGGCCGTTCGATGGTCGACCTCGGGCGGCGGCTCGGCGGGGCGCTCGTCCAGGCGACACCGGACTGGCGGGCCATGGACCAGGCCGCGATGGAGGTCTGGTGGAAGCAGGCGGACGGGACCGGGGCGTTCGGGGGCCGGGAGCTCAGGCGCCGCTGACCCACGGGAGGTCCCAGCCCGGTTCCGACCCAGTTCAGGCCCGGTTCAGGCGCCGTTTTGGGGATGCGCCACGAAGATCAATAGTATCCGGCGATGATCACAAGACAACGGCCGGCGGCCTGGGTCATCGCCCTGCTCGCCGCCCTGACCGCCGGACTCGTCACGGCAGGCCCCGCCGCCGCCGATGACGACGACGAACCGGCACAGCCCGCCCCCAAGGTCGAACTGGTCCTCGACGTCAGCGGCTCCATGCGGGCCCGCGACATCGACGGCAAGTCCCGGATGGCCGCCGCGAAGCAGGCCTTCAACGAGGTCCTGGACGCGACCCCGGACGAGGTCGCGCTCGGCATCCGCACCCTCGGCGCCAACTACCGCGGCGACGACCGCAAGACGGGCTGCAAGGACACCGAGCTGCTCTACCCCGTCGAGCAGCTCGACAAGGCGGGCCGCACCGACGCGAAGACCGCCGTGGCGACGCTCGCGCCGACCGGCTGGACCCCGATAGGCCCGACGCTGCTCAAGGCCGCCGACGACCTGACGAAGAACGACGACGCCGAGCGCAGCCGCCGCATCGTGCTCATCTCCGACGGCGAGGACACCTGCCAGCCGCTCGACCCGTGCGTGGTCGCCCGCGAGATCTCCGCCAAGGGCATCCACCTCACCATCGACACGCTCGGCCTGGTGCCGGACGCCAAGACCCGCGACCAGCTGAGCTGCATCGCGGAGGCCACCGGCGGGACGTACACGTCGATCCGGCACACCGACGAGCTCTCCGGCCGCGTCAAGCAGTTGGTGGACCGGGCGGCCGATCCGGTCGTCACGCCCGTGGCGGTGAAGGGTGCCGAGCAGTGCACCGAGGCGCCCGAGCTGAAGTCGGGCCTCTACACCGACCGTGAGAAGTTCGGCGAGCACCGCTGGTACCGCGTGGAGGTCCCGGCGGGCAAGGAACTGCGCGCCTCCGTGAGCGTGGCCGCCGACCGGGCCGTCAACAAGGACTACGGCGTGCTGCTGCGCGCGGAGACGCCGCGGGGCCGCGAGATCGTGCGGGGCCAGGAGTCCGGCGACGGGCGCACCGACGTCATCTCGACGGGCCTGCGCCACCCGAGGCCCGAGGCGGACGACGAGGACGACGAGGGCTCCGCGGAGACCGTCTGTCTGCGCGTCAGCAACTCGTTCTCCGCGCCCGCGTCCGTGAAGACGACCCCCGGGCTCCCCGTCGAGCTCGCCGTGGACCTGGTGGACTCCCCCGACGAGGCGTCGGACGTCGCCTCCTTCGGGCTCGGCCACGGCTGGTGGCTGCTCGGTGTGCTCGTCCTCGTCGGCTTCCTGGCCGGTCTGATCTGGGGCTGGCTCTCGCGCTGGCGCTTCGCGGTCTGGAGGACCAACTGATGCGTACGACACGTGCAGCCCAGCGCTTCGCCGCCGTGACCGGTGCCGCCCTGCTCGCCCTCGCCGGTGCCGCGGGCGTGGCCGTCGCGGACGACGAGAAGCCCGCCGAGGTGACGGAGGCGGGCACGTCCTTCCGTACCGCGACCGCGATCCGCCCCGACCAGCAGGCCACGGCGGAGGCATCCACGGGTGACTACCTGTACTGGGCGTTCCCCGTGGACACCGGGCAGCGCGCCACCGTGCACGCGACAGTGAAGCTCCCCGAGGCCGCGGCCCGGCACGCCGCGTCCACCTGGCAGGTCGACGTGTACGACGGGCTGCGGCGCCGCCAGGCCTGCCGGCTCGGCACGCCCACGAAGACGGCCGCCCAGGACGCCTCGTCCGTGTCGCTGTCCTGCACGCTGCGCACCGTCAGGTCCTGGTCGGAGGAGTGGGCGAACGACCCGCTGCCCGGCACCTACTACCTGCGGCTCACGGTCACCGACCTCAAGGCGGACGACCTGGGGCTGCCGGTGCGGGCCGAGGCGAAGGTCACCACGACCGACGCGGGCGGCGCGTACGCGGTGGACGGGGCGCTCGCGGAGCCGCTGGTCCCGGGCGCGGGTGCGGACGGCTCGGACGGCTCGGACGGGCGGCAGACCGCCGCCATGGAGCCGGAGGACGGCTGGTCGGGCGGCTGGTGGTCCTCCCGCTGGGTGTGGACGGCGACCGGCGGCGTCCTCGCGGCGCTGGCGGGCGTCGGCGGTTACGCGCTGACACGCGGCTCGGGACGGCCCGCCCGGGTGCCACAAGGCATGTAGGCGCCGCAGGGCACGTCGTGCCGCAGGGCATGCGGCCGCCGCAAGGCATGGCGTGCCGCAGGGCATGGCGGCCGCAAGGCAAGTAGCCGCCGCACGGCAAGGCGTGCCACAAGGCAAGCAGCCGCCGCACGGCAAGGCGTACCGCAGGACGCCGCAAGGCATGCAATGCCGCAAGGCATGCCCTGCGCCCCCGCTTGCCGGGGCCCGCCGGGCGGGGGGGCCGGGCGGCGTGGCAGGCTCGGTGGTGGCGGTGCCGGACGGCCCGCCACCACCGGGAGAACAGGAACGGCGCGACCATGGGTGATCTGCTCCTCGTCCGGCACGGCGAGACGGAGTGGTCCCTCTCGGGACAGCACACCAGCTGGACGGACATCCCCCTGACGGACAACGGCAGGGAGCAGGCCCGCTCGCTGGCCCCCCTCATCAGCAGCTTCCGGATCGGTGCGGCGTTCACCAGCCCGCGGCAGCGCTCGCGGGAGACGGCGGAGCTGGCCGGTTTCGGCTCCGCCCGGGTGGACCCGGACCTGAGCGAGTGGGAGTACGGCGCGTACGAAGGCGTCACGACCGTCGAGATCCACCGCACCCGGCCGGACTGGTACCTCTTCACGGACGGTGTCGCGCCCGGCCCGCCGGAGCATCCCGGCGAGAGCCCGGAGCAGGTGGGCGAGCGGGCCGACCGCATGCTGGCCAAGGTGGACGCGGCGCTCGCCGACAACGAAGGCAGCGTCGTCCTCTTCGCCCACAGCCACTTCCTGCGCGTCCTCGCGGCCCGCCGCCTGGGCCTGCCCGCGTCCGGCGGCTCGATGTTCCTGCTCGCCACCGGCACCGTGAGCCGGCTGAGCACGGAGCACCGGCGGCACGTGGTGGCGAGCTGGAACCTCCGCCCCCAGCTGCTGAAGTGACCTTTCCCGCCGCATGACCGCTCTGGCGTGATCCGCCGTCGCGGCATTCGACAGACGCGATGATGATCATCAAGACTGCGGTCATGCGATACGGCGTGAATCTCCTCAACTTCGGCTCCGGCACCACCCCCGACTCGCTCGTGCGGCAGGCGACCGACGCCCGTGAACTCGGCTTCGAGTTCGCGATGATCTCCGACCACATCGCGGTGACCCCCGATGTCCACGAGGTCTATCCGGCGCCGTTCTACGACCAGTTCGTGCTCGCCGCACATCTCGCGGGGCGTGTGCCGGGGCTGCGGCTCGGCACGACGATCACCGTGATCCCCTACCGGCACCCGCTCCAGACGGCGCGCCTCGCCGCGAACATCGACCGGCTGAACGCCGCCGGATTCATCCTCGGCGCCGGTGTCGGCTGGTCCGCCGCCGAGTACGAGACGCTCGGCGTGCCGTTCCGCGAGCGCGGCGCGATCACCGACGAGTACCTCACCGCGATCCGCGCCGCGTGGCGCGAGGACCCGACGTCCTTCCACGGCGAGTACGTGGCGTACGACGGTGTCCGCACCGCGCCCGCCCCCGCGACCAGCCCGTGCCTCCCCGTCTGGGTCGGTGGCAACTCCCCCGCGGCGCAGCGCCGCGCGGCCCGCCTGGGCGAGGGCTGGCATCCGTTCATGCCGACGCTGCCGCTGCTGGCCGAGGCGCTGCCCCGCATCGCCGCCGAGGCGGAGGCCGCGGGCCGTCCCGCGCCGGACCTGGTGCCGCGCCTGCAGATCCGGCTCGGACAGCGGCAGGACACTCCGGAGCGGCCGCTCGGGCACGGCAGCGCCGACCAGATCCGGGGCGACCTGGAGACGCTGGCGGAGCTGGGCGCGACGGACGTACTGCTGGACACGTATCCCGGGAGCCCGGCGGAGCGGGCGGACGCGGACGACGACCGCCGCGTCCTGGAACTCCTGATGTCGGTGGCTCCGAGCCCCTGATGTCGGTGGCGCGGGGCACCATCGGCACGTGATGTCAGTGGCACAGGGCACCATCGGTATCAGGTGACGGAACCGGCCGGGAAAGGGGTGCGTGGGGTGAAGCCTTTGACAGCCGCTCAGCGACGGATCGTCGAGGCGGCGGACCCGGAGACCGGGCGTCTCTCCGGCAGCGAGGCCCAGCTGACGGCCCTGGTGCGGGCCCGCCTCGCCTTCCGCCACCCCCGGCCGCCGCACGCGTGCTTCCTGACCCCGGCAGGTCATCGCGTACGGGAGGAGGGCACCCCGGACGCCGCCGCTCCGGAGCCGTCGTCGGCCCCCGAGGCCTCGGACGGGTTCGCCGCGCGCACCGGCGCGGAGACGGCACCGCATGCCGTGGAGGGCCCCGCCCGCGCGCGGGAGGTGCGCAGCGCCTGGGAGGGCCTGGTCGAGCTGCGCCGCATGACGAACACCGACGGGGCCAGGGACCGCCCCTGCGCGTGGGAGCGCACGCACCTCGTGCGGGCGGCGGCGCTGGCCCTGGAGGCGGCGGGCTGCCGCCCCGCGGCCCCCGGCCGCGAGGGTTACCGGGTCGAGGAGACACCGCAGCCCGAGGCCGTCGCCGTGCGGGAGCCGACGCCGGAGGGGCTGCGGGCGTGCGGGGCGGCCCTGGAGCGGGCGGGCTGGCAGGTCAGCGAGCACGCGGAGCCGCGCGCGGGTGACCGCTCCCGCTATGTCCTCGCCTCGCCCCGGAGAAAGTGAGGCACCGGCAGCCGGGCCGGAATTCCTTACAAGGCCGGTGAGTTGAGCGCATCGAGACCGAAGACCACCGAAGGGACCGTCGTGTCAGAGCCGTTTTCCGTGAGTGTCGGCGTCCGTGGGTACGAGACGGACACTCAGGGCCACCTCAACCAGGCCGTCTACCTGCAGTACGCCGAGCACGCCCGCTGGTCGCTGCTGCGCGAGGCCGGCATCGCGCAGACCGACCTCCTGGACAAGGGCGTGGGCCCGGTGGTCCTGGAGAGCACCGTCCGCTACCGGAGCGAGCTGCGCGCCGGGGACGAGACGACGGTGACCTGTACGTTCGTGTGGGGCGAGCGGAAGACCTTCGGCGTCGAGCAGACGATCACGAAGGCGGATGGCACGGTCGCCGCGACGGTCACCTCCGTCAGCGGGCTGCTCGACCTGAAGGAGCGGCGGCTGGTGGCGGATCCGCGTGAGTACTTCAGGGCGCTGGCGGACGATCCGGCGGCGCTCGGCCTCTGATCGCACGCGGCGGCCACGGCTGGGCCCTCACGACGCCTTTCACCGTGTGCATGACATCGTTACCCGACCGACCCACGACGTTCACACAGTCGTCCGCACATCCGTGCCACTCTCCCGATGGTTGATCGGTCAACTCGCGTAGACCGCGCGTTCCTTGGACGGACGTGGGGCGCGCGAGGCCTTCGGGAAAGGACACCCCCCACATGCCCGTCCCGCGTGTACACCGCTGGAAGCCCCTGGCGCTGACGGCCGCGGCGGTACTGGCCGGCATCACCATGCCGACCACGGCCACCGCCACGGCCAACCCCTCCCCCGCATCCGCCTCCGTCGGCGCGTACGACGACACGTACTACAAGGACGCGCTCGGCAAGACGGGCCCCGAGCTCAAGTCCGCGCTGCACACGATCGTCAGCGACCAGACGAAGCTCTCGTACGACAAGGTCTGGGACGCCCTCAAGACCACGGACCAGGACCCGGCGAACAGCTCGAACGTGATCCTGCTCTACACCGGCACCTCCCGGAGCAAGAGCAGCAGCGGCGGCGACCAGGGCGACTGGAACCGCGAGCACGTGTGGGCCAAGTCCCACGGCGACTTCGGCACGGCGACCGGCCCGGGGACCGACATCCACCACCTGCGTCCCGAGGACGTCACGGTCAACAGCATCCGTGGCAACAAGGACTTCGACAACGGCGGCGGCGCGGTGGCCGGAGCGCCCGGCAACCTCACCGACGGCGACTCCTTCGAGCCCCGCGACGCGGTCAAGGGCGATGTGGCCCGCATGATCCTCTACATGGCGGTCCGCTACGACGGCGAGAACGGCTTCCCCGACCTGGAGCCCAACGACCGGGTGGACAACGGCAGCGCGCCCGCCATCGGCCGCCTTTCGGTCCTCAAGCAGTGGAGCGCCGAGGACCCGCCGGACGCGTTCGAGAAGAACCGTAACCAGGTCATATTCGACAAGTTCCAGCACAACCGGAACCCGTTCATCGACCACCCGGAGTGGGTGGAAGAGGTCTGGTGACGCCGGAACGCTCAGTGGGCGGCGAGCGCGCCGAGCTCGGTGAGGTCGTCGGCGTCGAGCCGTAGCCCCGCCGCCGCCACGTTCTCCTCCAGGTGGGCCGGTGACGACGTCCCCGGGATCGCCAGCATCGTCGGGGAGACGGCGAGCAGCCACGCCAGGGTGACCTGGGCGGGGGTGGCCCCGTGCCGGTCCGCGACGCGCCGGAGTGCCGAGAGGTCGGGTGCTCCGGCGCCGCCGAACGGGAAGTAGGGGACGTACGCGATGTCCCGTGCCGTACACAGGTCCACCAGCTCGGCGTGCTCGCGCGTCAGCGGGCTGTACCTGTTCTGGACGGCGACGACGGGCGCGATCTCCTGGGCCTCGGTGAACTGTTCGGGGGTGGCGTTGCTGACGCCGAGGTGGCGGATGAGGCCTTCCTCGCGCAGGGCCGCCAGGGTGGCGAAGCGGTCCTCGCCGGGGCCGTCGGTCCGCAGGAAGCGGAGATAGACCAGGTCGAGGTGGTCCCGGCCCAGCTCACGGAGGTTGCGGTGCACGGCCGCGCGCAGCTCGGCCGGGTCGGCGGGGTTCATCCAGCTGCCGTCCGGGAAGCGGCCGGGCCCGACCTTGGTGGCGATGACCAGGTCGTCGGGGTAAGGGTGGAGGGCCTTGCGGATGAGGTCGTTGGCCGCGATGTCCTCGTAGAAGTAGAAGGCCGCCGTGTCGATGTGGTTCACGCCGAGCTCGACCGCGCGGCGCAGCACGGCGATGCTCCGGTCGGGGTCGTGCGGGGGGCCGTCCCACTGGGCGGCGGGCAGCCGCATCGCGCCGAAGCCCATGCGGTGGACCGGGAGTTCGCCGCCGATGAGGTACTGCCCGGCTGCGGCGGCAGGGGCTTCCGTGGAGTGGTCGGTCGTCGTCATGCGCCAGATCCTCTGCCGCCCGCCCGCAGTGCGCGAACGCGTGGCCACTTGCTGCCACCGTTGACCCCTTGCGGGCCGCGCTCCAGACTGTCGCCACGATGGCAAGCAGACCGACCACACAGAACACACCCAGCGCATCCCACACTGACCAGATCGTGTCCCTGCGGGGCGAGCGGGAGTTGGTGCGCCGGGCCGGGGAGCTGTTCACCGGGGCCCGCGAGGAGTTCCTGTGCGCGGCGGCGGACCTGGTGACCTTCTCGCCGGGGGTGAACGCCGCGTTCGCCGGGGGCAGGCGGCCGCCGCTCGTGCCGGGTGGCCTGACGATGCGGAAGCTGTACACGCCGCGCGCGCTCGCGGACGCCGCGTCGGAGGCGCGGCTCGTCCGGATCGCCGACTCCGGTGCGGAGGTGCGCATCTCGACGGCGCCGCTCGCCCATGAGGCGATCGTCATCGACCGGCGGGTGGCGATCCTCGCCGGGGCGCCGGTGCAGGGGGTGCGGACGTTCACGGTGATCCGTACGCCGGTCGCGG
Organism: Streptomyces sp. NPDC039480; assembly: GCF_055597165.1. Taxonomy (NCBI): domain Bacteria; kingdom Bacillati; phylum Actinomycetota; class Actinomycetes; order Kitasatosporales; family Streptomycetaceae; genus Streptomyces; species Streptomyces sp. NPDC039480. The sequence goes on along the minus strand of NZ_JBVITX010000004.1, from coordinate 635,092 downwards.
TCGAGGGGGTCAGGGCGCTGGTGTACGCGGCCTGGGAGACGGCCGCCGATCTGGACGAGTTCCGCCGGACGCGGCCTCCCGTGCTGGGTGAGGAGGCACGCCGCGTTCTGCGGGCGCTGGGTGCGGGGCACACCGATGAGGTGACGGCGCGCGAGCTGGGCATGTCGTTGCGTACGTACCGCAGGCGCGTGGCCGAGGTGATGGCGGCGCTCGGTGCGACGTCCCGTTTTCAAGCGGGTCTGCGGGCGCGGGAGTTGGATTGCGGCATTTGGGGCGGGGTGGGCGACCGGCCGTGCTCGGGGCGGTCTAGATTGTCGCTTGATCGTTGAACGCTTGATCGTCGGACCGTACGGTACGGCGACGGGTGAAGGTACGTTGACGTGGCCAGGAGGCTCCCGTGTCAGATCACGACCCCCAGCTCGGCTCAGCAGCCGACATACGCGCGCGCATCGACACCAGCACGCCGCATTCGGCGCGTTTCTGGAACTACTTCGTGGGTGGCAAGGACAACTACGAGAAGGACCGGGAGCTCGGGGACCACATCAAGGAGATCTTCCCTGGCCTGGTCGACGTGGCGCGCACGAGCCGCCTCTTCCTGGGCCGGGCGGTGCGCCATCTGGCCGCGGAGCGGGGCGTGCGGCAGTTCCTGGACATCGGTACGGGGCTGCCGACGGCGGACAACACGCACGAGGTCGCGCAGCGGGCCGCCCCCGACGCGCGCATCGTCTACGTCGACAACGACCCGCTGGTCCTCGCCCACGCGCGGGCGCTGCTGACCAGCACGCCCGAGGGCGAGACGGCGTACATCGACGCGAACCTGTACGAGCCTGAGGCGATCCTGGCGGAGGCCGCGAAGACCCTCGACCTGTCGCAGCCGGTCGCCCTGATAATCCTCAACACGCTGGGCCACGTCGCCGACTTCGCCCAGGCACGCGACCTGGTGTCCCGCCTCATGTCCGGCCTGCCGTCCGGCAGTTACCTGGTCATAAGCGACTCCACGGCCACGAGCGAGGGCATGATCGCGGCATCGAACGAGTACAACAAGAGCGGCGCGATCCCCTACTACGTACGCGACGTCGAGGAAATCGCCGGCTTCTTCACCGACCTCGACCTGCTGGACCCGGGAGTAGCCCAGGTCACACAGTGGCGCCCGGACACGGAGGACCCGACGGCGGTAGACGCATACGGAGCAGTGGCCCGCAAGCCGTAACGAAACCCCGGGCCGTTGCGCTCCCCCCTCCGACAGGGGCCGAGCGCGACGCCCCTGGCGTTACCGCCGCTACTCCGACAGCGCCAGCTCAAGAGCCACGGTGCCGAAATCCGCCCCGACGTATCCGAGTTCGGCCGGACTATTACCACCAGAGCCCCACACGTACACCGGTGCCTCACCGTCCGGGTCCACACGCCTCGTATCGAGGACGAAGTACCCGCCCATTCCGTCGGGGCGGAACGCCACCAGGTGCGCAGGCAGGCCTGCGGAGCCCCGGAGGTCCAGGGTCTCCGTCACAGCTCCCAGCAGCTGACCCTCACGGCGGACGATCCCGTAGAACTCGTCGCCGGCCATGTCGCAGTCTCCGAGCTCACGCAAGAAGAGCTTGTACGACTCGGGGAAGGCCACGCCCAGACGCCGTTCCGCCTCCGCGATGTCGACTTCCGAGCAGCCCCCGGCGAACACCGACTCCTCCGGATGGTCCCGCACAAGCCGCACGAACTGCTCCGCTTCCGCGATCCCCATCAAGAACTTCCCTCCCCGGACCAGCCGATGACCCATTGCCCCTCGCGGAAAAAGTCCTCCAGCGATGCGTGGTCCTCGACCCAATAGTCGCCGCAGCCGTGCACGAAGTCGAACTCAATCACCGGAGGTCGTGAAGACACTGGCGCCCCCTCAGGGTCCCGGGTCACACGGAGCCCTCCGTGTGCCGCAGCCAGCGTTCCAGGGCCTCCCGCGTCTCCTCCGGTGTCTCGGGTGAGACGGCCATGCGGGCGCCGAGCTCCCGCATCGACGGGAGGCGGTGTGGGTCCTTCAGGAGGACGCAGTCCGTCCACTCCTCTCCCTCCACCCCTCGCACGACCACGGTCCCGTCGAGGGAGAGCATCGCGAAGTCGATGTGGCCCGCCCCGCGCCCCGTCACCCGCGCCTCGGCGCCGGCGCCCGCGATGTCGGAGCGACCGGTCAGGGCCACCCGCGCCCACCTCAAGGGGCCAGAAGGCACCGCTTCCCTGTCGCCGACTGCGATCAGGAACTCTGGGGCGTCCATCGGGAAAAGCCCTTGGTCCGCACTGAGCAGGTACCACCCGTGGTCCACCTTTTCCGGTAGGTCGGGTTCGTCGGATGCCACGCTCACGGCCCATTCCTCGCCGCCGGTCTCCACGGAGTCCGCAAGGAATGCGAGGCACGGAGGCATCAGCGGGGCGGACACGTCCGCCAACCCCAGATAACGCAGACCAGCTTGGGCCAGCGAATCCGTCACGGGGCCGCAAAGCCCAGCGCGCAACCGTAGCTGAACTCCGCCTCCAAGAGGTCTGTGAAGATGCCTAGGGGGTCCTGCCAGCGGCCCGTTGCCCAGTCTGCGTTGATGTTTACCGCCAGCATGTGTGTGCCGTCGCGGGTGCCGTAGACGTAGGTCCAGGAGCCGAAGAGGGCGCCGCCCATGCCCCAGACCGCTGTGCCGGAGGGGAGGAGGAGGCGGGAGACGCCGCAGCCGTAGGTGGAGCGGGGTAACCAGTTTTGGGTCTGGGTCATGGTGAGGAGTTCGCGTTGTTGGTCCGGGCGGAGGAGTTGGCCGCCCAGTAGGGCCCCGAAGAAGCGGGTGAGGTCGCCCACCGTGGAGATCATGCCGCCCGCCGCCCAGTACGGGGTCGTGTCCAGTTCCGTGGCGTCGTGGACCGGGGCCTCCGGGTCGGGGGAGAAGAGTTTCGTGTAGTGGCGGGCGTGGGGGGTGGGGAGCGTCTGGTCGGACCCAAGTGGCAGGGATGTGGCCGTCAGGCGGAGTGGGCGTGCTATGCGGTCGGCTATCTCCGCGGTGAGCGTGCGGCCGGTCGCCCGCTCTACGATCATTCCGGCGAGGATGTAGTTGGTGTTGGAGTAGGACCAGCCTGTCCCCGCCGCCGGGAAGTCCGCCGGGTGTGACGTGGCGATCGCGACCAGCTCCGTCGGCGTGTAGCCCTCCTGGCTGCTCAGGGCCTGCTGGTCCTGCGTGTAGTTGAAGACTCCGCTGGTGTGGTCCAGGAGTTGGCGCACGGTGATCGTCGTGCCGTCGTGGCCGTTGCCCGTGACCACGCCCGGCAGCCAGTGGTCCACCGTGTCCGTCAGGGACAGGCGGCCCTCCGCCGCCAGTTGCAGGACCACCGTGGCGGTGAAGGTCTTCGTGATGCTGCCGATCCGGAACCGGTCCTCGGGCCCGCGCACCCGGCCCGTCCCCGTGTCGGCGACCCCCGCCGTGCCCGTCCAGTGGCCGCCACCGTCGCGCACCTGGGCGAGGATGCCCGGCACGCCCCCTTCCCGCACGGCTTCGTCGAGCACACACTGGGCGGCGCCGTGGTCCCGGCGCCGGTGCGTGACGCGCGCCGTTGGAGCGGCGTCTTTCATGTGTTGTTCCCTCCTGGTTCCCTCGGGTTACCCCTGGTATCTCTTTCGCGGTACCTGAAAGCTACGTTGCGCATATGCCCAAGTGAGCAGTTCAGGCAAGGGAACTCCCGGAAAAGCGCCGGTTTTTCGCGTCTTGTAGCGTCATCAGTGACAGCTAACGCAACGCACGCGCACGGGCGTGCACATCCGGTGGGGGCCACATGGGCGGCGGCAGACTGACCGCTGAGGAGCGGAAGGACATCGAGGCGGGGCTCACCGAGGGTTTGACGTACGCCGCGATCGCCCGGCTCCTCGGGCGGCCGACCTCGACCGTCAGCAGGGAGGTCGCCCGCAACAACGGGCCCGGCGGCTACCGCGCCGAGCACGCCGACCGCGCCGAGGCCTGGCGCCGCCGCAACCGCCCGCCCCGCCCCACGCCGCACCCCGGCGTCAATCCCCACCCCCACGCCGACACCGACGCCGAGGTCCAGGTCAGCGTCCCGGACGGCCTCGCGGCCGACGCCGTCCTCGCCTACATGGACAGGTTCGCCGCCATGCTGATCGGCACCGGACTCCCCCGCACCGCCGCCAAAGTGCTCGCCTGCCTGGTCACCACGCCCTCCGGCACCCAGACCGCCGCGGAGCTCGCGCAGCGCCTCGGGATCAGCCCGGCCTCCGTGTCCAAGGCCGTGGGCTACCTCGCCGGGCTCGACATCCTGACGCGCGAGCACGAGCACGCGCCCGGCCGGCGCCGCGAGCGGTACGTCATCGATGACGGCGTCTGGCTCCGTGCCTGGCTGACCAGCGCGGAGCAGAACGCGGTGTGGGCCGAGACCGCGCAGGAGGGCGCCGAGCTGTTCGGACCCGGGACCCCGACGGGCGCGCGGCTCGAAGCCATGCACAGGTTCTTCGCGCAGGCCCACCAGGACATGACCGGGCCGTCGGCCACCGCGTTCCTCGACGACGCGCTCACCGTGCTCGCCGCCCTGCTCCACGCGGCCCGGCCCCTCACCACCGACGAGCTCGCCGCCGCCCTCGGCTGGCCGCGGGAGCGTACGGCGACGGCCGTGCACGCCGTGGACAGCGCCGAGCAACAGCGGGGCACCTCATGCCCGTTGATACTCCGGCGCGCCCCCTCCGGCGCGTACCGGGTCGTGTCCCACCCGGACCGGCTCACCCCCGCCCAGCGCGCGGCACTGCGCCGGTAGCACGCCTCACCCGATCCCCCGCTCCTCGTCGTACGCCGCCCTCGACTCCGCGATCGTGACGCGGTGGCGTTCCGCCCAGCCGGTCAGCGACAGCAGCGTGTCGTGCAACTCGCGGGCCACCGGCGTGAGTTCGTACTCCACCTTCGGCGGGACCGTCGGATGCACCGTCCGCTTCAGCAGTCCGTCGCGCTCCAGATTGCGCAGGGTCAGCGTCAGCATGCGGCGGCTGATGCCCTCGATGACACGCTCCAGTTCGGTGAAGCGGATCGGGCCGCGCGCCGCCGCGATGATGATCGGGACGCTCCACTTGCCGACGACCCTGTCAATAACCTCGCGGACCGGGCACGCTTCCGCGTTCACCACCTGCGAGGTAACACCGGTGTTCCCCTGGGACATCAAAGTGCCTCCTTACTCCCCACCCTCGTGGCCGTCCACGATGAGCCCCGTTACAAGTCGTGCACCTTTGCAGCTCAGAGGCGCCCAGTACGGAGGTTGTCACCATGTCCCAAGCCGTGTCCGAGGTCAACGTCCCCGCATCGTCGGCGCCCCCGTCGGCGCCCCCGCCGGCGTCCCGGTGGGCGTCGCTCGCCGTCCTCTCCTCCGGGCTCCTGATGACCATCATCGACGGCAACATCGTGACCGTCGCGATGCCCGCCATCCAGAGCGACCTCGGCTTCTCCGCCGCCGGCCTCGCCTGGGTGGTCAACGCCTATCTCATCGCCTTCGGCGGGCTCCTGCTCCTCGTCGGGCGGCTCGGCGATCTCGTCGGGCGCAAGCGGATGTTCGTGTCCGGGCTCGCGCTCTTCACCGCCGCCTCGGTCCTGTGCGGCGTCGCCACCGACCAGGGCGTGCTGGTCGCGGCCCGCGCCCTCCAGGGCGTCGGCGGCGCGATGACCTCCGCCGTCGTCCTCGGCATGCTCGTCGCCCTCTTCCCCGAGCCGCGCGAACAGGCCAAGGCCATCGCGGTGTTCAGCGCGGTCGGCGCGGCGGGCGGGGCGCTCGGCACGTTCCTCGGCGGGGCCCTCACCGAGACCCTGAACTGGCACTGGATCTTCCTGATCAACCTGCCGGTCGGCGTCGCCGCCCTCGTCGCGGCGGTCCGCGTGCTCGCCCCGGACGAGAAGAGCGACCGCGGCACGGGGCTCGGCGGCGGCGCCGACTACCCCGGCGCCGCCCTCATCACCGGCGCCCTCATGCTCACCGTCTACACCATCGTCACCACCGCCGAGCACAGCACCGCCGCGACGCTCTCGCTCGCCGCAGGGTCCCTCCTCCTGTACGTCGTCTTCGCCGCCCGCCAGGCTCGCGCCGCACGCCCCCTGCTGCGCCTGGGCCTCTTCCGCTCGCGCCTTGTGACCGGCGCCAACGCCGTGCAGATGCTGATGATCGCCGGCATGTACGGCTTCCAGTACATCGGCGCCCTCTATCTCCAAAACGTCCTCGGCTACGGCGAGTTGCAGACCGGCGTCGCCTTCCTGCCCGCGCCCGTCGCCATCGGCGTCCTGATGCTCGGCCTCTCCGCGAAGGTCATCGGCCGCTTCGGCGCCCACCGCACGCTCCTCGCGGGCCTCGCCCTGATCACGGCGGGCCTCGCGCTCCTCGGCCGACTGCCCTCGGACGGTTCGTACGCCCTCGACGTGCTGCCCGGCATGCTGCTGCTCGGCGCCGGTTTCGCCGCCGCGCTGCCCGCGGTGACGGGCCTCGCGATGGGCGGCGTGGCCGAGGAGGATGCGGGCCTGGCCTCCGGGCTCTTCAACACCACGCAGGTGATGGGCGGTTCGCTCGGTCTCGCGGTCCTGACGACGCTGGCGGCCGGCCGCACCGAGTCCCTCACGGACGGCGGTACGTCCGCCCTCGCCGCCGCGGCCGACGGCTACCGGCTCGCCTTCTGGGTCGCCTCGGGCATCGCGGCGGCGGGCCTCGTCCTGGCCGCGGCCGTGCTGCGGCCCGCCCCCGGGAAGTCCGGCAGGGCCAGCTGAGCCCACACCGTCTTGCCGACCGCCCGGCCCGTCACACCCCACTCCGCGGCCAGCGCCGCCACGATCACGAGCCCCCGGCCCGACTCCTCGTCGCCCGCCGGGGGTTCCGTCGTCTCCGGCGGCACACGTTCGTCCCGCGTGTCGGACACCTCGATACGCAACGTGTCCGTGTGCAGCGTCAGGACCACCTCGAAGTCCCGGCCCTCCACGCGCCCGTGGGTCACGGCGTTCGCCGCGAGCTCGGCGACGATCGCCTCGGCGGCGTCCGAGAGTTCGGAGTCGTACGCGATGCCCCAGCCGTCCAGGTGGTACCTGGCCAGCCTCCTGGCCAGGCGGGCACCCCGGGGCGTGGCACTGAGACGCTGCACGAAGGTGTGGAGGACGGCCGTGACGGCGGTCTGGGTTCGGCTCGGCATACGCCCACGGTGGCCCCGCCGCGAGGCCCGTCACCAGCCACGAAACTCGTACGCTACGTAACTGTACGAGTACGAACAGTGGACAGTACGGGTAACCCACCGTGACCATGGGTGCGTTCAGCGGGGACCGGTAAACGAGCGTCAGGGGATGCCCGTGATGTCGTCAAGTACGCAGGGCAGTAACGAGCCCGAACCGACCGATGGGCTCAGGGCCTTCGGCGCGGTCCTGAAAAGCTTCCGAAAACGCGCCGGGTACACACAGGAGTCCCTGGCCCGGGAGATCGGCTACTCGGTCCACTTCCTGGCCTCCATCGAGCAGGGCAGACGCTTTCCGCCGGCCCGGTTCATCGACCAGTGCGAGGCCACGCTCGACGCGTTCGGCACACTGCGGCTGGCCGCGAATCAGCTGTCACGGCAGCGGGGGCTGGCGTCGTGGTTCCGGAAGTGGGCCCAGCTCGAACAGGAGGCGGTGGCCCTCTCGACGTACGAGTGCCGGTTGATCCCGGGCTTGCTGCAGACGGAGGCGTACGCGCGGACGCTGTTCCTCAACCAGTTGCCCCCGCAGGGCGACGAGGAGATCGAGGCCCTGATGACGGCGCGGGTCGAGCGCCAACTCCTCCTCACGGAGCGGCCGAACACCGCGTACAGCTTCATCCTTGAGGAACATCTGTTCCTGCGCGGCATGGGTGGGCATGACGTCACCATGGAACTCATCGACCACGTTCTCGGGCTCGCGGAGCGCCGGAACATCGAGCTTCAGATCATGCCGGTAGTGCGGGAGAGTCATGCGGGGATGGATGGCCCTCTTCAGCTCCTGGAAACGCCGGACAACAAATGGTTCGCCTACGCAGAGGGCCAGCGGAGCGGGCAGCTCATCTCCACTCCGAAAGAGATCAGCGTGCTCCAGATGCGGTATGCCAGGATGCGCGCACAGGCTCTCTCGTTCGAGGACTCGGTGAGCCTGCTGGAGCGGATGCGAGGAGCGTAATGAGCACCCCCGAACTGGCCTGGTTCAAGAGCAGCTACAGCGGCGGCTCAGGCGACGACTGCCTTGAAGCCGCACTCGCGTGGCGCAAGTCCAGCTACAGCAGTGGGGGCGACGGCGACTGCATAGAGTTCGCCCCCTGCCCCACCACCATCCACATCCGCGACTCCAAGCGCCCCGAGGGCCCGCGCCTCGCCCTGGAGCCCCGCGCCTGGGCGGAGTTCGTGTCGTACGCCGTCGCCGACACCCGCCCTGGGACTCGCCAGAATTTGGACTTTGGAGCCAAACTTTGATGATTCAGGCCATAAAAGACATTTGATCAGCCTTCAGCAAGCGCAGCGCGTCGTACTTCCCTAGGTTGGGAACTGTCAGGCGGAGTATCTCTCCGCCTGAACAATCGAAGGAAGTAACACCATGCGCACCATGCGCACGACCACTGCCAGGACATTCCTCATCGCCACGATCGCTGTGGCCGGTCTCGCCTTCACTCCCGCTCTCGCCTCCGCCCAGCCCGGTACGGGCAGCGCCCCTACGCAGAGCATGGCCGGGTCCCCCGGCAGCAACGGTGCGAACGGCATCGGGACCCTCGGCGGTATCGGTGGCCTCGGCGGCACCGGTGGCGCCGCGGGTGCCAACGGCAACGGCGGCAACGGAGGCGCGGGCGGCAACGCCACCGGCGTCGCGAGCGTCGGCGGACTCGGCGGCACGGGCGGAGCCGGCGGAGCCAACGGCAACGGCGGCAACGGCGGTTACGGCGGCGAGGCCAAGCTCGGCGGCACCGGCGGCCAGGGCGGCGTGGGCGGCGTCGGCGACGCCGGGGCCGGCATCAACGGCGGCAAGGGCGGCAACGGCGGGGCGGCCATCGTCTCGGGCGGCCACACGGGCGGCAAGGGTGGCGCCGGAGGCGCGGCCAGTCCGGTGTGTCCGGGCAAGCCCGGCGGCAACGGAACCGCTGCCACGACGACCGCGAACGGCACCACCGGCGCAACAGGTGCCGCAGGCAGGACCACTCTCCCCTGCTGACCACCTCCGGTGAGCGAAGCACCGCAGCAGGACCCACGAGCGCCCGGCCGGGAGACCCCGGCCGGGCGCTTTCCGTCGTCCGCGGGTCGCGCGGGACTCAGTCGTCCAGGCTGTCCATGACCTTGCCGAGGTCGACGAACTTGAAGTTCGTGGCGGGGCGGTCACCGTCGCCGGGGGCGTCGTGGCCGTCCTGGACGACCAGCAGGCCGTTCGGGTACTTGGGGCCGAGCGGCTCGTTCAGCGCGGCCGCGCCGTCGCACTCCTCGGAGCCGTCGAGCGTGCCGCCCGCGGGGGTGACCCGGAAACCGCCCTCGTACTCGTTGTTGTCGCTCAGCTCGCGGTCGTAGGCGGCGAACGTGTTGTCGCCCTGGCTGGAGGCGAGGAGGTAGCCGTCGCCGTCGGCCTCCTTGACGAGGGTGAGACCCTCGACGTCGGCCGAGATGCGCTTGCCGCCGTAGCCGGGGTCGGTGCCCGGCGTGCACTCCTCGGTCTCCTCGTCGTAGACGCCGGGGACGCCGTACTCGCGGACCTTGTCGACCAGCTTGGGCGTGCCGGTCAGGTCGGCGCGCAGCCGCCAGATGCCGACGTCCTCCTGGCCGGCGTACAGCGTGCCGTTGGCCGGGTCCACGACCATGCCTTCGACCTGCGGGAGCTCACCGGGCTCGCCGCACGGCGCCCACGAGGTGCCGTTCGGCAGCCGGAATGAGGACGGCAGGTCCAGCGTGCGGACCTTGCGGTACGAGACCTTGCCGCCCTGGGCGGGGGTGAGTTCGAGGAGGGCGACGCTGGTGCGCTCACGCCGGCTGACCAGGGCGTACGAGCGGCCGGTGGCCCTGTCCTGCCAGGTCGCGAGGCCATACGCGGTGCGCTGCTCGTTGATCTCGTCCTGGTCGGCGGAGAACACGGGCGGGGCGGCGGGGTCCGTGACGTCGGTGAGCGGGCCGCCGGGGCGGTCGCGGTCGATGCGGTAGAAGCGCAGCCGGTCGTGGCCGCGGTCGCTGGTGACGGCGAGGTCGGCGGGGCCCGCGGAGAGCTTCAGGCCGTGCACGAGGTCGACGTTGTTGAAGCGGCCGGGGGCGTCGTCGGGGCCCGCGGGCGGCGGGGCGGCGATCGACTGGAGGGGGCGCGCGTCGAGGTCGTAGGCGCGCAGCCCGCCCTCCTTGGCGGTGGCTATCACGAGGCTGCGTGCCGGGTTCGCGGCGTCGCGCCAGATCGCCGGGTCGTCGGCGTCGGCGTTGCCGCCCGCGTCGTCGTCGTGGAGGACGGGGGTCTCGGCGCGGGGCGTGACGGCGGGCAGCGGGTCGGCGGCGGTGGCGGTGGTCGCCGCCGTGGCCGCCGTGGCCGCCAGGACGGTGGCCAGGGCGAGAGCGACCGAACCGATCGTTCGGCGCGTTCGGCGGGTCGGACAGTGTCTGGTCACGCGATGTCTCCTCGTTCCGGGAACGGACGGATCTTGCGTGAGACTGGGGCCTCTCCGTGTCGCTCCGGCATACACCGCGCGTCCGGTAACACCCCGCCAGAATGTACACAGCGTGAACCGTGATGGGGACCCAGCATCTCTGGGTCCCCATCAAGTCAGGTGCGGCTCAGCCGCGTTGCGACTCCACGAGCTCCTGCGCCTCCTCGTCCGTCGACACCGACGGCGGCGAGCCCTCCAGCGGCCGGCGGGCCGTCTCCTTCATCGCGGCCACCGCGACGATGCCGACGAGTCCGGCGAGCATCGTGTAGAACGCGGGCATCAGGTCGTTGCCGGTGGCGCCGATCAGGGCCGCGACGACCAGCGGGGTCGTACCGCCGAAGAGCGAGACCGAGATGTTGAAGCCGATGGACAGCGAGCCGTAGCGGACGTCCGTCGGGAAGAGGGCCGGGAGCGACGACGACATGACGCCGAGGTAGCAGACCAGGGCGAGGCCGAGGATCAGCAGACCCGTGAAGACCGCCACCGTGCCGCCCTGCTGGATGAGCAGGAACGCGGGGAGGGCGAGGACGAAGAAGCCGACCGAGCCCGCCATCAGGACCGGCTTGCGGCCGATGCGGTCGGAGAGGCGGCCCACCGAGTTGATGAGGGCCATCAGGATCAGCATCACGACGACGATGGACATCAGGCCGCCGGTCTCACCGAAGCCGAGCTGCGTGAGGTAGGTCGGCATGTACGACAGCAGCATGTAGTCGGTGACGTTGAACGCCGCGACCAGCGCGATGCAGAGCAGCATCGCGCGCCACTGGCCGAAGAAGGACTCCCTGAAGGACTTCTTCTGGCGTTCCGCCGCGGGGCCGCCCTCCTCCATCTTCTGGAAGGCGGGCGACTCGTCGAGCTTCATCCGCAGGTAGAGGCCGATGAGGCCGAGCGGCGCCGCCACCATGAACGGGACGCGCCAGCCCCACGACTGCATGGCGTCGTCGCTGAGCAGCGCGGTCAGCGTGGTGACGAGGACCGCGGCGACCGTGTAGCCGACGAGGGTGCCGAACTCCAGGAAGGAGCCCCAGAATCCGCGGCGCTTGTCGGGCGCGTACTCGGCGATGAAGGTCGCCGCGCCCCCGTACTCGCCGCCCGTGGAGAATCCCTGCACCATGCGGCAGAGGACGAGGAGGACCGGCGCCCAGACGCCGATCGAGGCGTAGCTCGGGATCAGGCCGATCGCCAGCGTCGCCGTCGACATCATGATCATGGTGAGCGCGAGGATCTTCTTGCGGCCGACCCTGTCGCCGAGCGGGCCGAAGAACATGCCGCCGATGGGGCGCACCAGGAAGGCGGCGGCGAACGTCGCCAGGGAGGAGAGGGTCTGCGCGGTCTCGTTCCCGGAGGGGAAGAACTCCTTGCCGATGATGACGGCGAGGTAGGCGTAGACGCCGAAGTCGTACCACTCCATGGCGTTGCCCAGCGCGGTCGCCTTCACCGCGCGCTTGACCTGGGCCTCCTCGGTGACGGTGATGTCCGACCGGCGCAGGCGGGGGTGCTTGCGGCGGTGGATCGCCCGGAAGAGCGCGCGGTGCCGGGCCACCGCCTCGGGGGCGGGCGGTGCCGGTGTTTCGGGGGCTTCGGGCGCGCTCACGGGGTTGTCACTCTCTCTGTCGGCACTCTCGGCATGTGGATCGGTCGTCGATCAACATTGCCAAGCCGTGCGGGTGCGAGTGCCCGGCGATGGTCCTCGCGCCGGGGGTCCCAAGTCCCGCCGGGAAGGGACTTCGGTCCCGTTTGAGCGAGACGGACGCCGGACCCACGTCCTTCCGGGTGAGCCCGTGCGCTTCGAGCCGCCGGTCGACGAACGGGACCACGACGCCGGAGATCATGGCGGGGACCTTCGGGGACAGGGACATACGGCGGGGGCATTCAGGTGCCGCCGCTCCCGTTGAGCCGGGGGCCGCCGGGGAAAGAGACCCCTCGGCACCGCGCCCCAGCTGCCCGACCGCCCGACCGACCGACGGAGTCCGCATGCCGCTGCCCCTCCACCGCCGCACCTTCCTCGCCGGTCTCGCCGGCACGGCCGGTGTCGCCGCCGTCGCCTGTTCCGGCTCGCCCGCCGACGGCGCCACCAGCGACAAGGCGCCCGGCGCGCCCCGGACCGCCCCGCGCCGGACCGCCGCCGCCGAGGCCGCCCGGCGCCTGCTCCCCCGCCACGCGGACCAGCTCACCTTCAGGACCGTGCCGAGGGAGGCGGGCGCCGAGGACTCCTTCCAGGTGACCGGGCGACGCGGCCGTATCACCGTCACCGGGACCAGCCCCGCCACCCAACTCGCCGGGCTGCGCCATTACTTGAAGCACGTCACGCACGCCAACATCACCTGGGCGGGCAGCCGCACCGACCACCTGCCGAAGCAGCTCCCCGCACCCGCCGCGCCCCTCACGCGCACCGCCAACATCCCGCACCGCTTCGTCCTGAACGACACGAACGACGGCTACACGGGCGCGTACCACGACTGGGCCTACTGGGAGCGCGAGATCGACGTGCTCGCGCTGCACGGCTACAACGAAGTCCTCGTGTACGCGGGCGCGGACGCCGTCTACCACCGCGCCTTCCAGGAGTTCGGCTACTCGGACGTCGAGCTGCGCGCCTGGGTGCCCGCCCCCGCCCACCAGCCGTGGTGGCTCCTCCAGAACATGTCCTCGTTCCCGCACCCGGTCTCCCGGCAGCTGCTCGACGCCCGCGCCCGCCTCGGCCGCCGCATCTGCGACCGGCTCAGAGACCTGGGCATGACGCCCGTCCTGCCGGGCTACTTCGGGACCGTGCCGCCCCGCTTCGAGAAGAAGAACCCGGGCGCGCGAACAATCCCGCAGGGCGACTGGGTGGGCTTCGCGCGACCGGACTGGCTGGATCCGCGCACCGGCCACTTCGCGCGCGTCGCCGCCGCGTTCTACCGCGCGCAGGACGAGCTGTTCGGCCCGACCACGATGTACAAGATGGACCTGCTCCACGAGGGCGGAAAGCCCGGCGACGTACCCGTCGGCGAGGCCGCCAGGGGGGTCGAGAAGGCCCTGCGGACCGCCCACCCCGGCGCCACCTGGGTCATGCTCGGCTGGCAGCACAACCCGCCGAAGGCCATCACCGACGCCGTCGACAAACAGCGGATGCTCGTCGTCGACGGCCTCTCCGACCGCTTCCCGAACATCACCGACCGCGAGGCCGACTGGGGCTCCACGCCCTACACCTTCGGCTCCATCTGGAACTTCGGCGGCCACACGACGCTCGGCGCCAACACCCCCGACTGGGCCGAGCTGTACGAGAAGTGGCGCACCAGGGAGGGCAGCACCCTGCGCGGCATCTCCCTCATGCCGGAGGCCGCCGACAACAACCCCGCCGCATTCGAGCTCTTCTCCGAACTGGCCTGGCGCGAGGGCGATCTGGACCTGAAGGCGTGGTTCGCCGAGTGGTCCACCGTCCGGTACGGAGGCGCCGACCGGCACGCCGAAGCCGCCTGGGACGTGCTGCGCCGCACCGCCTACGGCACGACCCGCGCCGACCGGTGGGCCGAGGGCGCCGACGGCCTCTTCGGGGCGCGGCCCGACCTCGCGGCGAGGTCGGCGGCGGCCTGGTCGCCCAAGGCGATGCGCTACGCGCCGGAGAAGTTCGAGCCCGCCCTCGACGAACTCCTGCGGGTGCGGGCCGGGTTGCGGCGGTCCTCCGCGTACCGGTACGACCTCCTCGACGTCGCCCGGCAGGCCCTCTCCAACCGCAGCCGCGTGCTGCTGCCGCGCATCAAGAAGGCGTACGACGGCGGGGACACCGGCCTCTTCGACCGGCTGACCCGCGAGTGGCTCGGGCTCATGGACCTGCTCGACCGGCTGCTCGCCACCGACTCCCGGCATCTGCTGGGCCGTTGGGTCGCGGACGCCCGCGCGTGGGGCGCCGACACGGCGGAACGGGACCGGCTCGCGTACGACCAGCTGTCCCTGCTGACCGTGTGGGGCACCCGCTCGGGCGCCGACGCCGGGCTGCGCGACTACGCCAACCGCGAGTGGGCGGGGCTCGTCGGGGGGCTGTACCGGCTGCGGTGGGAACGGTACTTCACGGAGCTGCGCTCCGCGCTCTCCGAGAACCGGGTGCCCGAGAAGATCGACTGGTTCGCGGTGGAGGAGGCGTGGATTCGCGACCCCGGGCCGCTGCGGGTGCGCCCTACGGGGGACGTGTACGAGATCGCCACCCGGGTGCGGGGCCGGCTGGGGGCGCCCTAGGGGCCCCCGGGGGGCGGGGCTTGTGCGGTGGGCGGTACTGCGGGTGCCATGTGGCTGAGCGCGCAGTTCCCCGCGCCCCTAGGGAAGCCTGCGTCAGCGCCCCGTCAGGGGCGCGGGGAACTGCGCGACAAGCCACAGCGCGCCCGCAGCCTAAGACTCAAGCGCGGGGGCACTCCTTCCACGCCATGTGGTACACCGTGCTGATGTCACCGTCCGTGGAGTCCATCGTCATGAAGCTGGCCTTCGTGGGGTCGGACGTCCCCGCGTCCACGCGCAACTCCGTGTTGATGTTGAAGTTCCGCCGCTGACCGCACGGCGCCCAGACGAGCTGCGCCCAGTCCGTCGTATCCGTGGCCTGCCAGTTGTCGTGGTAGGCGCCCTTGAACTCATGGCTGATGGACGCCGTCTGGGGCGAGCCCTGGAAGTAGTACGAGGCCTTCTCCGTGCCCTTGGCGCCGGGCTGGAGGGAGGCATAGCCGCGATAGTCCGCGCTGGCGATCGCGTACGTGAAGCCCTGCGGGACGTGCACGACGAGGTTGAGCTGGCAGTTCTTGCGGAACGCGGTGGGGTCCGCGCCGCCGCCCACCCGGGCGAGATAGTCACTGTAGGTCACCGTGAAGGCCGTGTTGTCCTCGGAGACCGCGACGGCCGCGGTGCCGAGGGGGCAGCCCGAGCCGTTCACCGTGGCGACCTCGATCACGATCTTGTCGGGCGGCGGGTCCTGGATCGCGGTCGTGTCCTGCGCGGGGAGCGTCGAACCGAACAACGCCACGAGGGCGCCGCCCAGTAGCAGTGCACCGGCCATGATTCTCCGTTCCATTGCTGAGGAGGGGGGTTGGAGAAGCGCCTGGAGCGGATTGCGTGAGCGAGGGGAGCGTACGGACGGGAGGGTTCCGCGGACAGAGCGATGTCCGGCCATTCGACGGCCGTCCACTCCCCCGTGTTTGACGGGTATACGTCATGGTGAATCTCTGGTAGGAAACCTTCCTAACAGTACGCGGAACGAAGCAGTCCCCCGATCCGTACGGTGAACTCCCTTATCTGGAGGCCCTCATGGAGACCCCCCACATACGTCCCCTCACCTCCCGCCGCACGCTGCTCGCCTTCGCCGGCGCCGCGGCCGTGGCGGGCCCGCTCCTCGCCTCCCGGTCGGCGGGCGCGGCCCCGGGCTCGCTCCTGGTCGCGGCCGGCGGGCTCGACGACCCGGCGAAGAAGGAGATCGCGATGCAGATCGTCTGCAGCGCGGAGAACTCCTCACTGGAGTGGAAGAAGCAGTACCGCTACATCGAGGACATCGACGACGGCCGCGGCTACACCGCGGGCATCATCGGCTTCTGCTCCGGCACCGGGGACATGCTCGACCTGGTCGAGCTCTACACCCAGCGCAAGCCGGGCAACGTCCTCGCCAAGTACCTGCCCGCGCTGCGCAGGGTCGACGGCACCGACTCGCACGAGGGTCTCGACCCGAACTTCACCCGCGACTGGGAGCGGGCCGCCGACACGGACGCGGCCTTCCGCAAGGCGCAGGACGACGAGCGCGACCGCGTCTACTTCAACCCGTCGGTCAAGCAGGGCAAGGCGGACGGCGTCGGCGTCCTCGGCCAGTTCTGTTACTACGACGCGATCGTCATGCACGGTGACGGCAGCGACTCCACCAGCTTCCGCAACATCCGCAAGCGCGCGCTGCGTTCGGCCAAGCCGCCGGCCCAGGGCGGCGACGAGGTGACGTACCTGAACGCGTTCCTCGACGCGCGGGTATGGGCGATGAAGCAGGAGGAGGCCCACGAGGACACCAGCCGGGTCGACACCGCGCAGCGGGTCTTCCTGAAGAAGCGGAACCTCAACCTTGACCCGCCGCTGGACTGGAAGGTCTACGGGGACCCGTACCACATCGGCTGACCCGCACCACTTCAGCTGACCCGCACCACTTCAGCTGACCCGTGCCCTGAGCGGTGGCAGCCGGCCCTCCCCGGCTGCCACCTCCTCACGCGCACCTCTTGCCTCCACCAGGCCGACGTGGGTACGGTCCCGGCCAACTCCCCGTCTACGCGCGTCATCCTGCACCGAGGTGAAAGATCCCCATGTTCCTCCGTACGACCGTGTTCGCCACCGCGGCTGCCGCCGCGCTCACCGCACTCGCCCCCGCGGCCGCGACCCCGGTGCCCTCGGCGCCCGGCGGCTGGCAGCGAGCCGGTGACAGCATCACCTCGGGCATCAGCGGCCTCGCCCTCGGCGGCCGGGCGGACGGCGCGACGCACTCGCTCGTCGTCCGCGACAACAAGAAGCCCGGCCAGAACCGCGTCGCCGCCCTCACCTACCGCCCCGGCCGCTCCGCCGCCGTCAAGCCCCTCACCTGGAAGGGCACCGCCGAGCCCATAGACCTGGAGGCGATAGAGGCGGTACCCGGCACCTCCGACGAGTACGTGGCCCTCGCGAGCCGCGGCCTCGTCTACCACCTGAAGGTCACGGGAGGCGAAGCCGCGGTCCTGGACACCTCTCCCCTCCCCGCCATCGCCCACGGCGACGACTACGAGAGCTTCGCGCTGACCTCGCGGCACGGGAAGCTGGCGGCGGTCTGGGCCGACCGGGGCGCCGGCAAGGACCGGCCCGCGACGCTGCACGCGGCGCCCTTCTCCTTCAACACGTACGGCGAGGCCGACTTCGGCCCGGTCACCACCGCCCGCCTCCGCGCGCCCTACCCGACCGGGAACGTCCGCCACGCCTCGGACATCTCCGTGACCGCGGCGGGCCGCCTCCGGATCAGCTCGGCCTCCGACTCGGGCGACGACGGCCCCTTCGACTCGGCGGTCCTGGACGCGGGCTCCCTCACGGTGAGTCGGTCCGGCAAGGTACGCCTCACCGTCGCCAAGAACCCCGACGTACTGCGGAAGTTCAAGGGCCACAAGATCGAGGCGATCGAATGCGTGCCGGGTTCCCGGGACGCGGTGCTCGGCACGGACGACGAGAACGCGGGCGGGTACGTCAACTCCTCCGCTCTGTGCGGGAAGTAGCCGCGATCACCACCACCGCGAGCACGGCGGTGCAGCCGCCGAGGACCATCACCGCCGAGACGGACACCGCGTCCACGACCACTCCGCCCGCCAGTGCGCCCAGCGACATCGTCGCCTGGAACGAGGAGGTGAACAGGACGGACGCCGCCTCGGGCGCGTGCGGCGCGGCGTTCGCGAACCACGCCTGCGAGCAGACCGGCACCGCGCCGTAGGCGAGGCCCCAGACCAGCAGCAGGACGAGTGCGCCGGTCCCGCCCGCGCCCAGCGGGGCCAGCAGCAGCGTCGCGGTGGCGAGCAGTCCCGCCGCCACCGCGAAGGTGGGCCCGAGCCCGCGCCGCACCCACGCTCCCCCGAGGAAGTTGCCGACGACGCCCGCGGCACCGTACGCGAGCAGCAGCGCGCTGATGTGTCGCGGGCCCGCGTCCGTCACCTCCGTCAGGAACGGGGTGACGTACGTGTACGTGCCGAAGTGGGCCGTCACGATCAGGAAGGTCACGGCGGCACCGGCCCTGACCCGGGGCGCGCCGAGCAGGCCGCGCAGCACGGCCAGCCGGGTGACGTCCTGCGGTGGCAGCGGCGGCAGGGACACGAGCAGCGCGGCGAGGAGCGCCAGCGTCAGGACACCCATCGCGGCGAACGCCGCCCGCCATCCGAGGAGTTGGCCGAGCAGCGTCCCGGCGGGCACGCCGAGGACGGAGCCGAGAGGGACGGCGGAGAAGAGGACGGCGGTCGCACGGCCCTTCTGCGCCTCGGGCACCAGGCGGGCGGCCAGACCCGTTCCGATGGACCAGAACCCGCCGATGACGAGGCCGACGAGGGCGCGGGAGACCATCATCAGCCAGTACGCGGGGGCGCACGCGGCCAGGAAGTTCGCCAGGGCGAGCACCAGCATCAGCAGGCAGAGCATCCGGCGCCGGTCGACCCGCCGGGTGGTGACCGTCACGGCCGGGGCCGCGACGGCGGCGAGGAGCCCCGGCATCGTCATCGTCAGTCCGGCCGTGCCGTCCGAGGCGCCGAAGGTGTCACCGATGGGCCCGAGGAGGCCGATGGGCAGGATCTCGGTGGTGACGATGGCGAAGATCCCCAGGGCGAGGGAGACCACGCCGAGCCACCCCATGAGGGGCGAACGGGCGGGCGCGGGGGCGGCTGCGGGGAGCCGGGCCGATGGAGACGTCGATACGGGCATGGCACCGAGTCCACCAGCGGCACCCCGCCCGGGTCTGGCATGAATTCGACATCGACGTCATGCCGGGCGCTCGGTGGCAGACGGGAAGACCTCGTGGACCACGAAAAGTGCCCCCGGTCCTGCCCTCAGGTTCCTGGCCCCACGGGTTGTCGCCCGGCGATGCTTGGTGGCTCTGTGACCGAGGAGCCCCCCTTGCACGAACACGACCACGCCGGAAAGCACGACGCCGCGAAGGCGCGGACCGCGGCCCGCAGACCCGCTGCGGCCGCCGAAGACGCCCCGCTCCAGCGGCTGCTCGCCCTCCAGGGAAGGGCGGGCAACGCCGCTGTCGTACAGATGCTGCGAGGGGCCGGACAAGCCGCGGAACAGGAGCGGCACCAGCACGGCGCGGGATGCGGTCACCAGCAGGACGGGCAGCCCGTGGTGCAGCGCGCGGCCGACCAGGACGCCATGGACATCGACCGGCTGGACTTCTCGGACGCCGAGGAGCTGTCGGACGGGGGCGCCGACTCGGAGGCGGGCGAGTACGACTTCCCGTCGTTCATGGCGGAGCGGGACAAGTATCCGCGTGCCACCACGCCGACGCCCCAGCCCGCGGCGGGCTTCGGCGAGAGCACGTACGGCGTCGACCCCGGCAAGGTGAAGTCGATGCGGGAGGACAGGAAGCAGGGGCGGGCCGTGCCCCCGCTGCGCTACCGCAAGGACAACGAGCCCCTGTACCGGTGGGACGGCAGGACGCCCGACCAGATCCTCGGCAAGGGGTTCAAGCCCTGGAACGAGAAGCTGCCCGCCAGCCTCCGGCACTACCAGAAGCTGCTCCAGCGGACCGGTTTCGTCAGCGCCACCCGCTCCCCGGGCGGATACGTGCCGGACTGGGCACGGCAGCCCGACGGGAGCGGCTGGCGCTACGTCATCAACGCGCCCGGCGGCATCGACCTGGTGGACACGCTGGGGACCACGGCCTTCGCCCAGCAGCAGGAAGTCATCTTCTGGAAGGGCATCCAGGCCGGGTTCGTCGTCCGCGCGGAGCTGTGCGACAAGAACGGCAACGTCATCAAGGTCGTCACCGACGGTGGCGCCGCGCCGGACCCGAACGCGATGGACGTCGACAGCTGAGTCGACAGCTGAGAGTGCGTGACCGGAGGCTCAGTGGGCCACCGCCTGGCCCGGCACGCGCGACTGGGCGATCTCGCCGCCCGGCTCCATCGGCGCCGTCACGTCGTCCTCGTCGCGGCCCTTGCCGATGTGGTTGAAGACCAGGTTCAGGAGCACGGCCGCCACACAGCCCGTCGAGATGCCCGAGTCGAGGATGATCTTCGCGGTCTCCGGGAACGCGTGGTAGAACTCCGGCGCCGCGATCGGGATCAGGCCGACGGCCAGCGAGACCGCCACGATCAGGACGTTGTTGTCCTTCTCCAGGTTCGCCTTGACCAGCGTCTGGATGCCGCTCGCCGCGACCGAGCCGAAGAGGACGACGCCCGCGCCGCCGAGCACCGGGCGCGGCACGACCGCGATCAGCGAGGCGGCGATCGGGCAGAGCCCCATCAGGACCAGGAAGCCGCCGCCCGCGGCGACCACGAACCGGCTGCGGATCTTCGTCATCGCGACCAGGCCGATGTTCTGCGCGAAGGCGCTGCACATGAAGCCGTTGAAGAGCGGGCTGACCGCCGAGCCGAGACAGTCCGCGCGCAGCCCGGCCGCGATGGTCTTCTCGTCGGCGGGGCGGCCCACGATCTCACCGAGGGCGAGCATGTCGGCCGTCGACTCCGTCATGGAGACGACCATGACGACACAGAGCGAGACGATGGCGGCGGCCGCGAACTGCGGTGCGCCGAAGTGGAACGGCGTCGGGAAGCCCACGATGTCCGCGTCGCCGACCGGCCCGAAGTCCGTGACGCCGAACGGGATCGCGACGAGGGTGCCGATGACCAGACCGAGCAGGACCGCGATCTGCTTGACGAAGCCGGTGGTGAAGCGGCGAAGCAGCAGGACGATGACGAGCGTGATGCCGGCGAGGCCCAGGTTCTTCATCGAGCCGTAGTCGTCGGCGCCGGGGACGGGCCCCTGCGCCCAGCCGAAGGCGACCGGCATCAGCGAGATGCCGATGAGGGTGATGACCGTGCCGGTCACGACCGGCGGGAAGAAGCGGATCATCTTCGAGAAGAACGGCGCGGCGATGAAGCCGAGCACACCCGCGACGATCACCGCGCCGAAGATGATCGGCAGGGCGTCGTCCTTGTCCTTGGTCGAGTCGACGACCGCGAGCATGGGCGCGACACCGGCGAAGGTGACGCCGTTGACGAAGGGCAGCCGGGCGCCGATCTTCCAGACGCCGAGGGTCTGCAGGAAGGTCGCGAGGCCGGCGGTGAAGAGACAGGCGCCGGTGAGGAAGGTGAGTTCCTTGGCGGAGAGGCCGATGGCTGCGCCCACGATGAGCGGCGGGGCGACGACTCCCGCGTACATGGCCGCCACGTGCTGGAGGCCGGTCGTCGCCATCTTGAGGGCGGGGAGCTTCTCGTCGACGGGATGTATGGACCCCTCGTCGGTGTCGGGGTCCGGGGTGGTGCCTTGCTTGGTGAACCTGGGCTGAGTGGCCACTGTGGCTCCTCCGGTTGTTTTCCGGTCCCGGCTGACCGCCGGCACTTTTCGCTTCTGGGAGGTGGGGGGTGGTGCGTGGTGCAAGGACTTGCTCGGTATGCGGTTGTGGGTAATGCGCCCAGGTAGTACTGACCGCCCCGGGAACGCGAAGCTTTGGGCCACGTTCCGGGGCGGCACTTGAGCAGCCCGCTCGGCTGCTCAAGTCCGGTCAGGGGCCGTCCCCCCTGACCGGAGTTCTTGGGTTCAGCTCTCGGCGGCGATGCGCGCGAGACGCTGAGCCTCGTCCCGCGTGGAGCGGGCGATGGCGTCCTCGTCGGCGTGGAGCAGACGGCCGTTCTCGACGACCGGCTTGCCGTTGACGAGGGAGAGGGTGACCGGGGCGGCCGCGCCGAAGACGATGGCGGTCACCGGGTCGGCGATCGACGCGTGCCCGATGCCGTCGATCTTCCAGAGCACCAGGTCGGCGAGCTTGCCGGCCTCCAGGGAGCCGATCTGCGTGGCGCGGCCGAGGACCTGCGCGCCGCCGTAGGTGCCGAGACGCAGCGCCTGACGGGCGTTCAGGGCGGCCTCGCGGTGGGCGCCGAGGCGGTTGATGAGGAGGGCGTTGCGCAGCTCGGTGTGGAGCTCGCCGGACTCGTTGGACGCGGTGCCGTCGACGCCGATGCCGACGGGGACGCCCGCCTTGAGCATGTCGGGGACGCGGGCGATGCCGGCGGCGAGGCGGGCGTTGGAGGAGGGGCAGTGGGCGACGCCGGTGCCGGTGCGGGCGAACGCGGCGATGTCGGAGTCGTTCATGTGGACGCAGTGCGCCATCCACACGTCGTCACCGAGCCAGCCGGTCGACTCGAAGTAGTCGGTCGGGCCCATACCGAAGAGCTCGTGGCAGAACTTCTCCTCCTCGACCGTCTCGCTGCCGTGCGTGTGCAGCCGTACGCCGAGGCCGCGCGCCAACTCGGCGCCCTGCTTCATGAGTTCGGTCGACACGGAGAACGGCGAGCAGGGCGCGACGGCGACCTGCGTCATCGCGTCGAAGGAGGCGTCGTGGTGCTTCCTCACGGTCTCCTCTGTGGCGGCGAGCGCGCCCTCCAGGGTCTCGACGGCGAAGTCCGGCGGCAGGCCGCCGTCCTTCTCGCTGCGGTCCATGGAGCCGCGGGCCAGGGTGAAGCGGACGCCCATCTCGGAGGCGGCGCGGATGATCGACCCGGAGATGTCGCCGGAGCCCTTGGGGAAGACGTAGTGGTGGTCCATGGCGGTGGTGACGCCGCCGCGGGCCATCATGCCGAGGGAACCCTGCGCGGCCGCGTACGTCATCTGCTCGTCGATGCGGGCCCACGTCGGGTAGAGCGCGACCAGCCAGTTGAACAGGTTGTGGTCGGTGGCGAGGCCCCTGGTGATCCACTGGTAGAAGTGGTGGTGGGTGTTGATCAGGCCGGGGGTGACGAGGTGGCCGGTGGCGTCGACGCGGCGTACGACGTTCTCCAGGCCTTCCGGGGCCTTGCCCGCGCCGATGGACTCGATCCTGTTCCCCGCGACGACGATGTACCCCGAGGCGTACTCGGTGTCCTGGGCGTCGACCGTCGCGATCGCGGCGTTCTCGATGACAATGCGGTCTGCCGAAGAAGCTGCCATGGTGCTTCCTTCAATTCGTGAGTGGCGATTGGGCACGGCATGACCCTAGGAAGATTTGAGTGCCGCGGCCGCGCTCTGCGCGCCGCCACGGGTGCCGAGATGATGGAAGAACAGGTTGAGCGTGACCGCGACGAGCGCGCCGGCGCTGATGCCGGAGCCGAGCACGGTCTGGGCCCACGCGGGGAAGTCCGCGTAGAAGGTGGGCGCGGCGAGCGGGATGATGCCCGCTCCGAGCGCGACGGCCACCAGGATGATGTTGGAGCTGTCGTCCAGGCCGGCTTCGGAGAGCGTACGGATGCCGCTGACCGCGATGGAGCCGAAGAGGACGATGCCCGCGCCGCCGAGGACCGGCATGGGGACCACGTTGACGACCGCGCCGAGCACGGGGAAGGCGCCGAGCACGATGAGTGTGGCGCCCGCGACGGCGACGACGTAGCGGCTGCGGACGCGGGTCAGGGAGACCACGCCGACGTTCTGCGCGAAGGCTGAGGTCGGGAAGCCGCCGAAGACGGGGCCGACCAGGGTGGCGATGCCGTCGGTGCGCAGGCCGCGGGTGATGGTCCTCCCGTCGGTCTTGCGCTCGCAGATCTCACCGAGGGCGAGCATCCCGGCGGCGGACTCGGTCATCAGGACCAGCATCACGATGCAGAGCGAGAGGATCGCGGCGGGCTGGAAGATCGGGGCGCCTGCGGCGAACGGCGTGGGCAGCGCGGCCAGCGGGGCGGTCTGCACCGAGGTGAAGTCGGCGAGTCCGAACGGGATCGCGGCGAGCGTGCCGATGAACATGCCTGCCAGCAGGGCGACTTGCTTGAGGAAGCCGCGGCCGAAGCGCTGGAACATCAGGATGACGACGAGCGTGAAGGCGGCGAGCGCCAGGTACTTCATGTCGCCGAACGTCGGGTCGGTGTCGTCGCCGCCCTGCGCCCACTTCACGGGCACGGGCATCAGCGTGACGCCGATGAGGGTGATGACGACGCCGGTGACCAGCGGCGGGAAGAAGCGGAGCAGCCGGCCAAAGAAGGGTCCGACGGCGAGGCAGAAGACGCCCGCGACCATCACCGCGCCGTAGATCGCGGGGAGTTGGTCGCCCTTGGCGTTGGTCTCGGCGATGGCGAGGATGGGTGCGATGCCCGCCGAGGAGGCGGCGTTGACGAACGGCAGGCGGTTGCCCACGAAGCCCTTGACGCCGAGGGTCTGCAGGATGGTGGCGAGACCGGCGATGAGCAGTCCGGCGGCGATCAGCCGGGTCTGGGCGACGGTGTCCAGGCCGCAGGCCTGGCCGATGATGAGCGGAGGGGTGACCACACCCGCGTACATGGCGGCGATGTGCTGGAGCGCGGCGGGGACGAGCCGCGAGGGGTGGAGCTTCTCATCCACCGGGTGACAGTCGGGAGTTGACTCACCGACGGCTTTCTCCGATGGGGTGGAACATGGGCCTTCGGCTGCTGCCGGCCCCTTTGCAGGCTGTGCCATTGCGGATGTTCCCTCCGGTGTGGCGCGCCCCCGCCCACTGCGGAGGGGCGGGGGCGCGCATCCCGCGTCAGAGGTTGGTCATGTCGACCGGGATCTTCGGCTCGACGCCGTCCCGCAGAATCGTGGCCTCGATCAGGCCGTAGGGGCGGTCGGCGGCGTAGTAGACGGCTCCGTCCTTGGCTTCGTTGTCGAGGCCGAAGGGCGAGAGGTCCTGACGGAAGTGGTGCTTGTTGGGCGCGGAGAAGCGGATCTCGTCGATCTCGCTGCGGTTGTTGATGACCCGCGAACCCATCTGGTACAGCGTCTGCTGGAGGGAGAGCGAGTAGGTCTCCACGAAGGCGTGCAGGATGTGCTTCTTCGCCTGCTCGTACGACCGCTCCCAGCTCGGCATGCGCTGCTCGTCGCTGGTCCAGTTGTGCCGCCACCAGGTGGACAGGGAGGTGGCGAGGATGCGGTCGTAGTCCTCCTGGAGGGTCGTGTACTTGTCCTTGATGTAGCCCCAGAACTCGGAGTTCGTGGAGTTCATCACGGTCAGGTCCTTCAGACCCGAGAGGATCTCGAACTTCTCGCCGTCGTAAGTGATCTGGGCGAGCCGCGTCTCCTGGCCCTTGCGGACGAAGGAGTGCTTGACCTCGTCGGCGCCGATGAACTTGGCGTTGCTGTCGGAGCCGCCGATGCGCTCCCAGGAGTACTCCTCGATGCGGATCCGCGCGCGGTGGATCGAGGGCTGGCTGTCCACGAAGTGCCGGGCGAGGTGGATGCCGTACTGCTCGGCGGACTCGATGCCGTACTCCCTGGCGAACGCGAAGCAGGTGTTCTTCGTCGTGTCCGTCGGCAGGCAGTTGGCGTTCGAACCGTTGTAGTGGACGTCGTCCAGGTCGCCGGAGAGGGCGACGGAGACGTTCAGGTCCTTGATGTGATGGGTGTCGCCGTCCCGCGTGATCTTTACGACCCGGTTCTCAGCCTTGCCGTACTGGTTCTGTCCCAGAATGGTGGGCATGTCTGCTAGCTCCCTCGGTAAACGGAGTAGCCGAACGGGTTGAGCAGCAGCGGTACGTGGTAGTGCTCGCCCGGCACGACGGCGAACGTGATCGCCACCTCCGGGAAGAACACGCCGCTCGCACCGCTGTCCCGATTCGCGGGGGCGTCCTGCTGCGCCTCGGCTTGCTGGTTGTTCTTGCTCAGGAAGTACGCCTCGGTCTCGAAGTCGAGACGTACGTGCGAGGTCCCCTCCGGCAGAGCCGGCAGGTCCTTGCAGCGCCCGTCCGCGTCGGTCGCGCTGCCGCCGAGCGCCTGCCACGCCGCGTCCGTGCCACTGCGGGCGGACAGGGAGATGGCGACGCCCTCGGCGGGGCGTCCGACGCTGGTGTCCAGGATGTGGGTGGACACCGATGCCGTCGTTTCCGTGCTCATGCGGTCTCTTCCTCCAGGAGGCGGGTCAGGCGGATGCGGTTGATCTTGCCCAGTTCGGTGCGGACGATCTCCCGCTCCTGTTCGGGCGAGTTGCCGATCCGTTCCTTGACGGCGTCCCGCATCTGCTCACCGGTGCGTCCGGTGGCGCAGATCAGGAAGACGTGACCGAACTTCTCCTGGTAGGCCAGGTTCAGTTCGAGCATTTCGGTCTTGAGTTCCTCGGAGGCGCCTGCCATGCCCCGCTGCTCGCGGGACGAGGTCGGGTCCCCGGGCTTCGGGCGCCCGATCGGCGGGTGCCCCGCCATCGCCTCGGCCAGGTCGTCCGCGGTGAGCTCGGCCATGGCGGCGTCGCTGGCGGCGAAGAGGTCGTCGGCGGTGGCGTAGGGGCGCTGGGAGAGCAGCTTGCTTCCCCAGGCCGAAGAGGCGCAGGCCTCGTGGAGCGCGGCGGTGGCCGCGGCCTCCTCCAAGGCGTTGAACCGGGTGAGACCCGGTGTCGTACTCGAAGTCACGGGAGCCTCCGTGGCCTTGTGCTGGACGGGCTGCGGAACAGCTAAGACCTTGAACAACGCAGCGTCAACACTTTGTTGAAATAACTTGAACAAAGAAGCCGCCACCCGACAGAACGGGTGACGGCTCGACTGCGCAGCGTGAAGGGAAGCCCCTGATCAATCCCCCTTCGCGGCGTTCTCCCGGTTCAGGTAGTTGTAGACGGTGAAGCGGCTGACGCCCAGCGCACCGGCCACCGTCTCGACGCCGTGCCGGACGGAGAAGGCCCCGCGCGCCTCCAGTATCCGCACGACCTCCTGCTTCGCCTTGCGGTCGAGCTCGGCGAGGGGCCTGCCCTGCTTGCGCTCAAGGGCGAGCAGGATGTGGTCCAGGGAGTCGGCGAGCTGGGGCAGCCGCACGGCCACCACGTCCGCGCCCTCCCAGGCGAGGACCACGTCGTCGACGCCCGCCTGGTCGGGCGGCACCATCTCGCCGCCCATGGCGTCCACCAGCGGTTTCACCGCGGTGACGAAGGGGTCGTCCCCGATACCGGTCACTTATCCGCCTCCCCCGGGTCCGCCGGCGCGCCCGGCTCGCCGATCACGTTGACCTGGAGCGACACCCGGGTGGCGCCGGCCCCCAGGGACCGGCGCAGCATCGCGTCGACCGCGGTCAGCACCGCGTCGACATCGCCCTCGGCCGTATTGCCGAACGGACCTACGTCCACGGCGTCCAGCGGGGCCCCCTGAATGACCTCGCGGGCCACCAGCGCATGCGCCGGGGCCTCGTCGAGGTCGAAGGGTTCGGTCGTGAACTCCACTCTCAATCGCACGCCCCACAACCTAACGCCGCTCTTCGATTTTTCGGCAGCCCCCTCTTGACAGCTTCCGCAGATCGGAGGCAGTCTTCCATCAAGCAGAAATGAACTTCCGCAATACGGAAGGAGCGCGGAAGCCCCATGGGATACTCCGACCAGCGCTTCAATGTGAACCTGTCGATCCTCTTCACCGAGCTCCCGCTCCTGGAGCGCCCCGCGGCCGCCGCGAAGGCCGGCTTCAGCGCGGTCGAGCTGTGGTGGCCCTGGGTCGACGCCCCCACCCCCGAGCAGTCCGAGCTCGACGCCCTCAAGAAGGCGATCGAGGACGCGGGCGTCCAGCTGGTGGGTCTGAACTTCTACGCCGGGCAGCTGCCGGGCCCCGACCGGGGCGCCCTGTCGGTCCCCGGCGAGGAGAGCGAGAAATTCCGCGCGAACCTCTCGGTCGCGGCGGACTTCGCACAGTCGCTCGGCTGCAAGGCGCTGAACGCGCTGTACGGCAACCGCGTCGAGGGCGTGGACCCGGCGGTCCAGGACGAACTCGCCCTGGAGAACCTGGTGCTCGCCGCCCGCGAGGCCGACCGCGTCGGCGCGATCCTGCTGATCGAGGCGCTGAACAAGCCGGAGTCGCCGCTCTGCCCGATCGTGAGCGCGCCCAAGGCGATCGAGATCGTCGACAAGGTGAACGCGGCCACGGGCCTCGGCAACGCGAAGTTCCTCATGGACCTGTACCACCTGTCCATGAACGGCGAGGACCTGCCGTCGGTCATCGAGCGGTACGCCGCGAAGACCGGCCACGTGCAGATCGCGGACAACCCGGGCCGCGGCGCCCCCGGGACCGGCTCGCTCCCCCTGGAGGGTCTCCTCGACCAGCTCCGGAAGGCGGGTTACGAGGGATGGGTCGGCCTGGAGTACAAGCCGGGCGACGCCCCGAGCGCCGAGGCGTTCGGCTGGCTGCCGACAGCCTGAACCTCCTACCCGTACACCGCAGCTAGAGCAGCTAGAAAGGCACCCTCATGAGCAACCTTCCCAAGATCGCATGGATCGGCCTCGGCATCATGGGCTCCCCCATGTCCGAGAACCTGATCAAGGCGGGTTACTCCGTCACGGGCTACACCCTGGAGCAGGACAAGCTGGACCGCCTGGCCGCGGCCGGCGGCACCGCCGCGAAGTCCATCGCCGAGGCCGTCAGGGACGCCGACGTCATCGTGACGATGGTGCCCGCGTCGCCGCAGGTCGAGGCCATCGCGTACGGCCCGGACGGCATCCTGGAGAACGCGAAGTCGGGCGCGCTGATCGTCGACATGTCGTCGATCACCCCGCAGACCTCCGTGGACCTCGCCAAGGCCGCCAAGGAGAAGGGCCTGCGCGCCCTGGACGCCCCGGTGTCCGGCGGCGAGGCCGGCGCCATCGAGGCCGTGCTCTCCATCATGGTCGGCGGCGAGCAGGCCGACTTCGACGAGGCCAAGCCGCTCCTCGAAGCCCTCGGCAAGACCATCGTGCTGTGCGGTCCGCACGGCTCGGGCCAGACCGTGAAGGCCGCCAACCAGCTCATCGTCGCCGTCAACATCCAGGCGTGCGCCGAGGCCGTGGTCTTCCTGGAGAAGTCCGGCGTGGACCTCAAGGCCGCGCTCGACGTCCTCAACGGCGGCCTCGCCGGCTCCACCGTGCTGACCCGCAAGAAGGACAACTTCCTGAACCGGGACTTCAAGCCCGGCTTCCGGATCGACCTGCACCACAAGGACATGGGCATCGTCACCGACGCCGCCCGCAACGTCGGTGCCGCCCTGCCGGTCGGCGCGGTCGTCGCCCAGCTGGTCGCCTCGCTGCGCGCCCAGGGCGACGGCGGCCTCGACCACTCCGCCCTGCTGCGCTCCGTCGAGCGCCTCTCGGGCGCCGAGCTCTAGCCCTTCCCGAGCTCCCTCGAACTTCCGGGCCGCGGTGGCGCTGACACCTGTCCTGTCGCGCCCAGGCGCCGCCGCGGCCCGGAACCCCATCATCAACTTCAACAAACTGTTGACGTAGCAGTTCAGGGGTCCTTACGCTCCGAACACCTCAGCAGTCACAGCACGGAAGGTCACGATGTCGAAGCGCGTGCTTACGACCGAGTCCGGCGCCCCCGTCGCCGACAACCAGAACTCCGCCACCGCCGGCGTCGGTGGCCCGATCCTCCTGCAGGACCAGCACCTGCTGGAGAAGCTCGCCCGCTTCAACCGTGAGCGCATCCCGGAGCGTGTGGTGCACGCCCGCGGCTCCGGCGCGTACGGCTACTTCGAGGTGACCGACGACGTCACCGGCTTCACCCACGCCGACTTCCTGAGCGAGATCGGTAAGCGCACCGAGGTCTTCCTGCGCTTCTCGACCGTGGCCGACAACCTCGGTGGCGCGGACGCGGTCCGTGACCCCCGTGGCTTCGCGCTGAAGTTCTACACCGAAGAGGGCAACTACGACCTCGTAGGCAACAACACGCCTGTCTTCTTCATCAAGGACCCCATCAAGTTCCCCGACTTCATCCACTCCCAGAAGCGCGACCCCTTCACGGGCAAGCAGGAGCCGGACAACGTCTGGGACTTCTGGGCGCACGCCCCCGAGGCCACGCACCAGATCACCTGGCTGATGGGCGACCGCGGCATCCCCGCCTCGTACCGCCACATGAACGGCTACGGCTCGCACACCTACCAGTGGACGAACGCCAAGGGCGAGGCCTTCTTCGTCAAGTACCACTTCAAGACGAACCAGGGCATCCGCTGCCTCTCCTCGGAGCAGGGCGCCGAGATCGCGGGCAAGGACGCGAACTCGCACCAGACCGACCTGCTCCAGGCCATCGAGCGGGGCGTGAACCCGTCCTGGACGCTGCACGTGCAGATCATGCCCGCGTCCGAGGCGGCGGACTACCGCTTCAACCCGTTCGACCTCACCAAGGTGTGGCCGCACAAGGACTACCCGCTGCAGCGCGTGGGCCGCCTGGTCCTCGACCGCAACCCGGACAACGTCTTCGCCGAGGTCGAGCAGGCCGCGTTCTCCCCGAACAACTTCGTTCCGGGCATCGGCCCCTCCCCCGACAAGATGCTCCAGGGCCGCCTCTTCGCGTACGCGGACGCGCACCGCTACCGCCTCGGCGTCAACCACACCCAGCTCGCGGTGAACGCCCCCAAGGCGGCCAAGGCCGACAACTACGGCCGCGACGGCCTGATGGCGTCCAACGCGTACGGCCGCGACCGCAAGAACTACGAGCCCAACTCGTACGACGGCCCGGTCGAGACCGGCCAGCCGCTGTCGGCGCCGCTCGCGATCGCCGGCTACACCGGCACGCACGCCGCCCCGACCCACACCAAGGACGACGACTTCTTCCAGGCCGGTGAGCTCTACCGCCTGATGTCCGAGGACGAGAAGTCCCGTCTGGTGGCGAACATCGCCGGCGGCCTCTCGCAGGTCTCCCGCGACGACGTCATCGAGAAGAACCTCGCCCACTTCCACGCCGCCGACGCCGACTACGGCAAGCGCGTCGAGGAGGCCGTCCGCGCCCTGCGCGAGGACTGAGCGAGCGGTAACTCCCAGGCTGCGCCGGTGGGTTGACGGGAGGTCGACCCGCCGGCGCTGAGCCCGCGCCGACGTCACGGACCCGGATGAGGGGTGGTACGTGACGCGGCCGGGCAGGCACGGTCCGCGGCGGCTCTGTGAGCCAGTGCGGTGGTCAAGGTCCGGCGGATTCCCTCTCGACCTGAGGGAGGGGAACCCACGGTCCATCACAACCGCCGCGGTCCCGTCCGACCCCTTCGGGGGCCACGAACTCCGTCCGGCAGCGCGTATGCATGTTCCGCCAGTCGCGCGCCGTCGGACGGGCACAACGCAGGAGATCCCACGGCCGGAGCGCCGGGTACGGACGGTCCCGTACCCGGCGCTTCTCCGTGTCACCGGCCTTCCCTGTCACCGGACTTCCGTGTCACCTGGCCTCCGTGTCACCGGACCTTCTCGCCCGCCTCCAGGGTCGCGATCATCCGCTCCAGGCGGGCCGCCCGGGTGGCGGGCTTCTTCGCCGTCATCAGGCGGTGCAGGACCGTGTACCGGTCGGACCTGCCGAGCGCATCGAAGGTCCGCCGCGCCGCCGGGCTCGCCGCCAGGGCGGCGCTCAGGTCGTCCGGCACGGTGGCGGTGCGCTGCGACGCGTACGCCGCCTCCCAGCGGCCGTCCGCCTGGGCCGCGGCGACCTCGGCGAG
Source organism: Streptomyces sp. NPDC039480 (assembly GCF_055597165.1). Taxonomy (NCBI): domain Bacteria; kingdom Bacillati; phylum Actinomycetota; class Actinomycetes; order Kitasatosporales; family Streptomycetaceae; genus Streptomyces; species Streptomyces sp. NPDC039480. The sequence goes on along the minus strand of NZ_JBVITX010000004.1, from coordinate 603,415 downwards.
GCCCGGCGCGCGCATCCGGCCCTCGGCGGTGAGCTCCGCGACGCGGTCGATGTTCACCTGCGACCACAGGCTCCGTGGGCGGCGGGGCGTGATCTTCTGGAGATAGTGGACGTCGTCGTACGCCTTGCGGTGGCCGGTGATCCAACCGTGGCAGAGCGCGGCGTCGTTGACCTCCGCGGCCGTCACGGAGGCCACCCCCGTCCCCTTCTTGGCGAGCTTCACCCAGACCCCCGGCGAGTCGCCGTGATGCCGCTCCAGCCAGGCCGCCAACTGCGGTTCGTCGACACAGAACATGACCTTCAGGCCATCCGGTGAGTCCATCCGGCCACGCTACGGCACGGTCCGCGCACGCCGAAGGGGCGGTCCACCCCCCTCGGATGGACCGCCCCTGTCGGGTGGCGTCAGACCTTCAGCGGCCGGATCGCCGTGGGCGCGTGGCCCGGCTCCGTCGCGATCTCCTCGAACTCCTTGACCGCGCTGATGTCGGCGGTGGGGCTCATCGAGATGTTCGTGATGCGCTCCAGGATCGCCTCGACGACGACCGGCACCCGGTGCTCCGCCGCGAGCTTCTTGGCCTGCTCGAAGGCGGGCAGGAGCTCGTCGGGCTCGGTGACGCGGATCGCCTTGCAGCCGAGGCCCTCGGCGACCTTGACGTGGTCGACGCCGTAGACACCGAGTTCCGGGGAGTTCTGGTTCTCAAACTCCAGATTGACCTGGAAGTTGATGTCCAGGCCGATCTGCGCCTGGCGGATCAGGCCGAGGTAGGCGTTGTTGACCAGGACGTGGACGTACGGGATGCGGTGCTGCGCGCCGACCGCCAGCTCCTCGATCATGAACTGGAAGTCGTAGTCCCCGGAGAGGGCGACGACCGGGGTCTCCGGGTCGGCCTTGGCGGCGCCGAGCGCGGCCGGGATGGTCCAGCCGAGCGGGCCGGCCTGGCCGCAGTTGATCCAGTGCCGCGGCTTGTAGACGTGCAGCATCTGCGCGCCCGCGATCTGGGAGAGGCCGATGGTGGTGACGTAACGCGTCTCGGGCCCGAAGGCCTTGTTCATCTCCTCGTAGACCCGCTGCGGCTTCATCGGCACGTTGTCGAAGTGCGTGCGGCGCTGCAGCGTCTCCTTGCGCTTGAGGTGGGAGGCGACCCACTCCGAGCGGTCGGGCAGCTCGCCGGCGGCCTTGAGCTCCTTCGCGACCTCGACGAAGAGCTCCAGGGCGACCTTGGCGTCCGACGCGATGCCGTAGTCGGGCGCGAAGATCTTGCCGATCTGGGTCGGCTCGATGTCGACGTGCACGAACTTGCGGCCCTGGGTGTAGACGTCCAGCTTGTAACCGGTGTGGCGGTTGGCCCAGCGGTTGCCGATGCCGAGGACGAAGTCCGACTCCAGGAACGTCGCGTTTCCGTAGCGGTGGCCGGTCTGCTGGCCGACCATGCCGGCGTTCAGGTCGTGGTCGTCCGGGATGGTGCCCCAGCCCATCAGGGTCGGCACGACGGGCGTGTTGGTGAGCTCGGCGAACTCGACGAGCAGGTCGCTCGCGTCGGCGTTGATGATGCCGCCGCCCGCGACGATCAGCGGGCGCTCGGACTCGACCAGGAAGCGGATCGCCTTCTCGATCTGGGCGCGGGTCGCGGCGGGCTTGTAGACCGGCAGCGGCTCGTACGTCTCCGGGTCGAACTCGATCTCGGTCTGCTGGACGTCGATGGGCAGGTCGATGAGGACCGGGCCCGGGCGGCCCGAGCGCATCAGGTGGAAGGCCTGCTGGAAGACGCCGGGGACCTGCGCGGCCTCCAGGACCGTGACGGCCATCTTGGTGACCGGCTTGGCGATCATGGCGATGTCGACGGCCTGGAAGTCCTCCTTGTGCAGGAGGTGCGTCGGGGCCTGGCCGGTGATGCAGAGGATCGGGATGGAGTCGCCGATGGCGGAGTACAGGCCGGTGATCATGTCGGTGCCCGCCGGACCCGACGTACCGATGCAGACGCCGATGTTGCCCGGGTTGGACCGGGTGTAGCCCTCGGCCATGTGCGAGGCGCCCTCGACGTGGCGGGCGAGGGTGTGGTCGATGCCACCGCCCTCCTTGAGCGCCTTGTAGAAGGGGTTGATCGCGGCGCCCGGCACACCGAACGCGTTGACGACGCCTTCGCGCTTGAGGATCTCAACTGCCGCGCGGGCAGCGGTCATACGAGCCATGGGGTTCTCCTGCTTCGACAGCTTCGACAGCTCTTCGGCTGCCGGATACGGCTGGCGGATCCGGCTCCCGTCGCGCCCCGCGGTGAGCTTCTGTTTCCGCATTGTGGAAAGTTAGTTCTGCTATATGGAAGCAATGTAAGCGGGTGGGCCGGAGACCGTCAAGAGACATCCGCGGACCGTCTCCTCAACTGGCGGTCGCCGGGCATTCCTTGGGTGGAGGATGGGGAGGGAGGGCAGGGCGTGGGCGGCAGGCGGCGGGCGGTGGTGACGATGACGGACGGTGATGTGCCGGTACGGTGCCCGGACTGCCGGCGCGAGCATCGGTACGCTCCCCCGGCCTATCCCTGCGCGTGCGGCGCCCCGGTGGTCCCGCCGCTGGCACCCGGCGCGGCGGCCTCCCGCGTGACCGACCGGGCCTGGGCGGACGAGTGGGTCACGGTGCGGTGCGGGTCCTGCGGGGAGCGGAGCCAGTGGCCCCAGCCGGAGCTGGGCTGCGCCTGTGGGGCGGTGCTGCGGGTTCCGGTGGTGGGCGGGGCGGGGGAGGGTGCGGGTGCGGGCGCGGCAGAGGGGACAGGAGCAGGAGAGGGGGCGGGGGCGGGGGTGCGTGGTGGCCCGCGGGGTCGGCCCGCCTTTCGGCCGGTGACCATCCGGGACGCGCGTGACATCGTGACCGTGGTCGCCCTGTATCTGCGGTGGCTCGGCTATCCGGACACGCGGAGCGCCGCGCGGCGCCCGCCCTCCGGGGCCCGGATCTCCGCGCGCGGCATGCTGGCTCAGGTCGAGCCCGCGCCGCGGCCCGTCACCCTGCGGGACATCGAGTGTCTGTGGCTGACCGCCATGACCGAGGCCGGTGCCACCCCCGTCGCCTGCGCCTTCTTCTCCCTCTGCGGATACACGGTCGGCGCCGGGGCCGGCGCGGACACCCTCGGCGTACCGCTGTTCACCATGGATCTCACCGGCACGCCGCAGCCGGTCAACAGCGCGGCGGACGAGCTAGTCGCTAAGGGGGCGTGACGGCGCCCGGGCCCGCGCCCCCACGGTCCGCCCCGCGCAGGTGGACCAGGTGGCGGGCGAGCGCCAGGGCCGCGAGCAGCGCCACGAGCCCGCACACGCCCGACCAGCCGAAGGTGCCGAAGGCGTGCACCGAGAGCCAGGAGCCAACACTGCCTCCCAGGTAGGCGCACGTCATGTACGCCGTGTTGAGCCGGGCGCGCGCCTCGTCGCTGAGCCCGAAGATCCGCACCTGGTTGGCGACCGTGCCCGACTGCATCGCCACGTCGAGCAGCAGCGACCCCACCGCGAGGGCCGCGAGTCCCGGCACCCCGCCGAGACCGCCGGCGAAGAGGACGGCGGACGCGGCGAGGACGGCGACGATGCAGACGAGGTTGACCGCGTCGGAGCCCTGGCGGTCCACCTGCCGGCCCGCCACCGGCGTACAGATCATGGTCGCGGCGTTGACCAGGGCGAGCACGCCGACCGCCGACGCACCGAGCCCGTACTCGGGACCGGTGAGCAGCAGCGCGACGCCGGTCCACAGGGCGGAGAACCCGCCGAAGATCATCGCCTGGTAGAAGCCGGAGCGCCGCAGGTCGGGCTCGGTGCGCAGCAGCCGGAGCGTTTCGAGGAGCAGCGCGGGGTAGCGCTGCCGGGACGGCGCGGTCGACCTCGGCAGCGCGCGGGCCAGCACGCACGCGATGAGCAGCGCGACGGCGGACGTCATCAGATAGGGGGCGCGCCACCCCAGCCACTCCCCCACCGTGCCGCCGAAGACGCGCGACAGCAGCATGCCGCCGATCGACCCGCTCAGGAGCGTGCCCGCGACCGCGCCGCGGCGCTCCGCGGGGACCAGGCCGGCCGCCGTCGGCGCGATGACCTGGGCCACGACGGTGGTGACGCCCACGAGGACGCTCGCGCCGACCAGCGGCGAGATACCCGGCGCGGCGCCCGCGCCGAGCAGGCCGAGTCCGGTGAGCGCGAGGAGCGTGACGATGAGGGTCCGGTACGGGACGCGGTCGCCGAGAGGTACGAGGAGGAAGATGCCGCCGGCGTAACCGAACTGGGTGGCCGTGACGACGAGCGCCGCCGTGTCGGCCGACACGTGCAGTCCGTCGGCGACCAACGGGCTGACGGCCTGCGGGAAGTAGACGTTTCCGACGGCGACGCCGCAGGTGACGGCGAGCAGCAGGACCATGCCGCGGCTCAGGCCGGGCGGACCCGGCGTACCGGCCGATCCGGCGACGACCGCTCCGGGGGCGCCTCCGGAGACTTCGCCGGAGACCTCGGCGGAGGCCTTTCCGGCGCCACCGGCCTCCCCGCCCCCGGCTCTCTCGGGGCCACCGGCCTTGGACAGGCGCACGCTCACCTCACGCGATCGGCAGACGGGCTGACCTGGAGCACAAGTACCCGGATCGGCACACGGACCGGCCTACGATCGCCGGTCCGCCCCCACCCGCACAAGGGATTTTGGCCGGGGCATACTCGCCGCATGCGCATCCGCCCCGTCACCGCCACCGAACTGCCCGCGCTCCAGGACATCGAGCGCGCCGCGGGCGAGCCGTTCCGTGCGCTCGGCATGGCCGCGATCGCGGACGACGAGCCGCCCGCCGCCGAGGAGCTGGACCGGTTCCGCCGGGCCGGCCACGCCTGGGCCGCCGTCGACGAGGGCGACGCCCCGGTCGCGTACCTGATCGCCGAGCCCCTCCCCGACGCCGAAGCGCTCCACATCGAGCAGGTCTCCGTGCACCCGCGCGCGGCCCGCCGCGGCGTCGGCCGAGCCCTCATCGACCACGCGGCGGAGCGGGCGCGCGCGGAGAGGGCGAGGGCGCTGACCCTGACCACGTTCGCCGACGTCCCGTGGAACGCCCCGTACTACGCCCGCATCGGCTTCCGCCCGCTCGCGGAGAGCGACCTCACTCCGGCGCTGCGGAAGATCCGCGCGCACGAGGCGGAGCTCGGCCTAGACCGGTGGCCCCGCCTCTGCATGTCCCGCGACCTCTACGCGACCCGGGACGACCTCGCTCCCCGCCTCACTCCTCGCCCGGCTCCCCGCCCCGCTCCCCGAACCGCTCCCTGAGCTCGATCTTGCGTACCTTTCCGGAGACCGTCATCGGGAAGGAGTCCAGGACGCGCAGGGCCGCCGGGATCTTGTAGTGGGCCAACTGCCCGCGACAGTAGGACTGGAGCTCCTCCAGCGTCAGTACGTCGGCGGGGTCCCGCAGGATCACGCAGGCCAGCGGCACCTCCCCGTACCGCTCGTCCGGTACGCCCACCACCTGCACGTCGGCGACCTTCGGGTGGCGGTACAGGAACTCCTCGATCTCCCGGGGGTAGATGTTCTCGCCGCCCCTGATGATCATGTCCTTGATGCGGCCGACGATCTGGACGTAGCCGTCCTCGCGCATCACCGCGAGGTCACCGGTGTGCATCCAGCGCCCGGCGTCGATGACCTCGGAGGTCCGCTCGGGCTCGTTCCAGTAGCCGAGCATCACGCTGTAGCCGCGGGTGCGGAGCTCACCGGAGGTGCCGCGCGGCACGGTCACGCCGGTCGCCGGGTCGACGACCTTCACCTCGACGTGCGGCAGGACCCGGCCGACCGTGCCGGTGCGCCGCTCCAGGTCGTCGTCGCGGCGCGTCTGCGTGGAGACGGGCGACGTCTCGGTCATGCCGTAGCAGATGGAGACCTCCGCCATGTGCATCTCGGCGACGACCCGCTTCATCACCTCGACCGGGCAGGGCGAGCCCGCCATGATGCCGGTGCGCAGCGAACTCAGGTCGTACGTCGCGAAGTCGGCGAGGTTCAGCTCCGCGATGAACATCGTCGGCACCCCGTACAGGGAGGTGCAGCGCTCGCGCTCGACGGCGTGCAGGGTGGCGGCGGGGTCGAAGGACGGTGCGGGGATGACGATGCACGCGCCGTGCGAGGTGGCGCCGAGGTTGCCCATCACCATGCCGAAGCAGTGGTAGAAGGGGACGGGGAGGCAGACCCGGTCCTGTTCGGTGTAGCCGACCGTGCGGCCCACCCAGTAGCCGTTGTTGAGGATGTTGTGGTGGGAGAGCGTGGCCCCCTTGGGGAAGCCGGTGGTGCCCGAGGTGTACTGGATGTTCACCGGGTCGTCGCAGCTCAACTCGGCTTCACGGGCGGCCAGTTCCGCGTCCGTGACCGATGCGCCGGCCGCGAGCAGCGCGTCCCAGGAGCCGTCCCCGATGTAGTGGACGGCACGGAGCCCCGGACAGCGGGGCCGCACCTCGTCGACGAGCGCGCGGTAGTCGCTGCTCTTGTGGGCCTGCGAGGCGACGAGGACGGAGACGCCCGCCTGCTTGAGCACGAACTCCAACTCATGGGCTCGGTAAGCCGGATTGATGTTCACCATGATGGCGCCGATGCGCGCGGTGGCGTACTGCACGAGCACCCACTCGGCACAGTTCACCGCCCAGATCCCGACGCGGTCCCCCTTGGCGACGCCCGCCCCGATGAACCCGCGCGCCAACTCGGCGACGGCGGCGCCGAACTCGGCGTACGTCCACCGCGTGCCCGCGGCGACATCCACAAGCGCGTCCCGCTCCGGCCAGGCCGCCACGGCCCGGTCGAGGTTCCGCCCGATGGTGTCACCGAGCAGTGGCGTGCCGCTCGTGCCGTGCGCGTAGGACAGGTCACTCATCGGAAGTCCTCCTCGCGGTACTCGGCGTCCGAGCCCGCGGCGGTCGCCTCGCGCAGCTCGATGCGGCGGATCTTGCCCGACACGGTCTTGGGCAGCGCACCGAACTCGATGCGGCGCAGCCGCTTGTAGGGGGCGAGCACCGCGCGGGAGTGCTCGAAGAGCAACTTCGCCGTGTCCGGGCCGGGTTCGAAGCCCTCGGCGAGTACGACGTACGCCTTCGGGACGGCGAGCCGCACCGGGTCGGGCGCCGGCACGACGGCCGCCTCGGCCACCGCCTCGTGTTCCAGGAGCGCGCTCTCCAGCTCGAACGGCGAGATCTTGTAGTCGGACGCCTTGAAGACGTCGTCGGCCCGGCCGACATAGGTGATGTAGCCGTCGGCGTCGCGCGACCCGATGTCACCCGTGCGGTAGTAGCCGCCCGCCATGGCCTCCGCCGTGCGCTCGGGGTCGCCGTGGTAGCCGGCCATCAGGCCCACGGGGTCCGCCCCGAGGTCGAGGGCGATCTCCCCTTCCGCCGCGCCCGGCGCGCCGGTCACCGGGTCGAGGAGTTCGACGGCGAAGCCGGGCGTGGGCCGGCCCATGGAGCCGGGCTTCAGCTCCTGCCCGGGCGAGTTGGCGACCTGGACGGCGGTCTCGGTCTGCCCGAAACCGTCGCGGATGGTGACGCCCCAGTCGCGCCGCACCTGCTCGATGACCTCCGGGTTGAGCGGCTCCCCGGCCGCGACGACCTCGCGCGGCGGGGTGCGCAGCTGCGTCAGATCTGCCTGGATGAGCATGCGCCACACCGTGGGCGGCGCGCAGAACGACGTCACACCGGCCCGGTCCATCTCCGCCATGAGCCGCCCCGCGTCGAAGCGGGCGTAGTTGTGGATGAAGACTGTCGCCTCGGCGTTCCAGGGGGCGAAGAGGTTCGACCAGGCGTGCTTGGCCCAGCCGGGCGACGAGATGTTCAGATGGACGTCGCCGGGCTTGAGGCCGATCCAGTACATCGTCGCCAAGTGCCCGACGGGGTACGACACGTGGGTGTGCTCGACGAGCTTGGGGCGGGCGGTGGTGCCCGAGGTGAAGTAGAGCATCAGCGGGTCGTCGGCGAGGGTGATGCCTTCGGGCTCGAACGCCTCTGGGGCGTCGCCCGATCCGGCGTACGGCGACCAGCCGGGGCGCTCGCCGCCCACGACGATCCGGGTGTAGTCACCGGGCACGTCGTCGAACTTCGCGGTGTCCTCGGCGCGTACGACGACGTGCCGGGCGCGGCCCCGGTCGATGCGGTCCCGCAGGTCGACGGGGCCGAGCAGCGGCGTCGCCGGGATGACGACGGCGCGCAGCTTCATCGCGGCGAGGGCGATCTCCCACAGCTCGGCCTGGTTGCCGAGCATCACGACGATGCGGTCACCGGCCCGGACACCGCCCGCCCGCAGCCAGTTGGCGACGCGGTTCGAGCGGGCGGACAGCTGCGCGAAGGAGAACCGGGTCTCCGCACCGTCCTCCTCGACGATGTGCAGGGCGGTCCTGTCATTCCCCTCGGCGATGACGTCGAACCAGTCGAGCGCCCAGTTGAACCGCTCGGGCCGCGGCCAGGCGAAGCCCTCGTACGCGGTGGCGTAGTCCTCTCGATGCCGCAGGAGGAAGTCCCGTGCGGTACGGAACTGCTCCGTGGCACTCGTCCCGTCAGTCGTCATATGCACCTCTGCTCCTCGTGCCGCCGTACTCATTGCCGGACGCTACGCGACATCGTGTAATTCGTGATGCGGGTTGCACTACCCCCGGACGGGGGTGTCGCGGGACGAGAGGGCGGATGCGTGTCGGCTGACGGCGGCGAGACGGCGGAGATGCGGACCGCCCTGCTGCGGCTGCGCCGCGGCACGGGTCTCCCGGTGGCCTTCGGCGGTCTCCTCGACGGCCCTGGCCAGGTGCGGATCGGCGAACTGAGCGGCACGGGGACGCACGCCCTGCAAGGCCTCGCCATCTCCTCCGGGAACGGCCTCGGCGGCAAGGCGGTCGCGCTCTCGCGGCCGTGCGCGGTCACCGACTACCACGGGTCGCGGCACATCAGCCACGAGTACGACACGGTGGTGGCGGCGGAGGGCCTGCGGTCGGTGCTCGCGGTCCCTGTGGTGGTACGTCGCCGGGTGCGTGGAGTCCTGTACGGCGCCCTGCGCGCGGCCCAGCCGCTCGGCGACCGGACGCTGTCGGCGGCGGTGGCCGCGGCGCGCGACGTGGAGCAGGCCCTTCTCGTACGGGACGAGGTGCGGTCGCTGCTCGCGGTGGCCCGGGGGTCGGTGGCTGGGCCGGGGGTGCCCGGCGCGGTGGCGGGGCCGGGGGTGCCCGGCGTGACGGCGGGCCCGGGGACGCCCGGCGCGGTGGCGGATCCTGGGACGCCCGGCGCGGTGGCGGACCCGGGGGCGTGGGAGCGGGTGCGTGAGGCGCACGCGGCGCTGCGGGCCCTGGCGCCGCGCATCGTGGACGCGGCGCTCCGGGCCGAACTCGTCGCGGTGTGCGGCCGGTTGGAGTCGGCGGTGACGGTCCCGGACCGCACCGGAACCCGCCCTGTCGCCCTCGCTCCCCGCGAGGTCGACGTGCTGTCCTGCGTGGCCGCGGGCGTGACGAACGCGACCGCGGCCGAGCGGCTCGGACTCCGCCCGGAGACGGTGAAGGGGTATCTGCGCTCCGCGATGCGGAAGCTGGGCGCGCACACACGCCTGGAGGCGGTGGTGGCGGCGCGGCGGACGGGGTTGCTGCCGTAGGGCCCACCCGGTTGACACCGGGCGTGATGGGCTCGCCCGGTCAGGCGTCGACGACGGCCCCGAAGCGGATGTCGTACGACGAGGACGTCTCCGCGATCCGCGTCAGCATGCGCTCCGCCTCCCGGACCAGTTCGTCGCGCTGAGCGCGCCCGGGCCGCCCGAACGGCTCGATGGTGACCACGGCACTCCCACACCCGGCGCTCCCGCTCTTCGTGTCCTCGGTCAGCCGCCACACGCCGGCAAGGAACCCGTCGAGCAGAAAGACGGAGTAGGAGTAATTCCCCTTCCAGGTACGGCCCTTGTATTCGGCGGGGACGACGCGGGACCGGTCGGCGTGCGAGAGGAGGAGGTTGTCGTACTCGGGCAGGAAGCGGGCCGGGGCAGGGGTGTCGGCGTCGGGGCGCGGCGCGTCGGGCAGGTCGAAGAGTTCGACGCCGTTCTCGTCGCGGAAGGTGACCAGCCGGGGCCGGAGCCGCTCGAAGACCTCGCGGAGCCGGGTGAGGCGGGCCCAGGTCTGCATGTCCTGGACGGAGGCGGGCCCGAAGGCGGCGAGGTAACGCAGGACGGTGCCGTCGAGGGAGGCGGCATCGGCTTCACGGCCGCCATCACCCTCACCGTCGCCGAGCCACGTCCCGAGGGTGGTGAGCGCGACCTGCCCGCTGCGCCGCCACAGCCCGCGCGGGGTGACCTGGACGAGCGGCAACGTGCAGCGGGCGGCGACGGCGAGGGACTGGGGATCGGCGTCGGGCCACCGGACGAGCAGCAGCTCGCGGAGCTGCTTCATGGTGCGGGGCTCCACTTCGACGGCCTCGCGGGCGAGCTCGGCGAGCTCGGTCAGGTCGACGCCGGCCAGCCCCGCGCGGAAGGCCGACAGCTCTCGTGCGCGCGCGTCCTGCACGAGCGGGCGCAGGGTGCGGGCGTCGGCGGCGGTGTGCAGGTGGATGGTGGAGCGCAGGGTGACGATACGGACCAGCTCGCGTGCTTCGAGGAGCGCGGAGAGCTCGGCGGGATCGAAGTGTTCGAGGCGCGCGGCGAGAGCGTAGTAGGGCGGTTTGACGTTCTGCGCCTGGAGGCCGACGAGGTGGGCCACGGCGTCCTTGACGGACAGGCCGTCCGCCCGCCGCAGCAGGAGCTGCCGCTCAAGAGTGGCCCGATTGAGGTCACGCACCCCCAGGACGGGTACGGAACCTGCCGGGACCGGTTTCGTCGTCTTCATGGCGGCACGCTAGCGCGGCCCGAGGACAGATACGGTCCGCAACCACACGAGGCTCTGCGCCCACCGAACACCGGAGGCCCCGGACATCAGAGCCCCCCCCCCCGCACATCGGAGGCACCGCACATCGGAGGCCCCGCACATCGGAGGCCCCGGACACCGGAGGCACCGGACATCGGAGCCCCCGGCCCGCCGCGCCCGCCCCGCCCGCACCTTTTGGCCCGCATATCCTGCTCCGTGACCATATAGGCGAGCGATCGACGAAGGAGGCGGCCAGCATGGCGGAGCGCCGCACCCGTCCCACACCGACCGCGAACACCAAGAAGCACACATGGCGGCGTGCGACGCGCCCCCCGGCGGCCCCGCCTCCCGAGAGCACCCAGCCACACCCGGAGCCTCCGGAGGCCCCTCCCCGGCCGGCCGCGGGCAGCGTCGTCGAGGCGGCGCTGTACCGCGACGGCGTCCGCGTGGCGACGCCCGGCACCCTGGCCAACACCTTCCGCGAGCTGCGCGACGCACCGGACGGAATGGCATGGATCGGCCTGGCACGCCCGACCGAGGCGGAACTCCTCTCCCTGGCCGAGGAGTTCGACCTCCACGAGCTGGCACTCGAAGACGCGATGGAGGCCCACCAGCGCCCGAAACTGGAACGCTACGGAGAGACACTCTTCGTCGTCCTGCGCGCGGCCCGCTACCTCGACGCGCCCGAGGAAGTCGAGTTCGGCGAACTCCACGTCTTCGTGGGCCCCGACTTCGTCATCACGGTCCGGCACGGCGCGGCCCCCGACCTCTCGGCGGTCCGCCGCCGCATGGAGGACTCCCCCGACCTCCTCAGGCTCGGCCCCGAGGCGGTGCTGTACGCGATCCTCGACGCGGTGGTCGACGGCTACGCCCCGGTCGTCTCCGGCGTCCAGAACGACATCGACGAGATCGAGACGGAGGTCTTCCGCGGCGACCCGGAGGTCTCCCGCCGCATCTACGAACTCTCCCGCGAAATGGTCGAGTTCCAACGCGCCACCCGCCCCCTGGTCAGCATGCTGCACGCCCTGATGGCGGGCTTCGCGAAGTACGGCACGGACGAGGAACTCCAGCGCTACCTCCGCGACGTCGCCGACCACGTCACCCACACCAGCGAACGAGTAGACGGCTTCCGCCAGGCCCTGGCCGACATCCTCACGGTCAACGCGACCCTGGTCACGCAACAACAGAACGCGGAGATGCGGGCCCTGGCGGAAGCAGGCTTCGAACAGAACGAGGAGATCAAAAAGATCTCGTCATGGGCGGCGATCCTCTTCGCCCCCACCCTCGTCGGCACGATCTACGGCATGAACTTCGACACGATGCCCGAGCTGAAGTGGGCGGTCGGGTATCCGTTCGCGATTCTGCTGATGGCCGTGGTGTGCGTGAGCCTGTACTTCATCTTCAAGCGAAGGGACTGGCTGTAGGGGGCGGGGTGGGGTCCGGCCGCGTGCGGTCGACTTCCGTGACGCTCAGTACGTTGATGAGCTTGTCGAGTTGCTTGGTCACCTGCTCCAGCGGGGAGCGGTCCGCGTCCACCACGAGGGTGACGCGGGAGAGGCCGTCCCCCTCGGTCGGGGCGACGGCCAGGGAGTCGATGTTGAAGCCGCGCCGGCTGAAGAGCGCGGTGATCCGGGTGAGCGCGCTGGGCTTGTCCTCGACCAGGACCGACAGCGTGTGTTTGCTCATGATGCGTCGCTCTCCCACTTCGGAGTCATGTCTCGGGCGATCTGAATGTCGTCGTTGCTGGTGCCGGCGGGGACCATGGGCCAGACCATGGCGTCCTCGTGGACCACGAAGTCGACGACCACCGGCACGTCGTTGATCTCCATCGCCTTGGCGATGGTGGCGTCCACGTCCTCGGGCCGGGTGCACCGCAGGCTGACGCAGCCGTAGGCCTCCGCCAGCTTCACGAAGTCGGGGACGCGCTCGGTCGTCTGCAGGTCGGAGTTGGAGTACCGCTGGCCGTAGAAGAGCGACTGCCACTGGCGGACCATGCCGAGTTTGCCGTTGTTGATGACCGCGACCTTGATCGGCGCGCCTTCGAGCGTGCAGGTGGCCAGCTCCTGATTGGTCATCTGGAAGCAGCCGTCCCCGTCGATCGCCCAGACCGTCGCGTCCGGCCGGCCCATCTTGGCGCCCATCGCGGCGGGCACGGCGAAGCCCATCGTGCCGAGGCCGCCGGAGGTGATGAAGCCGCCGGGCTTCTCATGGCCGATGAACTGGGACGCCCACATCTGGTGCTGGCCGACGCCGGCCACGTAGAGGGCGTCCGGTCCGACGAGGGAGCTCAGCCTTTCCAGGACGTACTGCGGAGCGAGCTGGCCGTCCGCGAACTCCTCGTACCCGAGCGGGTAGGTCTCCTTCAGGCCGTCGAGCAGTGCGCGCCACTTGACGTAGTCACCGGGGCGGTCGATCGCGTGGACGAGGGCGTCGATGACCTCCCGGCAGTCCCCCACGATGGGCACGTCAGCCGTCCGGTTCTTGGAGATCTCCGCCGGGTCGATGTCCGCGTGGATGACCTTGGCCCGCGGTGCGAACGACGACAGCTGCCCGGTGACCCGGTCGTCGAACCGCACTCCCAGGGCGATGAGCAGGTCCGCCTTCTGCAACGCGCCTACCGCCGGCACGCTGCCGTGCATGCCGGGCATCCCCATGTGGAGCGGGTGGCTGTCGGGGAAGGTGCCCCTGGCCATCAGCGTGGTGACGACCGGAATACCGGTCAGCTCGGCCAGGCGGAGCAGTTCCGCCGAGGCGCGGGCCTTGTGCACGCCGCCGCCGACGTACAGGACCGGCCGCTCGGCCTCGGCGATCAGCCTGGCCGCCTCCTGGATCTGCTTGGCGTGCGGCCGGGCGACCGGCCGGTAGCCGGGCAGCTGTGGCGTCGGTTCCCAGTGGAACTCGGTGCGGGCCTGGAGCGCGTCCTTGGAGATGTCGACCAGTACCGGGCCGGGACGGCCGCTGGAGGCGAGGTGGAAGGCTTCCGCGATGGTGCGCGCGATGGCGTCGGGGTCGGTCACCAGGAAGCTGTGCTTGGTGATCGGAAGGGTGATGCCGCAGATGTCGGCTTCCTGGAAGGCGTCCGTGCCGATCATGCCGCTCGACACCTGACCGGTGATGGCGACCATCGGGACGGAGTCCATGTACGCGTCGGCGATCGGGGTGACCAGATTGGTGGCGCCCGGGCCCGAGGTGGCCATGCAGACGCCGACCTTGCCGGTGGCCTGGGCGTACCCCTCCGCGGCGTGTCCCGCGCCCTGCTCGTGCCGCACCAGTACGTGGCGGACCTTGGTCGAGTCGTAGAGCGGGTCGTAGGCGGGGAGGATGTGGCCGCCGGGATACCCGAAAACGGTGTCGACTCCGACGTGCTCCAAAGCCCTGACCAGAGCTTGAGCACCTGTCATCTGTTCAGCCATCTGTGGTTCCTATGAGTTCGGTGTTGCGAAGCCGACCGGGGTCGGCGGGAAGCCTCCGGGTCACGCGGCCGTCGCGGGGCGCCGCGGCACCAGCTCCGTCAGGTAGTAGAGGGCCGCCAGCAGCGGGAAGGCGATGCCGCACCATGCGATGCCCTCCCAGCCGTACGTCGCGTACACGGACCCGGCCACGGCAGAGCCGACCGCGCCTCCGATGAAGAAGATCGCCATGTACAGGCCGTTGAGCCGGCTCCGTATCTCCGCCCCCAGCGAGAAGATCGCGCGCTGGCCGAGGACCAGGTTGAACGAGATGCCGACGTCGATCAGGAGCGCCGCGAAGAACAGGGCCGCGACCATGTGCCCGCCACTCGCGAACACCAGGAGGAAGCAGGCGACGACGGTCAGGATCGCGAAGGCCGTCGCGGGCTTTGTCAGACCGCGGTCGGCGACACGGCCCGCTATCGGCGCGACGAAGGCTCCTGGGACCGCCGCCAGGGAGAACAGGGCGATGCCGCCTTGGCTCAGACCGCACGCCGGGCTCGCCAGGATCAGTGGCACCGCAGTCCAGAACAGACTGAACGCCCCGAACAGCAAGGCGTGGTAGAACGCCCGTCGCCGCAGGATCGGCGTGTGGACGAGCAGTTGGCCCATCGACCCCAGCAACGTCAGGTAGCGGAAGGACGTGCTCGGCTTCCGTTCCGGAAGGACCGAGCGCAAGGTCACGGCGAACACCAGCATCAGTCCGGCGGAGATGGCGAATATCGCACGCCAGCCGAGCAGATCCGTCGTCATGCTGGCCACGGGCCGCGCGAGCAGGATGCCCATCAGCAGGCCGCTCATGACATTGCCGACGGCCTGGCCACGGGTTTCCTCCGGGGCGAGATGGGCGGCGAAGGGCACCAGCATCTGCACCACGACCGAACTCAGGCCGATGACCAGAGAAGTGGCAAGGAACAAGCCGGCGTTCGACGCGACGGACGCGCTCAGCAGCGCCGCCATGCATGCCACCAGCGTGACCATGATGAGACGCCGGTTCTCGAAGATGTCACCCAGCGGAACCAGTACGACGAGGCCGACACCGTAGCCGATCTGGGTCAGGGTCACGATCAAACTGGAGGCGTTCTCGGTCAGGCCCACGTCGGGGCCGATCAGAGCCACCAGGGGCTGCGCGTAATAGATGTTGGCCGCGACCGCGCCGCAGGCCAGCGCCATCAGGAAGGTCAGTCCGCGTGACATGCGCAGCTGCGTCGGCCGGCTTGTTGCACTCTCAGTGGTCATTGCTCTCTCGACAGAATAGGAATTCGACGTTTACACGGCGCGTGCTTGGACGACCGAGAATTCGGGACGCGCGGACAGCACCTGAGGGGCGGAAAAGCCTGCCGCGTGCAGGAGCCGCTTGAAGTCGTCCAGGGTGCGCTCGCGCCCTCCGTGCAGCAGCTGCATCTGCAGATCCAGCACCAGGTCGAGCGGGTCGCACTCCTGCGGTGATTCCTGCAGCACGCGGTCCACGACCACGAGTCGTGCGCCGGCGTCCATCGCCTCGCGGCAATTGCGGAGAATGGTCTCGGCCTTGTCGTCCGGCCAGTCGTGCAGAATCCACGACAGGATGTAGATGTCCCCGCCCGTCGGTACCGCGTCGAAGAAGCTGCCCGCACGCGTGCTCAGCCGTTCGTCCCCGGACGCCGCGGGCCAGGCCGAAATGACGCTGGCCTGGTCGTACACCACTGCTTGCGCGCTCGGATTCCTTTCGAGAATCGTCCGCGCCAGGCTGCCGGTTCCACCGCCGACGTCGATCACCCGTTGACCCGGGGCCACGGGGAGCACATCGGCGATGGCCGCGTAACGCCCCGGATAACCACTCGCCATGTAGCGCTGATAGAGCGCTTCCTCTTCAGGGCTTCCGTTCATGTACGAGAAGAAGTCCTGACCGTTGACGTGGGCGAACGCTTCCTCGCCGGTGTCGACGCAGTGACTCAGTGCTCCCCAGGACCGCCAAATGCTCGGCATCGCCCAGAACCGTGCGGTCCAATGGAGCGTGGGGCCGGGGGCGGTTCTCAGGAGCCGCGAGGCCTCGTTGTGGCGGATTCTGCCGTCCGCCTCGACCTCGAACACGCCGAAGGACGACAGTGCTCGGGCCACCCGGGTCAGGACATCTGTGTGGACCTTCAGGTGCTCGGCCAGGGAGGCCAACGAGGTTCCCTCGTCGTCCACCGCGTCGGGCAGTCCGACTTCGCAGGCCGCAGCGATCAGCTGCGTGACCGCCATACCGCGGATCAGCTCTTGCATCCTGCGGATGGTGCCGGCTTCCGGCACCCCGGCCTCGGCCCCGACCTCGGCCTCTACGTGCGTAACGGGCTCCGCCTGGAAAGACGTCTGGATAGTCATGCGCACCTTCTCTACTCGGCCATCGCCATATCCGGACGAGCCGCTGAGGCTCGCTCATCATCTCGACCAAGAATGTCGAGCAAGGCTGCGCGCAGCGATTCCTCGGCTTCGCCAGAATCCGCCTTGCGCCAGGCGATAAACGAATCCGGTCGCACCAGGAGACAGCCGTCCTCCGGTATCTCCGCGGCCTCCGCCCAATCTCCGTAGAGGTCCTGCAAGGCGTGTCCGGGGCCGATGACATGCGCGGCGATCTCGATGTCCAGCTCTTTGGAGACGCGCTCGGCGGCAGCAAGCCACACTTCGCCGTTCAGCCCCGTCAGCAGGGAGAACTTGCCCTTGCCCACCACGTCCAGGCTCGAGATCTGCGTACCCTGCCGGTCGAGCCACGCATGCGGCAAACGGGCGCCGGGCCGGCTGGACGCCTGGTAGTACAGCTCAGGGTCGCGGAGCCAGGCGGGCTGCGCGGTACCGTCCGGGCGGACGGCGTCGGATGCGTAACGCTGGTTGAGTTCAACGCCTTGCGTGGCAAATTCGTACGACTT
The DNA here is from genome assembly GCF_055597165.1 of Streptomyces sp. NPDC039480. NCBI lineage: Bacteria > Bacillati > Actinomycetota > Actinomycetes > Kitasatosporales > Streptomycetaceae > Streptomyces > Streptomyces sp. NPDC039480. The sequence goes on along the minus strand of NZ_JBVITX010000004.1, from coordinate 586,253 downwards.
GAGCTCGATGGCCTCGCGCAACATTCTGCGCTTTTCGGCACCCGCGGCAGAACCCTCCTTCAAGAGGGACATGTTGGCGCGCATCTGCTCCGCATCGAGGTTTGCGTCCAGGCCGAGTGCAGAGAAGATGCCTCCGAACTGCTCGATGCTCTTGTTCGCGCGCTCCACGATCTGCTTGCCGATCGGCGCGCGTTCCTGGTCGTACGTATTCAGCAGTCGGTCCGAAGCCTGACCCTTCAGGACCATCGCCATTTTCCACGCCAGATTGTAGGCATCCTGAATCGACGTGTTCGAGCCCAGGCCGTTGGACGGGGGATGACGATGCACCGCATCGCCCATACAAAATACCCGCCCTTGGGAATACTTGGTGGCGTACTTCTGGTTCACCGTCCACGTCGAGACCGAGCGTATGGTGATGTCCACCGAATCGTCGCCGATCAGTTGACGGGCAATGCCGACCGCGTCGATTTCGGAGACGTCGGGCTCGCCGGCGCTCATGTCGTAGCCCCACACGATCTGCCACTCGTTCCACGGCCTGACCATGCGCAGGAGGCCCATGCCGATGCCCCCGACATTGGCGCCCGGCTGCATGATCCACCAGAGATAGCCGGGCCGGTGCGCCACGAGGTGGGAGAGATCCGCGTGCAGAATGATGCTGATGCTGCCGGCGAGCCCCATGTGGCCTTCCATGGGCAGACCGAGCTGCTCCGCCACACGGCTGTTGCCGCCGTCCGCCCCGATCAGGTACTTGGCCCGAATCTCGTACGGCTCGCGCTTCAGCCTGTCGAAGACATGCGCGGTGACACCCTGCTCGTCCTGGTCGAGCCGCAGGAATTCCGTGTCGAAGCGCACATGGCTGCCGCGCGCAGCGGCATTGGACAACAGGATGGGTTCGAGGAGGGTCTGCGGCAGGTCGCAGTGCTCGGCGGGGCTGGCCAACGCGTAATCGCTCTGCCGTTGTGGCCTGTTGGCGCCATAGGGCAGGCGGCCCAGTTCCTCGCCGACCAGACTGGTGCAGAAGACGACATTGCCCATGACCTCTTTTGGCGAGGCCTTGGCAAGGATTTCGTCCGCCACGTTCAGGTCCCGGAAGACCTCCATGGTGCGCTGGTTCTTGTAGTGCGCGCGCGGGGTGTCGGCGAGCCAGCGATGCTTCGTGATCACGAGGTTCTCGATGCCGTACGTGCTCAGCATCAGTCCCGCGGATGACCCCGCCGGACCGCTCCCGACGATCAGGACGTCAGTGTCGTACACGTGATGTGTCTCCTGAATTCATGTTCAGCCGTCTCATGTGGCGGTGAGGGCGCTGGACCGGCGCGGCACCAGATCAGTGGTCATCGCGTCATGGCTGAAGACCCAAGCCGGGTCTTCGGCGTCCTTGAGCCACGAGTTGTCGGCGGACACGGCCTGGACCCGGCCGGTCCGTTGCTTACGGCTCTCCGCGTAACGCCAGAACGCCGCCTCGATCTCGTCCTCGCCTTCCAGGCAACGCAGCAGCAGTACGCCGTCCTCGATGGCCATGGCCGCGCCTTGGGCCATGTGCGGCCTCATGGGGTGACAGGCGTCGCCCAGGAGCGCAATGCGCCCTCGGCCCCATTGCTGCAACGGCGGGCGCTCGAAGAGCGGCCATTTGCTCAAGGATTCCGCCGCGTTCAGCAGGTTGAGGACTTCGTCGCAGGAGCCGGTGAAGGCGTCCAGCAGCTCGTCCTTGTCGCCGCCGACCCAGGACTGGGGATGCGTCCATGCGTCAGCCGCCGTGCCGGCGACGAAGTAGTAGTCGTCGCTCCGGGAATCGGTCGGGTAGCCGATGACGAAACTGTCGTCGGCCCACCACTTGGTGATGCACCGCCTGTCGACGGGGACCCGGATGTGCGCAGGCACGATCGCCCGGTACGCGATCTGGCCGGCGAACGCGGGGCGTTCAGCGCCGTGCATCACCGCACGGACCTGAGATCCCAGACCATCGGCGCCAATGACGCAGGAGGCTTCGACGGTGCTGCCATCGGCGAAGCGCAGCCGCACCGACTCGCCACCGTCGTCGAGCGAGACCAGTCGCTTGCCGTATTGCACGCTGCCCGGCCGCAGGGCGTTGATCAGTTCCCGATGGAGCACGCCGCGGCCGACGGTGAGATAGGGAGCTCCATACCTCTCCGTCGCCGGGCCACCGAGCGTCAAGGTGCACCTGACGGAATTCGATGCCAGGTTCCGACTCGTGAATGATGCGGGCAGGTAACCGGACCTGATCAGCGCATCACCGATGCCTATGTGACTCAAGATGCGCATCACATTGGGCGTCAGATGAATTCCGGCGCCGGCGGGCTCGAATGTGTCCGCCTGTTCGTATACCGCTACGGAGTAGCCTGCTTGCTGCAGCAACGCTGCGGTCGCGGCGCCGCCCAGACCGCCGCCGACGATGGCAATGGAGTTCATGTACTTTCCCCCTGATTCGATGGCGTAAAACTAGGCCTGCGCCTCAATTTCATCATGCATCAGGTTGAGGAGAGTCATGCGCCGGTCGCTCGGCAGCCAGTCAGGTCTGTCCTCCACGACGTCCTTGACGAAGTCCCAGAAGTCGGCACTCTGATTGATGCCGTAGTCGCGAGCCATGGTGACCAGACGAATACGGGACATGAAATCGGGCTCTGTGATGTCCTGGTTGCTCTTCACGACCTTGCCCGCGTTCATGAAGTACGGGAGGATCGAGCTCTCCGGCGTGTCCGGCGTCCAGACCAGCCACATCTCTTGGGTGACATTGGATGTGTTGACGAAGCCATGCGTGTAGTTGCGCGGAACGTAGAGCAGTTCCTTCGGGCGCATCGGCAGCATGGCGACTGTTTCCTTGTCGGCACCATTGCCAGGGGTGACGTCCAAGTCGGGGAATTCGTTGGGCCCCATGAAGATGCTGAAGCCGCCGTTCGGCGCATAGAACCATTCGTCGGTACGGTGATGGATATGCGGCGGCGGCCCGACGTGCGGCGGCACGGTGAGCTTGGAGAACAAGTACTTGCCGCCGTTGCTCTCGCCCGTCTGCACGAAGTTGAAGACCTCGCCGGCCGGGCCGAGTACCAACGGCTTCTCCGGGCCTGGCTTGACCTCCGGAAAGTCGAACACTTCGTATTCTGTGGTCATCGATATTGCCCTTCTTCTCGGGGAGCCGGCGTCCCCACGCCGTCCAGCATCACGGGTTCGCGACCAGGGAAGCAGTTGCTGAATTCATCGCCGCCGATGTGACCTCGCGCAGCGCGGTCATGCCTTGTCGCGCCAGCGGCGCAGGCGGCCGCAGCTTGTATTGGTCATTGAAGATTTCGAGTGAGACCGGGCCGTCATAGCCGTTGGCCAATACGGGTGCCAGGAACGCTGCTACGTCGAAATCTCCCTCGCCGGGCAGGCAGCGGTGATGCCGGCTCCAGGACCGCACATCCAGATCCATCCAGGGGGCATCCGATACCTGGATCAGCGCGATGCGATCAGCGGGTATGCCGGCCAGATCCTCGAGAGAGTCGCGCAGTGCGAGGGTGTGAAAGCTGTCCAGCACCAGGCCGATGTTGTCGGCGCCGGAGCGCTCGATCATGCGCCAGGCCTGACGGAACGTATTGACTCGCAGGCCCCAGGACAGTGCTTCGTAACCGATCGAAAACCCTCTGGCGGCGGCCCGTTCGCCCAGGCGCGCCAGATCATCGGCGAGGACACCGTCGTCGAGGTCCGAGACGTCGCTGACGTTGCTGCACAGGATCAGCGTGCTCGTCCGCAACTGCTCCATACGGTCGAAGATGCGCTCGATGCGGTCCAGCCTCGGCACCAACTGGTCCCTGGGGCCGCCTTCGAAGTCCCTGAGCGGCTGATAGTTCACGATCTCGAGGCCGAGGTCTGCCGCCATGCCCCGGGCGGCAGACGCCGAATACTCCTGCAGGTCCCATTCCATCAATTCGACACAAGAGAAGCCTGCGTCAGCGATTGCTTGCATCTTGCCCGGCAGAGGGCCACCCAAGGTGACCGTAGCAATACCGTAGTCCACTTCGCTTACCCCTCGATCACGGAATGGCACGTCACAGTGCGGACGGCCAAAACTAGAAGAGGGGTCGACCCGTCAGCAATATCGTTATGCCGAAGGAGACATCAGAATGTCTCCAAAGACTCATGCCCGCCTCGGCGAGACGTGTCCCGGCAGGTTGCCTGCTCTCGGTCCGCGCGGCATCGGCGATGCACTGCACCCGGGGCCGGGTTGTGTCTTTAGTTGCAGACGAGGCACATTTCCGTCCGACCGACTGCGGAGTGCTTGTATCCTCCACCTGTGGCTGAGTTCATTCGCGCCCCATGGTCGGATATTGACGACCCTTCAGGGCGCATTACGTTGCGCAGAGTTGCGCGGGCAGCGCGGCTGTGTGTGAGGGAAGCTCGGCCGGTCGTCCAGGTGGTTTTCGTCCTGAGGTACGTGGTGGGTGTGGGACTCGCGATCCACCAGCCCGTGCACCCGCTCCACGTGGCACTCGGCGGGCTCGCATGGTGGTGCGCGATCGTCTTCGTCTACCTGATCAACGGCGTCATGGATGTCGAAGAGGATCGCCACAACAACTCGAATCGTCCCATTGCCCGCGGGGACCTCGCGTTGCCGACCGCCGGCGTGTTCACCGCTGTCCTGGCCCTGGGAGCACTCGGAATAGCCTGGTGCGTACCGGGACTCATCGGATGGGTCGCTGCCTTCTTGGCCCTCGGGTGGGCCTATTCGGCACGGCCGTTCATGGCGAAACGGCACAGTACCTCCTGCGCGCTCGTCGTATTCGGGCTCGGCTGGACCTCCTATGCGGCCGGAGTGGCGGCTGCCGGCGGCGACATGGGAAGCGCCGTGCCCGTGATGTTCGCCAGTGTCATGGCCGCATGGATGGCGCTGGTGGGCGCGGTGGTGAAGGATCTGGGGGACGCCGAAGGAGACGCCGCGGCGGGGCGGCGCACCTTCGCGGCCGTGAGGGGGCCGCAAGCGGCGACGCGGCTCGCGGTACTCGGCGCGGTACTGGTCGGTGGAGCGAGTCCGGTCGCCGCGGCGATCTGGGCGCCCGTGGAAATCCCCGGTGCGACGGTGCTGTCGTTGGGTGCGGTCTGGGTCACCGTGGAATGCCTGCGCTTCAGCCGGTCGGCGACGCAAGGAGGAGACCGGAATGCCCGCCGCAGCGCCTACCGGGCCTTCATGTTCACTCAGTACGCGGCCAATGTCGTGATGCTCGCGGCATTGCCCATCTGGAGCGGTGCGGGCTCACTCGCCTCATGAATGCGCCGGGCCAGGACAAGTAGGCTAGGACAAGCGGGCTGCGGCCGCCTTGCGCACCGCGTCCATGCGGGAGGAAGCACCCAGCTTTCCGAAGATATTGGAGAGATGGCGTTTGACCGTTCCTTCGCTTATCCCCAGATGGTGGGCGATCTGCCGGTTGGTCATGGCATGGGAAACGGCGTCGATGACCTGGCGCTCCCGCGTGGTCAACTCGTCGCGCTGTTGCCCGCCCTCTTCCGTTTCCGGCGAAGACTCGCTGTGGGGCACGGGCTGGGTGCTCTGGCGTTCGAGGGCGAGAATGCGGCTTCTGGTCTCGTCGTAGCCGAGTGTCCCCGCGTAAAGACGCTCGCTTGTCGCCCGCCGAAAGGCCGAGTTGACCGTTTGCCAGACCAGCAGCCGGTGCGCGGGGGCTTCGCAGGTCGTGGCGACGTGCACCGCGGCTTGCAGGGACGACCAGAGGACCTCGACGGCACGGATGGACTCGGCCGCGGGGATGCGCTGCAGTGCCCGATGGGCCCCCAGCAGCCGGGTGTACCCATCCGCTTCCGTCGCCTGCGGAGAGGCACCGCTCTCCAGGCTGGCCACGCATTCCCGGATGATCGCCACCGCCTGACGACGGCACTGTTCCCATGCCTCCGGATGCAGGACGAGCAAGCTGTTGAGGCGGAGGAGTCCCATGCGATAGGACTCAACAATGCCTGGTAGGGCCGAACTCAGACTCTGGGCCGCCAGCGGATGCGACATGTCTCCCCGTTTCGTACTCATACATCGCGACGTCTGGTTCGCTTTCGCTCGATGATGTACGACGGTGTACGGAATCTATCGATCGAGGTAGACCTGAGTCGCTGCTGCTGTGTCGTCCGAGGTTTGTGGCCTTGATGACAGTCGTCAGATCCCAACGCGGTCGGCAGGAAGCTGCCTTGGGCTCGTGACCTTGATGGCAGTCGTTGAATCCTCAACGCCGATGTGGATGGCAATGTAGATCAACTAGGTGGTTGGTGCAAGATTGCAGTGAGCGTATTTCCGGCTTCCCGGAATGATCGGTCCAAACCTGCCTGAATCCACCGACCGAAGGCCCGCGGCGTCCGCATGCACTACGTCATGGGTGACGAGCCGCCGACTGCAACCACCATCAGATTGCGACGCCTTCCTGTCTTGATCTGTCATTTCGCGGCATCTGTCGCCACGCCCCGGACGTCGGCGGAGATCCGGACTACTCTCCCGCTCACAGAACGTGAGGGGGCGAGGGATCGCAGCGCTCCGTCCGGGCCAGGAAGGCGCATCGTTGGAGCCGACTGAGCGGCGGCCGGGAAACCTGCCGCCGGAGACCACGAGCATGGTCGGCCGCAGCCTCGAACTGCGGCAGCTGGAGCGGCTGTGCGGCCGGTCCCGGCTGGTCACGGTGACCGGGGTGGGCGGCGTGGGCAAGAGCAGACTCGCCCGGCGGGCGGCCGCCGGGCTGCGGCCCCGGTTCGCGGACGGTGTCTGGTGGGTCGAGCTCACCGGGCTGCGGGAGGGCGCCCTGCTGGCCCACTCGATCGCGGAGGCGCTGCCCCTGGCCGACCAGTCCACCCGGCCCCTGCTCGATGTGGTCGCCGACTATCTGGCCGACCGGGAGCTCCTTCTGGTGTTCGACACCTGCGAGCACCTGACCGACGCGTGCGCGATGGCCGGCGAGGCCCTGCTGCGCGCCGCGCCGGGACTGCAGATCCTGGCCACCAGCCGGCGCCGCCTCGGTCTCATGGCGGAGGAGGTGCTGACCCTGGAGCCGCTGCGGGTGCCGCGCGGCCGGGAGGACATGGACGACTCGGAGGCCGTGACGCTGCTGGTCGAGCGGGCCGCCGACGCCGTGCCCGGGTTCACCGTGTCCGCCGCCGACGCGGCGGATGTCGTACGCCTGTCCCAGCTACTCGAAGGCCTGCCCCTGGCCATCGAACTCGCCGCGGCCCGGCTTGGCCGGCTGCCCGTCGACGAGCTGGTCAAGCGGCTGCCGGACCGCTTCGAGGTCTTGCAGGAGTCCGTGGCGGCTCCCGAAGACGGGGCGCCGGAAGACAAGGCCCACGGAGGCGACGCTCCGGAAGCCCCTCCCGCCCCGGCCACCCGCCCGCGCCCCGCCCCAGAAGTGCCCCCCTGGCACCGAGCCCTGCGCACCACCATCGGCTGGAGCCACGAGCTGTGCACGCCCGCCGAGCGGCTGCTGTGGGCACGGCTCTCCGTCTTCGCCGGGTCCTTCGACGCCGACGCGGCCGTGGCGGTCTGCGCCGACGAGCATCTGCCCGAGGACGACATCCCGGGGCTGCTCGGTGTGCTCGTGGACGACTCCGTCGCCAACTGGCTGCCGTCGCCGGAGGGTTCGGAGCGGTTCCGGATGCTGGAGACCGTACGGGAGTACGGCGCGTACTGGCTGCGCGAACTGGGCGAGGAGGAGCGCATGCGCCGGCGGCATCTGGCCCACTACCGCGCGTTCGCCCGGCGGGCGGACGCCGAGTGGCTCGGCCCGGAGCAGCTCACCTGGTACGCGCGGACGGCCGCGGAGTACACCAACCTGCGCGCCGCACTGGACCTGAGCCTCCTGCGGCCGGACGGACACACCGCACTGGAGCTGGCCGGGAACCTCTGGTTCTTCTGGCACGCGTGCGGGTTCCCGAGGGAGGGCCAGTACTACCTGGCACAGGCCCTCGCCGCGGACCGCGCGCCGAGTCCGGAGCGCGGCAAGGCGCTGTGGGCCGAGGGGATGGTGTACGCCACGCTGGGAGAACCGGCGGAGATCACGGCTCGGGTCGGCGAAATCGCCGCCGCGGGCGCCCGGTTCGGCTGCGCCGCGGCGGCCGACCGCGCCGACACCCTCGCTTCGATCGCGGCGGTGATGGCCGGCGACCACGCACGCGCCGCCACCCTCTCCCAGGCGGTCCTCGACCGGCACCGGTGCACCCCGATGGCCCAGCCCACCCAGTCCGCCGGCTGTGTCCGCAGCCTGGCGTACCTCAGCGAAGGCCGCGTCGACGAGGCCGTCGCCGTGCTGGAGCACCTGCGTGCCGACTGCGACCGGCACGGCGAGCAGTGGTCGCGCGCCTTCGTCGACTACATGTGCGCACGCGCCGAACTGGCCCGCGGCCGGGTGGAGGCCGCGTTCGCACACGGCCGGGCCTCGTGGCTCACCAAGCGGCGTCTCGACGACTCGCTCGGGATGGCCGTCGCCCTGGACGTCCTCGGCGCCGCCGCGGCCGCGTCCGGTGACGCCCGGCGCACCGCCCACCTGCTCGGTCTCGCCCAGCGGACGTGGGACACCCTCGGCGTACCGCAGCTCGGCATCTCCGAATGGATGGCCACCCGGCGGACCTGCGAGGAGCAGGCCCGCCGGGCCCTGGGCGACGACGTCTACACCGCCGTCTTCGAGAACGGCTACCGCACGCCTCAGGACGCCCCCGACCCGCTGACCCCCGAGGCGGAGGCGGCGCCCGGCCACCGGCAGGGTCAGTGAGTGCCGGGCAGGAGTGCGGTACGCAGCCGTTCGTACGTCGGGGCGAGCCGGCGCAGGCGGTCGGCCAGGGTCGGGTCGTCGCCGGTGACGAGCGGGTGCTGGAGGCTGCCGATCAGCCGGGACTGCTCGGTCGCGACCGCCGCAGCGCCGGAGAGTCCCAGGGACGCCAGGCAGTGCGCGGCGTCGGCGGCGCGGCGTGCGCCGAGGCGGACGGCGAAGTGGGCCATGAGGTCGCGCGTCGCCGCGTCGAGTCCGCCGTCGGCGCGGGCTGCCAGGGCCGCCAGGCCGGCGGCCCCGCCGAGTGTTCCCGGCGCCACGGGCAGGTCGTCGCGGCCTGCCAGCCAGCGCCGCGCGTCCGGCAGGGAACGCCGCAGCGCCTCTTCCGGCGCGACCTGCCGCTCCCGTACGAAGTTTGTCCGCAGTACGTAGGGGGCGTCGATGTAGTCGATCGTCTTCGCCTCCCACGCGGTGAGGAAGTCCGCCACCGGCAGCGTCGCGTACGGATGGCCGTGCGGGTCGTGGAAGAGCACGGTGTTGTCGTCTACCTCCAGCGCGACGACGTAGTGGTCGGCGCCGTCGTCGCCGGTGGGTGTGCCCGGCTGGTGGAGCAGCAGCCCCATGTCGACGGGGCCGACCAGGACGGGTCCCCGGGCGGCCGCCGCGCGCAGCCGGTCCGCGGCCTCCTCGGCCGTGCCCCCGGCGGTCCGCTCACAGCGGACGCCGAGCAGCGACACGGCCGCGTCCAGACCCAGGTCGGGGTTCCAGCCGTAGGGGTCGAACAGCGGCAGCCTGCCGGCGATGAACTGGAAGCCGAACGGCGAACCGGTCAGCACCTCGATCACGGCGGGCGGCGGGGCCGTCCCACCGAGCACCATGGCCAGGGAGTGGGCGTAGCAGTACGGGCCGGAGCCCACGTAGTACGTCATGGGTGTCCTCGTGTCGTCTCTTCGGCCCGTCAGAGGGCGGTGATGGGCTGCTGGAGCTCCGTCACCCAGGCGTCGGGGTCGTCGGGGCAGTCCAGGGAGACCTCGCGGGTGAGTCCGAGGGGGCGGTAGCCGTGCGCGGCGATCCACTGGTCCAGGGCGTGCGCGGTGGACAGGACGCCGTCCATCGGCCCGTGGTGGATGATCGTGGCGGCCAGCGGGACGCCGGGCACCTCGACCACCGGCAGCTCGCCGGCGTCTGTCCCGTCGGCGACCGGTATCGCGGCCCGCACGGTGATCTGGTCCTCGCCGGACGCCTCCTCGTAGCGGGCGATGCCGGGCCCGGCCGGGGTGGCTCCGGCGGCGTCGAGCCGACGGCACAGCTCGGCGAAGAGCGGGCCGACGACCGGCCCGATGTCCTGGGGCGCGAAGCTCGCCGCGGTGGCGGTCAGCTCGGCCACCCGGACCGGCGGGAGGGAGGTGACGACGACGTCGTCGGTAGGCATGGTGCCCTCGCTTTCGATCGTCCGGAGCCTCGCCTCGACCCGGGTCATCCGTGCCGCGGCCTCGGCGGCGGCTGCCGCCAGCTCGGCCCGGCGCAGCCGCAGCATGCCGCGGAGCTCCTCGGTGCTCACGTCCTCGTCGAGGATCGACCGGACCTGTTCCAGGGTGAAGCCGAGGTCCTTGAGGGCGATGACGCGGTTGAGGCTCGCGAACTGGGCGGCCCGGTAGTAGCGGTAGCCGCTGGAGGGGTCGACGTGGGCCGGGCGCAGCAGTCCGACGGCGTCGTAGTGGCGCAGCATGCGCACGGACACGCGGCCGTGTCTGGCGAAGTCTCCGATGGTGAACATCACGTCTCCCAGTGCAGGCCCTGACACGGTGGGAGAGTCAAGCACGAGGTCACGCGGCCGGCCGGGCGGTCATGGGCCCGGCAACGGCGAAGGCCCGGACCAGCCGGTCCGGGCCTTCGTCCTGCGTTGCCGAGGGCGGGCGATCAGACCTCGCCGCGCCAGGCGCCGGTCTCCGCGCCGTCACGCCGCTCGATGAACTTCTTGAACCGCCCCAGGTCACCGGTGACCTGCCGCTTGACGAAGCCGAGCTTGTCGCCGACCGTCTCGGCCAGGCCTTCGGGGTCGTAGTGCATCTGGAGCATGACCTTGGTGCGTGAGTCGTCCAGGCGGTGGAAGGTGACGACGCCGGCCTGCTTGGCCTGGCCGTCCACCGTGGTCCACGCCACGCGTTCGTCCGGGATCTGCTCGGTGATCTTCGCGTCGAACTCGCGCTCCACACCGTCGATCTTCGTCACCCAGTGGGTGAGCTTGTCGGTGCGCTGTTCGATCCGCTGCACACCTTCCATGAACTCGGGGAACGTCTCGAACTGGGTCCACTGGTTGTACGCCGCACGGACCGGCACGTTGACTTCCACGGACTCTTCGACCTGCGACACGGATGTCACCTTTCTTCGACGTCGTTCCTCGTTGTTCCTCGTTTCTCCTTCACCGGCCGAGTGCCCAGGTAGTGCGGGTTCACTCCCGCCCCGTCCGCGACGAAGGGCGATGGCTATAGTTCGTGAGTGTTTTCACGAATAGACCGCGGGACCGTGTTCGCCGCATTGCGCCGGCCGCGCACGATCCTGTGGGCCGTGGCGGGGGCGGTGGCCGTCGCGTTCCTCATCGCGCTGGAGATCGCCGCCCGACGCTACGGCGGTGTTCCCGGGCCGATCACGAACCAGGCGCGTGAGGTGTTGTTCCCGCCCAAGCCGGGGCCGCTGTACGGCGGCCTCGCGCTGATGATGGTGGTGCTCACCTGGCGGCAGCGGTTCATCGCGGCCGGTGTCGCGATCGGCATCGACGTCGTCTTCGTGCTGGTGCGCTGGGCGGTCGACGCCGAGGTGCCCGAGGGCCAGTTCTTCGGCAACGGCGCGCTGTGGGCGATGCTGGGCTGCGCGGTCTTCGCCCTCACCCGCCGGACCGGCGAGGAACGCGTCCTGCTGCTCAAGGGCGTCGGCCTCGGCCTGCTCCTGGTGGCGGGCCGCAAGACCGGTGACACCTGGCTGCTCATCACGGCGAAGACCCACCCGACCGTGCTCGACCCCTATGTGGCGGCCGCCGATCACGCCCTGGGCAACCCGTCGTGGCTGGCCGGCCGGATCCTGGAGGCCTCGGGGCCGGTCGCCCACGTGCTCGACCTCGTCTACGCCCAGCTCGCGGTGGCCGCGGTCGTCGCCGCCCTCTACCAGCTGCGCAACGTCGTGGGCGAGCGCCGCTTCCCGCGCCACCACCTGGTGCGCACCTTCCTGGTGATCGGTCTCCTCGGACCGGGCATCTACATGATCTTCCCGGTGGTCGGGCCGATCTTCGCCTACGGCCCCGGCACCTCGGGCACCGGCGGCGTGGAGTGGGCGGTGACCAACATATGGCCGCACACGCCACCGACCCTCACCGCCCCGCACCCGGTGCCGTACGACGGGATCACGCCGCGCAACTGCATGCCGAGCCTGCACACGGCGTGGGCCACCGCGATCTTCATCCACTCCCGCACGGGCCCGCGCCTGCTGCGGTACGCCGGGACGTTCTGGCTGGTCGCGACGCTCAGCGCGACGCTCGGCTTCGGCTACCACTACGGCGTCGACCTCGTGGCCGGCGTGGTGTTCGCCCTCACGGTCGAGGGCGCCCTCCGCGCGTACGACCGCGGCTGGGACCGGTCGGGGATCCGGCTGGTCGCCCACGGCACCGCGGTCTTCACCGCGCTCCTCGTGTCGTACCGGTACCTGCCGATGGAGATGGCCGAGCACCCGTGGCTCGCCGGGCCGCTGGTCCTGCTGTCGATGGCTTCGGTGATCTACGCCTACGTACGGACCACCCGTCGGTGGGACGCCCGACCGACGACGGTACGCCTGCCCCGGCAGGCGAAACCCCGGCAGACGCCCGAAGCGACACCCGAACCGGCAGCCAAGCCGACATCTGAAGCGACATCCGAAGCGACATCCGAAGCCGCGCCCGAACCGGTCTGAGCCGGCCGGCCGGTCGGCAGCGGTCACCTCGCGTCAGCACCTCGCACGTGGGTACCGGGCCTCTATGAGCAACATCCTTGTGGGCACTTGTTCCTGGACCGATCCGGCGCTGGTGCGCAGCGGCTGGTACCCACGCGGGCAGCGGGACGCCGCGGGGCGGTTGCGGTACTACGCCGAGCGGTTCCCCGTCGTCGAGGTCGACTCGACCTATTACGCGCTGCCCCGCGAACGCAACAGCCGGCTCTGGGCGGAGCGGACACCGGACGGCTTCACGTTCGACGTGAAGGCGTTCTCGCTGCTCACCGGGCACCCGACGTCCCGGGTGACGCTGCCGGCCGACTGGCCGGCCGGACTGCCCGCCGACAACCGGAGCGAGGAGGCCCTCGCGGAGGCCTGGGCGCGGTTCACCGCCGGGATAGAGCCGTTGCGGCACGCCGGGCGGCTGGGCAGCGTGCTGTTCCAGTTCCCTCCGTGGCTGCGGCCCGGAGAGCGCGCCGAGGAGTTCATCGCGGCGACGGCGCGCCGGACGCGGGGGTGGCCGGTGGCGGTGGAGTTCCGGCATCCCGACTGGTGGAGCGGGGAGAACGCCGAGGCCACCCACGCGCTCCTGGCCGGCCACGGCATGGCGGCGGTCGCCGTCGACATGAACCAGTCGCTGCCGTCCGCCCTGCCGCCGTACGCGCCGGTCACCCGGTCCCGGCTGGCCGTCGTGCGGTTCCACGGCCGCAGCGCCGCGTGGGGGCGCGGCAGCAAGGAGGACCGCTTCCGGTACGCGTACTCCGACGACGAACTCGCCGAGTGGCTGCCCCGGTTGCGCACCCTCGCCGAGCGGGCCGAAGAGGTCCACGTCCTGTTCAACAACTGCTGTGCGGACGCGGCCGTGCGGGCCGCCGAGGCGATGACGCGCCTGCTCGGGGCCGACGCGTACGCAGCACCCGCTGTCATGCGATAAGATCAATATCGCCTCCTCGCGCCGGACTTCCGGTCGGGGGACAGGCGTTGGTCGTCCAAGGAAAGACGCCCCGCTTCCTGCGGGGAAATGCAGGTGCAAGGCCTGCCCAGCGCTCAGGACAAGCCCCGGACTCCGCACATATGGGTCCGGGGTTTCTGTTTTCCACCCCCGGGCGACGCGTCCCCGCGTCACACCGCACCGCGCCGCGTGTCCGAACAAGGGCAAGGGAAGGAAGACGGCACCCACGCCGCCGAGACGCGAGAAAGAGCGGCCCTCATGGACAGTTCACCGCCCGCCGGCCCCGCCGCCCCCGCGAACCGGCCCGTGCGACGCACGGCGCTGCGCCGCACGCCCGTGTCGATGTGGAACGACGACGTGTCGGACTGGGCTGCGGCGTTGACGTACTACGCGATCCTCGCGGTGCTCCCCGCGCTGCTCGTCACCGTCAGCCTCATCAGTCTCGTCAGCCCCGCCACGACCCAGGACCTCATCGCCGAGGTCACCGACTGGGCGCCGGCGGAATCGGGCCGCTCCCTGAACTCGGCGCTGAGCGAGATGGCGGAGGCGCGCTCCGCGGCGCTCACGGTGGTGATCGCCGGTGCGGTCAGCGCGCTGTGGTCCGCGTCCAGTTACGCGGCCGTGTTCCGCCGGGCGCTGCACGCGATGCACGGCGTCGAGGACTGCCGGCCCACCTTGCGGAAGGCGCACCGGGTCCTCATGACCGCGCTGACGCTGCTCGCCCTGCTGGTCGCCAGCGCGCTGCTGCTCGTCCTCACGGGCGGGATCGCGGAGGGTGTGGGGCGGCGCATCGGCCTCGGGAACGCGGGGCAGACGGCGTGGGCCGTCCTGAAGTGGCCCGCGCTGGTCTGTCTGGTGCTGGCACTCGTCCTCGTCCTGTTCCGCAACGCGCCGCCGGCCGCCCGCGGCTGGCGCCACATCCTGCCCGGCGGAATGCTGTCCGCCCTGCTCTGGCTGCTCTCCTCCGGCCTCTTCACGCTGTACGCGACCGTCTTCGGGACCTACGGAAAGCTGTACGGATCCCTCGCGGGCGTCGTCGTCTTCCTCGTGTGGCTGTGGGTGTCGAACCTCGCTCTGCTCGCCGGGGCACAGTTCACGGTGGAGGTGGAGCGCGCCCGGTCCGCCCGGGGAGACGTGTCACTCCCGTCGCGCACACCACGCATCAGGTTGCCCTCGCCGGGTATCGGAGCCAGAACGGACCAGAGAGGCAGGCACTGATGTCCCCATCTCAGGACGTGGTCGAGCTGATCCTCAAGGACCACAGGATCGCGGGCGATCTGCTCGGCCAGCTGCGCAGCGGCACCGAGACCGTCCGCTCCCACGCGCTCCACGAGTTCGCTGATCTGTACGTCGCGCATGTACGCGCCGAGGAGTCCGAGGTCTATCCCGAACTCACCCGGTACGAGGGCATCGACCAGGACGTCATCGAACGCGGCGTGGCCGCGCACGAGGAGGGCGCGGAGGCGTTGCTCGACCTGTTCGAGGCCCATGACGACGCTCCGCACGCCTGGGACGACAGACTCGACGAACTCGTCACCGCGGTGACCGAGTACACGCGGGAGACGGAGGGGACGCTGCTCGTGGACACCCGGGAGAGCGTCACGCGCGAATGCCGTGTCCGGCTCGGCGCCGCGTTCGCCGAGGAGCGCTGCCGGCAGCTGCGGGCGCGCTGCGGAGACGTCGACAACGTACGCCGCTACGTGAGCGGTTGACCGCCGCCGGACCGGAAGGAGCTCAGCATGGGCATCACCCTGGAAGAGCTGCTGGAGCAGGTGCGGGAGCGAGGCGGTTTCGCCAGCCGTCAGCAGGCGGCGGGGGCCGTGGAGAACGTACTGGCCGTCCTGGGCGCCCACCTGGTCGGGGACGACCGAACCGACCTGGCCAGACTGCTGCCCGCCGGGTGCGGGGCGCTGCTCGCCGACGCGGAACCGGCCGGTGAGCCGCTGCCGCCCTCGGGGTTCGTCGACGCGGTGGCCGCGCGGACGGGCGAGGACACGGCAGGGGCGCGCCGTGCCGTCACCGCCGTGCTCGGCATCGTGGCGGGGGCGGCGGACGACGCGCTGCTGCGCCGCGTCCTCACCCAGCTCCCGCCGGGGCACGCGGGTCTGTTCGGCCGCACCGAACCGATCTGAGAACGGACGGCACGGTCCACCCAGTCCTTCACTGGAGGAACTGATGGCACGGAGAGATCGTTCGAGAACCGGCGCGCAGGCCGACGACGCCGGGTACCGGAGCGCGGCACCGCTGCGGCCGCTGGCCCGGGCGGTGACCATGCTGGTGGCCTTCGTCTGCATGGTCGCGTTCGGTGTGGTGCTCGCCCGGCTGACGCTGGAGCCGTCCGCGGGGTCCGAGGCGCTGACCCACAGCAACTTCACGCCGGGTGACTCCATCGACGACTACCTCTCGCAGCCCGCCTTCCGCGACACCGTCAAGCAGCTCGGCGGGAACATCCTGCTGGGCGTGCCGTTCGGCATGCTGCTGCCCGTCGTGCTCCCCCGTACGCGGGGGCTGGTGCGGGTGGGTCTCGCCACCGCGGTGACGATGGTGCTCGTCGAGCTGGCGCAGGGCGCGTTCGTGACGGGCCGCACCTTCGACATCGACGACGTCATCCTCAACACGACGGGTGCCCTGCTGGGCTATCTCCTGCTGGGCCGCCGGCTGGGACGGGCCGTGCATCCGCGACGGCGGCACTGGTGGCATCGCTTCACCAAGCGGGACGCGGCGGACGCCTGAGCGGTCTGTTCCGCGAACCGGTCTACTCCGCGAGTCGGCCCATGCCCAGGCAGTGCAGCGTGGCCGCGGTACGGGGGCAGGCGCCTCGTACCGCGAAGGAGCCCTCCACGGCCTTGAGGGCTCTGAGCGTCCCGAAGAAGACGCCCGCGCTCTCCCTGGCCAGGTAGGTGACCTCGGACAGGTCGACGGTCAGATGGCGGCAGCCGTCCTGGACCAGTGTGCGCAGCTGCGCGGCGAGGGAGTCGGCCTGGTGCGCGGTGATCTCGCCTTGGAGGGACACGCGGACGCGGCAGCCCGTGACCGTCACACCCCCTATGCCCGCGCGCCGCAGTCTGCGCGCCGTGCCGGGATGCGGCAGCCGGAGGGTCCTGCGGGTGTTCGGCGCGCTCGCCGCGGCCGGAGCGGGGGCGGGAGCGTGTTCGTCAGCTTGCACGGGAGAGACCTTCCGGCGGGACGCCGTCCATCGGCCGAGACGGGCCGAAGAGGTACTTCTTTCATACGTCTATACCACGCTGTGACTACTGCTGCCAAGGGTTCCTATGGGGCGCCTGGCCTGTGGAGAGGGCTCCGAGCGCTCGTCGTCGGCGCGTACACCATTGGTCTACTCCACTTCGCAGACCTGGGGCAGCTGCTGGATCAGCTGACCGGATTTTCAGGAGGCTGTTTCCAGCAGCGCCAGTTCGGCCCGGACTGCTCCGCGCATCAGCTCGCGTGCGTGGTCGAGCCCGAGGCCGCCGCTGAGCCAGCGCGTGCTGAGGCCTTCGAGGAGAGCCGTGAGGCGTTCGCCCGCCGCGGCGAGTGCGGGGGCCGGGGCCGTCGGCCGCACCTGGCCGATGAGGGCCGCCACCTCCTGCACCCACACCAGGGTCGCCCTCGCGAGGTCCTCCCGCAGCACCTCGTCGAAGACAGCGCTGGCCCGCAACTCGCCCCAGGCCGAGCTGTTCTCCCTGACCTCCGGGGTGTCCTGCAGTTCCAGGAGGAGGATCTCCTCCAGCTCCTCCCGCGGCGTGAGCGGTTCGGCACCGGCGGCGCGGCCGGTCGTGTAGCGCTCGGCGCGGGCGTTGATGAACTCGAGCGTGTGCCGCAGGATCCCGGTGCGGTCCTTGAAGTGGTAGTAGATCAGCCCGGTCGAGACGTTCGCCTCGGCGGCGAGCTCTTCGACACGCAGGCCGCGGACGCCGCGACGGGCGATGAGCCGTGCGGCGGCTTCGAGGATCTGGGTGGTGCGGGGCGCCATGGGTCCGCACCCTACCTTTCCGTCTCCCGACATCTTTGACTGAATTTTCAGTCCGTGTCAGAGTCGGGAGTGGAACCCCTCGCCCGATGACCGGAGCTCACCGTGGCCCACCGCCTCCCGCCCCGTCGATCCGCCCTCCGCCTGCTCGCCGGAATCGGCGCCGTCACCCTCGGCGCCCCGGCGTGCGGGCCCGACAAAGTTGCAGAAGGGGCGGCCGCGGCGGCCCCGGGCCGGCGTATGGGAGCCGAGTGGGAGCGGCACGCCCGCACCTTCATGGCGTGGCCCGCGCTGCGCTCCGTGTGGGGCGAGGAGCTGCGGTCCGTACGGGAGGACATCGCCCGGGTGGCCCGCGCCGTCGCGGAGTACGAGCCCGTCGTGATGCTGGCCCGGCCCGGCCAGGCGGCGGCCGCCCGGAAGGCGTGCGGGCGCGGCGTCGAGGTCGTGCCGCTGGCCGTCGACGACCTGTGGGCGCGCGACACGGTGCCCGTGTTCGTGGAGGACGACGGCAAGGTCACCGGTGTCGACCTCAACTTCAACGGGTGGGGCGACAAGCAGGAGCACGCCAACGACGCGCGGGTGGGCCGCACCCTCCTGTCCGAGTACGGCATTCCCCGCAGGAAGGCGCCCCTGGTCGCCGAGGGCGGGTCCCTGGAGACGGACGGCGAGGGCACGCTCCTCGTCACCGAGAGCTCGGTCGTCAACGACAACCGGAACCCCGGGAAGAGCCGGGACCGCGTCGAGGCCGAGCTGAAGCGGACCCTGGGCGTCGAGAAGGTCGTCTGGCTGGCCGGGGTGCGCGGGCAGGACATCACCGACGCGCACGTCGACAGCCTCGTACGGTTCACCGCGCCGGGCGTGGTGCTCCTGGACAAGGCGCATCCCGGCACGCCCGCCGACGTCTGGTCACGCGCGGCAGACCAGGCGAGGGCCGTGCTGAGTGAGGCGAAGGACGCCAGGGGCAGGCCCTTCGAGGTCGTCGACCTGCCGCAGCCCGATCCGTCGCGGATCACCGGTGAGGGCGACGACTTCGTGTCGACGTACATCAATTTCTACGTCGCCAACGGTGCCGTCCTCATGCCGCGGTTCGGGGACCGCGGGGCCGACAGCCGCGCCCGGAGCATCCTGCGGGAGCACTTCCCCGGGCGTGACGTCGTGCCGGTGCGGATCGACACCATCGCCGCCGGCGGCGGTGGCATCCACTGCTCCACGCACGACCAGCCGGGCCGCCCGGCCGACTGAACGGGGCAGGTGCCTCAGGCGAGTTCGCCGCTGAGCTTTTTGTGGATCTCGGCGCTCGGCGTGTTCAGGCCGATGATCTCGACGGTCTTGCCGCGCTGGGCGTACTTGGTCTCGACGGCGTCGAGCGCGGCGACGGACGAGGCGTCCCAGATGTGGGCGGCGGTCAGGTCGATGACCACCTTGTCTGCGTCGGTGGTGTAGTCGAACTGTCCGACGAGGTCGTTCGACGAGGCGAAGAACAGCTCACCGGTCACGGAGTACACCACGGTGCGCGCGTCGGGGCCCGGGGCCGCGGTGACGTTCGCGAGGTGGGCGACGCGCCTCGCGAAGATCACGGTGGCGGTGAGGGTGCCGACGACGACGCCGACGGCGAGGTTGTGCGTGGCGACCACGCAGACCACGGTGACGACCATGACGGCGAGCTCGCCCGCGGGCATCCGCCTGAGCGTCTTCGGGGCGACGGAGTGCCAGTCGAACGTCGCGAAGCACACCATCACCATCACGGCGACCAGCGCCGCCATCGGGATGTCGGAGACGACGGGACCGAAGACGATGCACAGCACCATCAGGAACGAGCCCGCCAGGAAGGTGGAGAGGCGGGTGCGGGCCCCCGACACCTTCACGTTGATCATCGTCTGGCCGATCACGGCGCAGCCGCCCATGCCGCCGAGGAAACCGGTGACGATGTTGGCGATGCCCTGGCCGACGGACTCGCGGGTCTTGGAGGAGTGCGAGTCGGTGATCTCGTCGACCAGCTTGGCCGTCATCAGGGACTCCATCAGGCCGACCAGCGCCATGGCGAGCGCGTAGGGGGCGATGGTGGTGAGGGTGTCCATGGTGAAGGGCACGTCGGGCAGGCCCGGGACCGGCAGAGAAGAGGGCAGCTCGCCCTTGTCGCCGACCGTCGGCACGGCGATGCCGGCAGCGACCGTGATCGCGGTGAGGACGACGATCGACACGAGCGGTGCCGGGATCACCTTGCTGACCTTCGGGAAGAACACCATGAGCGCGAGGCCGCCGACGATCAGCGGATAGACGGCCCACGGCACGTCGTGCATCTCGGGGACCTGCGCCATGAAGACCAGGATGGCGAGGGCGTTGACGAAGCCGACCATCACGCTGCGCGGCACGAACCGCATCAGCTTGGCGACGCCGAGCGCGCCGAGGGCGATCTGGATGACGCCCGCCAGGATGACGGCGGCGATCAGATAACCCAGGCCGTGCTCGCGGTTGAGCGGGGCGATCACCAGGGCGACGGCGCCGGTGGCGGCGGAGATCATCGCGCGGCGGCCGCCGACGACGGAGATCGTGACGGCCATGGTGAAGGAGGCGAAGAGGCCGATCGCCGGGTCGACCCCGGCGATGATCGAGAACGAGATGGCCTCGGGGATCAGCGCCAGGGCGACGACGAGGCCGCCCAGGATCTCGGTGCGCCACACCTTCGGGTCGGACAGCCAGTCGGGCTTCAGACCGCGCAGCCGCGCGGCCGGGGACAGTGCGGACGTGGACAAGAGCGGGTCACCTGTCGTCGTGCTCGGGCACGCCCGGTGCCGTGAGGGGGGCGAGCGGAGGGCTTCGTGCGCCCGCTTCAGGCGCTTGGCGCTTCGGGGGCGAAGGGTGTGCCTCAGGGAAGGGTCGGCTTCGGAGGCGAAGGGTCCGCTTCGGCGGCGAAGCGTGTGCTTCAGGGGAGGGTCTACTTCCCCGGGTTCCCCGTGCTGGTCACGGCGGGCAGGCTGCGGCGCCGGGCGTCATCGGCATGCGCACGCTCGCTCCCACGGTCATCGGTCTTCGCCGGGGCGGCACCGAGCCGCCCCCAAGGCTCCCCTACTTTACCCGCACCTGACGGACGGCCGCCCTCAGCGACGGCTGCGTACGAGCAGGTAGAGGAAGTACGGCGTGCCGATGACGGCGGTCATGAGTCCGGCGCCGAGCTGGGCCGGGGCGATCGCCGTGCGGCCCACCAGGTCCGCGGCGCACACGAGGACCGCCCCGAGGAGCACCGCGACCGGCACCACCCGGACGTGCCGGCGGCCGACGAGGGCGCGGGCCGCGTGCGGCGCGACGAGTCCGACGAAGCCGATCGTGCCCGCCGCGGCCACGGCGGTGGCGCTCAGCAGGACGCTGAGGACGAGGAAGCCCAGGCGGCCGCGGCCCAGGTGCAGGCCGAGCAGTCTCGGGGTGTCCTCGTCGAGCGACACGAGGTCCAGTTCGGTGCGGCGTACGACCGCGACGGCGAGGCCGACGACGAGGGCGACGGCGAGCGGCACCACGTCGGGCAGGGTCCGTCCGTAGGTGGAGCCCGCGAGCCAGGTCAGCGCCTTCGTCGCGTTGAACGGGTCGGTGAGGATGATGAGCAGGCTGACCACGGCCGCCGACCCGGTGGCGACGCCGAACCCGACGAGGACGAGCCGGTTCTGCCGGAACCCGCCCTTCGCCGCGAGGCCGAAGACGAGGACCGCGCTGAGTGCGGCGCCGGTGAAGGCTCCCGCGGCGATGCTCCACGAGCCGGCCGCAGGGACCGTCGTCACGAGGAGGACGGCGCCCACCGCGGCGCCGTTGGTGACGCCGAGGATGCCGGGGTCGGCGAGGGGGTTGCGGGTCACGGCCTGGATGAGGGTGCCGGCGAGGGCGAGGGCCGCGCCCGCGAGGAGGGCGGCGAGGACGCGGGGCACCCGGGTGTCGAGGACGAAGGAGACGGTCTGTCCCGCCCTGCCCTGCGCCCAGTTGACCACGTCGCCCAGCAGCAGCTTGCTGTCGCCGACGAGTACGGCGGCGATGGTCAGGCCGACGAGCACGACCACGAGGACGGCCGTCGTGCCGATGAACGCGGTACGGCTGCGGATGCGCAGCTTGTCGGGCGGGGCGGCGCCCGCCGTGTCCCGGACGCGCGCGGCCATGACGATCAGGAAGAGGGCGCCGACCAGGCTGGTGACGACGCCTGTCGGTACGGCGACCGCCAGGTCCGAGGGGACGAGGGCGCGCAGCAGCACGTCGGAGCCGAGCACGAGGGCCGCCCCGGCGAGGCCCGCGAGCGGCAGGCGCGCCCGTGACCGCGTGAACGCGCGGAATCTGCGGCTCAGCGGGCGGACGAGTGCGGGGGCGCACAGGCCGACGAAGCCGACGGGTCCGGCGAGGGTGACCGCGGACGTGGAGAGCAGGGCGGCGAGGACGACGGCGGTGACGCGCGTGGCGCGGACGGGCACGCCGACGCCGCGCGCCGCGTCGTCCCCGAGGGCCAGGGCGTCGACCCTGCGGGAGAGCAGCACCAGGCCGACAAGGCCGACGACGCCGATGGGTGCCGTCTGCAGGACACCGTCGAAGCCGTTCTGCGCGACGCTGCCCTGGTTCCACTCGTAGAGGCCGTGCGTCTCCTCCGGGAACAGCAGGAGCAGTCCCTCGGTGACGGCGGTGAGGCCGAGGGTGAGGGCGCTGCCCGCGAGGACGAGCCGGACGGTGCCCGCGCCGAGGCCGGAGAGGCCGAGGACGACGGCCGCCGCGGCGAGGCCGCCTGCGAACGCGATGCCGGATGAGGCGAGGAGCGGCAGTGAGATGCCGGTGGCGGCGGCGATGCCGAGGGCGAGGTAGGAGCCCGCGTTGACGGCGAGGGTGTCGGGCGAGGCGAGGACGTTGCGGCTGATGGCCTGGAGGGCGGCGCCCGCCGTGCCGAGCACGGCGCCGACGAGCAGCGCCGCGGTCATCCTGGGCAGCCGGGAGGCGATGACGACGGACGCGTCGCCCGGGTCGGCCCGGCCGGTGAGGGCCTTCCACACCTCGGACGGGCCGACGGCGGCCGTGCCCTGGGTGATGTCGACGACCGCGAGGGCGGCGACGAGGAGGAGCAGTGCGGCCGTCACCGCGGTCGCGCCCGTGCGGGACGCGGCTGTCGACGGACGGGGGGTCTGGGTGGTCGCGGTGACGGCCATGGCGTTACTTCTTCAGAGCCTTGCCTTACTTTCCAGGGCCTTACTTCTTCAGAGCCTCGACGACGGAGTCGACGTACTGGTTCATCGACGCGGGGCCGCCGAACATCCAGACGCCGTCGGGCAGCCGGTGGACGTTGCCCTTCTTCACGAACTGCAGGGAGGTCCACACCTTGTCCTTCTTCAGGACGCCGCTGAAGGGGTTGCTGCTCTTGTCGCCGTCGTTGCCGATGTAGGCGAACTGCACGTCCTTGTCGAGCTTGGTGAGGCCTTCGACGTCGGTGGTGCCGAGGCCGTAGGCCTTGTCGCCCTTGACCGACCAGTCGTTCTCGAGGCCGAGCTTCTCGTTGACCGCGCCGATGAGGGAGCCGCTGGTGTACGGCCGGACGGAGGTCTGGTTGCCGGTGACGTAGCCGTCGGCGAAGGCGTACTTCGTGCCGGCGTGACCGGCGGCGGCGAGCTTCTTCTTCCCCTCGGCGAGCTTGGCCTCGAAGTCCTTCTTGAGCTTCTCGGACCGCTTCTCGGTGCCGGTGGCCTTGGCGAGGAGGTCGAGGTTCTCGGTCATCTGGCCGATGGGGTCCGCGGCGTCGGCGGGGCGCAGGTTGAGGACCGGGGCGATGTCCCGCATCTGCTTCACGGCGGCGGCCGGCAGGTCGGTGGTCGCGATGATGAGGTCGGGCTTCAGGGACGCGATGGAGTCCATGCTCGGCTCGCCGCGGGTGCCGACGTCCTTGGGGTCGTTCTTCAGCGGGGCGGCGGTGTCCCAGGTCTTGTAGCCCTTGACGTCGGCGACGCCGGTCGGCTCGACGCCGAGGGATATCAGGCTCTCGACGGCGTTCCACTCGGTGCCGACGATCTTCTTGGCGGGGCCGTTCAGCTTCACCTTCGTGCCGGTGCCGTCGGTGAGGGTGATGGATTCCGCGGTCTTCTTCGCGTCGTCGGCGGCGGGCTCGGTGGTGCCGCAGGAGGACAGGGCGAGGGCCGCGGCGGTGGCGGCCGCCGCGGTGAGGAGGAGGCGTCTCATGAGGTGGTGCTGAGCCTTTCGCTTCGCGAGTGGTGACGGCCGATGGCGCGGGTGCGCAGGCGGCCGGTGAGGGGGTCGGAGTCGACTTCGATGCGGATGCCGTAGGTGTCCGACAGGCGCTCCGGCGTCAGTACGTCTTGGGGGGCGCCGTCCGCGACGACGCGTCCCGCGTCGAGCAGGAGGATCCGGTCGGCGACCGCCGCGGCCTGGTCGAGGTCGTGCAGGACGGCGCCGACGGCGATCCCGTGGTCGTCCGCCAGATCCCGCATGAGGTCGAGGAGTTCGACCTGGTAGCGCAGGTCGAGGTGGTTCGTGGGCTCGTCGAGGAGGAGCACGCCCGTTTCCTGGGCGAGGCAGCCGGCGAGCCAGACGCGCTGGAGCTGCCCTCCGGACAGGTGCTCGGCTCCGCGTTCCGCGAGGTCGGCGACGCCGGTCATGGCGAGCGCCCGGTCGACGGCGGCCCGGCCGCCCGGGTCGGCACCGCCCCAGCGGCCGCGGTGCGGGTAGCGGCCGAATTCGACCACGTCCCGCACGGTGAGACCGGTGGGTGTGGGGCGTCCCTGGGTGAGCAGGGCGACGTGGCGGGAGAACTCGCGGGCGCTGAGGGCGAGGCCGTCGGTGGCGTCGTCGATGACGAGGGTGGCGGTGCGGGGCCGCTGGAGCCGCGCGAGCGTGCGCAGCAGCGTCGACTTGCCGCTTCCGTTGGGTCCCACCAGGACGGTCACGTCGCCGGGGCGCAGCGTCATCGAGGCGTCGTGTACGACGTCGACGCCTTCGTACGCCACGGTGACGCCCGTGGCCGACAGTTGATGACCCTGGGGGCGCGTGGCCGTCTCGGTCTCTTCACCTTCATGCACGCGGCAGAGGTTAGCCTAACCTAACCGTGGCGCGAAACAGGCCCCCAACTGTTGGACACAAGAGGATATTCGGCCAGATCGAATCCGATGCGTGTCCGGGAACCGTCTGACCAGCGGAACTCGATGCTGTCCGGGGTCGCCCGCACGACCTTCACCACTTGGGAAAGCGGTTCCGGCCCCGGTCCCGGTACCGGTTCCGCGGTGAGGGCGGCCAGGGCGGCGAAGAGGGCGGAGCCCGTCACCTCCGCGGTCAGCCGGGGAACGTCCACCGAGCGCGCGTACGCCGTGCCGTGGGGCGCGCGGATCTCGTCCCGGGCCGACCAGCCGTGCAGAGCGTGCAGGGCGCCGCGCACGGGTCCGTCGGCGGGCGTGGCCCAGCCCGTCTGGGTCGCACGGGCTCCGGGCGGGGCGCCCGTCACGCGGTGCACGCGCAGCTCGTACCGACCCCGGGCCACCGTCACGCTCTCCACGCGCAGGCCCGGCACCATCGGCGGCCCCTCCATGAAGACGGGACGGTGCCAGGACGCCGCCCAGTCGGGGCCGCTGCCGAGGGGATGGATGCGGCGGCGGACGCTCGGGACACCGGCGACCTCGACGGCGAAGTGGTTGTCGGGGATGTTCCCCAGCGCCGTCGGGCCGGTGCGCGTGGAGTAGGCCTGGTGGCCGTAGAGCGGATCCTGTTGCTCGGCCGACTCCCCCTCGTGCGGGCGCACGTCGTCGCTGCCGTGGTTGTGGAGGCGGACGATTCCGTCGGCGCGCGTCGACTGGACCAGGAGGCCCGGTCCCGGCAGGGCCAGGACGTGGTCGGCCGTCTCGACGGGGGCCCGCTCTTCGGTGGCCGTCCACAGTGCGTGGTCCGCGGGGGCCAGCAGCGCCACGAACGCCTTCGACGCCCAGTACGGCGACGCCGGGCCCGAGTAGCGCTGGACGGTCGGCTCGTGCGGGCCGTGCCAGCCGAGGGTCAGCAGGCCGTCGCCGTCCACCGCGCCGCGGTCCAGGAAGTGGCGCAGGGCTCCGCTGATGAGGCGCCGCGAGACGCCGGGGGCCAGCGGCGTGTGGCCGGTGAGTGCGCCGAGGGCCACGCTCGCCCCGGCGGCGAACCGGTAGGTGAGGGAGCGGCCGAAGTGGACCGGGGCCCCGTCGCCGCCGAAGAGGTGGCCGTAGCCCTCCAGGTGCGCGCCAAGCCTCGGGCCGAGGTGCTCCAACAGCGCGGTGTCGCCCGCCAGATGGGCCTCCAGGACCGGATACAGGTGCAGCGCCCAGCCGTTGTAGTGGTCGAAGGCGCGGCCGTCGCCGTCCGAGTACCAGCCGCCGCCGACGTACCAGCTCTCCAGGAGCTCCCGTGCCCGCTCCCGCGCACGCCGCGTCTCCTCGTCGCCGCGGCCGACCGATTCGAGGAAGGCGGCGACCGTACAGGGGAAGAGGTACCAGTTGTTGGGAGCGGGCAGGTGGCGCAGGGCGCCGCGCAGCCAGGCCTCCGCCCGGTCCCGTACCGGTTCGTCGAGGGCGTCCCACAGCCACGGCCGGGTCAGGCGCAGACCGAGGGCCACGGAGGCGGACTCCACCATGGGCTGGCCCTGTATGTGGTGGTCCAGGACGAGCGGCCAGGACTCGGTGTCGTGGCGGCCCGGGGCGGCGGTGCCCGCGGCGAGGCCCCGCGCATAGCGGTCGAGCCAGCCGTGCGGGTCCTCGCCGCCGGCGCCCGCCACGCGGAACGCCGCGGCCAGGAACGTACGGGCGTATCCCTCCAGGCCGTCGGAGCGCACGCCCGACACGGACGGCCGGCCCGGCAGGTCCAGGAGCGCGCACCCGGGCGTGGACCATCGCCAGGCCGCGCGCAGCAGACCGTCGGCCGCGGCTACCCAGTGGGCGCGCGTGTATCCCGTGTGCGGGCTCAAGTCGTGGTCGGGTGGCGGTAGTTGCACCCCCGGTGAGGTCGTGGGCCGGCTCATGCGAGGTACGCCAGTCTGTCCCGGTGCACGGGGTGGGCGAAGCCGTCGCCCGCGGTCCAGCGGCGCACCTCGTCCACGGCGTGCTCCGCGAGGCGCCGCCACTCGTTGCCCTGGGAGCCCGCGAGGTGCGGGGTGAGCAGGGCGTTCTCGGCGTCCCACAACGGGTGGTCGGGCGGCAGGACTTCGGGATCGGTGACGTCGAGCACGGCGCGGACACGGCCCTCGGTGACGGCCTCGGTGAGCGCGTCCTGGTCGACGACGGCGCCGCGTGCGGTGTTGATGAGCACGGTGTCGGGGCGCATGGCGGCGAGCAGGTCGCGGCCGACCAGGCCGCGGGTGGCGGGCAGCAGCGGCGTGTGGACGCTGACGGTGTCGCTCCGTACGAAGAGCTCGTCGAGCGGCACGAGTTCGGCGCCGAGTTCGGCGGCGTCGTCCGCCGACACGTACGGGTCGTGCAGCAGTACCCGCAGGTCGTAGGGGCGCAGCAGTTCGATGACGCGGCGTCCGATGAGCGAGGCGGAGAGGATGCCCACCGTGCGGCGGTAGTTGCCGGTGCCGCGTGACGTGCGCAGCCAGTCCACCTCCGTGCGGGTGGTGCGGAAGTCGCGGGCGCTCTCCAGGACGCGCTTGCCGGTGAGCAGGATCATCGCGACGGTGTACTCGGCGACGGGCAGGGCGTTGGCCGCGGCGGCGGACGACACCTCGATGCCGCGCTCCCAGCACGCCTCGGTGACATGGGCGCGGATGGAGCCCGCCGTGTGGACGACGGCGCGCAGCGCGGGGGCGCCCGCGAGGACGTCGGCGGTGAGCGGCGGGCAGCCCCAGCCGGTGACGAGGAGTTCGGTGCCGGCCAGCACGGCCTTCGCGCGGTCCGTGCCGAAGTCGTCGAGGACGGGCGGGGGTTCGAGCTCCACTGTCCGTGCGAGGGCGTCGAGGGCGGACGGCTCCAGGACGGCCTCGGCCGCCCTCCGCGACATGGCGAGAGCGGCCCGGGGCCGGTGGGACGGTGACATCTTCCTCCTCGTTGAACGGGCGGTGCGATGTGCGGTCGTGCTCGTGGGGTTCGAGGACAGGCTCTCAGCGCGGGGCCGGCGCGGTGCTCTCGCGCACCACGAGCCGGGTCGGCACCAGGTCGGTGCCGGGGGTCGCCGGTGTCCGCTCGCGGATCTGCCGCAGCGCCTCCACCGCGCTCCTGCGCCCCACCTCCGTGAAGTCCTGGTGGACCGTGGTCAGCGGCGGGACGAAGTGGGCGGAGTCGGGGACGTCGTCGAAGCCGACCACGCTGACGTCCGCGGGGACGGCCCTGCCCCGCTCGTGGAAGGCGCGCAGAAGGCCGAGCGCCATCTGGTCGTTGGCGGCGAACACGGCGGTGCAGTCCGGCACTTCGGCGAGGACGAGGCCCGCCGCGTAACCCGAATCGGCCGACCAGTCGCCGCTCAGCGGTTCGGGGACCCGGCGCCCGGCCTCCTCCAGGGTGGCGCGCCAGGTCCGGGCGCGGCGCTGGGCGGCGAACGACTCCTCGGGGCCCGTCACGTGCCAGACGGTCTCGTGGCCGAGGTCGAGCAGATGGCGGACGGCGAGCCGGGCGCCGCCGACCTGGTCGGTGTCGACCACGCGGTAGCGGTCGCCCGAGTCGGTGTCCACCACGACGACGGGCACGCCGGGCGGCAGCGTCACCGTGCCCGCGTCGAGCAGGTGCACCTCGATGAAGACGATGACGGCGTCGACGGCGAGCTCGCCCATCCTCGTGAACGCGCCAAGGACGTTGTCCTGGGTCGGCACGTCGATGGGGATCATCGTGATGGCGTACCCCTCCGCCGCCGCGTGCGTGGAGATCGCGCCCACTGTCTGGCTGCGGCCCGTGGCGGAGAGGTTGAGGAGGATGACGCCGATGGTGTTGAACTGGCCGTAACGCAGGGCGCGGGCCGCGCTGTTGGGCCGGTAGCCCAGTTCGCGCATGGCTTCCAGGACCTGTTCGCGGGTGGCCGCGACCACGCCGGGGTGGCCGTTGGAGACCCGGGAGACCGTCTGGGAGGAGACGCCCGCCCGCTTCGCCACGTCGGCCATGGACACGCGCTGCTTGCGCCGTCCGCCGGGGATGCCCGAGCCGCCCCGCTGCGCGCCGCCGTGACCGGGGAGGGGGCTCCCCTCTTCGTGCAGCCCCATCGCCTCTCCTCCTCCGCCCCGCGGACACCGCGTGGAACTTTACGTGTGAGAAACCTTGACCGACCGATGTGACGGGTGCCACCGTACGCGTCACCGAAGTTTACGTAAACATTCCGCCCCGGCCGCCGCTTCGCGCGGCGCATGTTTACGTAACCACCCACCCCCCCCTCTCCCCGCCCCTCCCCCACCGCACCGCGCACGCGTCCGAAAGGGAACACCACCATGGCCATATCCCGGCGTCAGGCCCTGCTGATGGGCGCCGCCCTGTCGGTCTCGCTGACCGCGGGTGCCTGCGGCTCGTCCGATGAGGGCGGCTCGGATGCCGAGCCGCTGTCCGACGCCGACCTGAAAGCCGCGCTGAAGGAAGGCGGCAGCCTCACCGTCTGGTCCTGGAACGAGCCGATGAAACAGGTCGCCGAGGACTTCATGGCCAAATACCCCGAGGTGAAGGTCGACCTGGTCAACGCCGGTACGAACACCGACGAGTACACCGCGCTTCAGAACGCCGTGAAGGCCGGCAAGGGCGTCCCGGACATCGCCATGATCGAGTACTACGCGCTGCCGCAGTTCACCCTCGCCAAGTCCCTCGCCAACCTTGCCGAGTTGGGCGCCGACAAGCTGAAGACCTCCTTCGCGCCGGGCCCGTGGGCCGCGGTGCGCGCCGGGACCGACGGGGTGTACGGGCTGCCGATGGACTCCGGCCCGATGGCCTTGTTCTACAACAAGGAAGTCTTCGACAAGCACCGGATCAAGGTGCCGGAGACCTGGGAGGAGTACTTCGCCGCGGCCGAAAAGCTGCACGCCGCGGACCCCAAGGCCTACATCACGAACGACACCGGCGACGCGGGCTTCACCACCAGCATGATCTGGCAGGCCGGCGGCAAGCCCTACAGCGTCGACGGATCGGATGTCAGCGTGGACTTCGCCGACGCGGGCAGCGAGAAGTTCGCCGCCTCCTGGCAGCGGCTCATCGACGACAAGCTCCTCGCGTCCGTCACGTCCTGGAGCGACGAGTGGTACAAGGGCCTCGGTGACGGCACCATCGCCACCCTGGTCATCGGCGCGTGGATGCCGTCGAGCCTGCAGTCCGGGGTCAAGGCCGCGGCGGGCAAGTGGCGCGTGGCTCCCCTGCCCCAGTGGGAGCGCGGCGCCGCCAAGTCCGCCGAGAACGGCGGCAGTTCGCTGGCCATCACGCAGGCCTGCGAACAGAAGGCGCTGGCGTACGCCTTCCTCGAGTACGCCACCGTCGGGGCGGGCGTGCAGACACGCATCGACCAGGGCACCTTCCCCGCCACCACCGAGCACCTCGGCTCCCGGGCGTTCCGGAACAAGAAGGTCGCGTACTTCGGCGGCCAGCGGATCAACCAGGTCCTCGCCGAGTCGGCGAAGCAGGTCGTGCCCGGCTGGTCCTACCTGCCCTACCAGGTCTACGCGAACAGCGTCTTCAACGACACCGTCGGCAAGGCGTACGTCAGCGGCACCACCCTGCGGCAGGGCCTGAAGTCCTGGCAGGACGCGTCGGTCAAGTACGGCAAGGAGCAGGGCTTCACCGTCAAGTAGCCCCACGCCCGGACCGACCGAGGAATCACCACACCATGGCAACTCTGCACTCCGCGGCCGCCGGCCAGGCCCCCGCGCGACAGACCCTCCCCGTACGGAAGACGCGACGGTCCTGGACCGGCTGGGGGTTCATCGGCCCGTTCGCCCTCGTCTTCACGCTCGTCTTCCTCGCCCCCATCGCCTACTCCGTCTATCTGAGTCTCTTCCAGGAGCGGCTGATCGGCGGCACCTCCTTCGTGGGTCTGGACAACTACCAACGCACCCTGCAGGACCGGGAGTTCTGGGAGGGCATCGGCCGGGTGGGGTTGTTCCTGGCCGTTCAGGTCCCGGTGATGCTGGGCCTCGCGCTGCTGGTGGCGCTCGCGCTGGACAGCGGCAGACTCTACGGAAAGAGCTTCTTCCGGATCGCGATCTTCCTGCCGTACGCCGTGCCCGCGGTGGTCGCCGCGCTCATGTGGGGGTTCCTCTACGGCACCCGGTTCGGCCTGGTCGGGGACCTCAATGACGCCCTGAACAGCACCCTGCCCGACCCGCTCTCGCCGGACCTCGTCCTCGCGTCCATCGGCAACATCGTCACGTGGGAGTTCGCGGGCTACAACATGCTCATCTTCTACTCCGCGCTGCGCGTCATCCCGCACTCGCTGTACGAGGCGGCGGAGATCGACGGCGCCGGGCAGCTGCGCGTCATCACCGCCATCAAACTGCCCGCCATCCGGGGCGCGTTGGCCATCGCCACGATCTTCTCGGTCATCGGCAGTTTCCAGCTCTTCAACGAGCCGAGCATCCTGCAGAACCTGGCGCCGAACGCCATCACCACCTCGTACACCCCCAATCTCTACACATACTCGCTGTCGTTCAACGGGCAGCAGCAGAACTACGCCGCGACCGTCGCCATCGTCATGGGCCTGATCACCATGGTGGTCGCCTACGTCGTCCAGCTGCGCGGCATGCGAAAGGCAGCGTGACCCATGGGCAGCCCCGGCACCCTCACCTCCAAGGCCGCGCCCGCCCGTCACCCGCGCGGCACGGCGCCCGCCCCCCGGCTGCGCTCCCGGCGGCGGCACAGCGTCGCCCGGCCCCGCCGCAGTGTGCTGCTGACCGCGCTCACCGGGCTCGTGGTGGTGTACTCGCTGCTGCCGCTGGTGTGGCTGGTGATCAGCGCGACCAAGACGCAGAAGGGCCTGGCCTCGTCGTTCGGCCTGTGGTTCGGCGGCGACTTCGCGCTGTGGGACAACATCACCGAGACGTTCACCTACGACGACGGCGTCTTCACCCGCTGGCTCCTGAACACGCTGCTGTACGTGGTGCTCGGCGCGGGCGGCGCCACCCTCCTCGCGGTCCTCGGCGGGTACGCCCTCGCCAAGTTCGCCTTCCCCGGCAAGCGCGCGGTGTTCGCGGTCGTCATCGGCGCGGTCGCCGTGCCGGGCACCGCCCTCGCGATCCCCACCTTCCTGATGTTCAGCGAGCTGGGCCTGACCAACACGCCGTGGGCGGTCATCGTCCCGTCGCTGATCTCGCCGTTCGGCCTCTATCTGATGTGGGTCTTCGCCACCGAGGCCATTCCGACCGAGCTGATGGAGGCCGCCCGCGTGGACGGCGCGGGCGAGCTGCGCGTCTTCTGGCAGGTCTGCCTGCCGCAGCTGGCCCCCGGCATCGTGACCGTCCTGCTGTTCACGATGGTGCACACCTGGAACAACTACTTCCTGCCGCTCATCATGATCAAGGACCCGGACTGGTATCCGCTGCCCCTCGGCCTCAACGCCTGGAACGCGCAGGCGGCGACGGCCGGCGGCCAGCCCGTCTTCCATCTGGTGATCACCGGATCGCTGATCACCATCCTGCCGCTGATCGCCGCGTTCCTGCTGCTCCAGAGGTACTGGCAGTCCGGTCTGGCCGCGGGCAGCGTCAAGGAATAGCTCCCGCACCTGCCCTCTCGCTCAGGCCCCCACGAACTTCCCCGTAGCCGCCCGTAGTCGCCCGTAGTCGAAGGAAAGATCCCGCATGCCCGCACTGACCACGACGTCCGACGGTTTCCTCCTGCACGGCGAGCCGTTCCGGATCGTCTCCGGCGCGATGCACTACTTCCGTGTGCACCCCGGCCAGTGGGCCGACCGGCTGCGCAAGGCGCGCCTGATGGGCCTCAACACGGTCGAGACGTACGTCCCGTGGAACCTCCACCAGCCCGACCCGGAGGGGCCTCTCGTCCTCGACGGCCTTCTCGACCTGCCGGGTTATCTGCGGCTGGCCGAGGCCGAAGGCTTGCACGTCCTCCTGCGGCCCGGCCCGTACATCTGCGCCGAGTGGGACGGCGGCGGACTGCCCGCGTGGCTCACCGCGGATCCGGACATCGGGCTCCGCAGCAGCGACCCCCGGTTCACGGACGCGTTCGACCGCTATCTCGACCTGCTGCTGCCCACGCTCCTGCCGCACATGGCGGCGTCCGGCGGCCCCGTCATCGCCGTCCAGGTCGAGAACGAGTACGGGGCCTACGGCAACGACTCCGCGTACCTGAAGCACCTGGAACTGGCCCTGCGCTCGCGCGGCGTCGAGGAGCTGCTGTTCACCTGCGACCAGACGGACCCGGCGCACCTGGCGGCCGGCACCCTGCCCGGCACGCTCGCCACCGGCACCTTCGGCAGCCGCGTCGCCCCGTCCCTGGCCTGCCTCCGCGAGCACCGGCCCGAAGGGCCCCTGATGTGCGCGGAGTTCTGGATCGGCTGGTTCGACCACTGGGGCGAGCCGCACCACGTGCGGGACACGGCCGACGCCGCGGCCGACCTCGACGCGCTGCTCTCGGCGGGCGCCTCGGTCAACATCTACATGTTCCACGGCGGCACCAACTTCGCGTTCACCAACGGCGCCAACCACGATCACGCCTACTCCCCCATCGTCACCTCCTACGACTACGACGCCCCGCTCACCGAGTCCGGTGACCCCGGCCCGAAGTACCACGCCTTCCGGGAGGTCATCGCCCGCCACGCGCCGGTGCCGGACGAGCCCGCCCCCGCGCCCGCACCCAAACTCCCTTACACCGCAGTCCAGTTGTCGCGCCGCGCGCCGCTCCTTCCGTACGCGCGCGCCCTGGCCGAGCCCGTACGCGCGGACCTGCCGGTGACAATGGACGAGCTCGGGCTGCGAGCCGGGTACGTGCTCTACCGCACCACCCTGCCCGAGGCCGGGGACGGACTGCTGCACTTCTCCGGCGGTGTCGGCGACCGCGCCCAGGTCTTCCTGGACGGCGCACCCGTCAGCGTACTCGAACGCGAGCGCCACGAGGAGAGCCTGCCCGTCCGGGTGCCGCGCGCCGGCGCGGCTCTCGACGTGCTCGTGGAGAACATGGGCGGGGTCAACTACGGGCCCCGGATCGGTGCCCCGAAGGGCCTGCTCGGCCCGGTCGACCTCGACGGCACCGTGCTGCGCGGCTGGGACTGCCATCCCCTGCCCCTCGACGACCTGGCCGCGGTGCCCTTCACCCCCTCCGCGGCGACCAGCGACTCGGTGCCCGCCTTCCATCACGGCACCTTCGACGTCACCACCCCGGCCGACACCTTCCTGTCGCTGCCGGGCTGGACCAAGGGCCAGGCCTGGGTCAACGGCTTCCACCTCGGCCGCTACTGGAACCGCGGACCGCAGCGCACGCTGTACGTCCCCGCGCCCGTCCTGCGCCCCGGCACCAACGACCTCGTCCTCCTGGAGCTGCAGGCCACCACCGGCACCCGGGCCCATCTGGTGGAGGCCCCCGACCTCGGCCCAGTGACCCCCTGAAGGGCACGGAACCCTGAGAGGAGACCCGATGCTCCACCGCACCCTCACACCCATATTCATGGCATGCGCATGCCTGGTTCTGCTTCTGAGCGCCTCGCCGGCCGCGCACGCCGCGCCGGTCACCGTGACCAACGGAACGCAGTTCACCGACACGGCGGGGAACGCCGTCCACGCCCACGGCGGCGGCGTCATCAAGGTCGGCCCGCACTACTACTGGTTCGGCGAGAACCGGCACGCCGACAACACCTTCAAGGCGGTCTCCGTCTACCGCTCCACCGACCTGAAGACCTGGGAGTTCAGGAAGAACGTCCTGACGCAGGCCAGTGACCCGGAGCTGGACGTCGCGTACATCGAGCGGCCGAAGGTGATCTACAACAAGGCCACGCGCAAGTTCGTCATGTGGATGCACAAGGAGAACGGCAAGGACTACCACGAGGCCCGCGCCGCCGTCGCGGTCTCCGACACCGTCGACGGCGACTACACCTGGAAGGGCAGCTTCCGGCCGCCGAGCGGTACGACGTCCCGCGACCAGACGCTGTTCCAGGACGACGACGGCACGGCGTACCAGATCACGGCCACCGAGAACAACGCCGACCTGCACATCTACCGGCTCGACGCCGACTACACCGGTTACGACGAGCTGGTGGCGAACCCGTGGCCGGGCCAGTGGCGGGAGGCGCCCGCGCTGTTCAAGCGGGACGGCGTCTACTTCATGCTGACCTCGGGGACCAGCGGCTGGGACCCCAACCAGCAGAAGTACGCCACGGCCGAGAGCCTCACGGGCCCGTGGAGCGGGATGAAGGACACCGGCAACGCGAACGGCCACGGCTCGCAGACCGCCTTCGTCCTGCCGGTGCAGGGTTCGTCGGCCACCTCGTACCTCTACATGGGTGACCGCTGGGGCAACTCCATGGGCGGCACGGTCAACGACTCGCAGTACGTGTGGCTGCCGCTGGACTTCCCCACCAGGACCACCATGAGCCTGCCGTGGTACCCACGGATCTCCGTCGACACGGAGGCCGGCACCGTCGAGGGTGTGGGCGGCGGCCCCCACTACACCTTCGCCGCCCGGCACAGCGGCAAGTGCGTCGAGGTCTCCGATGACTCCTCCGACGACGGCGCGAAGGTCGTCCAGCGCGGCTGCGACGGTGGACTCAACCAGCGGTGGCGGTTCGAGGACGCGGGCGGCGGGTACGTCCGCGTCCTCGCCCAGCACAGCGGCAAGTGCCTGGACGTCGCCGACGAGTCCACCGCCGACGGCGCCGCGGTGCTCCAGTACCGCTGCTCCTCCGGCGCCCACCAGCAGTGGCGGTTCGAGGACCGGGGCGATGCCACCCACCGCCTGGTGGCCCGGCACAGCGGCAAGTGCCTGGACGTCGCGGACGAGTCGGCCGCGGACGGCGCCCGGCTCGTCCAGTGGACCTGCGGCACCGGCGACAACCAGCGGTTCGAACGACGTACGGCTTGACGACCGCAACTGGCTTCACCTGTACGGAATCTGACGCTGCCTCGGAAGGGAACGCAATGGCACACCGCATACGGCGTACGCGGCTGCTCACGGCCCTCGGCACCACCGCCCTGGTCACCACGACCGCTCTCGGCGCCGCCCCGCCCCTCCCCTCCCCCACGACGGAGGACGACAGCACCGCCGCATCCGTCACCGTCCGGCCCGACCCCGCGCTGGCCCAGGAGGAGTTCGAGGGCTGGGGCACCAGTCTGGTCTGGTTCGCCAACGCCACGGGCGGCTACCCGGCCGAGGTCCGCGAGAAGCTCGCCGACCTCGTCTTCGGCGACAGCGGGCTCGGGCTCAACATCGCCCGGTACAACATCGGCGGCGGCAACGCGCCCGACGTCAAGGACTACCTCCGCCCCGGCGGAGCGGTCCAGGGCTGGTGGAAGGCGCCGGCGGGCACCACCCGCGAGGACACCGACTGGTGGGACCCCGACGATCCGGGCGACTGGAACCGCCGCGCCGACCGGACACAGCGGTGGTGGGTCGACCGCGTCAAGGGCGACATCGACCACTGGGAGACGTTCAGCAACTCGCCGCCCTGGTTCATGACGAAGAGCGGATACGTCTCCGGGGGCTTCGACGCCTCGGAGGACCAGCTCAAGACCGAATCCGTCGACGACTTCGCCGCCTACCTCACGGGCGCGACCGAACGCCTGGAGAAGGCCCACGGGATCGAGGTCGACACGATCGACCCCTTCAACGAACCCAACACCACCTACTGGAGCACCCGCCTCGGCCCCGACGGCCGACCGGTCGGCGGCCGGCAGGAGGGCGCGCACATGGGCCCCGAACTCCAGCAGAAGGTGATCCGCGCGCTCGCCCCGGCGCTGGCGAAGTCCCGTACGGACGCGAAGATCTCGGCGATGGACGAGACCAACCCCACCCTGTTCGCCCGGAACTGGAACGCCTACCCCGCCGAGGTCCGCGACCTCGTCGACCAGCTCAACGTCCACACGTACGGCACTCAGGACCGCACTGTCGTACGGGACTTGGCCAAGGCGGCGAAGAAGCCGCTGTGGATGAGCGAGGTCGAAGGAGAGTGGGATCCGGACGGGCAGGACTTCACCGACATGAAGTCCGGCCTCGGTCTGGCCCAGCACATGGTGGACGACCTGCGCGAACTGGAGCCTTCGGCCTGGGTGTTCTGGCAGCCCGTCGAGGACTACAACAACATGAAGCCCGGCGGTGAGAGCGCGAAGGGCGGCAACTGGGGCAGCATCCAGCTCCCCTTCGACTGCACCGCCAAGGACACCCTGAAGACCTGTCCGATCAGGACCAACACGAAGTTCGACACCGCCCGCAACTTCACCCACACCATCCGGCCGGGCGACCGCCTCGTCACGGTGGACGACACGTCCAGCGCCGCGGCGGTGAGCGGGGACGGGAAGGGCGCGACCGTCGTCCACGTCAACTCCACCGGAGAGGAGCGGGCGGTGACGGTGGACCTCTCGAAGTTCGACCACGTGGAGCGCGGCGCCACCATGACGCCGATCGTCACCAGCGCGGGCGGAGCGCTCCAGGAGCGGGACCCCGTACCGGTCGTGGACGGGCGCGCCACGTTCACCGTGCCGGCCGAGTCGGTCACCAGCTTCGTCGTCGACGGCGCTTCCTGACAGGCGTCACTGCTGGTCCGTGACGTCCGCCCAGGTCCAGGGCGCAGCAGGTCTGCCGTCGAGCTCCACGCCGTAGGGCAGACAGGGCTCGACGGGCAGCTGTCCTGCGGCGCGCGCCCACCGGGCGAACTCGTCGGCCTGCGGCGACCCGGCCCTGCGGAGAGCGGTCAACAGGGCCACGTGGCAGGCCTCCGTGGCCCGGCCCCGGTCGATGTGCGCGAGCGGGTCGCGGCGCAGGAGCTCGTCGACGGCGTCGGCGGCGCCGGCCGCGCGGAACGCCTCGATCAGCCGGGCGACGCTGTTCATGTGGGTCAGGTCCGCCCCCGCCGCGGCCCGCCGGACGAGGGCCGCTCGCGGTTCGGTGAAGCCGTGGTCGGTCATGGCGGCCAGGAGAGGTGCGATGCCGTAGGGCTCGGTGAGGTCGGCCGCGTCGGCGGCCCGGGCGGCGAACGTCCGGGCCGCCTCGGTCTCGCCCGCCCGGCACAGGGTCTCCAGCAGCCCCGCGGGCGCTTCCCAGACGTGGTGGTCGCGCGCGTCGAGCCCGGCCACGAGGCCGCGGTCGAACAGGATCTGCCGCGCCTCGGCCGCGTCGGCCTCCTCGAAGCTCCAGAGCAGGAACTCCATGGTGTCCACGTCCGGGCTCTCGACGTTCTCGGCGATGTGCCGGGCCAGCCGCAGGGCGGGCTCCCGCGCGCCGGCCTGCGCCAGCTCGCGGACCACGAAGACCATGTCGTAGGGGGGATCATGGGCCAGGGCCCGCTCCAGCAGCGGGGCGATGCCCCGCTCCCCGCCCGTCTCCCACAACACCTGCACGACCTCCCCGACGAAGTCCGGATCGGTGAGGTACACGTCGGAGGCGATGCCCGCCGCCAGCGCGTCGAACTCGGCCTCCGCACCGGCCGCGCGCAGCACGACCAGGAGGTCGCGCAGTTCCTCGGGGTCCTCGTAGAAGAGGTCGGTCACCGGCTGCCGTGCCAGGACCTGGCGTACGTTCTCGTGCCTGCCGGTGTTGTGGAACACGTCGAGCAGCGACGCCAGCGTCTCCGCGCTCTCCAGGTCGGCGCCCGCCGCCATCCGGTCGGCCAGCACGGCGAACTCCTCCAGCGCGGCGAACTCCTCTTCGAAACTCAGGTCCCGCAGCTCCATGAGAAGCAGGCACAGGATGCCTTCGATGTCGAAGACGTCCGGGTCGCCGACCACGTCGATGTGCCGGGCGGGCGAACGGGCGAGCAGGGTGCGTACGCCGTCGTCGTCCCCGGCGTCGCGGAGCACCTGGAGGAGCCGCAGCACGACGTCGGCGCGGGTGAGGCCGATGCGGGCGGCCGGGTCCAGGGCGAGCAGGGTCCGCGCGGCCCGCCCCGCCCCTGCCTGCCGCAGGGCTTCGATCAGCCGGGGCAGGCAGTCGGGGGACAGGTCCGGCGCACGGGCCTCGATGCGGGCGACGAGGGCCGCGGTGGCGTCGGAGGGCCCGAACGTATGCAGAGTGCGGAGGAGTTCACCGACGCGCCAGGTGTCGGTCAGGTCGGCGTGGGCGGCCGCGCGGTGCGCCAGCGGTCCGATCGCGCGGCGCGCCGCCGTCTTCGCGAGGCCCGGCAGGATCCGGACGATGTCCTCGGGGGCGGTCCGGGTGGCACGGGAGACCAGCGAGTCGACGAGAGGTTCGACGACGTCCGCCGACACGCCCTCCCGCGTGAGGCGTTCCACCAGGTTGCCGACGGCCCGGGCGTCCGCCGGATCGGCCGCGGCGGTGGTGGCGAGGCGTCCGGCGAACGTGTCCACGGCCTCCTGGTGGCCCGACTCGCGCAACGCGGCGAGAAGCCCGTTCGCGATCGAGCCGTCGGACGGGTCCGCGTGCGCCGCGGCCCAGGCGGCGGCCCGCGCGCCGTCGGGGTGGCGCCGGGTGCGCTTGACGATACGTACGTACGCGTCGTCGCTGCCCGCGAGCGCGGCGCGCACGTCCAGGCAGAGGGCGTACCGGAACAGGCCGCGCCGCCAGGCGGCGGCCTGGAGGCGGTACAGATCTTCTACGTCCTCCGTGTGCCGTACGAGCGCTTCCCACAGGGACTTGGTGCCCGCGCGGCCCGCGTGGTGCGGGGCGGTGTGCTGGAGAAGGTAGTCGGCGGGTTCGTAGCGGGGTGGGGCGCCGGCGTGCTCCCGTACCGCGCTCAGCGGGGTGAGGGCGCGCCGGATGTCCGCGCGGGAGCCGTCGTGACGCACGCCGGTCGTCAGCGCGTCCAGCTCCGGTCCTGCCCAGTCGGCGGAGGCCGCCCGGTCGTGCGGGGCGAGGGAACCGTCGGCTGCCGCCGCGAGGAGACCACCGGGGGTCGGTGTCTGGTGGCCGAGCCTGCGGGCGTCGAGGGCGGCGGTGACCAGGGCGTGCTCGCGAGCGGTGAAGTGGCCGTCGGGTCCGCTCAGATAGGCGTCGAGCAGTTCGGGCCCGCCGCTGAGGTGCTGGACGACGCGACCGTCCGCCGCTCCGGCGTCCCCGGCCGATCGGAGCCTGAAGTCCGTGTGCCGATTTGCGAGTTGCCGCCACCGGGTGCGCTCGTCGGGGGTCAGCCGGAGCGGCACCCGCACGCGGTGGGCGTGTGAGCCGGTGAGGAGGTTCCTGGTGTGCCGGGAGGGGTCGCCGGGGTCGCCCTGGGCGGTGAACTGACGCCAGTACGGGTCCTCCCAGAGCGAGGCGACGGCGACGATCCCGGGCCGCTCCTGGAGCACGGCGGTCAACTCCGCGGCGGCGTCGTCCCCTTCGCGGTCGAGCAGGAGCCGCTGGAGCTCGTTCAGCCACAGCACGCACCCCTCGCCGACCTCACCGTCGGCGATCAGCCCACGCAGGGCCCGGGCGGTCGACGGCCGCAGCAACCTGTGATCCGGCGCAAGCTCCAGCACCGCTTCGTACAGCGCCCGCGTCTTGCCGGTCGACGACTCCCCGATCAGCACACCGAGCACCGAAGGACCACCTTCAGCGGCAGGCTTGAGCCGGGCGCGCAGGGTGTGGTCGTGGGGGCGGGTGAGGTAGGGGGTGAGGGTGGGGGGTCCGGGCCAGCGGGGGCTTTCGGGCCGGCCGGGGCCTCCGAGGTCTCCAGGGCCTCCCGGGCCTCCAGGGCCTCTGAGGTCTCCGGGGCCTCCGGGGCCTCCGGGACTTCCGAAGCCTCCCGGGCTTGCGGGACTCCTGGGACTTCTGGGACTTCCGGCGCTTCCGGGCGAGCCAGGGCCTCCGGGTTCTCGGAGGTCTCCGAGGCTTCCGGTGCCCCCCGGGGCTCCGGGGCCTCCGGGCCAGCCAGGGCCGCCGGGGCCGCCGGGCAACAGTGCTTCGCGTACCTCCAGTTGCCAGGGGGTGAGGTCCCGGACCGTTCGGTGTTCGGTGGGTGGCCGGGGCGGGGTGGTGTTGGCTCGGTCGGCGGTCAGCTCGTCGGAGGCCTGCTCCAGGAGGTCGCGCAGTGTGCGGGTGGGCGCGGGGGCTCCCGCCCACTCCGCCCAGAGGTGGGCGAGCGCGACGACCTGGTCGTGGCTGCGGGCCCGGGGGACCTGCATCTTCGACGGTTCCTTGGGGGCCCAGTCGCTGATCCGCTGCTTGGAGAAGCCCCTCAGGGCACCGACGCCTCCCCGGCCGGGCGCCCGGAGTTCGCGTACCACCGTGTCCTGCGACGCGGACAGGCCCTTCGCGTGCCGGGCCGCCTCCGCCCGGACGCGCAGATCGCGCAGGTAGCCCCACAGCCGCCGGCGCGCCACCCCCATCGCTCTGCCCCCCCATGCATGTCCGCTGCCCGTTTCCGCCGGAGCGGGCGTTCCGGGTGCCGGTCCGTGGGGCGTTGACCAGCAGGATAGTTCGCCGGGTGCCCGGTCCGCCCGGGAGTGCGAGGTCGGGGCGCCGGGCCGCCGCAGGGTGATGTCACGGGCCGCGCACCAGGTGCGGTCAGGGGCGATGCGCCCTCGGTGCAAGGAGGTTCCCATGCAGGGTCCGATGCGGTACGGCAGCGGTGGCGACCGGCGGGCTTCGTTTCGGAGGGTCTGGAGGGAGGCGGGGCGTCGGGCCGTCCTCAGCCTGGCCGACGTCTCGGGCCCCCTTCTGCTGGTGTTCGCCGAGGGGTGGGTCCGCCTGCGCTGAATGTCCGGTGGATTGTCCGGTTCCGGTGGCCCGGCTGCGGGCGGCCGGGCCGGACAATGAGGGGCGGGGGTGGTGGCGGTGCCGCGGGGTGAGCGTCCGCTGGAGGACGACGGTGGCTTGCTGACCGAATTCGCCGCCGATCTGCGGCAGTTGCGGGAGAAGGCGGGCAGCCCGCCCTATCGCCGGCTGGCCCGCGACGCCCACTACTCCTCGACGACACTCGCCGACGCGGCGGGCGGCCGCAGGCTCCCCAGCCTGCCCGTCACGCTCGCCTATGTGCGGGCCTGCGGCGGAGACGTGGCCGCGTGGGAGGACCGGTGGCGGGCGCTCGGTGCCCGGCTCGCGGCTGCGGACCGCGCGGAGGAGGTCCCCGGCGCCGGGGACCGTGACCAGCGCGGCCCCTATGTGGGGCTCGCCGCGTTCCAGCCGGAGGACGCCGCCTGGTTCTTCGGGCGGGAGCAGCTGACCGACGATCTGGTCGAACGGGTACGCTCCCGCCGCTTCCTGGCCGTCTTCGGTGCCTCCGGGTCGGGGAAGTCGTCGCTGCTGCGGGCCGGGTTGCTGCCTCGCGTCAACGGGGACACCGGGTCCGGGGCGTCCGGGCTGGGGGCGGTGTCCGGGACCGGGCTGTTGCCCGCGTCCGGGCCCGGGCTGTTGCCCACGTCCGAGCCCGGGGGCGGGCCCTCGTCCGGGGCCGGGTCCGGGGAGAGGTCCGGGGCCTCCGGGTCGGGGCCCGCGTCCGGGGCCGGGGGCCCGCCCTCGTCGGGCTCCGGGTCCGGGGAGAGGTCCGGGGCCTCCGGGTCGGGGCCCGCGTCCGGGGCCGGGGGCCCGCCCTCGTCGGGCTCCGGGTCCGGGGCGAGGTCCGGGGCCTACGGGTCGGGGCCCGCGTCCGAGCCCGGGGGCGGGCCCTCGTCGGGGTCCGGGTCCGGGGCGAGGCCCGGGGCCTACGGGTTGGGGCCCGCGTCTGGGGCCGGGGGCCCGCTGGGGCCCTCATCGGGGCCCGGGGCCGAGGCCGGGAGCAGGTCCGGGAGCGGAACCGGTACCGGGGTCGGGTCCGGAACCGGGGCCGGAACCGGAACCGGAGTCGGGTCCGGTACCGGGGTCGGGTCCAGAACCGGGCCCGGGCCCGGAACCGGGTGGGTCACCGTCCTGTTCTCACCCGGCGCCCACCCCCTGGAGGAGTGCGCCGCACGGCTCGCCGCCGCCACCGACGGCTCGGCGACCGTCCTGCGCAGGGACCTAGCGACGGACCCGCGAGCCCTGCACCTGACCGCGCTGAAGGCCTTGGCAGGCCGTCCGCCCGACGCCGAACTCCTGCTCGTGGTCGACCAGTTCGAGGAGATCTTCACGCTCTGCTCCGACGCCCGGGAGCGTACGCGGTTCATCACCGCGCTGCTCACAGCGGTACGGGCGCCCAACAGCCGCACGCGCGTCGTGCTGGGCGTACGCGCCGACTTCTACGCACGCTGCGCACGCCACCCGGACCTCGTCGAGGCGTTGCGCGACGCCCAGTTGCTCGTGGGGCCGATGACCACCGACGAGCTGCGCCGCGCCATCAGCCGGCCCGCCGCGCGGGCGGGCTGCACCGTCGAGGGGGCGCTCCTCGCCCGTGTGATCGCCGACGCCACCGGCCGCGCCACGGTCCTGCCGCTGGTCTCCCACGCGCTGCGCGAGACCTGGCGCCGCCGCCGCGGCAGCACGCTCGCCCTGTCCGGGTACGAGGCCGCGGGCGGCATCCGGCACGCCCTTGCCCAGACCGCGGAGGCGGTCCACGCCGGACTCGACGGCGGCCAGCGGCGCCTCGCCCGGGCCCTCCTGCTGCGCCTCGTCGTGATCGGCGAGGGCACCGACGCCACCAGGCGGCGCCTCGCCCGCGCCGACCTGGACTCCCTCGGCACCGACCAGGCCGACGTGCAGACGGTCCTCGACGCGCTGGCCGGGGCCCGCCTCATCACCCTGGACACGGAGACGGTCGAGCTGACGCACGAGGCCCTGCTGGAGGCCTGGCCGCGGCTGCGGCAGTGGATCGACGAGGACCGGGCGCGGCTGCTGCTGCGCCAGCGGCTGAGCGACGCGGCGACCGCGTGGGACCGCGAGCGTCGCGATCCGGGGGCGCTGTACCGCGGCACGCGGCTCGACGCGGCCGAGGACTCCTTCGCGGCCGCCGGCAGCGAACTGACCGCGCTGGAACGCGACTTCCTCACGGCGAGCGGCGCGGCCCGCGACCGGGAGCGGCTCGCCGCGGCCCGCACCACGCGGCGGTTGCGCCGGCTCACCTTCGCCCTGTCCGTCCTGCTCGTGCTCGCGCTCCTCTCCGGCCTGCTCGCCTGGGACCAGTACCGGACCAGTGAAGGCCACCGGCGCGAGGCCGTCGCCGAGCAGCGCAGCGCCCTCTCCCGGCAGCTCGCGGCGCAGTCGGCGGCGCTCCTCTCCGAGGAGACCGACCTCGCCTCGCTCCTCGCGGTCTACGCCTACCGGGTCCGCCCCACCGCCGAGGCGACCTCCGGCCTCTTCACCGCGGCCTCGCTGCCGCTCCAGCAGCGCATGGCCGGGCACCGGGGCGACGTACAGGCGGTGGCGTTCAGCGCCGACGGGCGGACCGTGGCGAGCGGGGGCCGGGACGGCACCGTACGCCTGTGGAACACGGTGACGGGCGAGTCCTTGAAGGTGCTGAGGGGGCATCAGGGGCCTGTGGCTTCCGTGGCGTTCAGCCCGGACGGGCACACCGTCGCCAGCGGCGGAGACGACGGGAACGTACGCCTGTGGAACACCGCCACCGGGGCGTCGCGTGCCATGGACGCCGGGAGGCGGGGTGACGTGGGGGCGGTGGCGTTCAG
Organism: Streptomyces sp. NPDC039480; assembly: GCF_055597165.1. Taxonomy (NCBI): domain Bacteria; kingdom Bacillati; phylum Actinomycetota; class Actinomycetes; order Kitasatosporales; family Streptomycetaceae; genus Streptomyces; species Streptomyces sp. NPDC039480. Next base: position 542,079 of record NZ_JBVITX010000004.1, on the reverse strand, counting down.
TCCGGACGGCCGTACGGTGGCGGGCGGCGGGCAGGACGGCAGCGTGCGGCTGTGGGCGGTGGCGACGGGCAAGGAGCAGCGCGCGGCGGACGGACGCCGAGGGGTGAGGGATCATCAGGGTCCGGTGTCGGCACTGGCGTTCAGTCCCGACGGGCGGACGGTGGCCAGCGGCGGGCGTGACGGAACCGTACGGCTGCGGAACACGCGGACCGGCGGGACACGTGTCACGGAGACCGGGCGGGACAGCGCCGTGGAGTCGGTGGCGTTCAGCCCCGACGGCCGTACGGTCACCGGCGGCGCCCGCGACGGCACGGTACGGGTGTGGGCGGTGGCCACCGGCGAGGAGCGCGGCGCGCTCGCCGAGCGCCGCAGGGACGCCGAGTCCGTGGCGTTCAGCCCCGACCGGCGCACAGTGCTGAGCGGCGGACACGACGGCACCGTACGGCTGTGGGACGCGGCGACCGGGGCGCTGCGGGCCGTGCTGGCCGGGCACCGGGGGACGGTGTCCGCCGCGGCGTTCAGCCCCGACGGCGGCATGGTGGTCAGCGGTGGCCGGGACGGCACGGTGCGGCTGTGGGCGGTGGCCACCGGCAAGGAGCGCATCGCGGTGCCGGGACGGCAGGGGCCTGTCGAGTCGGTGGCGTTCAGCCCGGACGGGCGCACGGTGGCCGGTGGCGCCCGCGACGGCACCGTACGGCTGTGGGACGCGGCCAACGGCCGGGCGCGGGAGGTACTGCGGGGGCACCGGGGGCCGGTGCGTTCGGTGGCCTACGGGCCCGACGGCCGCACCGTCGCCAGCGGGGGCGACGACGGGAACGTACGCCTGTGGGACGCGGCGACCGGTGAGGCGCGGGGCATCCTGACGGGACATCAGGGGCCGGTGCGGTCGGTGGCGTTCAGCCCGGACGGGCGCACCGTCGCCGGTGGCGGAGACGACGGGAACGTACGCCTGTGGAACGCGGCGGCCGGGACACCTCGCAGCGCGTCGGACGAACAACCGGGCACCGTGTGGTCCGTGGCGTTCGGGGCCGACGGGCACACCGTCGCCATCGGCGGCGACAAAGGGACCCTGCGGCTGTGGGACGCCGCCACCGGGAAGACGCGCTCGGTGCGCACCGGCAGCAAGTCCCCTGTTCGGGCAGTGGCGTTCAGCCCGGACGGACGGACCGTCGCGGGCGCCCGTGAGGACGGCAGGGTACGGCTGTGGGACACGGCCACGGGTACGGCCCGCGTCACCCTGACGGGGAAGATCCGCGGCGCGCGGTCGTTGGCGTTCAGCCCGGACGGGCGGACCGTGGCCGGCGGCGGCCGGGACGGCATGGTGCGGCTGTGGGACGCGGCCACCGGGCTGCAGAACTCCGTGCTCGCCGGGCACGAGGGCACGGTGTGGTCCGTGACGTTCAGCCCGGACGGGCACACCGTCGCCAGCGGCGGCGAGGACGGCACCCTGCGCCTGTGGGGCGTGCTCCGCAACGCCGACGAGGCGATCGACAGGATCTGCCGCTCGCTCCGCAGGGACCTGACCGGGCAGGAACGCGCCCGCTACCTCAATGCTCCGGGCGGCGAGTGGCCCCGCAGGGCGTGCGTGCGCTGACGCGACGTCACGGCGTAACCACCGAAGCCGTGTTGTCCGGGGCTTGTTGTCCGGTGCCCGGCGGCCGACCCCGGACAACCCCGTACCGGTAGAAGCATGGCCATGACGTCTCTCACGACGACCGCGACCGGCACGGCCGGCCCCGCCCCGGGCCCGTCGCCACGCCGCCGGCTGCTGTTCTGGCGCTCCCCCGCCGACCAGCCCCGGTGGGCGCGGCCCGCGCTCCTCGGCATCGCCGCGCTCGCCGCGCTGCTCTACACCTGGAACATCACGAGCAGCGGCTTCGCCCCGTACTACTCGGTGGCGGCGCGCAGCATGTCGGTGAGCTGGGAGGCGTTCCTGTTCACCAGCCTCGATCCGTCCGCCACGCTCACCCTGGACAAGATCGGCGGCTTCCTGTGGCCGCAGGCGCTCTCGGCGCGGGTCTTCGGCTTCCACGACTGGGCGCTGACCCTGCCCCAGTGCCTCATGGGCGTGATCTCCGTGCTGGTGATGTACCGGATGGTGCGCCGCTGGCAGGGGCCCGCCGCCGGGCTGCTCGCCGCGGGACTGCTCACGGTGACGCCCGTGCTGGCTTCCATGTTCGGCCACGCGATGCTCGACGGCTCGCTCCTCATGTGCCTCGTGCTCGCCGCCGACCAGTACCAGAAGGCGGTGGGCACCGCGCGGCTGCGGTCGCTGCTGCTGAGCGCCCTGTGGGTCGGGCTCGGCTTCCAGGCGAAGATGATGGAGGCGTGGATCATCGTGCCCGCGCTGTTCGTCGGCTATCTCGTGGCGGCGCCGGTCCGGCTCCGGCGCAGGATCGGCCAACTGGCGGTGGCGGGCGTCGTGCTGTTCTCGGTGTCGCTGTCCTGGGTGGCCCTGATGACCTTCACCCCGGAGGACGACCGCCCGTACGCGGACGGCTCCACTGACAACAGTGCGGCCGCGATGGTCTTCGGCTACAACGGATTCAATCGGTTGCACGCGGGGTTGGTCGACGGGGCGGCGTTGTCCGACGCGGACAGAGGCGGCGGGCGCCCGGCGCCCGGGCCCCAGGAGCGGAAGCCGGGGCCGGACACCGGCAAGCCCGGACCGACCCCCGACAGCACCGACCGCGGCAATAGCGGCAACAGCAACAGCAAGGATGACAAGGGCGGTAGCGGTAGCAGCAACACCGACAGCGGCAGGACGTCGGGCGCGCCGCCCGACGACGCGTCGACCAGTCCGCTCAAGCTCTTCGAGAGCTCCCGCTTCACCCCGCAGATCGGCTGGCTGTACCCCCTCGCGCTGAGCGCCTTGGTCTACGGCCTGATACGGCACCGCAAGGGTCCCCGCACCGACGGGGCACGCGCCGGTTACGTGATGTGGGGCGTTTGGCTGATCGGTGTCGCCGCGCTGCTCAGCTCCTTCGACTTCCCCCACACCGCCTACCTGGCTCCCCTTGCGCCACCGCTCGCCGCGCTGTCCGCCGCCGGGACCGTCGCCCTCTGGCGCGCGCACCGCACGGCCGAGGGTGGCCGACGGGGCTGGGTGCTGCCCGCCGTCATCGCCGCCGAGACGGCCTGGGCCGTCCATCTCGCCTGGGACTACACGGACTTCGCTCCCTGGCTGATCCCGGTGCTCCTCGTGGCCGCGCTCACCGCCGTCGTCGCCCTCGGCCTGCGCCGGGGTCCGGACAGCGGGCCCGCCCGCCGTATCGGCGTGGTCGGGCTGCTGGCCGGCTGCGTGGCGATGTTCGCGGCGCCGGCCACGTGGTCGCTGTCGGTGCTGAACGAGCGGCGTGCGGGTTCGGCGTTCGACGCCTCCGCAGGGCCGCTGCCGGCCGGACTGCCGTCCGGGAAGGCGTCCATCAGCCACCGCCCCGGCGTGAGCGGCGGAGCGGGCGGCACGGCGGGCGGCACGCCCGACGGCATGGGCATCGTGGGCCGGGACGTGCGCACCACCCTGACACCCGCTGAGCGCGGGCTCTTGGAGTACGTCAAGGAGCACGACGGCACCGCGAAGCACCCCATGTCCACCGAGACGTGGGCAGCCGCGGCCCCCTACATCTACGCGGAGGGCGTGCCCGTCCTGCCCCTCAGCGGGATGCACTCGGCGTCCGTCACCCTCACCGAGTACCGGGAGCTCGTCGCCGCCGGCGACATCCGGTTCGCACTCGTGAGCGGCGAGCGCACGAAGGCGTCGGCGATCAGCTCCTGGGTCGCGTCGGCCTGTGCCGAAGTCGACCCGCAAGCGTACGGCGGGCCCCGAGGCGACGGCGCGCGGGACAAAGGCGTTCGGGGCGACGGGCCCCGAGGCGACCGCGCCCCGGACGAAGCCGGCCCGAAGGCACCCGAGCAGACCCTGTACCGCTGCGCGCCGTCCGACGCCACGAGTTCCTGACCGGGCGGCACCACGACCACGCGGCGTGCCGGCCACGGCACGCCCCTTCGGGAACGGGGGAGGAGCGGTGGCCGCCCCGGCGACACCCGCCGGTGCGGTCACCGCACCCCGCGTATCCGGCCCCCATCCGTTCGATATTGCAGCCCGGCGTGGGCTTTTCGTGGCCGGATCCCCGTGACGGAGCGCGAGGTACCCGCGCCGAACAGGACGCCACCCCGGCCGGGAGAGGGCGGCCCCGCCGACGGCACGGCGAATGGCAGGAAACGTCTTGTTGCACAGCCCCGCACCCACCCCCGTTCCTGCGTTTCTGCCTATCCGCCGTGCACATGCCGACGGCATGGTGTCCGAAAAGGGCGGAGCGGGGATGAAGTTCCCGATGCCTCCGGTTACGCGTGTGACCACAGTCGATTGACAAACCATCAGGTGGTCCGCGCTCCCTTTCGGACAGACCCCGGGCTTTCGATTTCTCGTTGAATCCGAACGGCCTACGGTTGTTTTCGTGGGGGCAGGCACTGACCATGCCGGAGAGACGGCCGCTGCGCAGACGTATTCGAGGGGGAATCCGTGCGGTCGACGCCGAACGCGCGCCGCAGGAAAGGAGTTACCGTCCGGTTTGACCAGCCGGTCGGTAAGCCTGCGTACTGCCTCTCGATGAAACCTGCCCCCTTGTCCGGCCGGCGCGTGCCGGAACAATCCATGTCGGGTGACACAGGGCTTTCCAAGGGGGGACCCCAGTGACGGAATCTCAATCGAGCGATCCCGAAGCGGAACGGAGGGGCTCACTGGCGGACCGGAGCGGCCTGTTGCTGGAAGCCTTTGATCCGCAGCAGTTCCGGGAGCATTCGGAGACCGCGCTCGCGAAACTGGAGAAACATCTCTCGGACCTGTCGATCAGGGGCCTCGAGCTGATCGAGCCCGCGACACTGTCCCAGGCCGCGAGAGCTCTCATGACGACCGAGCACGAGAAGATCACCGCCTTCGACGAGGAGCGTCTCGCGGGGATCATCGACCTGTACATCCGGACGGGCATCCAGGTCCACTCCCCCGGCTACATGGGGCGGCAGTTCTCCGGCGTCGTACCGCTCGCCGGCGTCATCGACTTCGTCAGCTCCGTGGTCAATCAGCCGGCGTCGTTCTACGAGGCGGGCCAGCTGCCCAGCGCCGTGGAGCGGATCATGGCCGACGAGCTGAACCGCTTCATCGGGTGGGACCCGGACAGCTTCACCATGATCACGACGTCGGGCGGCTCCCTGGCCAACCTGACGGCCCTGCTCGCGGCCAGGAACGAGAAACTGCCCGGGTACTGGTCACAGGGGGGTTCCGCGGTGCGCGGGCAGCCCAGGCCGGCCATCGCGGTGGGCGCCGACGTCCACTACAGCGTGGCGCGGGCGGCCGGCGTGCTCGGCATCGGCGACGCCCAGCTCGTACGCCTGCCGCTCAACCGGCAGCAGCAGATCTGCCCGAGCGAGGTGCGCGCCACCCTGGAGGCGGCCGAGCGGCAGAACCTCAAGGTGTTCTGCCTCGTCGCGTCGGCGGGCAGTACGTCGGTCGGCGCCTTCGACCCGCTCGACGAACTCGCCGACGTGGCCCGCGAGAAGGACCTCTGGCTGCACGTCGACGGCGCGCACGGCGCGAGCCTGCTCGTCTCGGACACCCTCCGCGACCGGCTCCGCGGGATCGACAGGGCCGACTCCCTGACCTGGGACGCGCACAAGATGATGTTCGTGCCCGCGCCCTGCACGATGCTCTTCTACCGGAACAAGGACACCGCGCTCTCCGCATTCCGGCAGAAGGCCAGTTACGTGTTCGAGGAGGAGCAGGACATCTACACCGCGTTCGACAGCGGGGGAAAGAACTTCGAGTGCACCAAGCGCCCGATGATCATGACCCTTTGGGCGCTGTGGTCCATTTACGGACGGGCCCTGTTCGCGGAGAAAATCGAGTATCTCTGCCAGTTGACGCGGGAGGCCCACGACACACTGCGGGCCGACCCCGACTTCGAGACCCTGCACCGCCCGGAAGCGAACATCCTCTGCTTCCGCTACCATCCGCCCGGCCTCGCCAAGAAGGAAGTGCACCGGCTGCAGATCGCCATCAGGAACCGCGTCAAATTCGAGGGGAACTTCTTCATCTCGAAGGTGAACGTCGACGGAGTGGCCGCACTGCGCGTGGTCATGATGAACCACCGGATAACCGGCGAGCACTTCCGCATGCTGCTCTCCGAAATCAGAAAGACGGCCGAGGATCTGCTCGCCGCCGAAGAAGCACCGGAAAAGGGCATGGCAGAGCACACAGCAAAAGGCACAGCAAAGGGAACAGGTAAAGCGTAGAGGGGACGGATGTTGAGTACATCTCACGCTCCACAGGCAACGCATGTCCCACCGCCCGCGCCGGCCCCCGGCGGCGCACGCGAACTGGCCAACTGGCTCATCCCCGACTGGGAGCTGCAGCCCGAATCCGTCGAGGCCGTCACCGTACTCCCCTCCTTCGCGAGCAAGATGCGCGAGTGCGAGCGGGTCTGCCAGACGCTGTACAGCGAGATCCCGCACGAGATCCAGGACGCGGTCGTGCTGCGCCGCCTCCAGCAGATGGTGAACACCGTGCTGCTCAACCCGCTGTGGCGGGAGCGGCTGCGGGGCGCCGGCATCACGCACGCCCCGGAGACGTACGAGGAGTGGCAGCGCGTCCCGCTGTCGGACAAGGACGTCCAGCGCGACTTCTTCATGGACACGCGGCCGGGCATGGTGGTGCCGCTCACCCGCGGCGAGTTCGAGATCGTCGCCAGCGGCGGCACCAGCGGCGGCAAACCGCTCGAAGTCGTCTACGCGTTGCGCGAGTTGAAGGACACGTACGAGATCGCGGGCCGCTTCATGGGGGCCTACCAACTCGCCGGGCACCTCGCGGGCACCGACCCCAAGTGGCTCTTCACCACGCTGGCGGACTACCAGATGTGGAGCAGCGGCACCATGGTCGGCGGCGTGCTCCAGCACGTGCCGGGCGTCAACTACGTCGGCGCAGGACCCGTCACCGCCCCCGTACTCGAGCACATGTTCTCCTACCGGGGCCCCAAGGCCCTCATGGGCATCTCGGCGGGCATCGCGATCCTCGCCGAACTCGGCGCGGGCATGCGCCAGGAGTACCGCGACAGCTTCCGCGTCGCCCTGTACGGCAGCGGTGTGCTGCCGCAGCGCAAGCGGGCGGAGCTCCAGGCGCTGTATCCGAACCTCGCGATCCTCAGCTACTTCGCCGCCACCCAGGCGGAGACCATCGGCCTCCAGCTCGACGCCGCGTCGCCCTGGCTGTCGGCGGTGCCGGGGCTGCACTTCATCGAGATCGTCGACGAGGAGGGGCGCCAGGTCCCCGAGGGCGAGGAGGGCGAGCTCGTCGTCACCCGCCTGCACGCGCACGAGACGCCGCTGCTGCGCCTGAAGCTCGGCGACCGGATGATCCACCGGCCCCGCACGGACGGCCCCGGCCTGAAGACGCGGCAGTTCGAGTTCGCGGGGCGCACCGGGGACGTACTGCATCTCAACGACAGCCAGTACTCGGCGGCGCGGGCCTACGCCGCGCTGCGCGACGAGCTGAAGGCCGCCGACGTGGTGGACCTGGACGCGGTGGCGCACGACGTCCAGTTCGTCAACCACCGGGAGGGCAGGACGATCACCCTCTACGCGGCGGTCGACGACGTGCTCGGCCTGACCTATCGCGCCGACACGGTGCTCGGCCCCTACGGCCTCCAGCAGGTCTTCGTGAACGCGCTGCCGCGCGCCCTGTCGCTGTTCAACCACGGCGAGGCGAACGCGGCGTCGATCGAGAGGACGGGATACACCCTCCAGCTCAAGTTCGTGCCCCGGCTGTCCGCGGAGATCGAGCGGACCGCCGTCGGAAAGGTCCCGCTGGTCCGGGACCGCGGCTAGGCACCCGAGAACAGGGAGAGGAATGAACAGGAGCGGAATGAAGTCGCAGGTCAACATCATCGCCGTCGTCGACGTCATCGGAGCGCTGTCGATCAAGTCGCTGCACGACGGCAACCTCTGCATGGTGGACGACAGCGCGTTCGACAGCACCCATCAGGGCACGCCGAATCTCGTCACCGTCGTCAAGCCCGGCCAGGTCGTGTCCTGGACCGCGCTCGCCGTCGACCTGCAGACCCCGGTCGAGATCAAGAGCATCTCGTTCGCGCCCGCCGAGGACCGGCAGGGGCAGCAGGGACAGCAGGGGCACGGCGCACCCAGTGGGCCCGCCGTCGCCACCGCCACGCCGAGCGCCCCCGGCATGGGCACGGCCGTCCCGGGCCCCACCGGCGCAACGGGCCCCACGGGCACCCAGACCCCGCAGCCCCACCAAACCCCTCAATCCCACCAGCCCCACCAGCCCCACAACTCGCAGGAGTCCGACGGCGAGAAGCTCGACCTCGACGTATGGACCGGAGTGGTGCCGCACTGGATGACGCCGGGCGTGCCCTACCAGTACCGCCTCGAGCTCCAGATGTACGAGGGCGCCAACAGCGTCATGACCATCGACTCACCCGCGTTGATGTGTCAGTAGCGGTCCGCACGACGACGGCAAGGCCGGGAACGACGACGAAGGCGGAATCATGCCCCAACAGTTGGCGATCATCGTGCTCGTGGACGTCGGCAACGCGCTGGCCACCAGCACCCTCGAAGGCAACACCTATCTGTTCGACAACATGAAGCTGCACGGTTCCGAGAACCAGGGGACCGGCGATCTGGTGACCGCGATCCACGGCTCCTACTGGCGGGACGGCTCGCAGGCCAGCGAGCAGGTCCTGAACTGGCTGCCGTACAGCCTCGGCTCCATCCCGCCGACCGTCCCGCGCGGCTACGAGGCCGAGCGGGCGCGGCAGACCGACGACCAGGCGCTGGCCGAACTGCAGGAGCTCGCCGCCAAGTCGACGGTGCCGAGCGCCGACGCGGCCGCGGAGCTCAACCGCATCCGGCGGAGCGTGGGCACCCGGGTCAAGACCACCCGGCGCACCCGGGGCCGGCTGTCCGGGCAGAAGGTCGTGGACGTCCAGGGCCAGGTCGTCACCGAGGACGCCACGGCGGCGGCCAGCCCCCCGGCGCCGGTGATCACCGACATCTACGGCGAGGCCGTGGACGCGAAGATCATGTACCCGGCGGAGTACGGCTCCCCGGACATGGTGACCGACGGCTGGTACTGGTCGGCGTCGGTCGACACGTCCCGCCCTGGGACGTACTCGTACATGATGCGCATCCAGCTGCACAAGCTGTCGCAGGCCAACGGCGAACTCCGGTGGGAACCGGTGAACCTGACGTGCGCGTCGGCCCTGAAGATCACATCCGAGCCGCGGCGCAACGCCTTCACCAAGGCGGGTCTGGGCCAGCTCCCCATCCCGCCCTCGCGCCCGGCCCGCGGCGCCTGACCCCCACCGGACGAGGAGGAGGACCCGATGACGACCAAATCGAAGCCGCGGGAGACCACGGCGAAGCGGCCGGTCTCCATCACCGCCGTCGTGGACTGCGTGGGCGCCCTGGCGGCCGGCGAGATGACAGGCCACCTGTACATGTACGACACGAACCGGGCCGGGGGATCCACCGGGTTCGGCACGGAGGAGCTCCGGACGAAGGTCCGGCGCGGCGACCAACTGCTCTGGAACTGCCTGGCGTTGGAGTGCGAGGCGTACGTGTCGATCGAGGACATCGTGATCGACCGTGAGATCTGCGAGCCGGTGCGGAAGGTGTATCCCGGCACCGACGTGTCGTACTGGGTCGCCACGGTGAAGAAGGCGAGCCTGGAGCCGGTCGCGTATCAGATCAAGTTCAAGCTGGGCACGAGGGACGAGCCGATCACCACCACCCTGTCGTCGTCCCTCGTCGGCTAGGGGTCAGTCATGACGGCGTACGCGAAGGAGGAACGGGTGAGCACCACTACGCGCGGTGGCGTGGAGAAGCAGAACCCCGGCCAGCTGAACTCGGTCCAGCTCAACATCGTGACGCTCATCAACATGGAGCGGGCGACGGCGACGGGTTCGCTGAGCGACGCGATGTACATGATGGACAACAGCATCGGCGGCAAGGGGCAGGGCACCTCGTCCCTGGAGACGGTGTGCAAGCAGGGGCAGGTGATCAACTGGATCGTCCGCCCCATCGACATGGAGAAGCGCCTCGACGGCACCTGGCCGCCCATGCCGAAGATCAACAACATCGTGTTCCTCGACACCGAGCTGGGTGACGAGGAGGACGTGGCGGAGCGGCGGATCTTCAACGAGCTGAAGATCTACGGAATGCCGGACCGCATGCGGGACAAGTTCACGCCGGTCTACTACTACTGGGCCGGCACGGTCATGAGCACCGCGAAGCCGGGCCTGTACCGGTACCGGCTCGTGATGGAGCTGGAGCAGGAGAACAAGAAGGAGCGGCTGTACCTGAACACGGCCATCCACCCGTCGATCCGGGTGATCCCCGTCTAGCCGACGCCACAGTCACGTAGGGCCGCAAGCACTATGAACCGGGTGTATACGCCCTGTGTATAGTGCTTGCATGCCTGCCGTGAACACACCTTCCGCCTTCAAGACGACGCGCTCGGCCAAGAGGTTGCGTCGCACCGCCCCCGTCCTCGCGGCGGGGGCGGCTCTCGCCCTCGCGCTGACCGGGTGCACCCAGCTCGACACCACGTCGCCCAGCTCCGTGCGCAAGGACGGGGCGGCGGCGAAGGCCGCGGACCAGGGGAAGTTCGGCACCGTCGACTGCCGCAAGGCCAAGTGCGTGGCGCTGACCTTCGACGCGGGCCCCAGCGAGAACACGCCCAGACTCCTGAGCATCCTCAAGAGAGAGAAGGTCCCCGCCACCTTCTTCACGCTCGGCAAGAACCACATAGAGAAGTACCCCGAGCTGGTGAAGCAGATGGACGCCGAGGGGCACGAGGTGGCCAGCCACACCTGGTCGCACAAGATCCTCACGAAGATCGGCCCGAAGGAGGCACGCCGCGAGCTGGAGCGCCCGAACGAGGCGATCGAGAAGCTCATAGGCAAGAAGCCGACGCTCATGCGTCCGCCGCAGGGCCGCACCAACGACGACGTCAACAAGCTCTCCAAGGAGCTCGGCCTCTCGGAGGTCCTGTGGACCGTCACCGCGAAGGACTACACGACCAATGACTCGAAGCTGATCCAGCAGCGCGTCATCGACCAGACGAAGCGGGACGGCATCATCCTGCTGCACGACATCTACAAGGGCACGGTCCCGGCCGTCCCCGGTGTCATCACCGAGCTCAAGAAGCGCGGATACGTCTTCGTGACGGTGTCCCAGCTCCTCGCGCCGGGCAAGGCCGAGCCGGGCAAGGTTTACCGCTAGACCTCTGGACCTCGTGGCAGGCTCGGGGCGTGGCCATCTTCCAGATCACCCGAGACACGCACCTGCCCGCCGCCGAGACGTGGCGCAGGCTGACCGCGTGGGAGCGGCACGCCGACGTCGTCCCGCTCACCCGCATCACGGTCCGCACTCCCCCGCCCACCCACGCGGGCACGGTCTTCGTCGCGCGCAGCGCGCTCGGCCCCGCCGGCTTCGACGACGTCATGGAGGTCGTCGACTGGTGCCCGCCGGACGGCACCGCTCCGGGGCGGTGCCGGCTGGAGAAGCGGGGGGCGTTCATGACGGGCTGGGCCGAGATCGAGGTCTTCCCCACGGCCGGCGGTTCCGCCGTGGTGTGGCGCGAGGACCTGCGCGTACGGTGGCTGCCCGCGCTGTGCGACGGGGTGCTGTCGTCCGTGTCACGCCGGGTGTTCGGCCGGGCGGTGGACCAGCTCCTCGCGCCCTGACCGCCGACGCGGCGGACACTCCGCGCCGCGCCCTCAGGCGACGGAACCGATGCGCCCCGAGGGCCGGCTCGACGCGTCGTGGTGGATGGGGGTGTGGGCGCCGGTCAGGGAGGTCCCCGTGCCGCCGCGGCGGTTCGCGACGATCTCCGAGGCGATCGAAAGGGCCGTCTCCTCGGGCGTACGGGCGCCCAGGTCGAGGCCGATGGGCGAGCGGAGGCGCGCCAGCTCCAGCTCGGTGACGCCGACCTCGCGCAGGCGCTTGTTGCGGTCCTCGTGGGTGCGGCGCGATCCCATCGCGCCGACGTAGGCGACGGGGAGGCGCAGGGCGAGCCGCAGCAGGGGGACGTCGAACTTGGCGTCGTGGGTGAGGACGCACAGGACGGTGCGGCCGTCGACCTCGGTGCGCTCCAGGTAGCGGTGGGGCCAGTCGACGACGATCTCGTCGGCGTCCGGGAAGCGCCCGGCCGTGGCGAAGACGGGCCGCGCGTCGCACACGGTCACGTGGTAGCCGAGGAACTTGCCCATCCGGACCAGCGCCGACGCGAAGTCGATCGCGCCGAACACGATCATGCGGGGCGGCGGGACGCTCGACTCGACGAGCACGACCAGCGGCCTGCCGCACCGGGAGCCGTCCTCGCCGATCTCCACGGTCGCGGTGCGGCCCGCGTCGAGCAGCGCGCGGGCCTCCCCCGCCACCGTGCGGTCCAGCTCGGGGTGGCCGCCGAGCCCGCCCTCGTACTCCCCCGTGGGGCGTACGAGGAGAGCGCGGCCGAGCAGTTCGGCGGGCCCGGACGTGACGCGGGCGACGGCCGCCGCCTCCCCCGCCGAAGCGGCGGCGAGCGCCGCGGCGAACACCGGCCTGCACACGGCGTCCGCGCGGACCGGGGTGACGAGGATGTCGATGACGCCGCCGCAGGTCAGACCCACGGCGAAGGCGTCGTCGTCGCTGTAGCCGAAGCGTTCGAGGACGGTCTCGCCGTCCGCCAGGGACTGCCGGCACAGTTCGTAGACGGCGCCCTCCACACATCCGCCGGAGACCGAGCCGATCGCCGTGCCCTCGCTGTCGACGGCGAGCGCGGCGCCCGGCTGCCGGGGCGCGCTCCCGCCGACCGCCACCACGGTGGCGACGGCGAAGTCACGTCCTTGCCCGACCCACCGGTTCAGCTCGTCGGCGATGTCCAGCATGTCGGCCTCCTCAGGGCTCACAAGGCTCTACGGGTGTGCGGAGGGCCGGCGCCTCAGTGGACGCCCAGCCAGCTCTCGATGGGGTTGAGGGCGAAGTAGACGATGAAGATCAGCGTCAGGCCCCACATGAAGGCGCCGATCTCGCGGGCCTTGCCCTGGGCGATCTTGATGGCGACCCAGGAGATGACGCCCGCCGCGACACCGGTGGTGATGGTGTACGTGAAGGGCATGAGCACGACGGTCAGGAAGACCGGGATGGCGGTGGCGCGGTCGGCCCAGTCGACGTGCCGGGCGTTCATCATCATCATCGCTCCGATGACGACGAGCGCGGCGGAGGCGACCTCCTGGGGCACGATCGCGGTCAGCGGCGTGAAGAAGAGGCAGGCCGCGAAGAAGAGGCCCGTGACGACCGAGGCGAGGCCGGTGCGGGCGCCTTCGCCGACGCCGGTCGCGGACTCGACGAAGACGGTCTGGCCGGAGCCGCCCGCCACGCCGCCGATGGCGCCGCCGGCGCCGTCGATGAACAGCGCCTTGGACAGGCCGGGCATGCGGCCCTTGTCGTCGGCGAGGTTGGCCTCGGTGCCGACGCCGATGATGGTGGCCATGGCGTCGAAGAAGCCGGCGAGCACCAGCGTGAAGACGATCATGCCGACCGTCATCGCGCCGACCTCGCCCCAGCCGCCGAACTCGACCTCGCCGATGAGCGAGAAGTCGGGCGACGAGACCGCGCTGCCGTGCAGTTCGGGGGCGCCGTTCGCCCACTGCTTGGGGTCGATCACGTCGAGTGCGTTGAGTACGACGGCGATCAGGGTGCCGGTGACGATGCCGATCAGGATCGCGCCGGGGGTGTTGCGCGCCTGCAGCATGAAGATGAGGAGCAGGGTGCCCGCGAAGAGCAGCACGGGCCAGCCGGAGAGTTCACCGGCGGGGCCGAGGGAGAGCGGGGTGGCCTTGCCGGGGTGCACGAAGCCGCCCTTGACGAGGCCGATGATGGCGATGAACAGGCCGATGCCCATGGTGATGCCGTGCTTGAGGGCGAGCGGGATCGCGTTCATGATCATCTCGCGCATGCCGGTGACCACGAGAAGCATGATCACCACGCCGTACATCACGCACATGCCCATGGCCTGCGGCCAGGTCATCTCGGGCGCGACCTGCGAGGAGATCACACCGGACACGGAGAGTCCGGCGGCCAGGGCCAGCGGCACCTTGCCGACGAAGCCCATGAGGAGCGTGGTGACCGCCGCGGCGAGCGCCGTCGCGGTGATCAGGGCCTTCTGGCCCATGGTGTCCCCCGCCGCGTCCTTGCCGGACAGGATCAGGGGGTTGAGCAGGACGATGTACGCCATCGCCATGAACGTGGTGATTCCGCCGCGCACCTCACGCGCGACCGTGGATCCCCGCCGGGATATGTGGAAGTACCGGTCGAGCCAAGATCTGCCGGCCGGGACGCGTGAGCCGGAGCCCGCGTCCTCCGCGGTGGTCTTGGGCTCCACTGAAGACTGGGTCATGGTGCCTACTCCCAAGGTTCACAGGGGCACCCGCAGAGTTGCGGGATTTGGGATGGTGCGTTGGCTGCACGACCCGGGGGACGGCCCGAGACGAACGACATCTCCCTCAAGGAGAGGGGGAGTTGGGCTCCGAGCGGTGCGGGCGGCGGGAAGTGTGACGTTCCTGGGAGGCACGCACCGCTCGGAGGACTTGCGCTGATCCCCGAGCGGGGGGATCAGATCCGCGGAGGGATCACGTGCCGGTGAGGTGTTCGGGACGCACCGGCGTCTTGTTGAGCTCCAGACCGGTGGCCGCGCGGATCGCCGCGAGGACCGCCGGGGTCGAGGAGAGGGTGGGGGCCTCGCCGATGCCGCGTACGCCGTAGGGGGCGTGCGGGTCGGCGAGCTCCAGGTAGTCGACCGGGATGGTCGGGGTGTCGAGGATGGTCGGGAGCAGGTAGTCCGTGAAGGAGGGGTTCTTCACCTTCGCGGTCTTCGGGTCGACGATGATCTCCTCCATCACCGCGACGCCGAGGCCCTGGGTGGTGCCGCCCTGGATCTGGCCGATGACGGAGAGCGGGTTGACCGCCTTGCCGACGTCCTGGGCGCAGGCCAGTTCGATGACCTTGACGAGGCCGAGCTCGGTGTCGACCTCGACGACCGCGCGGTGCGCGGCGAAGGCGTACTGGACGTGGCCGTTGCCCTGTCCGGTGCGCAGGTCGAAGGCCTCGGTGGGGCGGTGCCTGAACTCCTCCTCGACCTCGACGGCCTCGTCCTCCAGGACCTCCACGAGGGTGGTGAGGACCTCTCCGCCGTCGGTGACGACCTTGCCGCCCTCCAGGAGGAGTTCGGCGTTGGCCCACGCCGGGTGGTACGAGCCGAACTTGCGCCGGCCGATCTCCAGGACCTTCTCGCGGACGATCTCGCAGGAGTTCTTGATGGCGCCGCCGGTCATGTACGTCTGGCGGCCCGCGGAGGTCGAACCGGCCGAGCCCACCTGGGTGTCGGCGGGGGCGATGGTGACCTGCTGGACGCCGAGCTCGGTGCGGGCGATCTGCGCGTGGATGGTGACGCCGCCCTGGCCGACCTCCGCCGCGGCGGTGTGGACCGTGGCGACGGGCTCGCCGTTGATGACCTCGATGCGGACCTTGGCGGTCGAGTAGTCGTCGAAGCCCTCGGAGAAGCCGACGTTCTTGATGCCGACCGCGTACCCGACACCGCGGACGACGCCTTCGCCGTGCGTGGTGTTGGACAGGCCGCCGGGCAGCGCGCGGACGTCGGCGCCCTCGCTGGACTCCCACTGGCGCTCGGGCGGCATCGGGCGGGCCTTGACGCGGCGGAGCAGCTCGGCGACGGGGGCGGGCGAGTCGACCGGCTGCCCGGTCGGCATGATCGTGCCCTGCTCCATCGCGTTCTTCTGCCGGAACTCCACCGGGTCCATGCCCAGCTTCGCGGCGACCTTGTCCATCTGCGCCTCGTACGCGAAGCACGCCTGGACCGCGCCGAAGCCGCGCATGGCGCCGCAGGGCGGGTTGTTGGTGTAGAGGCCGATCGCCTCGATCTCCACGTCGTCGACGACGTACGGGCCGACCGAGAGGGACGAGGCGTTGCCGACGACCGACGGGGTCGACGACATGTAGGCGCCGCCGTCCAGGACGATCTTGCACTTCATGTGCGTGAGCTTGCCGTCCTTGGTGGCGCCGTGCTCGTAGTAGAGCTTCGCCGGGTGCCGGTGGACGTGGCCGAAGAAGGACTCGTAGCGGTTGTAGACCATCTTCACGGGCTTGCCCGTGCGCAGCGCGAGCACGGAGGCGAGGATCTGCATCGAGATGTCCTCGCGGCCGCCGAAGGCGCCGCCGATCCCGGCCATCGTCATGCGCACCTTGTCCTCGGGGAGGCCGAGGCACGGGGCGATCTGCTTGAGGTCGGAGTGCAGCCACTGGGTGGCCACGTAGAGGTCGACGCCGCCGTCCTCGGCGGGCACGGCGAGGCCGGACTCCGGGCCGAGGAAGGCCTGGTCCTGCATGCCGAAGGTGTACTCGCCCTTGACGATCACGTCGGCCTTCTTGGCGGCCTCGGCGGCGTCGCCGCGGATGATCGGCTGGCGGTGCACGATGTTCGGGTGCGGGGAGTGGGCGGCGTGGTGGTCGCCGCGGTTCTCGTGGACCAGGACAGCGTCAGGGGCGGTCGCGGACGCCTCGTCCGTGATGACCGGGAGCTCCCGGTACTCGATCTTGATCTTGGCGGCGGCGCGGCGCGCGGTCTCCGGGTGGTCGGCGGCCACGAGGGCGACCGGCTCGCCGTGGTGGCGGACCTTGCCGTAGGCGAGGACGGGGGTGTCCTGGTACTCCATGCCGTAGTTCTTGGCGGCCGGCAGGTCGTCGGCGGTCAGGACCGCGTAGACGCCGGACAGGGCCACGGCCTCGGAGACGTCGATCGACACGATCTCGGCGTGCGCGACCGTGGACCGCAGGGCCTGGCCCCAGATCATCTCCTCGTGCCACATGTCCGAGGAGTAGGCGAATTCGCCGGTGACCTTCAGGGTGCCGTCGGGGCGCAGCATCGACTCGCCGACGCCGCCCTTGGTCTGCGAACCCTGGGTGACGTTGGCGGGGATGCCGGTGGTGGTGCCAGCCATGTCAGACCGCCTCTCCCTGACGGGCCGCGGCCAGGCGGACCGCGTCCAGGATCTTCTCGTAACCGGTGCAGCGGCAGAGGTTGCCGGAGAGCGCCTCGCGGATGTCCGCGTCGGACGGCGTGTCGTTGCGCTCGAGGAGCTCGTCGGCCGCGACGAGCAGACCGGGGGTGCAGAAGCCGCACTGGACGGCGCCCGCGTCGATGAACGCCTGCTGGATCGGGGAGAGCTCGGCGCCCTCGCCGGTCTGCGAGTCCTGGCCCTTGGCGCTCCAGTTCTGCGCCTCTTGGAGGGAGGTGCCGCAGGCGCCGGAGGCGCCCGAGACGCAGCCGCCGCCGGGGTGGGCGTCGGCGCGGTGCTTGGCGTAGTCGGCGAGGCCCTCGACGGTGGTGACCTCGCGGCCCTCCACCTGGCCGGCCGCGACCAGACACGAACACACCGGCACGCCGTCGAGCCGGACGGTGCAGGAGCCGCACTCGCCCTGCTCGCAGGCGTTCTTGGAGCCGGGCAGGCCCATGCGCTCACGCAGCACGTAGAGCAGGGACTCGCCCTCCCACACGTCGTCCGCTTCCTGCTGACGGCCGTTGACCGTGAAGTTCACGCGCATTATGCGACTCCCTCAGTGCTGCGGCCCTCGCCGCGGTACGACTCCCAGGTCCAGCCGAGCGTGCGGCGGGCCATGATGCCGACGGCGTGGCGGCGGTAGTTCGCCGTGCCGCGCACATCGTCGATCGGGTTGGCGGCTCCGGAGGCGAGCTCCGCGAACTGCTTGGCGATCGAGGGGGTGATGATCTTCTTGCTGTCCCAGAAGCCGCCCTCTTCGAGCGCCGCGTTCAGGAATTCCTCGGCCGCCTTCGCCCGGATGGGGGTGGGGGCGGCGGAGCCGATGCCGGTGCGCACGGTGCGGGTCTCGGGGTGCAGCGCGATGCCGAACGCGCAGACGGCGATGACCATGGCGTTGCGGGTGCCGACCTTGGAGTACTGCTGCGGCCCGTCCGCCTTCTTGATGTGGACGGACTTGATCAGCTCGTCCGCGGCGAGCGCGTTGCGCTTCACGCCGGTGTAGAAGTCGTCGATGGGGATCAGGCGGGAGCCGCGCACCGACTCCACCTCGACCTCGCAGTCGGCGGCGAGCAGCGCCGGGTGGGCGTCGCCGGCCGGGGACGCCGTGCCCAGGTTGCCGCCGACGCCGCCGCGGTTGCGGATCTGCGGGGAGGCGACGGTGTGCGAGGCGAGCGCTAGACCGGGGAGCTCGGCACGGAGCTCCTCCATGATCTGGGTGTACGGGACGGAGGCGCCCAGCTGGACCGTCTCCTCGCCCACCTCCCACTCGCGCAGCTCGACGATGCGGTTGAGGTCAAGCAGGTACTCGGGACGACGGTGGTCGAAGTTGATCTCGACCATCACGTCGGTGCCACCCGCAATCGGCACAGCCGTGGGGTGCTCGGCCTTGGCGGCGAGCGCCTCCTCCCAGCTGGCGGGGCGAAGGAAGTCCATGAGGCTCTCTTCTTCGTATCGAGGGTCGTTCGCTTCAAGGGACGGGAGGATTCCGTTCCGGCCACTCGGGCCGTTCGTCCCTCGACTGCTCGTTCATGTGCTGTTAACGCGGAGTGGGGCAAGTACACCGCCCGCTCGTCCGATGGGGTCAGTCACCGAAACCATGAAGGAGTTGGCTGGCCAAGCCGCGCGTCTTGTAGATTCGTATGAAGAACGGGCCCCAGTAACCTCGCGGATTCCCCCGGGAAACGGGAGACGCACGGCGGCCCAGGACCGCGGCGCTACCGAGCGCACATGTTTGTACACACCATTCGAGACAGATCGGCGGCGACGACCCCATGCGGCTGCGCGCACTCCTTGACACCGACGCGCTGGGCCTGCGGCTGCTCGGCGGCGAGGACGAGCTTGACCGCACCGTGCGCGGTGTGATGACCACGGACCTGCGGGACCCGAGCCGCTATCTGGCGGGCGGCGAGCTGGTCCTCACCGGCCTCGCCTGGCGCCGCGACGCCTCGGACACGGAACCCTTCGTGCGGATCCTCGCGAGCGCCGGAGTCGCGGCCCTGGCCGCCGGCGAGGCCGAGCTCGGCGACATCCCCGAGGACATCGTCGAGGCCTGCGCCCGGCACCGGCTTCCGCTCTTCGCGGTCAACGAGTCCGTGGCCTTCGCGACGATCACCGAGCACGTGGTGCGGCAGGTCTCCGGCGAGCGCGCCGGGGACCTGGCGGCCGTCGTCGACCGGCACCGGCGCCTGATGACGTCGGGCCCGGCGGGCGGCGGCCCCGACGTCGTCCTCGACCTGCTCGGCACCGACCTGGACCTGCGGGCCTGGGTGCTCTCCCCGGCCGGGCGCGTGATCGCCGGGTCCAGCGCGGCCGGGACCGCCCTGCCGGGGCCGCTCTGCGCGCGCCTCGCCGGGGAGCACCTGGCGGCCGTCCGGACGGGCCGGCGCGGCCCGCACCGCGTCTCGGTGGACTCCGTGACGTACTCGCTGTTCCCCGTTCGGACCAGTGGGCGCGGCACGGCCGGCGCGTCGCGGGACGTGCGCGAGTCGGTGCTCTCCGACTGGGTCCTCGCGGTGGAGGCCGACGCGGGCGACTGGCCCGAGGAGCGGCTCGACCTGCTGCAGGGTGTGACGCAGCTGATCGCCGTGGAGCGCGACCGGCGCGACGCGGCCCGCACGGTGCGCCGCCGCCTCGCCCAGGAGGTCCTTGAGCTGGTGCAGACGGGCGCGGCCCCCGCGGAGATCGCGGCCCGGCTGCGCGTCGCCGCGCCGGTGCTGCTGCCGGGGCTCGGCGCGGCCCCGCACTGGCAGGTCGTGGTGGCCCGGGTGGAGTGGGAGGGCGGGGAGATCGACGGCGGTCCCGTCGCCCAGTCGCTCCTGGAGGAGATCCTCGTCGACCCCCGGTCGGCGGGCCCCGAGCCGTCCGACCGGATCGCGGTCGCGCACACCGGCGACGAGGCGATCGCCCTAGTGCCGCTGCCCGCGGTCGCCGGCGAGCACGACGGCCCTGAGACGGGGCTGCTCGCGGACGCGCTCCTCGCCTCCGTCCACGACCCGCTGGCCGCGGGCCTCGACGGCGACGGCCGCCTCACGCTGGGCGTCAGCGCCTCCGTGCACTCGGCGGAGGGGCTGCGCGGCGCCCTGGAGGAGGCGCGGCACGCCCGCCGGGTGGCGGCGGCCCGGCCCGGCCGGGTCTGCGCGGCCGGGCACCAGGAGCTGGCCTCGCACGTCCTGCTGCTGCCGTTCGTGCCGGACGACGTGCGCCGGGCGTTCACCGCGCGGCTCCTGGACCCGCTGCGGGAGTACGACCAGCGCCACCGCGCGGAGCTCATCCCGACCCTTGAGGCGTTCCTCGACTGCGACGGTTCGTGGACGCGCTGCGCCGCGCGGCTGCACCTCCACGTCAACACGCTGCGCTACCGGGTGGGCCGTATCGAGCAGTTGACAGGTCGTGACCTCTCGCGCCTGGAGGACAAGCTCGATTTCTTCCTCGCCCTGCGCATGAGCTGAGGGAATCCGGCACGGGCCCGGCCGGAGGGAAGTCACCACCGACCGGACCCGGCACGTCCCCTCCCCCTCCCTTTGTGAATTCTTTCACCCGACCTCTTGGCCGCACGCCGCGATCCATGCTGAGATTCGCCCACGACTCAACAGCTCAATGGTGTGCTCGGGGAGGGCAACGTGGCGCATACCGCCATGTCTGGTACCGGAACGACTGCAGAGCACGATCCACTCCAGACCGCGGTATGGCGGCTGCGCTCGCGCGGCTGCTGGACCGACGCCGCGGAGCTGCTCGCCTCACGGGCGGGGGCCGCGGCGGCACTTCAGAGGGCGGCCCTCCTCGTCGAGCGGTGCCTGTTCACGGGGGACGGCTGGGGTGAGGCGGAGGACGTCCTGCGGACCGCGGAGGCCCTCGCCGAGGACGACGACGACCGGGGCGCCGCGGCCTGCGAGCGGGGCCAACTGGCGTACGCCTCCACGGTCTTGGGGGTACGCGACCGGGCCGACGAAGCCCGCACGGCGCTCGGCAGGGCGGCGGCGCTACTCACCCCGAACGCCTCCGGGCGGCCGCTCCTCGACTTCCGCCGCGGCCTGATCGCGGAGCACATCGCGGACTCGCCGCAGTCCGCGAAGGCGGCCTACCGCAGGGCACACGCGGGCGCCACCGCGCGCTCCGACTCGCTGCTGCTCTCCTTCACCTGGCGCCACCTCGCCGGACTCGCCCTGCGCGACGGGGAGTTGGCGGAGGCCCGGCACGGCTTCGCCGAGTCCCTGCGCATCCGCGAGGAACTCGGCTACCTGGTCGGCACGGCCCCCGCACTAGCCGCCCTCGCGGACGCGGAACCGGAACCGGAAGCCACCCGCCTACGCGCCGAAGCCACCCGCCTCTTCCGCCTCCTGGACGGCATCCCATCCTGGCTGGCCCACCACCTGCAACCTCCGGCGGCGGTCTAGCACCCCAAACGGGCGCCGACTCCCACGCGGGCCGGCGCCCACGGGGCCCACACTCCGACACCCGAACCACCCGGGAAGCACGACCCACGCCACACGGCGCCGCGCTGCCGGGGCAGCATGCGACAGGCAGCGCACCGCGGCAGGCAGCACAGCGCGGCGCGCGAGCCGCACACCTGCCGCCACCCCGAGGCGGGTCGCAGACCGCCCGGCGCCGACGAAACACCCCCGCCCGTGTCGTCTACCGCACGCCCCCGGCCGCGCGGGTGTCGGCCACCCGGGGCACTGGGCGCCGTCGGGTGGGCGCCGGGCTGAGGGATCACCAGCCCCTCAGGCCGCCTCACCCCCGTGCCGCGGCACGCCTGACGCGCCTCGGGCCCGGCCCGCATGCTGCCCAGCACCGCGCCGGTGTAGCGCCCCCTCCCATGCCGTCTACCGCTCGCCCCCAGCCACCCGGGGCGCTGGGCGCCCGATGGGCACCGGTGCTGAAGGGTTCCGGCCCCTCAGGCCGCCCCGGCCCCGTGCCGCGGCACGCGAGCGCCTGCCGCCGCGCCCGGGCCGGCCGAAGGCCGCCCAGCGCCCCGCGTCGGCGAAGCGCCCCCGCCCGTGCTATCTGCCGTACGCCCCGGCCACCCGGAATGCTGGGCGCCGGGTGAGCGCCGGAGTTGAGAGGTCCCGGCCCTCTCAGGCCGTCCCGAGCCCCGTGCCGCGGCAAGCGAGCCGCACACCCGACATTCCCCCGGGCCGGCCGCAGGCCGCCCGGCGTCGGCGGCCCCGCGCCTGTGCCGTCCACCGCTCGCCCCCCGGCCACCCGGGGTGCTTGGCGCCGGGGCTCAGGCCGCCCCAGCCCCTGTGAAGTGTTCCTGGACCAGGGACGAGACCACGTGGAAGTCCTGGGCCGCGAGGGCGTCGAGGAGGGCCATGTGTTCTGCTGCGTCGGCGATGAGGTCGGCTCGGCGGCCTGCTACGGGGCCGCTCGACAGGGGCCACTGGGAGCGGCGGTGGAGGTCGTCCGCGACCTGGACCAACTGCTGGTTGCCGGAGAGGGCGAGGACGGCGCCGTGGAAGGAGCGGTCGGACTCGGCGTAGCGCGCGAGGTCGCCGACGGCCGCGGCCGTCACCGTCGCCTCCGCCAGCGGCCGCAGCTCGGCCCAGCGCGCCGCGGGCACCGTGCGGGCGAGCCGCAGCATCACCGGCACCTCGATGAGCGCCCGGACCTCGGCCAGCTCGGCCAGCTCGCGGCTGCTGCGCTCGGTGACCCGGAAGCCGCGGTTGGGCACGACCTCCACGGCACCCTCGTTGGCCAGCTGCTGCATCGCCTCGCGGACGGGTGTCGCGGAGACGCCGAAGCGCTCGCCGAGCACCGGCGCCGAGTACACCTCACCGGGCGCGAGCTCACCGCCGACGAGGGCGGCCCGCAGCGCGGCGAGGACCTGTCCGCGCACGGAGCTGCGCCGGACCGTGCGGCGCGGCCCGCGCGCCCCGGAGCCCGCCTGCTCCGGCACCCGGACGCGCGGCGCCCCGGCGAGGGACGTCCCCTCGCGTGCTCCGGTCTGCTCCACGACGTCCGCCCGCCCCGCTTTCCACTGCTCCGAAAGGTACGAGAGGCACCATAGGCGGACAGCACCCGAGTTGAAACCTCGATCACGTCGGGTAAGGTAAGGCTTACCTGCTATCGATCGCGATTCGGTGGTCCCCCGTATGTCCGTACCCACCTTGGCCGCACCCCTCCAGGGCGCCTCCAGTGCCGTAGCGGGCTCGTACGCCCGTCTCAACGAGGTGTACTCCGGACTGCGCATCACCGAGCTCGCCCCCGGCGAACGGATCCCCCAGGGCGCCGGCTGGGTCACCGCCGCCCGGCTCGCGGAGGGCGGCGCCGACCTCGACGCGTTCCTCGCCTGGGACAACGCACAGATCCTGAAGGACTACGGCACCCAGGCCCGCCCCGACGTGGTCGCCAGCTTCGGCCTGCACCGCTACGCCTGGCCGGCCACCCTCCTCATCACGGTCCCGTGGTTCCTGCACCGCCGCGTCCCCCGCTTCCCGGTCGCCGACGTCTCCTTCCAGCGCACCCTGGGCCACCTCGCCGTACGCACGGGCGCCTTCGCCTGCCTCCCCGACGACCCGGCCGCGACGCTCCCCGGCGCCCGCGTCGTAGCGGACGAGGAAGCACTGCGCGGCGAGGTGCGGGCCTCCGTCGCCGAGCACCTGGGCCCGCTCCTCGACGGCTTCGGCCCCCGGATGCGGCGCCGCTCCCGCGCCCTGTGGAGCCTCGCCACCGACGAGATCGTCGAGGGCCTCTGGTACGTCGCCCACCTCCTCGGCGAGGAGCAGCGGGCGATGACGGAGCTGGAGCGGCTGCTGCCCGGCGCCACCAAGCCGTACGTCGGCACGGCCGGCTTCCGGGAGCTGACGGGACCGAACGGCGAGAAGCTGCCGACCCGCGACCGGGCGAGCTGCTGCATGTTCTACACGCTGCGCCCCGACGACGCCTGCGTCACCTGCCCGCGCACCTGCGACGCGGAGCGCATCGTGCGGCTGAGCGCGGCCGCCGCGGCGAGCTGATCCCCCCGCAGCCGCCCGAACCACCCTTTCGTGCACGGTTAATCGAACTCAACCAGCGGCGTTCCGCCGCGAGTTCGAGCAAAAGTACGCCGTGCGCGGTCCCTTGCACCCCCATGGCGTCCTCTTGTCCCGAAACGCCTTGAGGGCCATCCGGGTTGGGTCAATATGGCGCCCGAAACGCCCTACCGCGACGCAAGGGACCCCAGATGAGACTGACCGACATATCGCTGGACTGGCTGCTTCCCGGCGGCGTCCTGCTCCTGGGCATGCTGGTGGCGGTGGCGGTGCTCGCGCGCGGCAAGCGAGGCCACGACAAAACGGCGAAGGGAACCGCGAGCGACGACTCGTGGGAGCGCAGCGAGGAACGCCGCAGACGCAAGGAAGCCATCTACGGAACCGCCTCCTATGTGCTGCTGTTCTGCTGCGCCGCCGTCGCCGCCGCGCTCTCCTTCCACGGCCTGGTCGGCTTCGGGCGGCAGAACCTCAGCCTCACCGGCGGCTGGGAGTACCTGGTCCCGTTCGGCCTCGACGGCGCGGCGATGTTCTGTTCCGTCCTCGCCGTGCGCGAGGCCAGCCACGGTGACGCGGCGCTCGGCTCGCGCCTCCTCGTGTGGACGTTCGCCGGCGCGGCCGCCTGGTTCAACTGGGTGCACGCGCCGCGGGGCCTCGGCCACGCGGGCGCTCCGCAGTTCTTCGCCGGGATGTCCCTGTCGGCGGCGGTGCTCTTCGACCGCGCGCTGAAGCAGACCCGCCGGGCGGCGCTGCGCGAGCAGGGCCTGGTGCCGCGGCCGCTGCCGCAGATCCGCATCGTGCGGTGGCTGCGGGCACCGCGGGAGACCTTCGGCGCCTGGTCGCTGATGCTCCTCGAAGGCGTCCGCACCCTGGACGAGGCCGTCGAGGAGGTCCGGGAGGACCGCCGCGAGAAGGAGCGCACCCGGCTGCACCGGCGCGACCGGGAGAAGCTGGAACGCGCCCGGCTCAAGGCGATCAGCCGGGGCCACCGGGGGTACGCCCGCGGCGGCGGCCGGCAGGTCGAGGTGCAGGCCGTCGCACCGGCCGCGGGGTCCGCGCAGGTCGGCGCGGACCCTGCGATAGCGGAGCAGGAACAGCTGCCGGTACGCTCCCGCCCCTCCCTCCAGGCCGTCAGGACCGGCCATGACGAAGCCGACCCCGCCACCCCCGTCACCGTCGACCTGACGGCGGAGGACGACACGCAGACCCTGCCCCGGCTCGACTCACTGGAGCAGAAGCTGAAGGATCTGGAGCAGCAGTTCGGCTGACCGCCGGGCGGCGGCGGGCTCACGCCGTGCCGCCGCCGTCCAGCTCGAACCACACCGCCTTTCCGACCCCGTGCGTCCGCACGCCCCACGCGTCCGCGAGGGACTGCACGAGGACCAGGCCCCGGCCGCTCGTGCCGTCGCCGGGGCTCGGCACCCGCGGTTCGGGGCGGCGCCCGACGAAGTCCCGCACCTCGACGCGCAGACCGCGCGGGCCCACGGTCGCGGTGACAACGGCGTCGTGATCGGTGTGCACCAGTGCGTTCGTGACCAGCTCGCTGGTGAGCAGTTCGGCTATGTCGGACCTGCCTGGTTTCCCCCAGTGTCTCAGGAACTCCCTCAGGGCCTTCCTGACCTCGGACACCGCGCGCAGATCCGCTCTCCCCAGCCTGCGCGTGAGCTGACCCCGATGGGGTCCGCCCGGCGCTTCACCGGTCCTCTCGTCCCGTACGTTCGATGAAGAGGCCCCGATCGCCCCGGAGCCGCCCCCTCGTGATTGCCTCCTCATGACCCCCGCCCACAAAGCGATGTGTCAGCCTCCCTGCTCGAACAGCCTCACGGGATGCATGCCCCGGGCCCGTGGCAGCAAGCCTGTCGAATCGTCAACCAATCGCGGGGGGGTGCGTCCGGGGATCGGGGGGAAGTGAAGCGGTGGACCCCACCGCCGAGCGTTCCGAGGAGCCCCCGAGTGCACGACGACAGACTGCTGGTGGAAGGCCGCCTGGAGCGGGCGCTGCGCCAGTTCATCCGCCCCGCCCAGTACGCGCGACGCACCCCGCTGACCCTCTCCGTCTGGCACGCGCCGGGCGAGCCGGTGCCCGTCGAGACCGTGCTCGAAGCGGAGTACGTGCCCTTCGAGACCGGCACGGAATGGGGAAACCCCTGGTCGACCAGTTGGTTCCGGCTCCAGGGGCAGGTGCCGGAGGAGTGGCGGGGCAGCCGGGTCGAAGTGGTGATCGACCCCGGCTTCAGCGGGGAAGGACCCGGCTTCCAGGCGGAGGGTCTGGTCTACGACGCGGCGGGCGTCCCCCTCAAGGGTGTTCACCCGCGCAACCGGCATATTCCGGTGGCCTCCCCCGCCCGGGGCGGCGAGCCGGTGCACCTACTCCTCGAAGCGGCGGCCAATCCCGCCGTTCTGCACGACTTCGTGCCGACACCCCTCGGCGACGTACTGACCGCAGGCAGTAGTCCGATCTACCGATTCGCGTCTGCCGATCTCGCCGTACTGGACGAGGACGTCTGGCAGTTGACCCTGGACATCGAGGTCCTCTCCGAGCTGATGCGCGAACTGGACGCCGAACGTCCGCGTCGCCACGAGATTCTGCGGGCACTTGAGGACATGCTCGACGCACTCGATCTGCACGACGTCTCCGGCACCGCCGCCGCGGCCCGCGCCGAGCTCGCCGACGTCCTCGCCCGGCCCGCACACGCCAGCGCACACCGCGTATCGGCTACCGGACACGCGCATATCGACTCGGCATGGCTGTGGCCGCTGCGCGAGACGGTGCGCAAGGCTTCGCGGACCTTTGCCAATGTGACGGCGCTCGCCGGGGAGTATCCGGAGCTGGTCTTCGCCTGCTCGCAGGCCCAGCAGTACGCCTGGGTGAAGGAGCACCAGCCGCACATCTGGGAGCGCATCAAGAAGGCGGTGGCCGCGGGCAACTGGGCGCCGGTGGGCTCGATGTGGGTGGAGTCGGACGCCAACATGCCGGGCGGCGAGGCGCTGGCGCGGCAGATCACGCACGGCATGCGGTTCTTCCGCGAGGAGCTCGGCGTCGAGACGGAGGAGATCTGGCTGCCGGACTCCTTCGGATACACCGCGGCCTTCCCGCAGTTGGCGAAGCTCGCGGGCGTCCGCTGGTTCCTCACGCAGAAGCTGAGCTGGAACCAGTCCAACAAGATGCCGCACCACACCTTCTGGTGGGAGGGCATCGACGGCACCCGCGTCTTCACCCACTTCCCTCCGGTGGACACGTACAACTCGCAGTTCCACGGCGCCGAACTGGCGCACGCGGAGCGGAACTTCGCCGACAAGGGCCGGGCATCCCGCTCCCTGGTGCCGTTCGGCTGGGGCGACGGCGGGGGCGGGCCCACCCGCGAGATGATGGAGCGGGCGCGACGCCTTCGCTCCCTGGAGGGGTCGCCGCGCGTCGAGATCGAGAAGCCGTCGGCGTTCTTCGCGGCGGCCGAGGAGGAGTACGGCGCGCAGGCCCCGGTCTGGTCCGGTGAGCTGTATCTGGAGCTGCACCGCGCCACGTACACCACCCAGGCGGCCACCAAGCGCGGCAACCGCCGCAGCGAACACGCGCTGCGGGAGGCGGAGTTGTGGTGCACGGCCGCCGCGGTGCGCGACCCGGCGTACGTCTATCCGTACGACACGATCGACCGGCTGTGGAAGACGGTCCTGCTGCACCAGTTCCACGACATCCTGCCCGGCTCGTCGATCGCCTGGGTGCACCGCGAGGCACGCGACACGTACGAGCGGGTCCTGGCGGAGCTCGACGAGCTCACGGCGTCGGCCGTGCGGTCGCTCGGCGCGGGCGGGCCCGTGGCCTTGAACGCCTCGCCGTACGCCCGTGACGAGGTCGTCGACCCCGGGGACGGCACGCTGGTGCGCGTCGACGTCCCCGCGCTCGGCACGCGGAGCCTCGACGCCGCCCGCGCGGCCGGGTCCGGCGCGGTCGCGCACACCACCGGCGACACGATCCTCCTCACCAACGAGCACCTGAGCGTCACGGTCGACGCCGCCGGGCTCCTCGTCTCCGTGATGGACCTGGCCGAGGGCCGCGAAGTCCTGGCGGCGCCCGGCAACCTCCTCCAGCTGCACCCCGACCACCCCACGCACTACGACGCCTGGGACCTCGACAAGCACTACCGGCGCCGGCACACCGACCTCACGGACGCCGAGTCCGTCGAGCTCGTCGAGGACGGGCCACTGCGGGTCGCCGTGCGGGTGGTGCGGGCCTTCGGGGAGTCGCGGATCACGCAGGAGATCCGGCTGGCGGCGGGCAGCCGCCGCGTCGACGTCGTCACGGACGTCGACTGGCGGGAGTCGGAGAAGGTCCTCAAGGCGGCGTTCCCGCTGGACGTGCACGCCGAACGGTCCGCCGCCGAGATCCAGTTCGGCCATGTGCACCGCCCGACGCACGCCAACACCGGCTGGGACGCGGCGCGTTACGAGATCTGCGCGCACCGCTGGCTGCGGGTCGCCGAGGAGGGGTACGGCGTCGCGGTGCTCAACGACTCGACGTACGGCCACGACGTGACGCGCACGGAGCACGACGGCACCCTCGGCACCACCGTGCGGCTGACGCTGCTGCGGGCCCCGCACAGCCCGGACCCGGAGACGGACCAGGGCGCGCACCGGTTCACGTACGCGCTGCTGCCCGGCGCGACGACCGGCGACGCGGTCGCGGAGGGGCTCGCGCTCAATCTGCCGCTGCGGGTCGCCGACGCGCCCGTGCTGCCGCCGCTGGTGAGCGTCGACCATCCGGCGGTGACCGTCGAGTCGGTGAAGCTCGCCGACGACCGCAGCGGTGACGTGATCGTACGGCTCTACGAGTCGCGCGGCGGGCGGGCCGCGGCCACGCTCGCCACGTCGTTCCCGGTGGCGCGGGCCGAGGTGACCGATCTGCTGGAGCGGCCGCTGCACGAGGCCGCGACGGGCGAGGCCGGGCTCGCGCTCGCGCTGCGGCCGTTCCAGATCGTCACGCTGCGGCTGCGTCCCGCCTGACGCGTCCGCGTGCCGGGGCCATGCAGGCCGGAGTCACGGCCTCGGCACGTTCCGCAGGTTCGAGCGGGCCATCTGGAGCATGCGGCCCACCCCGCCGTCCAGGACGATCTTGCTGGCGGAGAGGGCGAAGCCGGTCACCATGTCCGAGCTGATCTTGGGCGGCATGGAGAGGGCGTTCGGGTCGGTCACGATGTCGACGAGGGCGGGGCCCTTGTGCGCGAAGGCGTCCTTGAGGGCGCCCGCGAGCTGTTTGGGCTTCTCCACGCGGACGCCGTAGGCCCCGGCGGCGCGGGCGACGGCGGCGAAGTCGGGGTTGTGGTTCGCCGTGCCGTAGTTGGGCAGCCCTGCGACCATCATCTCCAGCTCCACCATGCCCAGGGAAGAGTTGTTGAACAGGACGACCTTCACCGGCAGGTCGTGCTGGACGAGGCTGAGGAAGTCGCCCATCAGCATCGAGAAGCCGCCGTCGCCCGACATCGAGACGACCTGGCGGCGCCGGTCGACGAACTGGGCGCCGATCGCCTGCGGCAGGGCGTTCGCCATGGAGCCGTGGCTGAACGAACCGATGATGCGGCGCCTGCCGTTGGGGGTGAGATAGCGGGCCGCCCAGACGTTGCACATGCCGGTGTCGACGGTGAACACGGCGTCGTCGGCGGCGACCTCGTCTAGGACCGACGCGACGTACTCGGGGTGGATCGGGATGTGCTTGTCGACCTTGCGGGTGTACGCCTTCACGACGCCTTCGAGGGCGTCCGCGTGCTTCTTGAGCATCTTGTCGAGGAACTTGCGGTTCGTCTTCGGCGAGACGCGCGGGGTCAGACAGCGCAGCGTCTCGCGCACGTCGCCCCAGACGGCGAGGTCCAGCTTGGAGCGGCGGCCGAGGTTCTCGGGGCGCACGTCGACCTGGGCGATCTGCACGTCGTCCGGCAGGAACGCGTTGTACGGGAAGTCCGTGCCGAGCAGGATCAGCAGGTCGCACTCGTGGGTGGCCTCGTACGCGGCGCCGTAGCCGAGCAGGCCGCTCATGCCCACGTCGAACGGGTTGTCGTACTGGATGAACTCCTTGCCGCGCAGGGCGTGGCCCACCGGGGACTTGATCTTCTCGGCGAACTCCATCACCTCGGCGTGCGCGCCCGCCGTGCCGCTGCCGCAGAAGAGGGTGACCTTGCCCGCCTTGTCGATCATCTTCGCGAGCTTGTCGATCTCCTCGTCACCGGGGCGCACGGTGGGCCGCGAGGTCACCAGGGCGGTCTCGGCGGCCTTGTCCGGGGCGGGCTCGGAGGCGATGTCGCCGGGCAGCGAGACGACGCTGACGCCGCTCTGGCCGACGGCGTGCTGGATGGCGGTCTGGAGCAGCCGGGGCATCTGCTTCGGGCTGGAGATCAGCTCGCTGTAGTGGCTGCACTCCTGGAACAGGCGGTCCGGGTGGGTCTCCTGGAAGAAGCCGAGGCCGATCTCGCTGGACGGGATCTGCGAGGCGAGGGCGAGGACCGGCGCCATGGAGCGGTGCGCGTCGTACAGGCCGTTGATCAGGTGGAGGTTGCCCGGGCCGCAGGAGCCCGCGCAGGCGGCCAGCCTGCCGGTGATCTGGGCCTCGGCGCCGGCCGCGAAGGCGGCGGTCTCCTCGTGCCGCACCTGGACCCAGTCGATCTCCTTCGTGCGGCGGATGGCGTCCACGACCGGGTTGAGGCTGTCGCCGACGACTCCGTACAGACGCTGCACGCCCGCGCGGACGAGGATGTCGACAAACTGCTCGGCGACGTTCTGCTTGGCCATGCTGCACGCACCTCTTTTGGACCGTATGGGCTGTCTTGGTGTCTCTTGCCCGATCTTTCTCGGTCCATGAATTCACAGGTGCGGCGGTCATGCCTCCCAGACCGCGGCGGCCGTCCGGTCGTCGGCGTACCCCTTGACCCTCACCTGGACGTCGGCCAGGAAGGCGGCGAGGCCCGGCGGGCCCGTCTTCTCCCATCTGCGGGTGAGGTGCGCGGCCAGCTCGGGCTCGCCGCGCAGCGGCTCGGCGAGGCCTCCGCTGCACAGGACGAGCGTGTCACCCGGGCGGGCGACCGAGGCGCGGAAGCGGAAGGGCTCGCGGGGCGGTTCGGGTGCGGGCTCGTAGGGACTGGGGGGTGTGGTGATGCCCAGGTCCATGGTGAGCCGGTCCGCGTCCGGGGACTGCGGGGGCGGCGAGCCGAAGCCGACCACGGCGTCGCCGGTGGCGTCGGCGACGCGGGGCTCGATGTCCTGCCACTCGCCGTCGCGCAGCCGGAAGAGGCCGCCTCCGCCGACGCCGAAGAAGACGCGTGTACGACACCGCGGATCGGCCGGAAGGAGGAGGCAGCGCAGGGACGCCGCGTACTCCTCCGGCGCCAGGCTGAGGTCGGCGGCGTGTGCGCGGAGCCTGCCGAGGCTGCGGTCGGTGAGGCGGTGCAGGCCCGACTTGAGGTCGCCGCGCCGGGCGGCCGCGATGTCCTCGGCGAGCCGCCGGTGGCTGCGGCCCACGGCACGGCCGATCCACGCGCAGGCCTCCGCGGCGGCGCGGTGCGCTCCCGGGGTCGCGCGGGCGCCGGTGGCCATGGCGACGAGCACGAGGGCGTCCTCGCCGGTGCCGAAGCGGGCGGTGAGGAGGGCGTCGCGGCGCGGCTCGCCCCGGTATCTGGCGGAGTCCCCGCGCACGGAGGCGGCGCGCAGCGTGCTGCCGCCGTACCGCGCGCCTTCGAGCACGGTGTCGGGGACGAGATCGGCGAGGTCGTCCGGATCGGCGGCGGGCAGGCCGGTGGGCTCGGCCTCATAGGTGGGCGGCCCGTCCCCCACGTGAGCGACGCCCGGGTCGCCGGGCGCGCTTTCGGTGCCGTCCGCATCCGCAAAGATCCCGCTCGCCCGGGTAGGCGGGGCGGGCGCCGGGGTCGGCGAGGCGGGCGCCGGGGTCGGCGAGGCGGGCGCCGGGGTCGGCGAGGCGGGCGCCGGGTTCATCGAGGCGGCCTGCGGCCTTGGCGGGGCGGGCGCCGGGCTCGGCGAGGCGGGCTCCGGGATGCGCGGGGCGGGTTCCGGACCTGGCGGGGCGGGCGCCGGGGTCGTCGAGGCGGCCTCCGGCCTTGGCGAGGCGGACTCCGGGATGCGCGGGGCGGGTTCCGGACCTGGCGAGGCGGGCTCCGGGGTCGTCGAGGCCGGCTCCGGACTTGGCGAGGCAGGCTCCGGGATGCGCGGGGCGGGTTCCGGACCTGGCGAGGCGGGCGCCGGGTTCGTCGAGGCGGCCTCCGGCCTTGGCGAGGCGGACTCCGGGCTCGTCGAGGCCGGCTCCGGGATGCGCGGAGCGGACTGTGGGGTGCCCGGGGCGGGCTGAGGGGCGCCCGGGGCGGGCTCCGGGATGTCCGGGGTGGGCTGTGGGGCGCCCGGGACGGACTGCGGGGTGCCCGGGGTGGGCTGTGGGGTGCGTGGGGCGGGGAAGTCCGCCTTCAAGGCGTCCGCCGCCGAGGCGAATCTGTCGTCCAGGGTGTCCGGCGCGGGCGCGGGACCCGTGTCCGGCGCGGAGTCGTCGTACAGCTGTCCCCACCAGTCGTCGTCGCGGCCGGTGGGTGTGTCCCCCTGCTGGCTCATGCCCTTATTTTCCACCGCGGAGGCCGTACGAAAACGGTGCATCCGGAAATTCCGGCCATTCCGGGGACGTTGGGGACCGCCGGGCGGACCCACCCCCCACAGGAGGACCGCCCGGCGGGGCCGGTGTGGCCGACGCACCTCGTCGGCGCGAGCCACGGTCTGTGTGACGGGGGTGTCGTGACCGCCCGTCAGTCGGCCTCTGAGCCCGGCCTGTTGTCCCGAAGGACGGGCAGGCCGGATTCGCTTTTGTGAGCGAACCGTGCTCGTGACCCGCGTTCCCAGCCGCGGTGAGTTCAATCGTCCTCGTCGCCGACCGCACCGTTCCGGAGTCGCGGGTGGTGCGGGGATGATGTCCCGCATGCTGGCAGCGATCGGTCTGGACGAGACGCACGAGGCGGCGTACCGGGCGCTGGTGTCGGTGGGCGCCGCCGATGTCGCGGATCTCGCGCGGCGGCTCGCGCTCGGCGAGCCGGAGGCCGAGCGGACGCTGCGCCGCCTGGAGCGGCACGGTCTGGCCGCGCAGGCGTCCGGCAGGGCGGGCCGCTGGGTGGCGGCGCCGCCCGGCGTCGCGCTCGGCGCGCTCCTCACCCAGCGGCGGCACGAGCTGGAGCAGGCCGAGCTCGCGGCGAAGCTGCTCGCCGAGGAGTACCGGGCGCAGGCCGCCGAACCGGCCGTCCACGACCTGGTCGAGGTGGTCACCGGCGCGGCCGCCGTCTCGCAGCGCTTCCTCCAGCTGCAGCTGGGCGCGAGGGACGAGGTGTGCGCGCTGGTGACCGGCAGCCCCGTCGCCGTCACCGGCATGGAGAACAGCGCCGAGGAGCAGGCCGCGGGGCGCGGCGTCCGCTACCGCGTGGTGATCGAGCGCACCGTCCTCGACCTGCCGACGGGCCTGGTCGAGCTGTCGACGGCGATGGGCCGCGACGAGCGGGTGCGGGTGGTGGACCGCGTCCCGACCAAGCTGGTGATCGCCGACGGCTCGCTCGCGATGGTCCCGCTGACCTCGCGCACGGCGGAGCCCGCCGCCCTCGTCGTGCACGCCAGCGGTCTGCTCGAATCCCTGACGGCCCTCTTCGAGGCAGTGTGGCGGGAGGCGCTGCCGCTGCGTCTCGGCGAGGACGGCAGCACACTCACCGAGGACGCCCCCGAAGGGCCGGACGGCACCGATCTGGAGATCCTGTCGCTGCTCCTCGCCGGTCTGACGGACGCGAGCGTCGCCAAACAGCTCGATCTGGGGCTGCGCACGGTGCAGCGCCGGGTGAAGCGTCTGATGGAGCTGACGGGTGTGACGACGCGGCTGCAGCTGGGCTGGCACGCGTACGAGCGCGACTGGGTGGCGCGGCGTCCTCGGCCGCCCCGGAGCCGGGTCCCGGGGGCGCCGGGGCAAACCTGACCTGCGGTTTCGCCGGATCTCGGGCACTCTGGGCAGATGGGAGCGTGGGAACTCCTGCTGGTCGGTGTGGTGATGCTGCTCGGCCTGTGCGGAGTGCTGGTGCCCGGCGTACCGGGGTCGTGGCTGGTGTGGGCCGCGGTCCTCTGGTGGACGCTGCAGGACCCGAACGGCCTCGCCTGGGGCATCCTCGTCGGCGCGACGGCCGTGCTGCTCGCGTCGCAGGCCGTGCGCTGGCAGCTGCCGCCCCGGCGGCTGCGCGAGAGCGGCGCCACGCGCCGGATGGGCGTCTTTGCCGGGGCCGGCGCGCTCATCGGATTCTGCGTACTGCCGGTGATCGGGGCGATCCCCGGCTTCGTCGGCGGGATCTACACCGGGGAGCGGCTGCGGCTCGGCGGGCACGGGGAGGCGGTGGCGGCGACGCGGGCGGCCATGCGGGGCGGCGGCGGCAGCGTGCTGACCGAGCTGTTCGCGTGCCTGCTGATCCTGGGGGCGTGGCTGGGGGCACTCATCTGGGGCTGAGCCGCGCTCATGCCGACCGGTGCCGCTCCTCTTCGGCCAGGTCGATGTCGATCTGGTCCCTGATGAGCCGGTGGGTGCCGCCGCCGGGATCGTGCGGTGCCGGCGCCTCCTGGAGCATCGCGGCGGGCTTCCGGTGTACGTGAACGGTGGGGAAGGCCGCGCCGGTCGTCCCGGCCAGCACGGCTGCGGCGGCCGCGGCGAGCACGGCTCGGCGGACATGGCTGCGCGTCACGGGCACCTCCATGGGTCGGGGGGACTACGTGCAGTCTCCCTCCCCAGGATGAGAGTGCCTCTTAGAAACCGGCGGGGGCCGCCAAGGTCAGGTGGCGCAGGGCGTACGAGCGCCACGGGCGCCAGGAGTCGCGGGGCGGTTCCGGTGTGCCGGGCAGGGCCACGTCGGGGTCGCCGAGCGCCCGCATCCGGATGACCGCTGCCGTCCTCGCGTCCAGGCCGGGCAGGGCGCGGAGCGCCGCCTCCGCGTCGTCGCGGTCCGCGCCCGCGTCCAGGCGCAGGGAGCCGTAGGCGAGCGCCGTGGCCAGCGCGCCGAGCGGGCCGGGCTCGGCGGCCAGCTCGGCCGGTGCCGGGAAGAGGTGGGTGAGCCGCCCGCACGCCGCGTCGAGCACCTTGCCGTGCCGCGCCACGAGCCGCTCGGCGCCCTCCCGCCCCACCAGCGCGCGCACCGCGAACTCGTCGGGGTCGGCGGCGCCCGGCGACCGCAGCCCGGGCCTGGCGGCGACGAGCGGGGCGAGACGGGGGTCGGCGGCGAGCCGCTCGTCCACGGCGTACGGATCGGCGTCCAGGTCGAAGAGGCGGCGCAGGCGTTGCACGGCGGTGGTGAGGTCGCGCAGGTCGGTGAGGTGCAGCCGGGCGTCGAGCCAGCCGCCGCGGTGCAGGGCATGGGTGCCCGACCCGCCGCCGGGGCCTGCCGCGGAACCGTCGCGCGCCTCCTCGACGGCCACAATGCCCGTGCCGTACGGCAGCCGGAGCGTACGCCGGTAGGTGCGGGTGCCGCGCTCGCCGGTGATCTCCTCGATCCCGGTGACCGCTTCGGCGGCGAGCAGGTCGAAGACGGCGTCGGCGCGGTAGGGGCCCCGGTGGGCGAGGCGCAGCGGGATGCCGGCGGCGGGGGTGGCGCGGGCGGGGCCGCCGCGGGGGGCGGCGGCGCGCAGGGCCGTCGGCGTCAGCGCGTACACCGCCTTGACGGTGTCGTTGAACTGCCGGACGCTGGCGAACCCGGCGGCGAACGCGATCTCCGTGATCGGCAGGTCGGTGGTCTGCAGCAGCACGCGGGCGGTGTGCGCGCGCTGCGCCCGCGCCAGGGCGACGGGTCCCGCGCCCAGCTCGGCGGTGAGCTGGCGCTGCACCTGCCGGGCGCTGTAGCCGAGACGCACGGCGAGCCCCGGGACGCCTTCGCGGTCGACGACGCCGTCGCCGATCATGCGCATGGCGCGGCCCACCACGTCGGCGCGTACGTTCCAGTCGGCGGAGCCGGGCACGGCGTCCGGCCGACAGCGCCGGCAGGCACGGAAGCCGGAGGTCTGGGCGGCGGCCGCGGTGGTGTAGTAGCGGACGTTCTGCCGCTTGGGGGTGACGGCGGGGCAGCTCGGCCGACAGTAGATGCCGGTCGTCGCGACGGCGAAGAAGAACTCCCCGTCGAACCGGGCATCCCGACTGCGCACGGCTTCGTACCTGGTCTCTTCATCGATCACAGGTCCATTGTGGAGCGGGGGGAGGGCGAGGGCTGGCGGCTTTCGGACACGAGGCTGCACCCCCGCCCGGCCCGGGGGGGCGCAGCCCCCATCAGGGGCGCGGGGAACTGCGCGAGCAACCACGACGCTCCCGCAGCAGCCCACGCACCCCTTGAGGCCCACGCCCCCACCGCCCATGCTCAGCGCAAGCGACCTCGCTTGATGTCCACCGCCGCGCGCCCCTCCGCCCCCCGCAGCCGCCACTGGCGGCGCATCTCCGCGCGGGCCCGCGCGTCCGTCTTGGCGACGATGCGCTGGTTCTCGCGGATCAGCTTGCGGTAGCTGTCGAGGCGGCGCTCGGGCAGGGTGCCGTCCTCGACGGCGGCGAGCACCGCGCAGCCGGGCTCCGCGGCGTGGGCGCAGTCGTGGAACCGGCAGTCGGCCGCCAGCTCCTCGATCTCGGAGAAGACCTGTCCGACGCCGCTCTCGGCGTCCCACAGGCCCACCCCGCGCAGTCCGGGCGTGTCGATGAGGACTCCGCCACCGGGCAGCAGGATGAGGTTGCGGGTCGTCGTGGTGTGGCGGCCCTTGCCGTCGACGTCACGGATCGCCTGGACCTCCATGATGTCGGCGCCGGCGAGCGCGTTGGCCAGTGTCGACTTGCCCGCGCCGGACTGGCCGAGCAGCACCGACGTACCGCCGGAGACGACGGCGGACAGGATGTCGACGCCCTCTCCCGTGGCGGAGCTGACCGGCAGCACCTGCACGCCGGGTGCCGAGGACTGCACGTCCTCGACGAGATGGCCGAGCGTGGCGGCGTCCGGCACGAGGTCGGCCTTGGTGAGGACGATGACGGGCTGCCCGCCCGACTCCCAGCCGAGGGCGAGGAAGCGCTCGATCCGGGCGAGGTCGAGCTCCGCGGTGAGCGGCACCGCGATGATCGAGTGGTCGACGTTGGCCGCGAGGACCTGTCCCTCGGACCGCTTGGACGAGGTGGACCGTACGAAGGACGTGCGCCGCGGCAGATACGCCTGTACGTAGCGGGGGTCGGCGCTGTCCGGGTCGACGGCGACCCAGTCACCGGTGCACACGACCTTCAGCGGGTCGCGCGGGGTGACGAACTCGGTGTCGGCCCGCACGGTTCCTTCGGCGGTGACGACGTCGCACTGGCCGCGGTCGACCCGGACGACGCGCCCGGCGACGAGGCCTCGCGCCGCGTACGGCGCGAACTCGGTTTCCCAGTAGGAGTCCCAGCCGTAGGCGCTGAGGAGGAGGGATGAAGAGGTTGCAGAGGAAGACAAGGGGTGACCCTTCACAGGGTGGCCCCGGCACACGCGCTGTCGGCGCGGAGAGAATGCAGGTCAGCCGGAGGCCACGGAGGTGGACTTGATGAACTTCCGGATGCGGGCAGCGCCCATCGCAACGACAGCCATCGGTCTACACCTCCACTTCCTGCTCGGGCCCGGCGAACCGGACCACCCAGCCGGACAGCCGACCGGCCACCTGGCAACACGCAGAGCCTAGCCCCGCCGCCTCCCGGACCACCACTGCTTTTTCCGCGCCCCTGATTCCGTGGCGCTGTGCCCGGTGAACGCCCACACCGCGAGGCCCAGGCAGCTGAGCGTGGCGCCCAGCGCGCAGACGGCGCCCCAGCCGGCCGCCGCGTAGAGGGAGGTGGCGGCCAGGGCGCCGGTGGCGCTGCCGATCGAGTAGAAGACCATGTATCCGCCGATCAGACGGCTGCCCGCGTCCGGGTGCAG
Source organism: Streptomyces sp. NPDC039480 (assembly GCF_055597165.1). Lineage (NCBI taxonomy): Bacteria > Bacillati > Actinomycetota > Actinomycetes > Kitasatosporales > Streptomycetaceae > Streptomyces > Streptomyces sp. NPDC039480. The sequence continues at coordinate 504,030 of NZ_JBVITX010000004.1, read as the reverse complement.
GGCGTAGATCAGGGTCTGGTTGGTGACGTGGACCGCCTGCACGGCGAGGTCAAGGAGGATCACCCCGGCGGCCAGGGCCCAGAGCGAGCTGCGGGTGAAGGCCACGGGCAGCCAGGAGACGGTGAGCAGCGCCAAGGCGATGCCGGTGGTGTGCCGGGAGTGTCCGCGGTCGTTCAGGCGGCCCGCCGCGCTCGCGGCCAGGGCGCCGACGACACCGATCAGCCCGAACGCCCCGATCGCACTGTGGGACAGGGAGTACGGCGCTTCGCTGAGCGGCAGCGCGACGCTGCTCCACAGGGTGCTGAACGCGGCGAAGACCAGCAGGCCGAACAGGGCCCGCAGGCGCAGCAGTCGTTCCTGGGCGAACAAGGTGACTGTGGAGCGCAGGAGTTGTCCGTAGCGCAGGGTCGTCTGCGGGGCGGCGCCGTGGCGCGGGAGTACTCGGTGCAGGACCAGGGCGAGCAGGGCGGTGAGCGATGCCGAGGCGGCGTAGACGGAGCGCCAGCCCGCGAGGTCGGCCAGGAGGCCGGAGGCGGTGCGGGCGAGCAGGATGCCGATGACGACGCCGCTGGTGACGAGGCCGACGACCCGGCCGCGCCCGTCGGCCGGTGCCAGTGACGCCGCGAAGGCCACCAGGGTCTGCGTGACGACCGCGAGGAGCCCGGTCGCGGCCACGCCCACGAGCAGCATCGCCGCGGTGGGGGCGGTGGCGACCACGGCCAACGCCACCACGAGGAGCAGGAGTTGGACCACGACGAGGCGTCTGCGGTCGGCCATGTCGCCCAGCGGCACGAGGAAGAAGAGCCCGAGGCCGTAACCGACGTGCGTGAGGGTGACCACGCTGCCGACGAGTGCCGGGCTCATGGCGAGGTCGTGGCCCATGGTGACCAGGAGCGGCTGGGAGAAGTAGACGTTGGCCACCGCGGCACCGCAGGCGACGGCGAACAGGGCGACGACGCCGCGGGACAGGACGTACGCGGAGTCCTCTCCGCCTCCCCTCTCGGCAGCGGCCTCGGTCCGTCGTGGCACGGCCGCACAGTTGCCGGGCATGGGCACTCCCCTTCCGCACATCGGGTTGCATCTTGCTACCAGTGGTGACGGCGCCGACGGTAATCTGCTTGGTAGCATGTTGCAACCACAGCCGGGCGGGAGCGCCGGGTGCAGGAGACGTGAGAGTGAGGGACGCCATGGTGAGCAGGACCCGCTTCGACGACAGCGCATGCCCCGTCGCCCGGTCGGTGGACGCGATCGGCGACTGGTGGTCCCTGCTGATCGTGCGGGACGCCTTCGACGGGAGCCGGCGCTTCGGGGAGTTCCAGCGCAGCCTCGGCGTGGCGAAGAACATCCTCACCGCACGCCTGCGCACGCTGGTCGCCGGCGGCATCCTCGCATCCGTCCCCGCCTCGGACGGCAGCGCCTACCGCGAGTACGTACTGACCGAGAAGGGCGAGGCGCTCTTCCCCGTCATCGTGGCCCTGCGGCAGTGGGGCGAGGGGAACTTCTTCGCCCCCGGCGAACCGCACTCGGAGCTGGTCGACCGCCGGGAGGGGCAGCCTCTGCGCGCACTCGACGTGCTGGCCGCGGACGGGCGACGGCTGCGTCCGGACGACACCGTCGTGCACAAGGTCACTTCTGACGACGGGAGTTGAGGCCCCACCTCAGTCGCGGCTCTCCCCTGGCCTGTGCGCCACGAACACCAGCTCCCGGCCCGGCCGGTCCGGCGCGTCGCGGACGGCGTCCCATACGTAACCCGCCGCGGCCAGTTCCGCCTCGACCTCCGCGCGGTCGCGGAAGCGCAGGGTCGAGTCCGACGTCAGCACCTCGCCGTCCGCGGCGAAGACGTAGGTCCAACGGAATGACACCAGCGGGCCGTTGACCTCCGTCACGTCCACCCAGCTCTCGACCGCGCCCACGCCGGGGATCTCCATGACGCCGTGCGAGGCCTCGCGGTTCCAGTTCTCCCAGGCGCGCCGGGCCGGGTCGCGGGTCTCGAAGACCAGGTGTCCGCCCGGGCGCAGCGCCTCGCGGGCGCCCCGCAGGGTCCCGCGCCACGCGTCCGGGTCGGTGATCTCCTGGGCGACGTTCGCCGTCATGGTCGCGAGATCGACACGCAGCGGTGGCAGCGATGGCAGCGCCGTCGCGTCGCCGTGGAGCCAGCGCACGCGTTCGCCGCCCGGCTTGGCGCGGGCCACGTCGAGGGACGCCTTCGCGGGGTCGACGCCGACGACATCGAGGCCGCGCGCGGCGAGGAGCAGCGCGAACACGCCGGTGCCACAGCCGATGTCGAGGACCCGGCGCGCCCCGAACTCCTCCGCCATGCGGAGATACGGGTCGAGGTCGCCGCGGTCGGGGTCGAGTACGTCGTAGAGCGCCGCGAGGCGGGGGTTCCCGAACTCCGCGGCGACGGCGCCTTCGACACCGTCGGTCATGTGATGCCTCCTCAGTTCGCGGCCGGAGCGGCGGTACCGGCGCGTTCGGCGTGCGCGGCGCGCCACTCGGGTGCCAGGACCGACCAGATCTCGGTGTCCTGCCGTACGCCCCGATAGGGGTCGTTCTCGCGCTGGAGCCCCTCGCGGCTCATGCCGAGCCGTCGGGCCACGTTGACACTCGGGACGTTCTCGGGGGCCACCAGCCACTCCACGCGGTGGATGCCGCGCGTCTCGACCGCCCAGTCGATGACGACGCGCACCGCGCGAGTGATGAGGCCGCGTCCGGCGGCGTCCGGTTCCAGCCAGCAGCCGACTTCGCAGGTGCCCGCCGCCGCGTCGAAGGCCCGCAGGAGGACACCGCCGACGAGTCGTCCGTCGAGCCACACGCCGTACAGCCGGCCGGTGTCCGCGGCGGTCTTGTCGGCGTACCCCTGGAGCCAGGAGCGCGCGGAGTCCAGGTCGGCCGTGATGTCGGGGAGGCCGACGTAGCGGCCGATGAAGTCGCGGCCGCGGTCCATGTGCGCGAGGAACTCCTCGGCCTGCCAGGGCTCCAGCGGCCGCAGCTCGGCCCCGTCGCCTCCATCGCCTCCGTCGCCCAGGGGTATCGCGAACATCCTCTTCCTCCACAGTGGCCGCGCGGTCGCTCCGGATCTTCGCACGACGGTGCGCGGACTCGGCCGGAATTTGTCCGTCGGCAGTGGCCGAGAGCGGTCGCCAGGCGGAGAGGAGGCCCGGCTCGCCGCCCGCGCTCACCGGGCGGCACGCGCCGGCCCGTCGCGGAGCCGTACTGGGGCCATGGACGCAGACAGGTTGAGCGGAGGGGGCTGTTCCGGACAGATGTGGCGCCCCGGCGATCTGGCCGGTCTTGTCGTGGACGAATTAGTTGCCTCAGCCATCCAATGGGGATGGATCAGGGACGAACTGCGCTTGCGAGGTGCTTCCATGACCGAGACGACGAAGCCGATCGAATCCATCGCCTTCCCCCAGGACCGCACGTGCCCGTACCACCCGCCCACCGCCTACGCACCGCTGCGCGAGGACCCGCCGTTCTCCCGCGTCAGCCTGTTCGACGGCCGCTCCGTCTGGCTGGTCACCGGCCGGGCCGCGGCGCGTGAGCTGCTCGTCGACCCGCGGCTCTCCGCCGACCGCGAGAACGCGGCCTTCCCCATCCCGACCGAACGCTTCGCCCGGCTCCGCGACCGCCGCGTCGCCCTGCTCGGCGTCGACGACCCGGAGCACAACACCCAGCGCCGGATGCTGATCCCCAGCTTCTCCGTCAAACGTATCGCGGCCCTGCGCCCGCAGATCCAGGCGACGGTCGACCTGCTCCTCGACGACATGGTCGAGCAGGGGCCGCCCGCCGAGCTGGTGAGCGCGTTCGCGCTGCCCGTCCCCTCGATGGTCATCTGCGCCCTGCTGGGGGTGCCCTACGCCGACCACGAGTTCTTCGAGGAGCAGTCACGGCGGCTCCTGCGCGGCCCCACGGCCGACGACACGCAGCGGGCGAGGGAGGAACTGGACGCGTACTTCTACGAGTTGATCGACCTCAAGCGTGCCACCCCGGGCGACGGGCTGCTCGACGAGCTCATCCAGCAGCAGCTCGCGGCGGGCACGGTGGACCGGGACGAGCTGGTCAGGCTCGCCACCATCCTGTTGATCGCCGGGCACGAGACGACGGCGAACATGATCTCCCTCGGTACGTTCACGCTGCTCCAGCACCCCGAGCGGTTCGCCGAGCTGCGGGCCGGGCTGCGCGCCGACCCGCCGCTGATGCCGGCCGCGGTCGAGGAGCTGCTGCGCTTCCTGTCCATCGCGGACGGGCTGCTGCGGGTGGCGAAAGAGGACATCGAGACCTCCGCCGGCACCATCCGCGAGCACGACGGCGTCATCTTCGCCACGTCCCTCATCAACCGTGACGGCACGGTGTACGAGGGTCCGGAGGACCTGGACTGGCACCGGGCCGACCGGCACCACCTCGCCTTCGGCTTCGGCATCCACCAGTGCCTGGGCCAGAACCTCGCACGGGCCGAGATGGAGATCGCGCTGGGGACCCTCTTCGAGCGCCTGCCGGGGCTGCGCCTCGCAGCGCCTCCGGAGGACATCCCCTTCAAGCCGGGCGACACGATCCAGGGGATGCTCGAACTCCCCGTCACCTGGTAGGGGGCGGCCGTGGAGCTGGAGCGCGTGACGATTCACGTCGAGAAGGACCGGTGTGTGGGCGCGGGCATGTGCGCGCTGACCGCGCCGAACGTCTTCACCCAGGACGACGACGGCCTCAGCGAGGTGCTGCCCGGCCGCCGGGACGGCGGCGGGGACCCGCTGGTACGGGAGGCCGTGCGGGTGTGCCCGGTGCAGGCCATCACCGTCAAGCCGGGCTGACGCCCTATCAATCTGCGGCGCTTGAGGGGTTTTACTGTCCTAGCGTGGCCGTGAAGCTCCTGCCGTACGCGTGGTGGGTGTCCACCTCGATACGGGTGCCGCCGGGAGCCCTGCTCACCCGGACCTGTGGATCCGCGGTCACCTTGCGCAGGGGGCGGCCGCGGAGGAGGACCGTCACGGTGCTCCGGTCCGTCGTCGGGTCGGACACCGCGACGGAGACGGTCCGGGACCCCTTCGCGGCCCGTCGGTGCACGATGACCGAGGCCGGGCCGTGCACGCGCAGGCCCGCGGTCTCGTGCCACCCCCGGGTGAAGGCGTTGGCGGCCGTGATACCGAGCCCCGCGTGGGAGACGGCTTGCAGGTGACGGGAGTTGGCGAGGACCTTGAGCGGCCCATGGCGGTGGGCGCGCAACCGGTCGTCGTCGGCGTTCGGCACCAACGCGTAGGCGAGCCGCGCGGGTCGGGCGCCCGCCGCCCCGTCGACGGTGACGCCGAACACCGAACGCGTCACCTGCGTATCGGGGTTGGCGGTGCGCACGACCCTGCGGCTGCGGGTGACCCGGTCCAGGGAGACCCGCACCCGCGGGGTGTCGAGGAGGACATAGCCGACCGCGGTGCCCTCCGTGGCGTTGGCGTAGCGCAGCCAGCGCAGGTCGGCGGTGCCGGGGCCGGTCCAGGGGCGGCCGTCGCGGAGCATGCCGGTGAGCGTGATCCGGTCGTCGGGGGCCGCGGTGCGGGCGTCGACGGTCGTGGTGACGGCCCGGCCCGCCGCGTCGCCGACATCGGCGGCGAGCACCACGATCTCCTCGTCGAGCAGGAACCACGACTTCGTCGCCGTCGCGTTCCGGTACACCACGAAGTCGTCGGGCAGCAGCGCCCGGTCGCGGTACGCCGCGTCGTCGGACTGCACCATCCCCGCCGCGCCGTACGCCCCGAGGACGGCACCGCCCGAGTACCGGGCGGTGCCGCGCGGGAAGTAGACGTACTTGTTCTGCGACTCGGACGAGGAGGTGAAGTGGAGAGGGTGGCCGGGGTTGTCGTAGAACGGCTTGCCGTACAACTCCGGTACCGTGCGCCGCTGTTCGACCGGCGCGGTGACGCCCGCGAGGCCGTACGGCGAGACCGTCGTGTAGTAGTCGACGCCGTACGCCCGCGTCTGGTCCTGCCCGGAGAGGTAGAGGTAGTACGCGCCGTCGCCCTGGAACCACGGCATGAGGTTCTCGCCGCTCATGTACTCGTACTTGCTGATCCGGTCGGAGCTCCGCGCGAGCGCGAAGGCGTAACCCGGTCTGCGGTGCACGGTCTTGTCCATGGCGTTGAACGCGACGCTGCGGGCCGCGGGATTGAGGTCGGCGGGCGGGACGGTGGTGTCGCCGAGGATGTCGGCGTAGCGGACGACGCTGACCGGTGAGACGAACCGGGCCGGGTCGAGGGCGGTGCGCGAGGTGGCCCTGACGTGTTTGACGTAGCTCTTGAGGGCGGTGGCCGCGGCCCCCGTCGCGAGTGAGGAGAGGTCGACGACCGCCTCGACGACCACTGCCACGTCGGTGTACCCGGAGTCGGGGCGCGCCACCGCCCGGCCCTTGACGATCTCCATCATCCAGCCCTCGAAGATCAGCGGGGCGAACCCGTTCCGCACCCAGCCGTGCACGGTCGGCACGAGCTCCTCGCCGTGCGCGAACCCGGTGCCTTCGAGGATCTTGAGGGTCTGTACGACGCGGGTGAGCAGGCCCTTCCCGTACGAGCCGGTGTACGCGACGGACGCGTGCTGGATGAAGGAGCCGTCGGCGTAGTGGCCGTCCGTCACGCCGTGCCGCAGCCGGTAGGGGTCGATGGTGAGGAAGACCGTCAGCTGGTCGGTGAGGGCCTTGCGGATCCGCGCCTCGCCCGGCTCGCCCAGGAGCGCGCCCTGGAGGATCCGGTTGGTGGTGATGTCGGCGAGGTTGGCGCCGGTGTGGAAGCGCGAGTCGAGGTCCACGTCGCCGTCGGTGCCGTTGCGCAGGTAGGCGTCCATCGAGGCGATGTAGGCGGGCAGCAGGTCGGGGCGGTGGTCGGCCACTTCGTCGGCGAGCAGCACGAGTGTCCTGCTGATGTGCTGCGAGATGCCGATCTCCCAGTGGAACCAGTTGCCGTAGTAGCCCTTGGACTGGTCCCCGTAGTAGCGCTCGTGCAGCCAGGCAAGCCCGTCGATCACCCGGCGCCGCACGGTCCGGCTGCCGTACAGGTCGGTGGGGAGGCCCGGCGTGCGGGTGGCGAGGGCGGTCTCGTACAGCCTGCGGTAGGCGGTGTTCAGGTTGGCCTCGTCGGTGCCGAGCACCAGGCCCGCGAAGAGCTCGCCCTCGCCCGCGTCGTCCATCGCCTTCAGGTTGGCCCGCGCGGTCCGCTCGACGGCGGCGAGCTTCGCGGCCGTCTCGGGGCGCGCGTTCGACGCGGCGGTACCGGCGAAGACCGCCACGGTGTTGGCGAGGAGCCGGGCGCGGCCCGCCTCGCTCGCGGCGGCGGTCAGCCGGCCCACGGGGACCACCGCCAGGAGACCGGCGGCCGACAGGGCGGACAGCAGGCGTCTGCGGGTGAGCTCCATGACGGCCTCCAACGACGGCGTACGACGGTGTGCGTGGCGTTCCGGGGGCGTGCGGCGAGCGGAGTCAAGCAGACGCCCCGACCGGCGACAAGGGTCCCCGGCCGGGGTGGCCCGGGCGGATTGATAGCGTCCACCCCGATCATGGTGCCGCTCTTGGTGCCGTTCACGGGGGAAGGGGAGCGCCGTGCCCGAGAGAGGCTCGCCGCGCACGGTGCGGCGGCGCACCTGGCTGGTGGCCGCGTCGGTGGTGACGCTGCTGGCCGCGTCGTCGGTGACCTGGGTCGCCGTGTCGCGGGCCGAGGAGCGGGAGGACCGGCTCGACGCCAACCGGGAGCTGGTGGCGCGGGGCTGCGCGGGCCTGCTCCGGGAGGAGTGGTACGCCTCCGTGCCGGATGACGAGCGTGGTGTCCTTGACGAGTTCGGGACGCTGCTCCAGCCCCGGCAGGAGAGCCGTGCGCTGCTCGACTGCACGCTGGCCTGGGGCGGCGACGGCGAGACGTCGGAGGCGGACGTCCAGGCGCGGGTGCGGGCCGAGGCGGTGCCGGAGCGCATGTCACCGGCGGCGCTGACGGGCGACTTCGGCCTGCCTCTGCCACCGAGCGCGGCGGGCGGTGTGGGCTCCGTGGACCGCTGGGACGACGACTCGGTCGCGGCCTTCCTGCTCGTCGACTGCCCGAAGGGGCTGTCGGGGCGCGGCCGGTCCACGCGGGACCTGCTCGTGTCGGTGGACCTGCCGTCCGAGACCGGGGAGTACGCCGACGAGTCCGACATTCCCGAGGCCGACCGGCTCGCCACCGCCAGGACCGCCGCGAAGGTCGCCAACTGGGTGTCCCGCAAACAGGGGTGCGGCAGCGAGCCGCTGCGCACCGAGCCCGGCGGCACCCCGGACAAGGCGCCGAAGCTCTGCGCCTGGCTCTCCCCCGAGGCGCAGCGGCTTGCCGCCGGCGAGTGGACCTTCGACGGCAACGACTCGGCGTACAGCCGGCGCACCGGCGCGTGCGGCGGGCGGTGGGACGACACCGCGGGCTCCCCCGACCACCTCTCGATCGTGGCGACGGACGTGGAGAGCTGGTCGGGCGTCCTCGCCCGCGGCGCCTACGAGGAGCACGCGGAGAAGGCTCCGGGGCCCGGCCCCGAGGTGTCGGCCCCGCACGACAAGCCCGTGACGGTCGAACGGTCGGGGGACGACCCGCGACTCGCCCTGTGGGCGCGGTCCTCGTGCGTGGCGGGGCCGACGTATCACCGCGTGACGGTGGCCCCCGCGTTCGACTTCGACCGCGGGCCCGAGGAGGACGAGGTCGTCCTCGAACCGAAGGACCAGCGGCGGCTCTCCCGGCAGGCACGGGCCGTGCTCGACCGCTATCTGGCGGCGCCGGACGGATGGCCCCGGCGTTCGCACTGCCGTGCGACGAAGATCGTGGGAGAGGTGGCGGAGTGGCGCGAGCGGGACTGACCTGGCGGACGAGGACGGGACGCGTGGTCCTGTCCTCCTGCGGGGCGCTCGTCGCCCTGGCCCTCGTCACGGGCGGCTACTACTGGTGGGGCGGCCCGCACGAGCGCCGCGTGGCCCAGCGGGTGCTCGACGAGGCGTGCGACGGCGTACTGCCCTCGCGCGAGCTGCGGGACGTGCTCGGGGACGGGCCGTTCGAGACGGGGCCGGGCCGGGTGGACGTGTTGTCGGCTTCCGGCGGTGACGGAGATCTGGAGGCGGCCGGGACCGGGGTACGGACGGTCACGTGCGGCGTCAGTGGTGAAGGTGCTCCCGTGGCGGGCGGCGCCGGGGGTGAAGCCGAGGTCGAGGTCACCGTGCAGAGCGTGCCGCGGCGGCACGGCGACGGGACCGCGGCCGAGGCCGGGGCCGACCGTGACGCCGGACGAGGTTACGACGAGGGCCCTTTGTACCCGGAGCCGGAGACCGAGCTGCCGCCCGTGGGGCTCGGCGGCGGCTGGCGGGGCCTGTTCTCGACCGGTGTATCTTTCCCGAGCGGTTCCACCACCGGTCAGGGGACCGCGGTGACGCTCCTCGACTGTGCCGGGGACGGCGGGCTGCTCGTCACGGTCGTGGCGAAGGACGAGGACGTCACGCTGGACGACCCGCGCCGCCGCACCGCCGTCGCGCGGATCGCCACCGCGACGGCCGCGAAGGCCGCGGCGAAGTGGGACTGCGACGCCGAGATGGGCAAGCCGCTCCGTACGGTGGCACTCCCCGTGAACGCCGACGAGAGCGTGCCGCTCGCCGACGCGTCCGGTACCTGCCGGGGCGTCCCCGGCCGGGGCGGGCGGCTGTCCCGGGCATGGGAGAGCGCGAGCTCCGGTGCTCCCGTCGAGGTGTGCGTCGTGGCGGGCGAACAGCCCGCCCTGCCGGGGCCGGAGACGGAGACGGAGATGGGTGAGGGTGCGGGTGCGGCGGACGAGGTGCGCCGCTATCACCTCGTCGCGTCCTACGGCCCGTACGCGGAGGCCGAACGGCTCGCCCACCGGGAACGCCACGGCGAGTACACCGAGAAGCCGGTCCCCGGCGAGGCCCCGGCGGGCCGGCTGGCGGGCGGCGGCCACTGGGCGACCGCGGTGTGCCGGGACGGGAGCGGCCCCGCGCTGTTCACGGTCCGGGACGAGGAGGCGTGGCAGGAGGACCGTTCCCGTACGTACGGGAAGGACCGCGCCAAGCCGTCCGCGGCCGACCTGGCGTACGAGCGGGCCGCGCTGGCACGGTTCGCCCGGCACTCGGCCCGTACGCACGGCTGCGATGCCCCGACCCTGCCCTGAACCCCCGCCCGGGGAGGGCGACTTCCCTTCCCTCACCCCTGCCGGGTCCCGGCCCGCCCCGTGATGTGCGGCGGCGGTGCGATCCCCGTCCGCAGCAGCGGGTCCGGCACCGGTTCGCCCCAAGTAGCCGTCAGCGGCAGGTTTCCGGCCCAGACGTCGAGCTCGGCGTCCGGGCCGTCGCCGTCGTCCGGCGGACCCGCCGCCACCTTGACCGAGGCCTCCGCGAGGGAGAGGGCGAGCAGGGTGGTCGCGGCGAGTTCCTTGCGGCTGGGGCGGCGGGCGTAGTCCCACTGCCCGGGCGTCGCGTGCTCGGTGAGCAGCCGCAGGCCGCGCAGCTTCTCCTCGGGGTCGGTCACCCGGCGCGGGACGCCGTGGATCATCGCGCTGCGGTAGCTGACGCCGTGTTCGAACACCGAACGGGCGAGTATCAGCCCGTCGATGTGCGTCACGGTGACGCAGACCGACGCCCCGGGGTCCGCCGCCAGGCTGCGGCTGGCGACGGAACCGTGCAGGAAGAGGTGGGTGTCGTCACGGCCGTACACGGTGGGTACGACCATCGGGTGGCCGTCGACGACGACGCCGAGGTGGCAGACGAAGCCCGCGTCGAGGATCGCCTCCAGGTCGGCGCGGTCCAGACTGCCCTGCTCGCGCAGGCGGCGGTGGCGGGTGCGGTCGGTGAGGGGCAGGGTGGCGGGGAGCGTGGCGTTGTCTCCCACAGATACTTGGGGCTGGGGCTGGGGCTGGGGCTGGGGCTGGGGCTGCTCATGGTCGTCGTTCACGACGGGACAAGTTACCGAGCGTCGGGGGCGGGTGGGGCGGGCAGGGCAGCGGTGGGGGCGGGGGCGGCGACCGCCGTGTCGGGCGCGGTGGGTGCGTCGGGCGCGGGCACGGCGACAGGCGCGGCGATCGCGGCGACGATGGCGAGGGTGGCGACGGCTCGCAGGGTCCACTTCATCGCGGTCTGGTTCGGCACGGTCTGGTTCAGCACGGTCAGGCTCCGATCTCGGCGTGTGACGGCACGTCATGGCATGCAAGGCGCGTCGCGACACGGCATGTGATGCATGGATACGTGCGGTGGCACGCGTCTTGATCGTCGCCCCCGCCCCGCCCCCCCGGCATCGTCCGCAAGTCGGGACCGGCTCCGCCCCACGGGGGAGGCCGCCCTCCCCGCCCCCGCTCCCCCGTCAGACGACCAGCACCCGCCGCCCCCGCGTATGGCCGGCCTGGCTGTCGATGTGGGCCGCCGCGGCATCGGCCAGGGCGTACGACGTGTCGACCGGGATGTGGAGCCTTCCCCGCGAGATGAGGTCGGCGGCCTCGGCGAGTGCGTCCGGGACGCTCCCGGCCGTGCCGGAGAACCGGACACCGTGCTCCGGCGCCGTGAGATCGGCGATGGAGACCACCTTCCGCGGGTCCCCGGTCAGCTCGACGAGCTCCCGGAGCACGCCCGCGCCCGCGAGGTCGAGGGCCGCGTCGACCCGGCCGAGCCCCCGCACCCGCTCGACCCACCCCTCCCCGTACGTCGTGGCGAGGGCCCCCAGCCCCCGCAAATAATCCTGGTTCGCGGCCCCGGCCGTCCCGATGACCGTGATGCCACGCTCGCGGGCGATCTGCAGCACCGCCGATCCGACCCCGCCGGACGCGCCGCTGACCAGCAGCGTCTGCCCGGCCTGTACGCCGACCTCGCGGAGGACGCGCAGCGCGGTCTCCACCACGGAGGGATACCCGGCCGCCTCCTCGAACGACAGCCCCTCCGGCATCCGCGCCCACGCCGACAGCACGGCGAACTCCGCGTAAGTGCTCGCCCCTTCGCCGAACACGTGGTCACCGACCCGCACCCCTTCGACGCCCTCACCGACCTCGTCCACCACCCCGGCGGCGTCCAGGCCGACCCCGGCGGGCAACTCGAGCGGATGGGCCGACAGGACCTGGCCCTCCCTGACCCGCCAGTCGACGGGGTTCACGCCCGCCGCCCGCACGGCGATGCGTATGCGGCCGGGGCCCGCGTGGGGCTCCTCGGCGTCGATGAGGCGGAGGACGTCCGGACCGCCGAACTCGGCGAAGCTCACTTTCTTCATGCGGCGGACGCTAACACTAACGGTTAGTGTTTCACAACAACTAGCTTTTCCTAACGGATACAGTTTTGCATTTGGTAGCGTGCGCGCATGACCGTGCCGACCGGGCGCCGCGAGCGCAAGAAAGCCGCGACCCGCCAGAAGATCGCCGACACCGCCCTGCGGCTCTTCCTCGAACGCGGCTACGAGGCGGTGGGCATCCGGGACGTGGCCGCCGAGGCCGACGTGGCCGTGACCACGGTCTTCTCCCACTTCGCCTCGAAAGAGGCGCTGGTGTTCGAGCAGGACGAGGACTTCGAGCACCGCCTCGCCCGGGCGGTCACCGACCGGGCGCCGCACGAGCCGCTCATCCCCGCGCTGCGGCGCGAGGTCCTGGCACTGGTGCGGCACTGCACGGCGGACGACGCCGCCCCTGTCTGGCGCATGATCGACGAGTCGGCCGCCCTGCGGAAGTACGAGGAGTCGATGAGGCTGCGCCACGCGGAGTCGCTGGCGGCGGCCATCGCCGCCGAACCCGGTCTGGCGCGGACCGGGACGGCCTGCCGGGCGACCGCGAGGTTCGCGGTCGACGCCTATTCGGTGGCCCGCGAGGCGGACGACCCGGAGGCCGCGGTGGACGAGATCTTCCAGATGATCGAAGCAGCCTGGCAGGCCGCGGGCCCTTCTTGAGGGACGCCTCGGCCGGAGGAGCCGGAGGAGCGGAGGACCGGAGCGTGGTGGGTCCAAGTCCGGCTCGAAGAATCCAACGACTTGCGGGCCGGGGCGATGGCGGTGGCCGGGGCCCGCGCGGTCTCATGGAGTCCATGGAGCTCTCCCACCACGAGGACGTGTCCCCCGGCACCGGCGTTCTTCCGCCCCGCGCGTGGTACGCGGCGTCGGACGCCGCCACCCTTTCCCTCAACGGCGACTGGCGGTTCCGCCTCTCGCCCACGGCCGACGCCGAGGACGCCTCGTTCGCCGCCGACGGGTACGACCCGGACGCCCCGGATGCCGAGGGCGCCTGGGGCGAGATCACCGTGCCCGGCCACTGGGTGCTGCAGGGCCACGGCGCGCCCCAGTACACCAACCAGCTCTACCCGTTCCCCCTCGACCCGCCCCGCGTGCCCACCGAGAACCCGACCGGCGACCATCTGCGCCGCTTCGACCTGCCCGCCGACTGGCCGCGGGACGGTGCCGCCGTCCTCCGCTTCGACGGTGTCGAGTCCTGTGCCCGCGTCTGGCTGAACGGCACGGAGCTCGGCGACTTCAAGGGCTCACGCCTCCCCCACGAGTTCGCCGTCGGCGAGCTGCTGCGGCCCGGGGGCAACGTCCTCGCGGTCCGCGTCCACCAGTGGTCCGCCGGTTCGTACCTGGAGGACCAGGACCAGTGGTGGCTGCCGGGGATCTTCCGCGACGTGACGCTGCTGCACCGGCCCGAGGGCTGCGCCCGCGACTTCTTCGTCCACGCCGCGTACGACCACCGCGCCGGGACGGGCACGCTCCGGGTGGACATCCCAGAGGCGGACGTCCAAGGGCGCGTCGTGGTCCCCGAGTTGGGGATCGACATGGCGACCGGTGAGGAGGTCACCGTGGCCGTCGAGCCGTGGACGGCCGAGACGCCGCGGCTGTACGACGCGACGCTGGCCACGCCCGGCGAGCGCATCCCGCTGCGCGTCGGCTTCCGCACGGTGGCCGTCGAGGACGGCCTCATCAAGGTCAACGGCCGCCCCGTCCTCTTCCGCGGCGTGAACCGCCACGAGTTCCACCCCCGCACGGGCCGCGCCCTCGACCTCGAAACGATGCGCGCCGACGTCCTCCTGATGAAGCGTCACAACATCAACGCCGTCCGCACCAGCCACTATCCGCCGCACCCCGCCTTCCTCGACCTCTGCGACGAGTTCGGCCTGTGGGTCATCGACGAGTGCGACCTGGAGACCCACGGCTTCCAGGCGGTGGGCTGGCGCGGCAACCCGGTCGACGACGACCGCTGGACGCCCGCCCTCCTGGACCGCGCCGCCCGCATGGTCGAGCGCGACAAGAACCACGCATCCGTCGTCGTCTGGTCGCTCGGCAACGAGTGCGGCACGGGGCGCGGCCTGACCGCCATGGCCGAGTGGATCCGCGCCCGGGACGGCAGCCGCCTCCTCCACTACGAGGGTGACGCGTCCTGCGCGGACACCGACATGTACTCGCGGATGTACGCCGACCACGCCGAGGTCGAGCGCATCGGCCGGGGCGACGACGAAGGCCCGAAGGAGCGGCGCAGGCTCCCCTTCGTCCTCTGCGAGTACGCGCACGCCATGGGCAACGGACCCGGCGGACTCAGCGAGTACCAGCGGCTGTTCGAGACGTACGACCGGCTCCAGGGCGGCTTCGTCTGGGAGTGGATCGACCACGGCATCGCGCACCCCACGTACGAGTACGCCTACGGCGGCGACTTCGGCGAGGAGCTGCACGACGGCAACTTCGTCTGCGACGGCCTGGTCTTCCCCGACCGGACGCCGTCCCCCGGTCTCGTCGAGTACAAGAAGGTGGTCGAGCCGGTCCGGATCGAGGGCGACGGGCGCGCCGGTACGGTCGCGATCACCAACCTCCACGACTTCGCCGGCCTCTCCCACCTCGCCTTCACCTGGTCGTACGAGAAGGACGGCACCACCGTCGCGGACGGCGTCCTCACCATGCCGGAGGTCGGCCCCGGTGAGCACACGGAGGTGAAGCTGCCGCCCCCGCCACCCCGGGACCCGGCCGCCGAGACCCAGTGGACGGTGCGCGCGTCACTCGCCGAGGACACGGCGTGGGCGCCGCAGGGGCATGTGGTGGCGTGGGCGCAGCTGCCCGTCGAGTACGGCACGGTCCTGCCCGTGCCCGGCGGCGCGGCACCCGTGCGCGACGCGGACGGCCGCCGCATCACCCTCGGTGCCGCGGAGTTCGACGCGCGGACCGGCTCGCTCCGCACCTTCCGCGGCCGCGAGATCAGGGATCTGCGCCTGGACGTATGGCGGGCCCCCACCGACAACGACAACGGCATGCCCTGGCGGCCCGAACCGTCCGTGGCAGCGCTCTGGCGCACGCACGGACTCCACCGGATGCGGCACCGCGTCGACTCCGTCGAGACGACCGGGGAAGGTCTCACCGTGCGCACCCGGGTGGCGCCCGCGGCGAGCGACCTGGCGCTGCGCACGGAGTACCACTGGGCGTCCGACGGCGGCAAGCTGCTGCTGCGGATGTCCGTGACGCCGGAGGGCGACTGGCCCGTGCCGCTGCCGCGCCTCGGCATCCGCTTCGGGCTGCCCGGCGCGGCCGGCCGCGTCCGGTGGTTCGGCGGCGGGCCCGGCGAGGCCTACCCCGACACCGCGGCCGCCTCGCTGATCGGCGTCTGGGAGTCGGACGTCGACGCGATGCAGACGCCGTACGTGCGCCCGCAGGAGAACGGGGCCCGCCCCGCCGTCCGCTGGGCCGAGGTCGGCGGACTGCGCGTCGAGAGCGACGGCGCCCCCGCGTTCACCGTCCGGCGCTGGACGACCGAGCAGCTCGACGCCGCACGGCACCGCACCGACCTCACGCCCGGCGACACGGTCTGGGTCAACCTCGACATCGCCCGGCACGGCATCGGCACGCAGTCGTGCGGCCCCGGCGTCCTGCCCCAGTACGAACTCCGCGCGACACCCCGGCCGTCCTCGCTGAGCTGCGTCTTCTCACTCGCGGACGGCTGAGCCCGGGGCCGCCTGAACCGGGCGCCGCCCGGTCACCCGGTGATCGCCCGGTCACCCCGTGGCCGTCAGGCGTTCCCGCAGGAACTGGACGACCCGCTCGCGCGCTTCGTACGCGGGGTGTCCTGGCTCCTCCCGGACCTCCTCCGTGAGGACGGAGTGCGCCGACCTCGCGAAGCCCGTCGCGTTGCCCGGCGACGAGTCCAGTTCGATGACCTCGAACGCGTCGCCGAGGTGGCGGCGCAGAGTGGCGAAGCGGTCGCGCGGGACCAGCTTGTCCTCGCTGAAGCGCAGGCCGAGCGCGCACAGGCCGTCGTTCCTCGTGCGGGCCACGACCGTGTCGAACTCGGCGCGGGACAGGCCCGGGTCGACCCGCCGCGCGGCGCTCACCGGGAGGGGCAGCGAGGGCTGGGCGAGCACAGGGGCCAGGACGGCCTCCTCCGTGGCGGCGGCCAGCGCGAAGCCGCCCGTGAAGCACATCCCGATGACGCCGACGCCCGGGCCCGGCGTGCGGGACGCCAGATCGCGGGCGAGGGCCCGGAGGTGGTCCGCGAAGGGACGCCGGGCGTTGGTCGCGAAAGCGCGGAACTCGGCGGCGACGCAGACCCGGCCGAAGACACCCAGGGCGTACGGCGTGGACAGCGGGCGGCCCGGCTCGCCGAAGGGGGACGGGATCGCGACGGTGAAGCCCTGCTTCACCAGATGCTCGCCGAGGCCGAGGACCCCGGGATGCACACCGGGGATCTCGGGAACCAGGACGACGCCGGGGCCTGTCCCCTTCTCGTGGACATCATGCGTGAGGCCGGCCCCCGTGAACGGGGCCACGTGCCATCCTGTGAGGTCCGCTGTCGGTCCCGAACCGGGCACGGCGCTCACTCCCTTTCGTCACAAGTGCCTGATGGGTAAGTGGAGTTCATGCCTACAGCACCCATGCGCGGAAACACAGACCCCGCCGGGCGGCCCGAGCCGCCCGAGCCGCCGCCGGGGCCCCCGCCCGGACGGCTCGTGGAGTGGCTGGGCAGACTCGGCCCCGTCGCCGTGGGATACGCCGTCTTCCAGTCCCTGGTGGGGCTGCTGCCCGACGGGCTCTTCGGGGACACGGCCCGCTATTCGCTGGCCGTGGTCAGCGGCCTCGGCACGGGGATCTCCGCCTGGCTGGCCGGGGCGCTGCTGCGGGCGCGGGCGGCGGCGCACGGCGGGGCGGGCGGTGACCTGGACGGGGTGCCCTCGCCGCGCCGCCCCTTGGCCGGAACGGCCGCCGCCGTGGCGGAACCGGTGGGGCCTGGGCCGCTGCCGGGGCTGTCCGCCGCCACGTTCACCACGCTCGCCGACCGCCTCACGGTCTTCGACGACCCGCTGCGCGGCCGTCTCGTGGGCTGGCCGCACGCCCTCGACGAGCAGTCGGAACCGGTACGGCCGACACCCACAGGCACCGCGTACGGACTGCACATCGTCCTCGAACTCGGCATGCCCGACGGACGGTTGCGCGCGTCCGAACTCGTGGAGACGCTGTGGCGGCTGCGGCTGCCCGAGGGCGGCTGGGCCGCCCGCTCACAGGGCGCGGTGGGGCGCCCCGAGGTGACGGCGCTCGTGCTCGGCGCACTCGCGCGGGCGGGCGCCGACCCGCGCCTCCTCGCCACGGAGGCGGAGCGGTGCACCGAGCGGTTCAGCCGCGAACTGGAGCCCTCGGGCGTGGAGTTGACGCACGTCGTGACCACGGTACTGCGCGGGCTGCTGCGCGCCGCGCCCGACTCGCCCGCCCTGCCGCTCCTGCGGGACGCGCTCGTCGACGGGGCCGTCACCGACCCGGCGCGCGGCCACCGGCGCTGCTGGGGCTCCCGGCTCACCCCGCCGCGCGGCCGGGCGGTGGCGCCGTCGGCCGTGCACACCGCGCAGGCCGTCGTCGCCCTCGACCGGGCGGCGCGGGTGCTCGGCGAGGACGCGAACGCCCGCGCCACCCGCGAGGAAGGCATCCGCTGGCTGCTCTCCTGCCCCGGGCCCGCGCACGACGGCTGCGACGACCTGGAGAGCGGGCACGAGACGGTGCGCCGCCCGCACCCCGTCGACGCCTCGCGCCACGAGGTGCTCTCCGTACGGCACTTCTCGGCGGCCTGGGTGGTGCGGGCGCTGCTCACCCCGGGCGTCCCCGCGGTCGCCGCCGACGAGGAGAGGGAAGCGGCCCGGCAGGAGCTCCTGTCGGGTGCGGCCGCGTGTGTGTGGCGGCAGCAGGACAACGGGATCTGGACGTGGGACGGGGTCGATCTCGCCTACCCGCTGTGGATGACCTATCAAGGCCTTTCCGCGCTGCGGGCACATGCCGTATGGATGTATCAGCCGGGTGGCTGAACGCCGGCGGGCGCGTGGACGAGGGGGAGAGTGCATTGGGTGGTCGGCACGTCCACGACGCCGAGCGGCTCCTGGCGGAGACGCTGGACCGGTCGACGGGGGACGAACTGCTGCGGGCGGCCCGCGCGGTCGTCGCCGAACTGGGCGCCCCGCGGCGCCTGGTGCCGCTGATCCGTGAGCTGGCGGGCGGCACGGGCGACCCCTCCGGATGCGCACTCCTCTCGTACCGGCACATCCTCGGCTTCGACAAGCTGCTCCTGATCGACGGCGGCCCGCGCCACATGCTGCGCGCACACGTCTGGCATCCGGGCCGGGACACGCGCGAGGACATCCACAACCACCGCTCCCCGCTGGCCTCGTACGTGGTGCGGGGCGCCCTCGGCGTGGAGCTGTACGAGCGCGCGGACACCGCCGCCGACGAGGGGATCGCGACGTCCTGGTACCGGGAGTCCCTCGCGGGCGAGGACGGCGACTGGCTCCTGGAGCCGGCGGGCGGGGCGCGGCTGCGCCTCACGCAGACCGCGCTGTACGCGGCCGGGAGCGGGTACGGGCTGCCGCCGCACGTGCTGCACCGGGCGTGGTGCGCCTCACCGGGGCCCGCGGTCTCGCTGTTTCTGGAGACGGGGGCGGGGCGGCGGCGGTACACGGACGTGTTCGCGGGGCCGGACGTGGGAGGCCGGGCGGTGGCGAAGAAGCCTTTGGAGGTGAACGACTACCTGGCCGAGCTGTCGACGCTGGCCGAGCTGATCGGCTGACAGGTTGACGGCCCGATGGGTTGACGCATTGCTCAGGCGAGGGCCTGGCGGACGATCTCGCGGTTGTAGTCGTCGATCCGGACCGTGCCGAGGTCGGCGGGGGCGAGCCAGCGGTGGTCCTGGTCGGGCAGGGGCAGGGTCACGTCGAAGGTGAGGGGGCGGACCAGGAAGTTGTCCTGCCAGTTCTTCACCTCGTGCCCGCGGTACGTACTGACGAAGGAGGACTCGCCGACCTTGCGGAGGACCTGGCCGAGCAGTCCCGTCTCTTCCTTGAGCTCTCTCAGGACGCCGTCCGTCGGACTCTCGTCGGGCTCCAGCTTCCCGCACGGAACACCCCACACACCGGGCAGGAACCGCTCGGTCCGACTGCGTCGCACGAGCAGCACACGGCTGCGGTGCATCACGACAGCCGCCGCGAGCCGGTTGTCACCGGGATAGTCCATGCCTTCCAACGTAGCGGGGATTCGGGTCCCATGACAGTCGGGGTGTCCGATTCCTTCAAGACCTGGCGCGAAGGCGCTGCCTACGCTGCCGGGCATGAACAGCACACCGAAGTCACCCACTCCCCGGTTCGATCTCATCGGTCTCGTCGTCTCCGACCTGGCCGCGTCGCTCGCCTTCTACCGCCGGCTCGGCCTGGAGTTCCCCGCCGGGTCGGAGAGCGCGCCGCACGTCGAGGCGGCGCTCCCCGGCGGTCTGCGCCTCGCCCTCGACACGGAGGACACCGTCCGGTCCTTCCACCCGGACTGGCGGCCGCCCGCGGGCGGGGGCCGGATCGGGCTCGCCTTCCACTGCGGCACGCCCGCCGGGGTCGACACCGTGCACGAGGATCTGACGGGCGCCGGGTACGGGAGCGAGCTCAAGCCGTTCGACGCGCCCTGGGGCCAGCGGTACGCCGTCGTGCTCGACCCGGACGGCAACGGCGTCGACCTCTTCGCGCCCCTGGGGACGGCCCCTGCCGAGTAGCTCACTCAGCGGCAGCCCGGTGAACTCCTTGACGTCGCGCGCCAGATGGGCCTGGTCGGCGAAGCCCGCGGCGGCAGCCGTCTCCGCGTACGGCAGGCCGTCGCGGGCCAGCGCGAGGGCCCGCTGAAGACGCAGCACCCGGGCCAGCGTCTTGGGGCCGTAGCCGAACGCGGGCAGCGAACGGCGGTGCAGCAGGCGGGTGTTGACACCTGCGTCCGCCGCGGTCCGCGCGACCGAGTGGCCCGCGCTCAGCGATCTGACGACGTGGGCGATGAGCGGGTCCGGGGGCTCGGTGCCGGCTGCGCGGTCCGTCACGACCGCTTCCAGGGCGGCCACCGGGTCGCGCGCGGCGTCCACGCGCTCGGCGAGACGGCGCGCCTCGGCCGCGGTCCACAGGTCGGCGAGCTCCACCCGCCGGTCGCGCAGTTCGTGGGCGGGCACGCCGAGGAAGGCCGGGGCGGTGCCGGGGTGGAAGCGGATGCCGACGTACCGTCCCGGCCCGCCCTCGGGGGCGTACGCGTGGGTGTCGGGGCCCGCGACGAACAGCCTGCCCTCGGTCCACAGCAGGTCCATGCAGCCGTCGGGCAGCACCGGGCGGGCGTCGCCGGGGACGCCCGTGGCGACGCGGGTCCACACGACCGCGCCGGTCAGCGCGGCCGGCCGCTCCCGGTAGGCCCCGTCGGACATCACGCCCCCCGGTGCTCCTGCGGGCTGATCCCGTAGACCCGCTTGAAGGCGCCGGAGAGCGCGAACGCGCTGCCGTATCCGACTCTGCGCGCTATCGCGCCGATGGTCAGGTCGCTGTCGCGCAGCAGGTCGGCGGCGAGCGCGAGCCGCCACTTCGTCAGGTACGTCATCGGGGGCTCCCCCACGAGGTCCGCGAACCGCCGGGCGAGCGCGGCCCGCGAGACGCCCGCCTTCGCCGCGAGGCCCGCGATCGTCCAGGGGTGCGCCGGGTCGTCCTGCAGCAGGCGCAGCGCGCGGCCGACGACGGGGTCGCCGAGCGCCAGGTACCAGGCGGGGGCCGCCGCCTCGGGGCGGGAGAACCAGGCGCGCAGCGCGGCGATCAGGAGCAGGTCGAGGAGCCGGTCGAGCACGACGTCCTGGCCCGGCTCGTCCCTGCGGATCTCGTCGGCGAGCAGCGGCGTGAGCGGGCAGTCCCACACGTCGGTGGGCAGCACGAGCAGCGGCGGCAGCGCGTCGAGGAGGCGTCCGGTGAGCTCGCCCCGCAGCTGGTAGGTGCCGATCAGCATCTCCACGGAGCCGTCGTGCGACTCGCCCCAGGCGCGCAGGCCCAGGTCCCGGTAGCGCGCGATGGGGGCGCCGTCGAGCGGCACGCAGCGCTCTCCCGGCTGGATCTCGGCGAACGGCGCGGTGGTGGCCTCGTCTGCGCAGGTGTAGTGGTCGGGGCCGCGGGCGATGGCGAGGTCGCCGGGGCCGATGCGCTGTGCGGGCGCGCCGTCCGCGGGGACGATCCAGGCGGTGCCGCGCACCATGACCATGACGGAGAGGGGCGCCTCGTCCGCGATGCGGACGGACCAGGGCGGGTCGAAGAGCGCGCGGATCATGAAGGCTCCGCGCGCCCGCGGTCCTTCGAGGAGGCCGGCCAGTACGTCCATGACGGCAGCGTAGACGCACACGTATGGGGGTGAGCCTTTCGCCGATGGCCGGCCGGCGGGCGGGCCGATTGACTGACGTACATGACGAACAAGGCGAACACAGCAGGCATGACGAACACAGCGGGCATGACGGCCACGGCGGGCATGACGGTTCTGGTGACGGGTGCGGGCGGGCGGGTGGGCCGCCGGGTGGTGGAGTCCGCCGAGGCCGCGGGCCTGACGGTACGGGCGGCTTCGCGGTCCGGCGCGGTCCGGTTCGACTGGGCGGACCGGTCGACGTGGGCGGACGCGCTGCGGGGCGCGGACGCGGCGCACCTCGCGTATCTGCCGGACGTCGGGGCGCCGGGTGCGGCCGACGCGGTCGGCGCGTTCGCCCGGCAGGCGGTCGACCTCGGCGTACGGCGGCTCACGCTGCTCTCGGCGCGGGGCGAGGCGCAGGCGCACGCGACGGAGCGGGCGGTGCGGGACGCGGGGGCGGAGTGGACGGTGGTGCGGGCCAGTTGGTTCGCGCAGAACCTCAGCGAGGGCCCGCTGCTCGACGGGATGCGGGGCGGGGAGCTGGTCTTCCCGGCCGGCGAGGTGCTGGAACCCTTCATCGACACCCGGGACGTCGCGGACGTGGTGGTGGCCGCGCTGACCGGCGGCGACCGGTTCACGGGCCGGACGCTCGACCTCACCGGGCCCCGGCTCCTGTCGTTCCGGCAGGCGGTCGCGGAGGTCGCGGCGGCGGCCGGGCGGGACATCGCCTATGTGCCGGTGTCCGCCCATGCGTACGGGGCGGCCCTCGCCGGGTTCGGGGTGCCCGCCGAGGAAGTGGAGTTCCTGGTCGAGCTGTTCGAGACGAACCTCGACGGCCGCAACGCGCAGCTCTCCGAGGGGGTGCGGGAGGCACTGGGCCGGGCGCCCAGGGACTTCGCCGACTTCGCCCGCGAGTGCGCGGGGGCCGGGACCTGGACGTCTTGAGCCCCGGCTCCCGGGGTGGGGTTCCGGGGCACTGCCCCGGACCCCGCTCCTCAATCGCCGGGAGGGCTCTCGTCCGAGCCGCCCGCCCCCGGCCGCTTCGCGTGCTTCCCCTGCTTCGCCGGCGTCCGCAGCCGCGACGTGACGTCGTCCGGCGGCAGGAAGCGCGACCAGCGTTCGGGGAACTCGGACGGCATCTCGGCGTCGTCCGCGTCGTCGGGGTCCTCGCCGTACCCCGCCGCCTCGCGCGCGGCCGCGCGGGCCACCACCTCCGCGGCCTGCGCCTCCCTTATGCGGTCGTTGGCGGCGCGGGCCACGGCCGTGGCGACGGACGGCCAGACCCGGTCGATCGCCGCGTTGACCGCGGCGCCGACCAGGACCGCGAACGCCGAGACACCGATCCACAGCAGCACGGCCACCGGGGCCGCGAGCGAGCCGTAGATGGTCGGGCCCTCCACCGTGCTGGTGAGGTAGATGCGGAGCAGGAAGCTGCCGAGCACCCACATGGCGAGCGCGATCAGCGCACCCGGCATGTCCTCCACCCACGGCGAACGCACCGGCACGGACACGTGGTAGAGCGTCGTCAGGAAGATCACGGAGAGGATGACGACGACGGGCCAGTAGAGGATCTGGACCACCGTCGTGGAACCGGGCAGGAGTTTCACCACCGCGTCCGGGCCCGCCACCATCAGCGGCAGCGCGACCGAGCCGATGAGCAGCGCCACCAGGAACAGGCCGAAGGCGAGTATCCGGGTCTTGACGATGCCGCGCACGCCGTCGAGGCCGTACATCACGGTGATGGTGTCGATGAAGACGTTGACGGCGCGCGAGCCGGACCACAGGGCGAAGAGGAAGCCGATGGAGATGACGTCGGGTCTGCTGACCCGCATCACGTCGTCCAGTATCGGTTCCGCGATCTGGTGGACGCCCCGGTCGGACAGGATCGTGCGGGACGCCTCCAGGATGTTGTTCTGGACGCTGGCGATGGTGTCCGCGCCGGTCCACCGGTCGACGTAGGCGAGCAGGCCGATGAGGCTCAGCAGCAACGGTGGAACGGAGAGCAGCGTGAAGAACGCAGCCTCGGCCGCGAGCCCCAGGATGCGGTACTCGATGCACGAGTTGACGGTGTCCTTGAGCAGCAGCCAGGCGGTCCTGCGCTTGGAGACGTTCCGGTAGAGAGCGCGGGCCCGGTTCCAGCGGCCCGACGGCCGCCCGGGTGTTTCTTTTGCCTGGTGCACCTCCTTACCGTAGCGGCATGGCAGCCAGCACCCACACAGTGACCAACCAGGCTCCGCCCCTGGTGGGATATGACGTATTCGCGTCCGACCGGGCCCTCGTGGAGGGCGTCGAGCGGCATCTGGACCCGGCGCTCCTCGACACCGCCCGCGACGAACTCTCCCGGCTCGGCCGCACCGCGGGTTCCGCCCAGGCACAGAGGTGGGGAGAGCAGGCAAATGAGAATCCGCCCGTTCTGCACACGCATGACCGTTACGGGAACCGGATCGACGAGGTCGACTTCCATCCGGCCTGGCACCGGCTGCTCGGCAAGGCCGTCTCCGCTGGCCTGACCACCGCCTGGTCACGGCCCGGCGGGCATGTGCGGCGGGCCGCGGGGTTCCTGGTGTGGACGCAGGCCGAAGGGGGGCACGGGTGTCCCGTCTCGATGACGCACGCCGCGGTGCCCGCGCTGCGCGCCGACCCGGCACTCGCCGCCGAGTGGGAGCCGCGCCTCTCCTCGACCGTGTACGACGAGGGGCTGCGCCCGGCGTCGCAGAAGGCCGGTGTCCTCTTCGGGATGGGCATGACGGAGAAGCAGGGCGGCAGTGACGTGCGGGCCAACACGACGCGCGCGCAGGCGCTCGCGGAGGACGGGACGTATGCGCTGACGGGGCACAAGTGGTTCTGTTCGGCGCCCATGTCGGACGGGTTCCTGGTGCTCGCGCAGGCCGAACAGGGGCTGACGTGCTTCCTGGTGCCGCGCGTCCTGGAGGACGGCACGCGGAACCCGTTCGCCATCCAGCGGCTCAAGGACAAGCTGGGCAACAAGTCCAACGCGTCGAGCGAGGTGGAGTTCGACGGGACGTGGGCCCGCCGCGTCGGCGACGAGGGACGCGGGGTGCGCACCATCATCGAGATGGTGGCGGCGACCCGGCTGGACTGCGTGATCGGTTCGGCGGCACTGATGCGGCAGGCCGTGGCGCAGGCGGTGCACCACGCCACGTACCGGGAGGCGTTCGGCGGCAAGCTCGTCGACAAGCCCCTCATGCGCAACGTACTGGCGGATCTGGCGCTGGAGTCCGAGGCGGCCACGACGCTCGCGCTACGGCTCGCGGCGGCGTACGACGACGGGGGCGAGCAGGAGCAGGCGTTCCTGCGCCTCGCGGTGCCCGCCGCGAAGTACTGGGTGACCAAGCGGTGCACGCCGCTGGTCGGCGAGGCCCTCGAATGCCTGGGCGGCAACGGCTATGTGGAGGAGTCGGGCATGCCGCGGCTGCTGCGCGAGGCGCCGCTCAACTCGATCTGGGAGGGCTCGGGGAACGTACAGGCGCTGGACGTCCTGCGGGCGCTGCAGCGCGAGCCGCGGGCCCTCGACGCGTTCCTCCAGGAGGTCGGCGCGGCGCGCGGCGCCGACCACCGCCTCGACGGTGCGATCAAGGACCTGCTGACCGAACTGGCCGACCTGGACGGCATCGAGGGCCGGGCGCGCCGGCTGGTGGAGCGGATGGCGCTGGTGCTCCAGGGGTCGCTGCTCGTGCGGTACGCGCCTTCGGAGGTGGCCGACGCGTTCTGTGCCTCACGGCTCGGCGGGGACTGGGGCGCGGCGTTCGGCACGCTGCCGCACACGCTCGATCTGGCCACCGTGGTGGCACGGTCCGCGCCGGGGGTCTAGCCGGCCGCTCCGTCAGTGGGGGGAGAGCCTGTGGCGGTCCCCGGGCCGACACGGGGGTGGTGCTGCGCCGACACGGCACCACCCCCGCCCTTCAGGCCCCTTGAGGAGCGTGAGCACCGCACGGGCGGTGTGGTGTCCAGATTCGGGCACCGGCCGGGCGTTGGCCAGAGTTGCAGGAGGTTGCAACTCACCGTGACGTCCGGAGGATTCGGCACCCCGATGCGGCCCCCGGGGACGCGCGCAGGGGGCACGATGGGTGCCTGCCCTCCGCACTGCCTCCACACTGGTCTGGCCGGAAAGGACCCCGTGGTCATGAACGCCCCGTCGACGATCGACCTCGCGCGGATCTCCGCCATGGACCTCGCGCACGCCGCGCACCTCCTGAAGGGGGTGCGCGACGCCACGCTCTCCGGGCAGCGGCCGCGGGTCCTGCCGCGTCCGGTGATCGGCGACTCGTGGGGGCGGATGCTGCTCGGCGGGGTCGACCCCGACCACGACTTCCGGTCCCGGCTGCTGACCGAGGAGGAGCTGGAGGAGCGCCGCCGCACCTCGCCGCTCCTGGAGATCCTGCCCGTCCTGCGCAACTCCCTGGTCTCCGTGGCGGACGCCGCGCAGCACATCATGGTCGTCTGCGACGCGGACGGGCGGGTGCTGTGGCGCGAGGGCAGCGCCGCGGTGCTGCGCCAGGCGGACGCGCACGGCCTGGCGCTGGGCGCGGACTGGAGCGAGAGCGTCGTCGGCACGAACGGCCTGGGGACTCCGCTGGTGGTGCGCCGTCCCGTGCAGGTCTTCTCCGCCGAGCACTTCGTGCAGACCCACCACCCGTGGACGTGCACCGGCGCCCCTGTGACCGACCCGCGCGACGGCAGGCTGCTCGGCGTGGTCGACGTGAGCGGGCCGCTGCGGACCATCCATCCGGCGACCCTCGCGCTGGTCGACTCGGTGGCCAAGCTCGCCGAGGCCCGGCTGCGGGACCGGCACGTGACGGCGCTCGACCGGCTGCGCGCGGTGGCGGCGCCGGTCCTCGCCCGGCTCGACGGGCGGGCGCTCGCCGTGGACGCGCACGGCTGGACCGCCGCGGTGACCGGCATGCCCCCGGCGGACCGCCTCGCCCTGCCCAAGTCCTTCGGCCCGGGCCGCACCTGGCTGCCCTCACTCGGCGCCTGCCTGGTGGAGCCGTTGTCCGGTGGCTGGCTGCTGCGCGTGGAGGAGCCCGGAGACGTGCCCAGGCCGGTCGGCGCGACCCGGCTCGTCCTGGACGTGAGCAGCCCGCGCCGCTGGACGCTCTCGGTGCTCGGCGGCGCCCACGACTGGACGCACGAGCTGAGTCCGCGCCACGCCGAACTCCTCTATCTCCTGTGCACCTACCGCACCGGGCGCACCGCTTCGGGCCTCGCCGAGGACATGTTCGGCGACCCGGCGCGCACGGTGACGGTCCGCGCCGAGCTCTCGCGCGTCCGGCGCTACCTGGGCGGCCTGCTCGCCCACCGGCCCTACCGCTTCCACGAGGACGTCGACGTCGACGTGATCATGCCGGAGCGCCCGGTGGACCTGCTGCCCCACTCGACGGCCCCGGCGGTCCGCGCGGCAAGACGGGTCGCGGAGCCCTGAGCGGCCATGATTCTCTGTGCCGCATGAGCATCACAGTCACCACCTGGTCCCTCGAGCAGACGTCGCCCACCGACCTGCTCCCGGCCGCCGCACCCGACGGCGACATACGGATCGTGCGCGCCGAAGTGCCCTCGCCCGAGTTCAGCAGGTTCCTGTACGCGTCCGTCGGCGGGGACATCCACTGGACCGACCGGCTCTCCCTCACCTACGCCGAGTGGCAGAAGCTGCTGGCGCGGCCGGGCGTGGAGACCTGGGTCGCGTACGAGAAGGGGACGCCCGCCGGATACGTGGAGCTGGCGGCCCGGGGCGAGAACGGGGACGCGGCGGAGGGCGTCGTCGAGATCGTCTACTTCGGTCTGCTCCCCGCCTTCCGGGGGCGCCGCATCGGCGGCCACCTCCTGTCGTACGGCGTCGCGCGCGCCTGGGACCTGGCCGGGCGGTGGCCGGGGCTCGCGCCGACCGAGCGGGTCTGGCTGCACACCTGCTCCAAGGACGGCGAGCACGCCATGGAGAACTACCAGCGGCGCGGCTTCAAGCTGTTCGACACGAAGGTCGAGCAGGAGGCGGAGATTCCGGCCCCCGGGCCCTGGCCGGGAGCCCACCGCGCCTGAATCCCGGCTGAAGCACGGAAGTGACCCACGACACCGTTGTCCACGATACGGGACAACGGTGTCCGCATTTTGGATAATGCTGGACTGGGCCGAAAGTCCCATGACACGCTTCCGGCATGGATCGCACTGGAAACGCCTTGGTGAGTCGACGTCACGTCGACCTCGGCCGCATGTCCAGCGCCATGTGTCCGGCCTGCTGATCGACTCAGCACCGCCGCACCCCATCCACTGATCCCCCTCCCTGCGCAGCGCCGCGCGCACGTCCCGATCCCTGCCCAGCAGGTCCGGGAACGTGCCATTTTCGCAGGTCAGAGTTGCTTTCCCGCTGCCCCGAAGGACGTACCAGCATGGCCGCCACGCCAGAGAAGCCCGCCCCAGCCACGCCCCGCCGCAAGGCGAGCCGTCACCGCGGCGAGGGCCAGTGGGCCGTAGGTCACTTCACGCCGCTCAACGGGAACGAGCAGTTCAAGAAGGACGACGACGGTCTCAACGTGCGGACACGTATTGAGACGATCTACTCGAAGCGCGGATTCGACTCCATCGACCCGAACGATCTCCGTGGCCGGATGCGCTGGTGGGGCCTGTACACCCAGCGCAAGCCCGGGATCGACGGCGGCAAGACCGCGATCCTGGAGCCGGAGGAGCTGGACGACGAGTACTTCATGCTCCGGGTGCGCGTCGACGGCGGGCGGCTGACCACCGAGCAGCTGCGCGTCATCGGCGAGATCTCCCAGGAGTTCGCGCGCGGCACCGCCGACCTCACCGACCGGCAGAACATCCAGTACCACTGGATCCGCATCGAGGACGTCCCCGAGATCTGGCGGCGGCTCGAAGCCGTCGGGCTCTCGACCACCGAGGCCTGCGGTGACACGCCCCGCGTGATCCTCGGCTCCCCCGTGGCGGGCGTCGCCGAGAACGAGATCATCGACGGCTCCCCCGCCATCGACGAGATCCAGCGCCGCTTCATCGGCAACCCCGACTTCTCGAACCTGCCGCGCAAGTTCAAGAGCGCGATCTCCGGCTCCCCGCAGCTCGATGTCGCCCACGAGATCAACGACATCGCGTTCGTCGGCGTCCACCACCCCGAGCACGGCCCCGGCTTCGACCTGTGGGTCGGCGGCGGCCTCTCCACCAACCCCAAGCTCGGGGTGCGGCTCGGCGCCTGGGTGCCGCTCGACGAGGTGCCGGACGTGTTCGGCGGCGTCATCGGCATCTTCCGCGACTACGGCTACCGCAGGCTGCGCAACCGCGCCCGCCTGAAGTTCCTCGTCGCCGACTGGGGCCCGGAGAAGTTCCGGCAGATCCTGGAGGACGAGTACCTGCAGCGCAAGCTCGTCGACGGGCCCGCCCCCGAGCAGCCCGCCGGCACCTGGCGCGACCACCTCGGCGTCCACCGGCAGAAGGACGGCCGCTTCTACGTCGGCTTCGCGCCCCGCGTCGGCCGCGTCGACGGCGCCACCCTCACGAAGATCGCCGAGGTCGCCGAGGCGCACGGCTCGGGCCGGCTGCGCACCACCGCCGAGCAGAAGATGATCGTGCTCGACATCGAGCAGGACCAGGTCGACTCGCTCGTCTCCGCCCTCGAAGCACTCGACCTGCGGGTCGACGCCTCGCCCTTCCGGCGCGGCACCATGGCCTGCACCGGCATCGAGTTCTGCAAGCTCGCCATCGTCGAGACGAAGGCGCGCGGCGCCTCCCTCATCGACGAACTGGAGCGCCGCATCCCGGAGTTCGACGAGCCGATCACCATCAACATCAACGGCTGCCCGAACGCCTGCGCCCGCATCCAGGTCGCCGACATCGGCCTCAAGGGCCAGCTCATGCTCGACGCCGACGGCAACCAGGTCGAGGGCTACCAGGTGCACCTCGGCGGCGCCCTCGGGCTCGACGCCGGCTTCGGCCGCAAGGTCCGCGGTCTGAAGGTCACCGCGGCCGAACTGCCCGACTACATCGAGCGGGTTCTCAAGCACTTCCAGGCGGAGCGCGAGGACGGCGAGCGCTTCGCCACATGGACCGCCCGCGCGTCCGAGGAGGCCCTCAAGTGAGCGAGCGTGCCGCCCCGTTCCACTGCCCCTACTGCGGCGACGAGGACCTGCGCCCCCACGAGGCCGGTCACGGCGCCTGGGAATGCGCGGCGTGCAACCGGGCCTTTCAGCTGAAGTTCCTCGGGCTGCTCGCCCGGGGCGTTCAGCACACCAGCAGTGGAGAGAACCAGATATGACGACCGCTCAGGACAAGAAGGCGCGCACCGACGACGAGTTGAAGGCACTCGCCGAGCAGGCCGGGCGCGACCTGGAGGACGCCTCCGCCCTCGAGGTCCTCCAGTGGGCCGCCGAGACCTTCGGGACACGCTTCTGCGTGACCTCCTCGATGGAGGACGCGGTCGTCGCCCACCTCGCCTCACGGGCGATGCCCGGCGTCGACGTCGTGTTCCTGGACACCGGCTACCACTTCCCGGAGACCATCGGGACCCGTGACGCCGTCGAGGCCGTCATGGACGTCAACGTCATCACCCTGACGCCGCGTCAGACCGTCGCCGAACAGGACTCGGTGTACGGGGCGCGACTGCACGACCGCGACCCGGACCTGTGCTGCAAGCTGCGGAAGGTGCAGCCCCTGGAGGAGGGCCTCGCGGGATACTCCGCGTGGGCCACGGGACTGCGCCGCGACGACTCGCCGGCCAGGGCCAATACCCCGGTGGTCGGCTGGGACGAGAAGCGCCGCAAGGTCAAGATCTCGCCGATCGCCCGCTGGACGCAGGACGACGTCGACGCGTACATCGCCGAGCACGGCGTCCTCACCAACCCGCTCCTCATGGACGGCTACGGCTCGGTGGGCTGCGCCCCCTGCACCCGCCGCCTCCTGGAGGGCGAGGACGCGCGGGCCGGCCGCTGGGCCGGGAACGCCAAGACCGAGTGCGGGATCCACTGATGGCCGCGCCGCAGACTCAGCAGCAACAGACCCGGGAGAACCACGTGACGACCGGAGCCACCGTCTGGCTCACCGGCCTGCCCAGCGCCGGCAAGACCACCATCGCGTACGAACTGGCGGGCCGGCTGCGCGCGGAGGGCCGCCGTGTCGAGGTGCTCGACGGCGACGAGATCCGTGAGTTCCTCTCGGCGGGCCTCGGCTTCAGCCGCGAGGACCGGCACACCAACGTGCAGCGCATCGGCTTCGTCGCCGAACTCCTCGCCCGCAACGGCGTATTGGCGCTCGTCCCGGTGATCGCGCCGTTCGCGGACAGCCGCGAGGCGGTGCGCAAGCGCCACCAGGCGGGCGACACCGCGTACGTCGAGGTGCATGTCGCGACGCCGGTCGAGGTGTGCTCCGTACGGGATGTGAAGGGTCTGTACGCCAAGCAGGCGAAGGGTGAGATCTCCGGCCTGACCGGCGTCGACGACCCGTACGAGGCACCGGACTCGCCCGACCTGCGCATCGAGTCGCAGAACCAGACCGTGCAGGAGTCGGCGGCGGCCGTCCACCAGCTGCTCACCGAGAGGGGTGTCCTGTGAGCGACGCATGCGCGGCCGCCCGGCCGCAGATGACCACGAAGCCCGCGCCTCTGCGCCGCGCAGGCGGAGAAGCGAACGAAAGGGGTGCGGCATGACCACTGTTGCCACAGTGACCGACGAGGGCACCGACAGCCCCTACGCGCTCAGCCATCTGGACGCCCTGGAGTCCGAGGCGGTGCACATCTTCCGCGAGGTGGCGGGCGAGTTCGAGCGGCCGGTGATCCTCTTCTCCGGCGGCAAGGACTCCATCGTCATGCTGCACCTGGCGCTGAAGGCGTTCGCCCCTGCGGCGGTCCCCTTCTCGCTGCTGCACGTCGACACCGGGCACAACTTCCCCGAGGTCATCGAGTACCGCGACCGGGTGGTCGCCGAGCACGGGCTGCGGCTGCACGTCGCGTCGGTGCAGGAGTACATCGACGCGGGCAAGCTGCGCGAGCGCCCCGACGGCACCCGCAACCCGCTGCAGACCGTGCCGCTCACCGAGAAGATCCAGAGCGAGAAGTTCGACGCGGTCTTCGGCGGCGGGCGCCGCGACGAGGAGAAGGCGCGGGCCAAGGAGCGGGTGTTCTCGCTGCGGGACGAGTTCTCGCAGTGGGACCCGCGCCGCCAGCGCCCCGAGCTGTGGCAGCTCTACAACGGCCGCCACGCCCCCGGCGAGCACGTCCGCGTCTTCCCGCTCTCCAACTGGACCGAGCTGGACGTGTGGCAGTACATCGCCCGCGAGAAGATCGAGCTCCCGCAGATCTACTTCGCGCACGAGCGGGACGTGTTCCGGCGCTCCGGGATGTGGCTGACCGCCGGTGAGTGGGGCGGCCCCAAGGAGGGCGAGACGGTCGAGCGGCGGCTGATCCGCTACCGCACGGTGGGCGACATGTCCTGCACCGGCGCCGTCGACTCCGACGCCACCACGCTGGACGCCGTCATCACCGAGATCGCCGCGTCGCGGCTGACCGAGCGCGGGGCGACGAGGGCCGACGACAAGCTCTCCGAGGCCGCGATGGAAGACCGCAAGCGCGAGGGGTACTTCTAACCATGAGCAAGAGCACCACTGAGCCGGTCCAGCCGCTCTCCACCGAGCAGTTGTCGGCCACCACCCTGCTGCGGTTCGCCACCGCCGGCTCCGTCGACGACGGCAAGTCCACCCTGGTGGGCCGCCTCCTCCACGACTCCAAGTCGGTCCTCACCGACCAGCTGGAGGCCGTGGAGCGCGTCTCCCTCGGCCGTGGCCAGGAGGCGCCCGACCTGGCGCTGCTCACCGACGGTCTGCGGGCCGAGCGCGAGCAGGGCATCACCATCGACGTCGCCTACCGCTACTTCGCCACGGCCCGGCGCCGGTTCATCCTCGCCGACACCCCGGGGCATGTGCAGTACACCCGGAACATGGTCACCGGCGCCTCCACGGCCGACCTCGCCGTGGTCCTCGTCGACGCCCGCAACGGCGTCATCGAGCAGACCCGCCGGCACGCCGCCGTCGCCGCGCTCCTGCGGGTGCCGCACGTGGTGCTCGCCGTGAACAAGATGGACCTCGTCGCCTACGACGAGACCGTCTTCGCGAAGATCGCCGAGGAGTTCACCGCGTACGCGGGCGAGTTGGGCGTGCCGGAGATCACCGCGATCCCGATCTCGGCGCTCGCGGGCGACAATGTCGTCGAGCCGTCCTCGAACATGGACTGGTACGGCGGCCCCACCGTCCTGGAGCACCTGGAGACGGTCCCGGTCAGCCACGACCTGACCACCTGCCACGCGCGCCTGCCCGTCCAGTACGTGATCCGCCCGCAGACGCCCGAGCACCCCGACTACCGGGGCTACGCGGGCCAGATCGCGGCCGGCGCGTTCCGGGTCGGCGAGTCCGTGACCGTGCTGCCCTCGGGGCGGACCTCGAAGGTCACCGGGATCGACCTGCTGGGCACCCCGGTGGACGTGGCGTGGACGCCGCAGTCCGTGACGCTGCTCCTCGAGGACGACATCGACATCTCGCGCGGCGACCTGCTCGTGCCCACCGGCGACGCCCCGCCGACCACGCAGGACGTCGAGGCCACCGTCTGCCACGTCGCGGACACCGCGCTCACCGTCGGCCAGCGGGTGCTGCTCAAGCACACCACCCGCACGGTCAAGGCGATCGTGAAGGAGATCCCGTCGCGGCTCACCCTCGACGACCTCTCCCAGCACCCCGAGCCCGGCCGGCTCGTCGCCAACGACATCGGCCGCGTCAAGGTCCGGACGGCCGAGCCGCTCGCCCTCGACTCGTACGCCGACTCGCGCCGCACCGGCTCGTTCCTGCTCATCGACCCGGCGGACGGTACGACGCTCGCGGCGGGCATGGCGGGCGACGCGTTCGCCGCGCCCACCGACGCCGTGCCGGAGACCGGCCCGGCCGCCGCCGACGACGAGGGCTGGGACTTCTGACCATGACCTACGTCGACGTGTTCGCGACGTTCGCGAAAGAGGGCGGGCGCATCGGCAGCGGCGCCCTCGGCAGCGGGCAGGGCGGGGTGGCGCGATGTGCTCGATGACGTACGCGCACCGCATGCGCGCCCTCTCCCGCCCCTTCCTCGTGGGCGCCCCCGTACGAAGACGAAGACCTGCCGACCTCCCGGCCACGACCTGACGGCGTGAGACCGGGCCAACGAGAGGACCACCTCCCGTGCCTGCACCACGCACCCGACTCGCCGCCCTCGCGGCCCTGCCCCTGCTCGCCCTGGCGCTCGGCGCCTGCGGCTACGGCTCCGAGGCGGCCGACGCCGACGAGAAGTCCAAGGTCGCCGAGGGCGCCGAGAAGATCGACGGCCTGGACAGCGTGAAGATCGGGTACTTCCCGAACCTCACCCACGCCACCGCCCTCGTCGGCAGCCAAGAGGGCCTGTTCCAGAAGGAGCTCGGCGGCACGGAGGCGAAGTACTCGCAGTTCAACGCGGGCCCCTCCGAGATCGAGGCGCTCAACGCGGGCTCCATCGACATCGGCTGGATCGGCCCGTCCCCCGCCATCAACGGCTACACCAAGTCGCAGGGCAAGAACCTGCGGATCATCGGCGGCTCCGCGTCCGGCGGCGTGAAGCTCGTGGTGAACCCCGCGAAGATCAAGTCCCTGGCCGACGTCAAGGGCAAGAAGATCGCGACACCGCAGCTCGGCAACACCCAGGACGTCGCCTTCCTCAACTGGATCGCCGAGCGGGGCTGGCAGGTCGACGCGCAGA
This sequence comes from Streptomyces sp. NPDC039480, assembly GCF_055597165.1. NCBI lineage: Bacteria > Bacillati > Actinomycetota > Actinomycetes > Kitasatosporales > Streptomycetaceae > Streptomyces > Streptomyces sp. NPDC039480. The sequence continues at coordinate 469,647 of NZ_JBVITX010000004.1, read as the reverse complement.
GCGGCAAGGGCGACGTGTCGGTCGTCCGCACCGACAACAAGATCACCCCGGACGCCTACAAGTCCGGTTCCGTGGACGGCGCCTGGGTGCCCGAGCCGACCGCGTCCAAGCTGGTCGCCGAGGGCGGCAAGGTGCTGCTGGACGAGGCCGACCTGTGGCCGGACAAGAAGTTCGTGATCACGAACATCATCGTGCGGCAGGAGTTCCTGAAGGAGCACCCGAAGGTCGTCGAGGCCGTGCTGCGCGGCGCGGTGAAGACCAACGCGTGGATCGAGAAGAACCCGGAGAAGGCCAAGGCGGCCGCGAACGCCCGGCTGAAGGCGGACTCCGGCAAGGCGCTGCCCGCCGACGTGCTCGACCCGGCGTGGAAGTCGATCGAGACGACCGACGACCCGCTGGCCGCCACCCTCGAGGCGGAGGCGGACCACGCCGTCAAGGCCGGCCTCCTGGAGAAGCCCGACCTCAAGGGCATCTACGACCTCGGCCCGCTGAACAAGGTTCTCAAGGCCGCGGGCGAGTCCCCGGTCGACGACGCCGGTCTCGGCGTCAAGTAGCCCCGGACCACGACCCGTTCCCAGGAGGTGACGACCATGGCGACCACTCTCGCCACGGCCGCGGAGGACACCCGCACCACGGCCGGACACGCCGCGCGGATCGAGCACGTCTCGAAGTCCTTCGGCGGTCCCGCCGGACCCCAGCTGGTCCTGGACGACATCACGCTCGATGTCGCGCCGGGCGAGTTCGTCACCCTCCTGGGAGCCTCCGGCTGCGGCAAGTCGACGCTGCTCAATCTGGTCGCGGGGCTCGACGAGCCGTCCGCGGGCAGCATCGCGACGGACGGCCGCCCGGCCCTGATGTTCCAGGAGCACGCCCTCTTCCCGTGGCTGACCGCGGGCAAGAACATCGAGCTCGCCCTGAAGCTGCGCGGGGTGCCGAAGGCCGAGCGCCGCCCGAAGGCCGAGGAGCTGCTCGAACTCGTCCGGCTGCAGGGCGCGTACGGCAAGCGGGTGCACGAGCTGTCCGGCGGCATGCGCCAGCGGGTGGCGCTGGCCCGCGCGCTGGCCCAGGACAGCCGGCTGCTCCTGATGGACGAGCCGTTCGCAGCGCTCGACGCGATCACGCGCGATGTGCTGCACGACGAGCTGACCCGCATCTGGCGCGAGACGAACGTCTCCGTCCTCTTCGTCACGCACAACGTCCGCGAGGCCGTGCGCCTCGCCCAGCGCGTCGTGCTCCTCTCGTCGCGTCCCGGCCGGGTGGCGCACGAGTGGCGGGTCGACATCCCGCACCCGCGCCGCATCGAGGACACCGCCGTGGCGGAACTGTCCGTCGAGATCACCGAACAACTGCGTGGGGAGATCCGCCGCCATGGCCAGCACTGAGACGACAGGACCGGTCAAGGAGGCCGGGGACGGCCAGGACCTCGCCGGCCTGGAGGCGGGCCTCGACGCGCTGGAGACGAAGGCGGGCCCCGTCCGCACGCCGGTGCGGCAGGTGCTCGTCCAGAAGGTGGTGCCACCGCTCACCGCGGTGCTCCTCGTCCTGCTCGTGTGGCAGGCGCTGGTCTCCTTCAAGATCGTCGACGATCCGACGAAGCTGCCCTCGCCGTCCGCGGTGTGGGACGAGGTGACCGAGGCGTGGCTCCAGGGCACGCTGCTCGACTACATCTGGACCTCCGTCTCGCGCGGTCTGCTCGGCTTCCTGCTCGCCCTGACGATCGGCACACCGCTCGGCCTGGTCGTCGCGCGCGTGCGGTTCGTCCGGGCCGCGATCGGCCCGATCCTCTCCGGTCTGCAGTCGCTGCCTTCGGTGGCGTGGGTGCCGCCCGCGGTGCTGTGGCTGGGCCTGGAGAACAAGATGATGTACGCCGTCATCCTCCTCGGCGCGGTCCCCTCGATCGCCAACGGCCTCGTGTCCGGCGTCGACCAGGTGCCGCCGCTGTTCCTGCGCGCGGGCCGCACGCTCGGCGCGACGGGGCTGCGGCACACCTGGCACATCGTGCTCCCCGCGGCGCTGCCCGGCTATCTCGCGGGGCTCAAGCAGGGCTGGGCCTTCTCCTGGCGCTCGCTCATGGCCGCGGAGATCATCGCGTCCTCGCCGGAGCTCGGCGTGGGGCTCGGCCAGCTCCTGGAGAACGGGCGCAACGCCAGCTCCATGCCCATGATCTTCCTCGCCATCCTGCTCATCCTGATCGTCGGCGTCGCCATCGACCTGCTGATCTTCAGCCCGCTGGAGCGGCGCGTCCTGCGCAGCCGCGGCCTCCTCGTGAGGAGCTGAGTCCCGTGCACCGTCCCGTCCTCCTCGTCGTCGCCCACGGCAGCCGCGACCCGCGGCACGCCGCGACCGTGCACGCGCTGGTGCGCCGGGTACGGTCGCTGCGCCCCGGGCTGCGGGTGGAGACGGCCTTCCTGGACTTCAACGCCCCTTCCGTACCGGCGGTGTTGGAGCGGCTCGCGGCCGAGGGCGTACGCGACGTCGTGGCGCAGCCCCTCCTCCTGACGCGGGCGTTCCACGCCAAGGCGGACATCCCCGCGGTGCTGCGCGAGGCGCCGCCGGTGCTGCGCGTCCGGCAGGCCGCGGTGCTCGGCCCTTCCCCGCTGCTCCTCTCCGCCCTGGAGCAGCGGCTGTACGAGGCGGGGCTCGACCCCGCCGACAAGTCCTCGACCGGGGTCGTCCTGGCCTCGGCGGGGTCGTCGGACCCGGAGGCGATCGCAGTGATCGCTGATATCGCGCGGGAGTGGCGGCACACCGGTTGGTGCGCCGTGCGGCCTGCGTTCGCCTCCGCGTCCCTGCCGCGCACGGAGGACGCCGTGCGGGAGCTGCGGGCCGTCGCCGGGGTGCGGCGGGTGGCCGTCGCGCCCTACGTCCTGGCTCCCGGTTTCCTGCCGGACCGCATCGCGCGGGGCGCGGCCAACGCCGACGTCCTGGCCGACGTCCTCGGGCCGGCGCCGGCGGTCGCGCGGCTCCTGGTACGGCGCTACGACGAGGCGTATGCGCCTGGCACCTGCCCCGTTGCTCCCCTGGCGCGGACTCCCGCACTGGCCTAGCTTGTGGGTTCATGACCCCGAGCCGATCCCGCACGCTGTGGCTGCGCACCGAACCCCTGCACGCGGTGGTCTACTTCGAGGACCGCTGCCGCGGCCTCGGCAGAGCCGTGGGCCTCAAGGGCTTCTGGATGGGGTACTTCGCGGCCCGTACGGCCCCGATGGGCCGCGTCGGACCCGGGGTGGCCGCCGCGGCACTGGGTGTCTTCGCGCCCGGCATGGTGGCGCGCGCCCTGCCGTCCGCGTGGGAGTACGCGTCGCCGGACCGGGTCGTCGAGGAGCGCGCCCGCCTCACGGCCGCCGCCCTGCGCCAATTGGTGCCGTCGGTCGGCACGTTGGCGGCCGCCGTCAACGGTCCCCTGATGGCCATGGTGGAGGACGCCCCGTCGCTCGCCCGCCCGCTGTTCGCCGCCAACCGCGACCTGGCGGACCGCACCGACCCGGTCGAGCGACTCTGGCAACTGTGCACGTGCGTCCGCGAGTTCCGCGGCGACGCCCATGTCGCGGTCCTCGCCGACCGCGGCCTGGACGCCCGCGAGAGCCTCGTCCTGGCCGCCGCGACCGACCGGGTGGACGCGGCGGGAATCCGGCAGGACCGGGGCTGGACCGAGGAGGAGTGGGAGGTCTCCGTGGACCGGATGCGCGGCCTCGGCCTGCTCGACGCGCTGGGCCGGGTCACGGAACGGGGCCTGACGGAGCGGGAGTTGATCGAGGACGACACGGACCGCCTCGCGGCACGGATGCTGCGCCCGCTGCACCACAAGGAGACGGAGGCGCTCCTCACCGCGCTGGAACCGGCGGCGCGCCACGTCCTGGAATCGGACGTCCTGCCGTTCCCGAACCCCATCGGACTGCCGCGGGCGGTCGGCTGACCGTCGCACGGGAATCCGTTTGCACCCCCGTGTGCCGCCCCCTACCGTCACGCGGATGACACCCGAACTGCGGTCCGCACGCCTTGCCCTGTCGCCCTATGCCCCCTCCGACGAGGCGGACTTCGTGGCGCTGTTCCAGGACGAGGCTGTGGGGCGCTGGTTCGGCGACGGGATGCAGAGCGAGGCGGAGGACCGGGCGCTGTTCGGCCGGATCTTCAGCCATGTGTACGCGGAGGAGCGCTTCGCCGTCTGGGCGGTCCGGTACGAGGGACGCTATGTGGGGCACGCCGAGGTCAAGCCCTCACCGGAAAGCTGGCTCGACGGCCACGAGATCGTCTACGGCCTCACCAGGGAGACCTGGGGCCTAGGCCTCGGCACCGAACTGGCCCGGCTCCTCACCTCGTACGGCCACGAGACCCTGGGCCTGCCCGAACTCCACGCGACCGTCGACTCGGAGAACACCCCCTCCCTCTCCGTCCTCCAGCGCCTCGGCTACACGCAGACCCGCACGATCCCCGAGGAGACCGGCGCGACCACTCTCCAGCTGACGTCGCGGATCGCTGTGGGCTGAACGCCTGCCGTCGGGGCCTCAGGAATAGTCGAGGCCGCCGGTGCGGGTGCGCTTCAGCTCGAAGAAGTCCGGGTGGCCCGCGAGGACGCGGAAGCTGTCGAAGAGCCGAACCGCCTCCTCACCGCGCGGGATCGCGCGCAGCACGGGCCCGAACCAGACGGTGCCGTCGACGTGGATCGTCGGCGTGCCCACATAGCCGCCGGCCTCGGGATCCTTGCCCGCGTCGTGGCTGCGGCGCAGCACGTCGTCGTACGAGTCGTCGTGCGCCGCCTCGGCGAGATCGGCCGGCAGCCCCAGCTCGGCCAGTGCCTGCGCGGCGACCTCCCCGAAGTCCTCGTTCCCGTCCTGGTGGACGCGGGACCCGAAGGCGGTGTAGAGGTCGCGGAGGACCTTGTCGCCGTGCCGGTCGGCGGCGGCCGCGGCGATTCTGGTCAGGGTCAGGGAGCGGTCGACCAGGTCCCGGTACCAGTCGGGGAGTTCGTTGCCCTCGTTGTGGAAGTAGAGGCTCATCACGTGGAAGCGGACGTCGAGGTCGCGGTGGGGTTCGACCTCGAGGATCCAGCGCGAGGTGATCCAGGCGAAGGGGCAGGCCGGGTCGAAGTAGAAGTCGACAGTCGTCATGCCCCGACCCTATGCGGCGAATGGCACCTGTCCTTGGGCCATTCCCCGCACCTGAGCACGGGCCAATTCCGGGCCCGGTCAGTCGTCGGTGAACGGTGTGGCCTGGTGGAACCAGAGGCGCCAGGTGCCGTCGGTGCGGCGCCACAGGGAGCTGCGGTGGGCGCGGCGGCCGTTGTTGTCGGTGTCGAAGGTCAGGTGGACCAGGTCGTCGGCGAGTTGGACGCCCCTCATGCGGGAGGTCGTGAAGGGGCGGGTGCCGGGGTCCGGGGTCGCCGTGAGGATCCGTACGATCGACGCGCGGTCCCACTGTGCGCCGGATGCGCCGAACTCGGTGAACTCCGGGTGGAGCAGCGCCCCGAAGAGTTCGGGCGATGCGCGCACCTCGGGGTCGATGAGTCGCAGTTCGCCCTCGATGGCGGCCTGGACCGCGGCGGTGGGGTCAGTCACGGGTCATCTCCACGAGCCGGGTGACGGTGTTCCAGTTGCGGGTGGTGGCGACGACGCCCTTGGTCAGGGCGGGTCTCGCCAGCTGTTCGGCGAGCTTGGAGCGGCCGAGGCCGTCGGGGGCGTACAGGTAGAGGACGCGGTCGCCGAGTCTGAACTCCTCCGGCAGGTACGCCGGTTGGTCGAGGGACGCGAAGCGTTCGTCGGTGACCGGGGCGGAGAAGTAGGTGACGTGCAGCTGCTTGGGCTGCAGGTCGGCGGCGGGGAACGGGCAGGCGTCGGCCACCGCCTTCAGGTAGGCGCTGTCGCGCACGATGACGTCGACGGCGAAGCCGAGGCGCTCCTCGATCGCCGCCCGCACCTCGGCCGCCAGCGACTCCTCGTCGCCGTGGCCGGCGGTGAAGACGGCGTTGCCGCTCTGCAGATACGTCCGTACGCCGCCGTGGCCGAGCCCTTCCAAGAGCGCCCGGAGGTCGGCCATCGGCACCTTCTTGTGGCCGCCCACGTTGATGCCGCGCAGCAGCGCCGCGTATGTCCTGATCATCATGCGCACACGATAGAGCGGCCGCCGTGCCCCGTGGGGGTGGGCACGACGACCGCGGCTCAGTGGGCGGCGAGGGCTACTCGACGACCTTCAGGAGCTTGTTGGGCGTGCCCTCGCTCGGGTTGGAGATCTTGTCGGGCGTGGCGCCGTCGGTCAGCGCCTTGGCGACGTCCGCGGGCTTGGCGTCCGGGTGGGCGGCGACGTAGACGGCGGCGGCGCCCACGACGTGCGGGGTCGCCATCGACGTACCGGAGATCGTCTTGGTGGCGTCGTCGCCGGTGTTCCAGGAGGACGTGATGTCCGAGCCCGGGGCGTAGATGTCCACGGCGGAGCCGTAGTTGGAGAAGTCCGACTGCTCGTCGTCCTTGGTGGAGGAGGCGACCGTGATGGCCTCCTTCACGCGGGCCGGGGAGCCCTGGGAGGCGTCGGTCGACTCGTTGCCCGCGGCCACGGCGTAGGTGACGCCCGCGGCGATCGACTTCTGGACGGCCGCGTCGAGCGCTTCGTCCGCTCCGCCGCCGAGGCTCATGTTGGCGACGGAGGGGCCCTGGTGGTTCTTGGTGACCCAGTCGATGCCCGCGACGACCTGCTCGGTGGTGCCCGAGCCGTTGTCGTCGAGCACCCGGACGCCGACGATCTTCGCCTTCTTGGCGACGCCGTGCGCCTCACCGGCGATGGTGCCGGCGACGTGCGTGCCGTGGCCGTTGCCGTCGTCGGCGTTGTCGTCGTTGTCGATGGCGTCGAAGCCGGAGACCGCGCGGCCGCCGAAGTCCTTGTGGCTGACGCGGACACCGGTGTCGATGACGTACGCGGTGGCGCCCTCACCCGCGGCGTCGGGGTAGGTGTACTTCTTGTCGGCCGCGGTGTCCGCCTGGTCGATGCGGTCCAGGCCCCACGACGGCGGGTTGTCCTGGGTGGCGTCGATGGTGAACTTCTTCGACTGGACGACCTTGCCGACGGACGGGTCGGCGGCCAGGCGCTTGGCCTCGGTCTCGCTCAGGCCCTTGGCCGAGAAGCCGTTGATCGCGGAGGAGTAGTTGCGCTTCAGCTCGCCGCCGTACTCCTCGGCCAGGTCGGACTTGCCGGCCTTGTCGACCTTCTCGTCGAGCATCACGATGTAGCTGCCGGCCACGGCGCCCTTGGCGTCCAGGCCGTACACCTTGCCCTCGGCGGGGGTGGCCGCACCGGCGAAGGAGGTCGCGAAGACGGTGACACCGACCGCGGTGGCGGCGGTGGCTATCGCGGCGGTGAGCTTCATCGTGCGGGCACGCTTGTGAGTTGCCATGAAGAGGGGTCTCCTCAGTGCTGTGTGGGGGGATGTGGGGGGTTTGTTCAGCTGTTTCGCGCAGGGCCTGCCACGGCGACAAGTTCGTCGCGACGCCCCTCGAGAGCCGGAAGATCTCCGGGTGTTGGGACGAAACCCTGTCTGATTGACGCGCGCAGATCAATACCTACATACAGCTGTGACTTGTTCAACAAGGTTCCGTAATAACAAACCGGATCTGTGCTGCCGGACCGGACATCCCGGACCGGCACACCCCCAACTCCCGGTAACAGCAGGCCTTTCGCGTCACACCGCAGTCGGGACCTTCTGCTCCTCGAAGGAGTCGATCGTCCGCGTGAAGTCACGGGTCGAGAGCAGCAGCTTGTAGATGATGGCGAGCTCGAAGACCAGCAGGAGCGCGCCCGAGACGATCGTCGCGGGGATCACCGCGTCGAAGAGCGGGCCGATCATGAAGACGCCCATCTGGAACTCGATCCCGCTCACCAGGTGCGCGCGGATCCGGTGGCGCAGCAGGAAGGAACGCGCCCGCAGATACGCGGGGAACTTCCGCCGGAACTCCTGGTGCAGGTCGATCACCTGAGCCTTGGGAGCCACCGCCGCCGCCTCCCCCTCGGCGCCGGCCTCCTGGGACGGCTGCGGGGCGTAGGGCGCCTCGCCCACGGCCCGCTGCAGGTCCTGCTCGATGTCCGCCGAGGGGTTGTCCCGCAGCAGGTCCTCCATGAAGGCGAGCTCCGCGTCGTTCTGCGCGCGCCGGGCGGCCCGCATGCGCGTCTTGATCTGCTTGCGCATGGTGTGCCGGATCTTGAAGATCTCCAGCGAGTTGATGTAGCGCAGGGTGTCGAGCGCGACGACGGCGAGCGCGAGCCAGATGTAGAGGGTGTCGCCGGTGCGGTCGTACTGCCCCCACATCAGCGCGACGCCGCACACCATGACGCGGATCCGGTCGAAGACGAAGTCCAGCCAGGCACCGAAGACCGAGCCCTGCCCGGTGAGCCGGGCGACCTTGCCGTCCATGCAGTCGAGGATGAAGCTGAAGTGGTAGACCGCCGCACCGAGGGCGAGCCACTTCCAGTCGCCGAAGGCGAAACACGCCGCCGAGCCGAGCCCGAGAAGGAACGCGCCCCAGGTGATCTGGTTCGGCGTGATCCGCGTGTACTTGGCGGTGAGGCGCACGAGCGGCGTGGCGACCGGGTCGACAAGCAACACGGTCCACCACGCGTCACGCTTCTTCTCGGTGATGCGGCGCACCTCGGCGAGGGGCGGTATGTCTCGACGCATGGGGGTCAACTTCCTGGCGTTCGGCGAAAGTTCACCTCACGCTAGGAAGTAGTTCGCCCAAGGAACAAGATCTACGCTGTGCAACCTTTGACCGGGGGTAACGGTCAACCTTTCAGGGCGAGTCAATGGGCCTCCCAGCACGGTGGCGCGTTATCAGAGCGTTATCCAATAACTGGGCCGCCGAGGGAACCGCGTCACGCAGCGTTACGTCAGGGCCGCCCCGCCCGCGCCTTCGCCAGCTCCTCCTCGATGAGGTCGGCCGCCCGCTCCGTGCCGCCCTCCCCCGCCATCGACCGCTGGACCTCCGCGAGCCTGCGGGCCACTTCGGGGTCGCCGACCAGTGCGAGGACCGCCTCGCGCAGCGTCTCTGCGGTGGCCTCCGCCATCGGCACGTGCCGTGCGACGCCCAGCCCCTGGAGCATGTCCGCGTTGCCGAACTGGTCCGTGGCCAGCGGCACGGCCACCATCGGCGTCGCGGTCGCAAGACCTTCCTGACTGCCGCCCGCACCGGCGTGGGTGATGAAGGCGTCGGCCTTTTTGAGGACCGCCAACTGCGGCACCCAGGGGTGCACCTCTACGTTCGCCGGTACGTCCCCGAGCTCGCCCGCGTCGACGTGCTTGCCGACCTGGAGCACCACGTGCCAGCCCGGCAGGTCCCCGAAGGCCTTGACGCACTCGCGGTAGAAGGCGGGCTGCTTGGTGAAGGCCGAGCCGAGCGAGACGAGCAGCACCTTCTCGGCGTCCGCGGGCCGCTCCCAGCCGCCCTGCGCCGCCCGGTCGCCCTGGCAGGCGCCGACGAAGGTGTGGACGCTCTCGTCGACCCGGTCGGCGTTCGGCTGCAGGGCCTTCGGTATCAGCACGAGGGAGCGCGGCGGCCTGGCGACGAAGGGGTCCGGCTGCTGGGTGATGCCGTTCTCGGCGAGCCAGCCGATGAAGCGGTCGTAGTACGCCCGGCCGCGCTCGGTCTCCTTCAGCTCCGCGTACATCGGCTCGACGACCTCCTCCTCGTAGCCGTCCCAGGCGACGAGATTCGGCGAGAGCGAGATCTCGGGGACGCCCCAGCGGCGGGCGAGGACGCGGGCCGGATAGGAGGTGATGTCGTACAGGACCAGGTCGGGCTCGTCCCCCTCATAGGCGCGGGCCAGCTCCGGCAGGACCTGGATCGCGTCGGCGAGGAACGGCTCGATGTTGTCGATCAGCTCGGTGCCCCAGTCGTCCGGGTCGTCGTCCGGGGAGGGCAGCGTCGTGGCGTACGGCCGGGGCTCGGCGCCGGTCTCGGCGACCTTGTCCACGAAGGCGTGCGGAATGGCGTACGTGACGCGGTGGCCGCGCGCGACGAGCTCGCGGATCACTTCGAGGCTCGGGTTGACGTGCCCGTGGGCGGCGATCGAGAACATGGCGATGTGGGCAGGCCGGGAAGAGGTCATGTCCAGACCCTAAGCGAGACGAGACGTCTCGTGCAAGAAGAATCCCCGCTCAGGTGGGATCCGTGCTCCCGCTACGCCGGGTTGTCGTCGGCCGCCGCCGCCTCGTTGTAGCGGAGCAGATACTCGGCGAACCGCGCCAGGTCCTCCCCGGTCCACCCCGCGAGCCGCTCCTGGAACGCGACCCGGCGGGCGGCGCCGACCTGAGCGAGGACCTCGTTGCCCCGGTCGGTCGGATGCAGGACGTGCACCCGGTGGTCGGCCGGATCGAGCCGGCGCTCGACGAGCCCCGCCTTCTCCAGCGCACCCACCTGCCTGCTGATGGTCGACTTGTCGAGCGTGTAGTGCGCGGCCAGGTCCGTGGCCCGGCAGCCCCCCTGGTCTTCGAGATGGCTGAGCAGCGTGAAGGACACGAGCGAGAGCTCGGGGTGCATCCGCGCGGCGGTGGCGCGCGCCCGCCGGGCGAACGCCGTCATCTCCCGCTGGATGATCTCGATGGACTCGTCCCGGACGCCGGCCTGCGCGTCGGCCCCGGACCCGTCTCTATCGGTCACGATTTCTCCCTCTCCACGAATGGTTGTAGAGTACAACATAAAGAGAGTTGTATATGCCAACCATCTCGGTCGAACCCGAGCAAGCCGAGTAACCGGAGTCCCCCATGTCCGCCACCCCCGCGGAACCCGCCGCCCGACTGCGCGACGTCCTGCGCCACGTCCTCCTCCACCTGGTCACCCCCCTGCTGATGTGCCTCGGCATGGGTCTCGCCTATATGGGCGCGTTCGTCACGCCCGAGCCGAACGACATGCCGATCGCCGTCGTCGGTTCGGGACCGCAGACCCAGGTCTTCGCGCAGACCGTCAAGGACAAGGCGGGCGACGCCCTCGACGTGCGTACCCTCGGCTCGCGCGAGCAGGCCGTCGACGCGCTCGAGTCGCAGGACATAGCGGGCGCCTACGTGCCCGACGCGAAGTCGCCCGAGCTGATCGTGGCCACCGCCGGATCCGACATGAGCGCGACGGCCGCGCAGAAGATCTTCACGCCCGTCGCGGCGGAGCACGGCAAGCCCCTGAAGGTCACCGACGTGGCCGCGCCGGTCGCGGACGACCCCACGGGCCAGGGCCTCTTCTTCCTGCTCGTCGCCGTGAGCATCGGCTCGTACGCCTCGGTGGCGGTGCTCGGCGCGGCGGGCGCGGGGCTGCGGATGCGGGCCCGCGCGGGGCTCGTCGTGGGTGTCTCCTTCGCCGTCAGCCTGATCGGCGCGGCACTCGCGGGCCCGGTCTTCCACCTGGTGCACCAGGGTCTTTGGGGCGTGTGGGCCATGTGCTGGCTGTACGCCGCGGGCATCCTCTTCATCGGCGTCGGACTGCACACGTTCCTGAAGCGCTGGACGACGCTGGCGATGATGGTGCTCTTCGTGATGCTCAACTTCACGTCGTCCGGCGGGCTCTTCCGCCCCGAGCTGCAGAACGGCTTCTTCGGCTCCCTGCACGCCTTCTGGAACGGCGCGGGCTTCGTCGAGGGCATCCGCAGCCACCTCTACTTCGGCGGCCACGGGCTCGGCGGCCACGTCTGGACGCTGGCCGGCTGGCTGCTGCTCGGCCTGGTCGTGGTCGGCGTCGCGGGGCTGTGGGAGCGGCGCGGGCGCGCTGCGGTGGCCCCGGCGGCCGCTCAGGACGCGCAGCTGGAGGAGGAGATGGAGGAGTCGGTCGCGGTGTGACGTCGGGTGTTCCCCTCGACGACCGCTCCCGGGCCGGGCGGCTTCGCTGCCGCCCGGCCCGGGAGCGGTTCGCGGCTACTTGCGGCCCGCGCCGGTCGGGCAGGTGTAGTCCTTCGCCGGCAGCTCGCCGGTCAGCAGGTAGTCGTTGACCGCATCGACCCCGCAGGCGTTCGGGTAGTCGTACACCGCGTGGGTCCGCACCGGCACGGTCACCAGCTTGGAGCCGCGCATCGCCCTGTGCATGCCGAGGCCCTGCTCGTAGGTGGTGCGGGTGTCGCCGGTGGCCTGCAGCTGGAGGGCCGGCACCCGGTTGTCGACCTTCGTGCGCGGTTCGGCCGGGTCCTGCCCCCACCAGCCGCACGGCATCGGCGCGTTGAGGTAGGGGCCGAACACCGGTTGGGTCGGCCGGGCCTTCTCCACCGCCTTGCGGTACCACTCGGCGTTGCCCGGCATCCTGTTGTCCGCGCACAGAATGGCGAGCATGGAGGCGTAGTCGGGGCCGGTGCCGGTCTGGTCGGGGCCGGTGCGGAAGTACGCGTCGAGGAGCCGGGACAGCACCGGTGACGGCTCGACCCGCTTGCCCGCCGCGGCGTCGACGAGGAGCCGGAGCGTACTCGCGTAGTCCGCGTTGTCCCGGTTGTCGGTGCCCAGGACGAAGAGGACGAACGGCAGGCTCTCCGCGTCCAGCCGGTCCCCGCCGATCCGGACCGGCCGCTCGGCGGCGCCCCGCACCAGCTGCTCGACGGTGGCGCGCACGGCCGCGGGCGTCCTGCCCAGGTGGTACGTCGCGTGGCGCGGAGCGGCCCAGCGGGCCAGGTCGTCGAGTGCCTTCTCGTTGGCCGGTCCCATGGCCTGGATCATCTTGATGCCGTAGGCGTCGGGGTCCATGGCGCTGTCGAGGACCAGCCGGTCGACCCTGCGGGGGAACATCTGCGCGTAGACGGCGCCGAGATACGTGCCGTAGGACTGGCCCAGCCACGACGTCCTGCGCTCGCCGAGCGCGCCGCGTATGACGTCCACGTCGCGGGCGATGTTGCGGGTGGAGTAGTGCCGCAGCCGGGCACCGTACTTCGCGTCGCACTTGCGCGCGTCGTCGACGGCCTTCCTCGCCACCCGGTCGAACGCGGACCGGTCGAAGCCGGTCCCGCGCAACCACGACATGCTGTTCAGACCGCAGTCGAGCGCGGAACTCTCGCCGAGGCCACGGGTGTCCATGCCAATGACGTCGAACGCGGCCGCCACCTCGGGGGTCATCCTGGCCCGCAACTGCGCGGGCATCCCGAGCCCGTGGCCGCCGGGCCCGCCGGGGTTGGTCTGGAGGATGCCGCGGCGCTCGCGTGCCGTTCCGGTGGCCTTCAGCCGGGAGACGGTGACGGTCAGGGTGGGGCCCTTGGGCTCGGCGTAGTCGAGCGGGACGGTGACCTTCGCGCAGCGTGTCCCGGTCTTGGTGAGGTCGGCGTCCTCGCAGGGGCCCCAGTTCAGGTGCTGCCGGTAGAAGCGGTCGAGGCCGCGGGCCGCCTCCGCCTTCGCCGTAGGCTCGGCCTCTCCTACGGGCTTCGCCTTCCCCGCGGGTTCCGCCCGCGCCGCAGCCCCGATGGAGACCACGGTCGTGTCCTCGCCCGCGACGGAACCCTTAACTCCGGCCGGGGAACCACCGCTCGCGGCGCAGCCGGTCACCCCCGCGGACAGGGCGAGGCCGATGGCGGTCAGAGTGCGGGTGGTCGGCTTCACGGGTGTCCTTCGTCGATCGTGCGCGGGGCGGGCGGTCATCGGGTCGGCCGGTGCTGGGGGCGGGCGGGGTCGGCCGCGTACGGCTGGTACTGCGAGGGCTGTTGGTACTGCGGGTGCTGTGCGGGCTGCTGGTACGGCGAGGGGTGCGGCTGCTGGTACGGCTGCGGCCGGTACTCCTGCTGCGGGGTGTGCGGCCCGCCCGGTGCCTGCGGCTCGTCCGACCCGCGGTGGTGACCCGGCGTCCGTTCCGACCTGCGCGGCCACCACAGGCCGCGGCCGAGCATCGCGGCCAGCGCGGGCACCAGGACGAGGGAGAGGACGAGCGAGGAGAGGAGGATGCCGAGGCCGGTGGCGAAGCCGATCTCCTGGGTGGCGGGGCTCGCGGCCAGGCTGGCGAAGGACCCGGCGAGCACGATGCCGGCCGTGGCGATGGCGGGCGCGGTGTGCCGTACCGCCTCGGCCACGGCGTGCCGGGCGGACACCGGCTTCGCCATCTCCTCCCTGATCCTGTCGGTGATCAGGATGTTGTAGTCGGTGCCGAGGGCGACGACGAAGAGGAAGAGCACCAGGGGCAGCGTGAACGAGACCCCCGGCCGGTCGAGACCGTGCTGGAAGAGCAGCGTGCTCGCGCCGAGCGTGGCCAGGAACCCGAGCCCCACGGCGAGCATCAGCACGACCGGGGCGAGCAGGGAGCGAAGCAGCAGGAAGAGGATCACCGCGATGAGCAGGGCCGCGACCGGGAACACCAGGCGCAGGTCCTTCTCCACGGCCGTCGAGATGTCGGCGAAGATCGCGGCCGTCCCGGTGACGTACGCCTTGGTGCCCTCCGGAGCGGTCCGCGCGGCCGTCTCCCTGACGGGTCCCGAGACCAGGTCGCGCGCCTTCTGCGAATCGGACCTGACGCTCAGGAGGAGGTCGACCCGCGCGGCCGTGCGGTCCTTGCTGAGCACGGGCCTGCCCACCTCGCCGACACCCTCCGCCTTGGCGAGGGAGCGGGCCATGCCGGTGAGCGAACTCTCCTTGATCTCCTGGCCGTTCGTGCTGCGTACGTACACGCTGTGCGGGTCGGAGACGCCCGCGGGCAGGCTGCGGGAGATCCGCTCGGCGGTCTTGACGGCGGCGGTCTCGTGCCGGCCCTGCTGGTCGTAGCTCATCGTGATGCCGAGCGCGCCCGCGCCCAGCGCGCCGAGCAGCACCAGGCCGCCGAGCGCGTACCGCAGCGGCCGGCTGCTCACCGCGTGCCCCAGGCGTGCGGCGAAGCCGCCGGTGCGCTCCTTCTTCCAGGCGCGTCCGGGCCAGAACATGCCGCGGCCGAGCACGGCGAGGAGCGCGGGCATCAGCGTGAGGCTGGCGAGGAGCATGACGAGCACGGAGATCGCGATCGCCGGGCCGAGGACCCGGAACTGTCCGAAGCTGGCCAGGCCCAGGGTCGCGAAGGCCGCCACGATCGTCAGCGCCGCGGACGTGATCGCGCTGCCCACCCGCCCGGTCGTCTCGGCGGCGGCCGTCCGGGCGTTCTGCCCGGGGTGGTTCCGCAGCTGTTCCCGGAACCGGAACATCAGGAAGAGGAAGTAGTCGATGCCGATGCCGATGAGGACGACGCCGATCAGCGAGGGCGTCGACGCGTCGAGGTTGATGCCGAAGAGCTTCGCCGCGCCGACCACCGCACCCGAGGCGACCCCGCCGATCAGCGCCACCGCGATCAGCGGCACGAACGCGGCCGCGAGAGAGCGGAACACCAGCACGTTCAGCAGGACGATGAGGCCCATCGTCAGGGTGGAGACGATTTTCGCCGTGTCTTCCTCGGCCTCCGTGTCGTCCACCGTGGAGGCGATGCCGCCGGTGAATCCCACCCGCATGTCCGCGTCGGCGAATTCGCCCTTCGCGGTGTCGCGGAATTCCTTGTAGACGTCCTGCAGACCCGGGTCACTGGGATTTCCGGTGAGGGAAACGGTGAGGAGCCGGAAACTCTTGTCGGGCGCCACCGCCCCCGCCGAGACGCGCGGGGTCTGGGAGTGGTCCTTCATCAGCGGTTCGGGCTTCGCCGCGACGATCCGCTTCCGGCCCAGATCCGCGGCGGTGTCCGCGATGCGCCGCTGGTCACCCGCGGTGAGCCGGCCTCCGTCGTCCCTGGCGACGAGCACGGTCAGGGCGTTCGGGTCGGGCTTCGCGCCGAATTCCTCCTCGGCTATCCGGAGCGCCACCGCCGAGTCGTACTTCCTGGGCAGGAAGTCCCCGGCCTGGGAGTCGGTGACGTCGTACATCATCGAGTTCCCCACGAACGACAGGGCCGCTCCGAGGATCGTCCAGACGACGATGGTCATCCATCGGTGCCGGGTGGAGAAAGAGGTCAGCTTGCGGATCATGCCAATAGGTCATCACGCGGGGCCCCTTGAGGACGTCGGCCGCCGGAAGGGTCCGCACCCCTGACCGTGGTCCGGTGCTTCCTCGCGGGCAGTACTCCAGTACTGGTCGGAAGAACCGCCACCGTGCCGACTCGGGGCTCCGTCGCGCGGGATCTAATGGTGCGGAGAGACGGGACACCAGGGCCCGCCGGACGTACGACTCGGAGGCGCCAGGATGGCCCGCGACTTCTTCCCGACGGTACCGCCCACGCGCGGGGTGCGGCCGACGCCGGGGGACGTGGTGGTCGCCGCCCTCGCCGTGACCCTCGACCTGCTCGCCTACCTCGTCCCGGGCGAAGAGGGCCCCGACGCACCGGTCACCGTGCTCGGCGTCCTGCTCATCGCCGTCTCCGTGGTCCCGCTGCTCTTCAGGCGCCACCACCCCGTGCCGGCGCTCGGCGCGGCCCTGGCCGTGCAGCTGGCCGTCAACCTGGGGCTCGCCGTCGACCCGGGCGAGCCGGTGTCGAACACGTACGGCGCCGCCGTCACGATCGGGCTCTACACCGTGGCCAGGTACAGCGGGCGGTGGACCCTGCTGCTGGGTGTCGTCGCCACCGGTCCCGTGCAGCTCGCGCGGCACTGGCAGAACGACGTGCCCTTCATCGGCATGGGCATCACCGACCTGCTGGTGACGCCCTGTCTCATCGTCGGCGTCGGCCTGGCCGTGCGGCAGTGGCAGTCGCAGCTCGACATCAACCGGAGGCTGCTCGCCGACCGCGCGGTGACCGAGGAACGGCGTCGCATCGCGCGGGAGCTGCACGACATCGTGGCCCACCACATCACCACCATGTACCTGATGTCCGGCGGGGCCAGGTCGACCCTGGACCGCGACCCCGACACGGCCCGCGAGGCGCTGGTGACGCTGGAGGAGTCCGGCCGCACGGCGCTGCACGAGATGCGGCAGCTCCTCGGGGTGCTGCGCAGCACGGACACGCTGGAGGAGGCGCCCTCGGAACCCCAGCCCGGGGTGGACGGCATCGAGCGGCTCGTCGCCGATTCGAACGCGGCGGGCCTGCCGGCCGAACTCCACGTCACCGGGCAGCCCCGCCCGCTGCCGATGACCGTCGGCCTCACCCTCTACCGCATCGCGCAGGAGGCGTTGACCAACGCCCGCAAGCACGCGGGGCCCGCCCGTGCGACGGTGCGGCTCGCCTATCTGCCGGACCGCGTCACCGTGGAGGTGACCGATGACGGCGCCGGGGCGGGCGCCACTGCGGGCAGGGCGCCCGGCGGGGGCGTCACGGGCAGCGGATACGGTCTCCTCGGCATGCGGGAACGCATCGCTCTGCACGACGGCACCCTGCGCGTCGGCAGCCGTGCGGAAGGCGGGTTCGAGGTGGTCGCGAGCGTGCCGCTGCCGGCCGACACGCACGCGGCCGACACGTACGCGGGCGATACGCACGCGGCCGATACGTACGCGGGCGACACAGCTGACACTTCTGGTACTGCACGTACTGCCGGTACCTCTGGCACACACGACAAGGACGGGACGCGATGACCTCCACCTCCGAGGCCGAGCGCGGTGGCCAGCCCGAGCAGACCGGCGAACCCGAGCGGATCACCGTGCTCATCGCCGACGACCAGCCCCTCGTGCGCCGGGGCCTCTCGCTGATCCTGCGCTCGGACCCCGCCATCGACGTCGTCGGCGAGGTGGGCGACGGCGAACAGGCCATCGCGGCGGCCCGCGAACTGCGCCCCGACGTCATCCTGATGGACATCCGCATGCCGGTGCTCGACGGGGTCAGGGCCACCGAGATTCTGGCCGCCGAGCTGCCCCGGTGCCGGGTCCTCGCGCTCAGCACCTTCGACATGGACGAGCACGTGGTCGGCGCCCTGCGGGCGGGGGCCTCCGGCTTCCTGCCCAAGGACGTCTCCCCGGAGGAGCTGGTCGCCGCGCTGCGCACCGTCCACCGCGGCGAGGCCGTCGTCGCCCCGCGGCTGCTGACCCGGCTGCTCGCCACCTTCGTGACCCCGGCCCCGGCCCCGGCCGCGCACCCGCCGGCCGGGGGCATCTCCGGGCTCACCCCGCGCGAGGTCGAGGTGCTCCGGCTGATCGCCGCGGGCCTCGACAACAGCGAGATCGCGCAGCAGATGGCCATCGGAGTGCAGACCGTGAAGAACCACGCCACCGGCATCTTCGCCAAGCTGGGCGTCCGCGACCGCGCGCAGGCCGTCATCGCCGCGTACGAATCGGGGCTCGTGCGGGCGGGCCAGAACCACGGGCTCCGCCCCTGAACCCCGCGGCCCTGAACCCCGCGTCGAGGGCCCGCCGACGGCCTACCGCTGATACCTCTTGAGGACCAGATTCCCGTCCTCGACGAGCCGTTTCCTGAGCTCGTCGAGGTCGATCGCCCCGCTGTAGTACTCCTGGAGCGCGGGTGTCGCGACCTTGTCCTTCCACTCCGGGTAGCCGCGCACCGTCTGCGCGGGGGCCGGGCGCAGGTCCTCGGCGAGGGCGGTGCCCGCGGCCCAGTCGTCCTTCTCGGTGCGCAGGGCGGGGTCCTTCAGCGCCTCCTTGCCGGTCGGCAGCATCCAGTCGCCGCGCGCGAGCTTCACCATGTTGTCCGGCTGGAGGAAGAAGTCGATGAACTCGGCCGCCTCCTTCTTGTGCGGGCTGTCCTCGGAGACGGACAGGGTCTGCGGGCTGACGCCCTGCGCGAGCCCCTCCGCGCCCGCCGGGGCGGGCAGCACCTGCCAGTCGAAGCCCTCGGGCGCCTGCTGGACGATCTGCTGGCGGTACGAGAAGCCGAGCGGGACCATCGCGTACTTGCCGCCGAAGAAGCCGGGCAGCGTGTCGGAGCCGCCCATGCCGAGGGTCGTGCCCGACGCGCTCTTGTCGTTGTTCACCTGGTCGTGGACCGTGCGCGGCATGATCGCGTCGGCCGCGCCGAAGCGGACGTCGACCTTGCCGTCCGCGCCCCGGTGGAACATCTTTCCGCCGGCGGACAGCGAGAGGTTGAGCGTCGCGGAGACCGGCTCCTTGAGCGGCCAGGCGACGCCGTACTTCCCGTCCGTGCCGTCGCCCAGCTCCTTGGTGATCTTCCGGAACTCCGCCCAGCTCCACGGCTTCTCGGGCGTCGGGATCCGTACGCCCGACTTCTTGAGCCACTTCGCGTTGGCGATCAGGACGCGCGGCTCCTGGAGGAACGGCACGCCGTAGACCTTGCCCTGGAAGGTGGTCGTCTCCCAGCTGCGCCGCGGGATGTCGGACTTGAGCCGCTCGGGGAGCAGGTCGCCGATGTCCGCGAGATATCCGCCGTACGCGAAGTCGGCGAGGTCGTCCGACGCGTCGTGGATGATGTCCGGCGCCTCGCCGCCCTCGAAGGAGGTGAGCAGCTGGTCGTGGACGCTGTCCCAACTGCCCTGGACGTACTCGACCTTGACGTCGGGATGGGTGGCGTTCCACTCCTCGACGAGCGCCTTGTTGGCGTCGACGGACTCCTTCTGCCAGGCCAGGGACTGGAACTGGAGGGTGATCTTCCCGTCGTCGTCGCCGGAGTCGCCGCTGCAGCCGGTGAGCAGCAGGGCGAGGGCCGTGGCGGCGGCCAGCAGGCGTGGGGCCGTGCGCGTGCGTGTCATGCCTTCACCGCCCCGGCCAGCATGCCGCCCGTGATCCGCTTCTGGATGATGGCGAAGATGACCAGCGAGGGGATGGTCGCGAGGAACGCCGCCGCGGCGAGCGGCCCGAGGTCGGCGACGCCCTCCGAGCCGATGAAGCGGTTGAGGATGACCGGCAAGGTCTGCTTCTCCGGGGTCTTGAGTAGAACGAGGGCGAAGAAGAACTCGTTCCACGCGGTGATGAAGGCGAACATCGCCGTGGCCACGATGCCGGGCGCGAGCAGCGGCGCGACGACCGACACGAACGTCCGTACCCGGCTCGCGCCGTCCACCGCCGCGGCCTCCTCCAGCTCGGCGGGGACCGCGCGGACGTACCCGACGAGCATCCACAGCGCGAACGGCAGCGACCACACCACGTACACCATGATCAGACCGACCAGCGAGTTGATCAGGTGGAGGTTCTTCAGGATCAGGAACAGCGGGATGATGACCAGGACGAACGGGAACGCCTGGCTGATCACCACCCAGCCGGTGGCCGCCTTCGCGAGGCGGCTGCGGTGCCTGGCCATGACGTACGCCATCGGGGTGGCGATGACGACCGCGATCAGGGCCGCGCTGAGCGCCGCGATCAGCGAGTTGCCCGCGGCCCGCAGGAGCGGCTGCTCGTCGAAGGCCTGCCGGAAGTTCTCCAGGGTCGGATCCTCGGGGATCCAGGTGGGGTGCAGGCTGCCGAGCTCCCGGGCCGGCTTGAAGGCCGTGGAGATCAGCCAGAGGAACGGGAAGGCGAGGAAGACCAGATAGGCGGCGAGCGCCACGTACTGCGCGGCGCGCGTCGACTTCTTCGTACGCATCATGCCTCGTCGCCTCCCTTCAGGCGGCCGACGAGGTAGCAGGCGAGGATCACGGAGATCACCGCGACCATCACGCAGCCCATGGCGGCGGCGTAGCCGAACTGGCCGTAGCGGAAGGCCTCTTCGTAGGCGAAGAGCATGGGCAGGCGGGTGCGGCCGCCGGGGCCGCCCTGGGTGAGGACGTAGACCAGGGCGAACGAGTTGAAGTTCCAGATGAAATTGAGCGCCGTGATGGCCAGGGCGATGGGCTTGATCGCGGGCCAGGTGACGGTGCGGAACCGGCGCCAGGCGCCCGCGCCGTCCATCGCGGCCGCCTCGTGCAGCTCCCGCGGGGTGTTCTGCAGTCCGGCGAGCAGCGCGACGGTGGTCTGCGGCATGCCCGCCCAGATGCCGACGACGATCACGGCGAGCAGCGCCGTGGCTGTGCCGGTCAGCCAGTCCTTGCCCTCCCCCAGGCCGACATTGGAGAGGGTTTCGTTGAGCACGCCGGCGTCCGGGTGGTAGACGAGCCGCCACATGATGCCGACGACCACCTCGGGCATCGCCCACGGAACGATCGCGAGGGCCCGCGCGAGCCAGCGCATCCGCAGCGGCTGGTTGAGCAGGAGGGCGAGGCCGAGGGCGAGGAAGAACTGCGGCACGGTGACGCCGAAGGCCCACAGCAGGCCGATCCTGAACGAGTCCCAGAACAGCGTGTCGTGCAGCAGGTCCTGGAAGTTGAGCGCGCCGATCCACTGGGTGGGTTCGGTGCGGCCCGACTGGGAGTCGGTGAAGGCCAGCGCGATGCCGTAGAGGAGCGGGCCGACGCTGAGGACGAGGATCGGGATCAGTGCGGGCAGCACGAGGAACCACGCGCCGTGGTCCGCGCCCCCGCGTCCCGGCGCACCTCTCGCTGACCGCTTCGTCGCGGTCGCCAATGTCACGGAATCGGCTCCTTCGGGCGGCTCGGCTGGGGTTCGGCCGCCCGGGCGGCCTCCGTCATCGTGCTGATGTGCTCTTGATACGTCAAGGAGCTGCGCGCCCTCGCACACCGGTTGGCCTGTGCGAATGCGAGACTGTCGGGCGAACGGGGTAACAGGTGCGGGAGGCACGGGATGGACGAGGCGCGGGCGCGAGACGTACTGGACGCGGCGGAGCTGCCGATTCCGGTGAGCGGGGCCCGGCTGCTCGCGCTCGGTGAGAACGCGGTGTTCGCCGTCGGCGAGCTGGTCGCCAAGGTCGGCCGCGCCGCCCCCGAACTCCTCGCGAGGGCACGGCGCGAGCTGGCCGTCGCCGCGTGGCTGGAGAAGGCCGGCGTCCCCGCCGTGCGGGCCGCCGAGACCGAGGCGCGCCTGGTGGACGGCCATCCGGTGACGCTCTGGCACCGCCTTCCCGAGGCGGTGCGCCCCGCGGAGCCGCGCGATGTGGCGGCGCTCATCCGTCGCGTGCACGAACTGGACTCCCCCTCCTTCGAGCTCCCGCGCCGCGAACTGCTCGGCGGTGTGGAGCGGTGGCTGCGGCTCGCCGGTGACACGATCGATCCGGCCGACGCGGACTATCTGCGCGAGCGCAGGGACGGGTTCGCCGTCGCCGCGGCGGCGCTCACCCCGCACCTCGCGCCGGGGCCCGTCCACGGCGACGCGCTGCCCCGCAACGTCCTGGTCGGCCCCGGTGGGCCCGTGCTCGTGGATCTGGAGACGTTCTCCTCAGACCTCCGGGAGCACGATCTGGTCGTCATGGCGCTCTCCCGCGATCGGTACGGGCTCGCGCCGGAGGCCTACGACGGATTCGTCTCCGTCTACGGCTGGGATGTGCGGGAGTGGGAGGGGTGCGCCGTGCTGCGCGGCGCCCGGGAGACGGCCAGCTGCGCGTGGGTCGCGCAGCACGCGCCCGCCAATCCGAAGGCGCTCGTCGAGTTCCGTCGGCGGGTGGCGTCCCTTCGGGAGGGCGACGCAACCGTCCGCTGGTACCCCTTCTGAGGGCCTAGCCCTCGACCCTCAGCGGCCACACCCCGTCCACCACCGCGTCCGGATTGCCCTTCTTGCGCAGGAAGTTCTGGAAGTCCGCCGCCCATTCCGCGTACCACTCGATCTGGCGGCGGTGCAGCTCCGCCGGGCCGAGGGACGCGACCTTCGGGTGGCGGTCGGCTATCGCGCAGGCGAGGCGGGCCGCGGCCTGGGCGTCCGCCGCGGCGTCGTGGGCGGCTTCCAGGAGCACGCCGTACTCCGTGCAGACCGCTTCGAGGTTCCGCTTGCCTCTGCGGTAGCGGTCCACGGATCGGTCGATCGTGTACGGATCGATCACCGGGCCCGGGTCGATGCCGCCGAGGCGGTCGCGCAGGGACGGCAGGCCGTACCTCCGGAGCTCGGCGGAGAGCAGGCTCAGGTCGAAGACCGCGTTGTACGCCACGACCGGGACGCCCGACTGCCAGTACGAGGTGAGCACGCCGGCGAGCGCGTCCGCGACCTCGTCGGCGGGCCTGCCCTCGGCCGCCGCACGCTCGTCCGTGATGCCGTGCACGGCCACCGCCCCGGCGGGGATCGGGACCCCCGGGTCCGCGAGCCAGGTGCGGTGCCCCAGCGTCTCACCGGCCTTGACCTCGATGACGGCGCCGGTGACGATGCGCGCCTCGCTCGGGTCCGTCCCGGTCGTCTCCAGGTCGAAACCGATCAGCAGCTCCTGGTGCCAGCCCATGGCCGCCCCCTTCTTTGTGGTGCTTTCCCCCAATGACCACCACGATCCCATGCGCCACTGACAATCCGAGGGCCGCATTCCGCTTCCGGCCGCCGAGCGGGGTCAGGACACCGGCCGCGAGTCCGCCCACGCCAGCTCGAACTCCTCGCGGTATGTGGTGAAAAGCCCGCTCTCGCCCGGATCGCCCGACTTGACCACCCGGCTGCCGCCCCGCAGCACCAGAACCGGCGCCTCCATCCCACGGGTCCTGCGCAGATACGACTGGACGACGGCGATGCCGTCCGCGCCGTCCCCGTCGACCAGGTACGCGGTGAAGCGGGGCGTCTCGTCGAAGACCTGGATCTCGAAGGCGCCCGGATCCCGGAGCCGCGCCCTGACGCGGCGCATGTGCAGGATGTTCATCTCGACGGAACGGCTCAACTCGCCCTTTTTGATGCCCAGTTCGCGCTCCCTGCGCTTGACCGAGCTGCTCGCCGGGTTGAGGAAGAGCAACCGCACCCGGCAGCCCGACTCGGCGAGCCTGACCAGGCGGCGCCCGGAGAAGTTCTGCACGAGGAGGTTGAGGCCGATGCCGATCGCGTCGAGGCGGCGGGCGCCGCCGAAGATGTCCTCGGCGGGGAACTGTCGCAGGAGCCGCACCCGGTCCCCGTAGACGCCCACCACGTCCGCGTACCGGTCGCCGACCAGGTCCTCGACGGCGTCGACGGGCAGCCGGCGCGCGGAGGGCGTGTCGGTGCCCGAGCCGAGCATGTCCAGGAGTCTGGCCGAGGCGCGCTCCGCCTGGGCGAGGACCGCCTCGGAGAGGGCGCGGTTGCGGGAGACGACGTTCCGGGTGACCTCCAGCTCGTCGAGGGCGAGCTCGACGTCGCGCCGGTCGTCGAAGTACGGCTCGAAGCAGGGCCAGTGCTGCACCATCAGCTCGCGCAGCTGCGGCAGCGTGAGGAAGCTGAGGACGTTGTCGTCGGCCGGGTCGAGCAGGTACCCCTTGCGGCGGCTCACCTCGCGCACGGCGACGGCCCGCTGCACCCACTCCTGCCCGGCGGGGCCCGCCGCGGCGACGACCCAGTCGTCGGCGTGGACGGGTTCGTAGACGGGACGCAGAACAGCGGCCACGACCGCGCGCAGCCGCTGCTCCACCAGATTCAGCCAGATGTAGGCCCGCCCGGCGCGCTGGGCGCGCGTACGGACCTCGCGCCAGGCGTCGGCGTCCCAGTCCAGTTCGGGTCCGATCTGGGATCCCGTATCCATCGGCCGGGCCAGGGACACCGCTCCGGCGGGTACGTCCGCGGAGCTCCCCTCGTGACCCTCGTCACCAGGGGGCAGCCCCCGACCACCCGAGCTCACCCGCGCACCGCCTTCCGCTCCCGGACTCTCCCCCGGTCAACGATCAAGGAAGGGTACTCCGGGAGCGGCAGGAGGTGCAGCCCGATGGGCAGGGTGGTTTCTCAACCACCGATCGGCGGCTGGCCGTTCTGGTTCGCCAGGTCCTGCGGAGTGAGCGGGCTCATAGCGGTGACGTCACGGGCGGCCAGCGAGAAGCCCTGCCAGTGGACCGGCATGGGCTGCTGGTCCTCGTCACGCGCGATGTGGTGGTAGCCGATGTGCACCCAGGAGATCGGGTGGTCCAAGGTCTGGCCGTTCACCCACTTGTCCACGCTGTCCGGAGTGCCGTTGGGGCAGCCCGGGTTGTTGCTCGCGTACTGCTCGCACTTCTTGTACTGGGTGAAGTACACGTCGTGCTTGGTGAAGGGCCGGCCCGCGTGCTTGCTGCTCGCCCCGGGCACGAACTCGTACGACCGCGGGTGGCCGTCCTTGTTCTTGCCGGCCCCGCTGACCACGCGCCACCAGCGCATGTCCTTGCGGTCGCCCGCGATCTCCTTGGTGACCTTGGTGCGGGTGGTCTTCGTGGTGGGGCTGCCGTCGCCCGTGGGCGGGGTGACCTTGGAGTCGTACTGCTCGACCTTGGCCTTCGGGGAGCCGTCCAGGCCGAAGTTGAGCCGCCAGAAGACGTTGTGGGCGTGGCTCTCCGCCTTGGCCTGCTGGCCCTTGCCGATGGGCCAGCCGCGGTCGTCGCCGCCGTCGTAGTCGTACGGCGAGAGGCTGCCGGTGGCGCCCACGTTGGACGTGATGGTGCCGTCCGAGGAGAACCGCCACTCGGTGATGTACTCGTACCAGGAGGCCTTGTTCACGGTGTAGACGAGCAGGTCCTTGCCCTGGGCGGAGTAGACCTTGCCGTTGCCGCCGGTGCTCGCGTCGTCGTTGAGGCGGTACGCGTGCCCACGCGCGCGCGTGGTGGTGCACAGGCCCTTCACGTTGCCGCGGTTCGGGACCTTGACGGTCTTGATGGTGCCGCCGGGGCATTCACCCGCGTTGAGGTTCTGCAGGGCCTGCCCGAAGTCGGTGCCGGTCACGTCGTCGTACTCGGCCTGGCCGTCGTCGTAGGGGACGTGCACCTGGGCGAGCCGGGCGCTGGTCAGGACGGGTATCGGCTTGGGCTCGCCCTTCGGCTGGTAGCTGATCTTGTCGAGGATCAGGCCGGAGAGCGTGTTGTAGTGCCAGCACATGCGCCAGGTCGTGCCGCCGTCGACGGTCTGCTCGATCTTGTAGGCGTCGCTGCAGTCGGCCGCGGGCGCGGGTGCCTTGGCGGGAGCCGTGGCCGGGGCCGCCGACGCGGGGGCGGCGACGCCGACGGCGCCGCCGAGGAGCGCGGAGACCGCGAGGGCCATCGTGGCCCCCTTGCGGGCGCGCGAAAGTCTGTTGACGTGCATGGTGGAGTGCACTCCCTCGTACGAGGAGAAGTTGGTGTGTGGTGTCGTGCGCGGGCGGCCGGGTCAGCCGAGGCGGCCCACGGTGCGGGTGCTCAGGTCGACGACGAGGGCCCGGGTGTCGATCCACGGACCGTTCTTGACCTTGGTGACGACCTGGAGGCACCGGTGCTTGCCGCACTCGGTGAGGTCGGACGGCACGCGCTTGACGGTCTCCTTGCGGAAGACCATGCCGCTCAGCTGGAGCTGCTGCGGGCCGGTCAGGGCCTTGCCCGTGGCGTGCTTGAAGTCCTTCTTCAGGCCCTTGCCGAGCGGGTCGGCGATCAGCAGCCGGGCGCCCTCGGCGAGCTCTTCCTGGCTGGGCGGCGGCTGGACGTTCCGCGTGGTGACCGTGTCCTCGACCTTGCCGGTCTCCACGTTGACCGTCTTGGTGATGACGGTGTCCTTCTTGTAGTCGTAGTAGACGACTTCGGCGCGGCGCGGCGCGCTGCCGGTGTCGGCCGGGTCCGGCTCGCTGAGGTTGGTGGACAGCAGCTGCGGGCCGCGGTCCCCCTCGACGTCCCGGGCGCTGGAGCGCAGCTGGCCGGAGGCCGAGGCCTTCTCCGCGCGCTCCATCTCCTCGTCGGTCAGCGGGTCGCTGCCGATGCCCTTCGCGCCCTCCTCGGGCGCGGCCTCGATCACGCCGTCCTTGGCGATGGCGTCCTGCTTCGCCGCTGCCGCGTTGGCCTGGCGGTCCCCCGACCCACCTGCCCCCGAGCCCGACATGTTGACGCCCACCAGCACGGCGGTGGCGGTCGCCGCGACCGCCGTCGCCGCCACCACCTTCCCGAGGTGGCGTCTGACTATCTCTCGCACTACTCCCCCTACTCCCCTGGCGCCCCATTCGTGGGCAAGCCGAGTATGTGGTCAGACGGTTAGACGGGTACAACTCCTGGGTGGTTGCCCCACTTTCCGGGCGACTGTGGCCGAAGTGGCCCCATCTTGCGGGGGCGTGAGTGGAAGAGTCGTATTCATGCAGGTCTGGCCTGGGCAGGCGTATCCCTTAGGTGCCACATATGACGGAGCCGGCACGAATTTCGCGGTCTTCTCCGAGGCCGCAGAGCGCGTGGAGCTGTGTCTGCTGCACGACGACGGCTCGGAGACAGCCGTCGAGCTGCGCGAGTCCGACGCCTTCGTGCGGCACGCGTACCTGCCCGGCATCATGCCGGGACAGCGCTACGGCTTCCGGGCGCACGGTCCCTACGCGCCGGAGCAGGGGCACCGCTGCAACTCCGCGAAGCTGCTGCTCGACCCCTACGCGCGCGCGGTGAGCGGGCGCGTCGAGTGGGGCGAGGAGGTGTACGGCTACCACTTCGACGAACCGGACGAGCGCAACGACCTCGACTCGGCGCCGCACATGATGACGTCGGTCGTGGTGAACCCGTACTTCGACTGGGGCGACGACCGCCCGCCGCGCACCCCGTACCACGAGACGGTGCTCTACGAGGCCCATGTGAAGGGCCTGACGATGCTGCACCCGGACCTGCCCGAGGAGCTCCGGGGGTCGTACGCGGCGCTGGGGCACCCGGCGATCATCGAGCACCTCACCGGTCTCGGCGTCACCGCGCTGGAGCTGATGCCGGTGCACCAGTTCGTGAACGACCACCGTCTGGTCGACATGGGCCTGAACAACTACTGGGGCTACAACACCATCGGCTTCTTCGCCCCGCACAACGCGTACGCCTCGTGGGGCGACCGCGGCGAACAGGTCCTGGAGTTCAAGCAGGCCGTGAAGGCGCTGCACGAGGCGGGCATCGAGGTGATCCTCGACGTCGTCTACAACCACACGGCCGAGGGCAACCACCTGGGCCCGACGCTCTCCTACAAGGGGCTCGACAACGCCTCGTACTACCGCCTCATGGACGATCCCCGCTACTACATGGACACCACGGGGACCGGCAACTCGCTCCTGATGCGCTCGCCGCACGTACTCCAAATGATCATGGATTCGCTGCGGCACTGGGTCACGGACATGCATGTGGACGGGTTCCGCTTCGATCTCGCGGCGACGCTGGCCCGGCAGTTCCACGAGGTGGACCGGCTCTCGTCCTTCTTCGACCTCGTGCAGCAGGACCCGGTGGTCAGCCAGGTGAAGCTGATCGCCGAGCCCTGGGACGTCGGCGAGGGCGGCTATCAGGTGGGCAACTTCCCGCCCCTGTGGACCGAGTGGAACGGCATGTACCGCGACACGGTGCGCGATCTGTGGCGCGGCGAGCCGCGCGCCCTCGCGGAGTTCGCCTCCCGGCTCACCGGCTCGTCCGACCTCTACCAGGACGACGGGCGGCGCCCGCTGGCGTCGATCAACTTCACCACCTGCCACGACGGCTTCACGCTGCACGACCTCGTCGCGTACAACGACAAGCACAACCACGCCAACGGCGAGGACAACCAGGACGGCGAGAGCCACAACCGGTCCTGGAACTGCGGCGCCGAGGGCGAGACGGACGATCCGGACATCCTGGCGCTGCGGGCCCGGCAGATGCGGAACTTCACCGCCACCCTGATGCTCTCGCAGGGCGTGCCGATGCTCAGCCACGGCGACGAGTTCGCGCGCACGCAGAGCGGCAACAACAACGCCTACTGCCAGGACAACGAACTGGCGTGGGTGCACTGGCCGGACGGCGAGAACTCGCTGCTCGCCTTCACCCGCACGATGGCGATGCTCCGGCGCGACCACCCGGTCTTCCGCCGGCGCCGGTTCTTCCACGGCCGGCCGGTCCAGGGCACGCACGACGAACTGTCGGACATCGCCTGGTTCACCCCGGAGGGCGAGGAGATGGAGGAACAGGACTGGGAGGCCTCGCACGCCAGGGCGCTGAGCGTGTTCCTGAACGGCAACGCCATCTCGGAGCCGGGGCCGCGCGGCGAGCGGATCTCCGACGACTCGTTCCTGCTGATGTTCAACGCGTCGCCCGAGCCCATCGAGTTCGTGGTGCCGGTCAACCACGGCCGTCAGTGGCAGCTCGTGATCGACACGGCGCACGAGGACGGGGTGCCGCCGGAGCCGGGGCCGAAGGTGCGGGCAGGCGACCGGCTCACGCTGGCCGACCGGAGCCTCACGGTGCTGCAGCGTCCGGCGTGACGGTGGCGCGGGGCGGCCGGTGGGGCTCGTGAGGGGCCGGGTCGGGGCGGTGGGGTTCGTGACGGGCGATCAGGGCGATCACGAACGCCACCGCCGCGGCCGCGCTGCCGAGGGCGAACGCGGCCCCCGCGCCGTGCGACTCCGCGAGGCGCCCGGCCACCGCGAGCGTCACCGCCTGGCCGCCGACGAAGGCGCTCGCCGCGAAGGTCATGCCCTCGGCGAGCCGCCGCGGCGGCACGGCACGCTCGGTGAGCGCGAAGCCGGTGATGAGGTTCGGGGCGTAGATCGCGCCGAAGAAAGTGACCACTACGTAGAGGCCCACCAGGCTGTCGGTCCACACCAGGGGCAGTGACAGGAGCGCCGCGGCCGCCGTCGCCACGCGCCACCGGGCGAGCAACCCGAAGCGCTCGGGCAGGGCGGCCATGGAGAGCCCCACCACCGCGCTCATCACGCCCATCGCCGCGTACACGAGCCCGGCCTGCCCCGGCCGGCCCAGCTCCTCGGTCAGCGCGGTGATGCCCGCGCCGCAGGCGCCGAGCAGCACGCCGAGGAAGAGGAGCCCGACCCGCACCACGTACACGGAGCGCGGCAGCGGCGGGCGTGCGCCACGCGCGCGTGCCGGTCCGGAGGTGTCCGCCTTGGGGGTACGTCCCGTGGGGTGCAGCGCGAAGGCCGTGCCACAGACGGCGACGAGCAGCGCGGCCGCCCCGAAGGCGTACGCCGGGTGGCCCGCCACGGCCGCGAGGCCCACGAAGGCGGGGCCGAGCACGAAGGAGAGCTCGTCCATGGTGCTCTCCAGGGACAGCACGGTGCTCGCCAGCCGGTCGTCGCCGCCCTTGACGCGCACCAGCGGGACGACGCGGGCCCTGGCCAGCGGGCCGATACCCGGGATCGTCGCGCCCGCCAGTGCGCCGAGGGCGACGAGGCCCGGCGTGGGCAGGTCCGCGAGGGCGCCCAGGGTGTATGCCGCGATCGCCACGGCGTTGACGAGGGAGAGGACCAGCACCACGGCGCGCTGCCCGTGCCGGTCCGCGAGCCGCCCGACGAACGGCCCGAGGGACACCTGGCCGAGCGCGAGCGCACAGGCGACGATCCCGCCGGTGGCCAGCGACCCACTGGTCTCGGTCACCAGCAGCACGCTGCCGAACTGGATCATCGCCACGGGGAGCCTGCCGAGGAACGAGACGACGGGGAGCGCCGCCCCCGTCATCCGGATCACCGTGCGGTACGCGTCGCGGGTGCTGTGAGCCATCGTCCGACGCTAACGACGGCGTAGGGCGGACACGCATGAGTCGATGACACGAAAGCCTCCAGACCGGGTACGTACGTTCGCATGACGCGCATGACACCGGAGCGCCCCGGCTCCGCGGTACCACCGCCGCCCACCGCCACGTACCGGCTCCAGCTGCAGCCGGACTTCCCCTTCTCGGCCGCCGAGGCGGCCGTCCCCCATCTGGCCTCGCTCGGTGTCTCGCATCTGCACCTGTCACCGGTCCTCGAGGCGGTCCCCGGATCGACGCACGGCTACGACGTGGTGGACCACGCGCGCGTGCGGGACGAGCTGGGCGGCGAGGAGGGGCTGCGGTCCCTGTCCCGCACCGCCCGGCAGTCCGGGCTCGGCCTGGTGGTGGACATCGTGCCGAACCACATGGCGGCGGTCCCCCGGCACAACCACGCGCTGTGGGAGGTGCTGCGCGAGGGCCCACGGTCGCCGTACGCGCGCTGGTTCGACATCGACTGGGACGCGGGCGGCGGACGCGTGCTGCTGCCCTTCCTCGGCGGCCGGCTCGGCGACGAGCTCGGGCAGCTGCGGGTCGACGGCGCCGTGCTGCGCTACCACGAACACGCGTTCCCCATTCGGGAGGGCACCGCGGAGCTGCCGCTGCCGGAGCTCCTGGACGCGCAGTGGTACCGCCTGTCCTGGTGGCGGCTCGCCCGCACGGAGCTCAACTACCGGCGCTTCTTCACCATCTCCGATCTCATCGGCGTGCGCGTCGAGGACCCGGACGTCTTCGACGCGACGCACGGGAAGATCCTGCAGCTGCTCCGCGAAGGCGTCGTCGAAGGGCTGCGGATCGACCACCCGGACGGCCTCGCGGACCCGGGGACGTACCTCCAGCGGCTGCACGAGGCGACCGGCGGGCGCTGGACGGTCGTCGAGAAGATCCTCGCCGACGGCGAGCGCCTGCCCGCCGCCTGGCCGGTCGCCGGCACCACCGGCTACGACGCGCTGCGGCACATCGACGGCGTCCTCACCGACCCGGCGGGCGCCGGCGAACTCCTCGGCCAGTACCGCCGCTTCGCCGCGCCGCCCGCCGACCGGGGCGGCGACTGGGACGCGACGGTGCGCAGGGCCGCGTACAAGGTCGTCACGCGCGAGCTTGCGGCCGAGGTCGACCGGCTCACGCGCGCGGCGGGCGCCATCTGCGCGGCCGTCCCCGCGCTGCGCGACCACGCGCCGTGGATGCTGCGCACCGCGCTGCGGGAACTGCTGGTGCGGCTGCCCGTCTACCGGCCGTACGTCTCCGGGGGCGACGCGCCCGAGACGGTGCTCACCGCCCGCGCCGCCGAGGAGGCCAGGACGGCCTTCAGCGTGCCCGAGGAGGCCCGGACGGTCGATGTCGTACGGGACTTGGCGCTGGGGCGGCTGCGGGCGGCAGAGGCACGCTCAGAGGGTTCGGCCCCGACTCCTGACGTCCTGTCGGCCGTGGCGGAATTCCGGGCGCGGTTCGCTCAGACCGCGTCGGCGCTGCGCGCCAAGGCCGTCGAGGACACCGCGTTCTACCGGCACGCGCCGCTCCTCTCGGCGGCGGAGGTGGGCGGGGCGCCCGAGCGGCCCGCGGTGCCGGTGGAGGAGTTCCACGCGTACTGCGCGCGCGTGCAGCGCGACTGGCCCTACTCGGGCACCGTCCTGACGACCCACGACACCAAGCGGAGCGCCGACGTCCGGGCCGGCGTCTCCGTCCTGACCCAGTGTCCGGACCGGTGGGCCGACCTCCTCGTCGAGGTCACCGAGCAGACCTCGCGCGTGGGCGGCACCTGCGCACCCGACCCCCAGCTGGCCTGGGCCGCCTGGCAGACGGCGGTCGGCTTCGGCTTCCCCTACGACATGCGGCTGCAGAACGCCCTCCTGAAGCACGTGCGCGAGGCGGGGCTGCACACCAGCTGGACCGAGCCCAACGAGGCGTACGAGAAGGCCGTGGGCGCCTTCGTGGAGGCGGGGCCGTGCGGGCCGCCGCTGTACGCGGTGGCGGCATTCGCGCGTGAGCTCGGCGACCACGTGCGGGCCAACGTCCTGGGGGCGGCGCTGCTGCACCTGACGATGCCCGGGGTGCCCGACCTCTACCAGGGCACGGAGGGCGAGTACCGCGCCCTGGTCGACCCGGACAACCGGCAGCCCGCCCGCTTCCAGCCGCACGTCCTTGAGCGGCTCGACGCCCAGCGGGAGCCGTGGGACCTCTCGGAGGAGAAGCTGGCCCTCACCGCGACGGCGCTGCGGCTGCGCGGGCGGCGGCCGGAGCTGTTCGGGGGCACGGGCACGTACGAGCCGCTGGCCGCCGAGGGGCCCGGCGCCGCGCACTGTTTGGCGTTCGTCCGCTCCGGAGAGGTCGTGGTGGCGACGACGCGGCTGTCCCTGCGGCTCGCGGACGCGGGCGGCTGGCGGGAGACGGAGCTGGTGCTCCCGGCGGGCCGGTGGGCCGATCTGCTCGCTCCGGAGCGGGAGTTCGAGGGCCACGCGCGCGTGGCGGAGCTCTTCGCCGTGTCGCCGGTGGCGCTCCTGGAGCGGATCACCGACGCGGGCGTCACCGAGGACGTGACTGGGGGCGTCACCAAAGGCGTCACCGAGGGCCAGACTGAGGACGTCACCGAGGGCGTACGAGGAGAGTCCGCGGGCCGCGCGTCAGGAGCCCCCGGGGAGCCGGTCTGAAGCCCGGCGCCCAGCGCAGTCCCGGCAGGGCGTCCAGCAGGGCGTGCAGGCCGTATCCGGCGGTGCGGGCGGCGAGCTCGGCGCCCGGGCAGGCGTGGCGGCCCGCGCCGAACGCGAGGCGGCCCGGGTCCGCCCGGTTCATGTCGTAGCGGTCGGGGTCGGCGAACCGGGCGGGGTCCCGGTTCGCGGCGCCGACCAGGCACGCCACGACGGCTCCCGCGGGCAGCGCGGTGCCGGCCACGACGACCGGGCGGACCGCGCGGCGCAGCACGACGGGGGCGGGCGGGTCGCGGCGCAGGGACTCCGCCCAGGCGGCAGGTATCAGCTCTGGTCGCTCACGGACCAGGGCCACCTGGGCCGGGTCGTCGAGGAGGTTGGCGAGGAACGAGGCGAGCGCGAGCGCGGTGGCCTCGCCTCCGCCGCCGAGCAGCGAGCCGACGAGACCGGCGACGGTTCCGTCCGAGAGGGGCCGCCCGTCGACCTCGGCGGCGCAGAGCACGGAGAGCAGGTCGTCGCCGGGCCGGGACCGCCGCAGCGCCAGGTGGGGGCGGAGCCGGGCGTCCAGTTCGTGGTGGCCGCCCCCGAGGTGGCCGAGGCCGTCGCGGCACCACCGCTGGACGCGTGCGGTGTCCTCGTGGGGCAGGCCCAGCGCCGCCACGACCGCGGCGGTCGGCAGCCACCGGCAGAACTCGGTGACGAGGTCGGTCTCGGGGCGTGCGGCGATCCGGCGGGCCAGTACGTAGGCGGTGCGGGAGGCGCCCGCGGCCAGGGCGGCGACGGCGCGGCCCCGCAGCGCGGGTTCGACCAGGGCGCGGTGCGCGCGGTGTGTGTCGCCCTCCATGTGCGCGAGGGTCCGCCCCGGCGGCAGCGCGACGAGCTCGTCCCGCGCGAGGGCCTCGCACACGTCTCCGTACCGGCTCACCAGCCACGCGCCGAGAAACTCGTCCCGTACCAGGGGGAAGCTCTCCCGCAGTACGCGGAACGCGGGGTACGGGTCCCGCGCGACGGCGGGCGACAGGAGACCGGGCGGCGACATCGGGACGTCCGGTGGGACGCGGAGGCTGCGCACCTCGGGGCTCCCGCCTGTGCGTCGGCGCGGCGAGCGGCCGCGCGGGTGTCTCCAGATCACCACCGCGCGGCGGGCACCGCAGCCCGCGTACGGCCGTGCGGGTGACGCGGGTGAGCCGTCAGTTCACCGCGAGCCGGAACGCCATCCGGCCGAAGCTCACGGAGTCGCCGTCCCGGACGATGGCCGCCCCGGTCACCCTGCGTCCGTTCACCGAAGTGCCGTTGGTCGAGCCGAGGTCGCGCAGCACCCACATGCCGCCCTGCCACCGCAGCTCGGCGTGGACCCGGGAGACCGTGTCGTGGCTGAGCCGCAGGCCGTTGGCCGGGTCGCGGCCTATCCGCAGCGGGTGGTGGCTGTCGGGCGACGGCAGGAGCAGCTTCGGCAGGCGCTCGGCCTCCCAGGCCCTGCGCAGCTTCATCGTGAACCCGGAGACGGCTTCGACACCGCCGAGCACCATGCGCGACCAGCGGCCCTCGGTGCGCAGGTCGTCGGTGAGTGCGGCCAGCTCGTCGGGCCTGCGGGCGGCGAGCACGAGCTCCATGCGCCGCAGGAACGTGTCGTGCGAGAGCCTGCCGACGGCCGCGCCCTCCTTGAGTGCGTCCAGCGCCCGGTCGCGCTCGGCGTCCGTCACCCGCGCGGGGGCCGCCGGGAACGTGGAGAACTCGAAAGAGGATGTCACCGGGCAATTGTCGTGCACCCGCGCCCCGGGTGTCCAGAACGGGCGGACCGACGGCCGATCGACCGCTTCCTCCCACGGCGCGACGGCTTCTGACGCACCATGGGACGCACGGTGTGACGGACAGCGGACGAGGGAGAACCGTCGGTGAGGTTCGAAGTGTGGGCGCCGGAGGCCGAGCGGGTCGTACTGGAGTGTGCGGGCACCACGCTCGCGATGGAGCGCGACGCGGACCGCGGGGGGTGGTGGACGGCACAGGCGGCGGCCGACGACGGCACGCGGTACGGCTTCTCGGTGGACGGGGGCCCGGTCCTGCCCGACCCGCGCTCGCGGCGCCAGCCGGACGGCCCCGACGGGCTCAGCGCCGTCGTCGACCACGACCGGTACGCGTGGCGCACGCCCTGGGCGGGGCGCGGCGTGCGGGAAGCGGTCCTGTACGAGCTGCACGTCGGGACGTACACCCGCGAGGGAACGCTGGACGCGGCGGCGGACCGGCTCGGCCACCTGGCGGAGCTCGGCGTCACGCACGTGGAGCTGATGCCGCTGTGCCCCTTCCCCGGGCGGCACGGCTGGGGGTACGAGGGAGTGTCGCTGTGGGCGGTGCACGAGCCGTACGGCGGCCCCGAGGCGCTGAAACGGTTCGTCGACGCGGCGCACACGCACGGTCTCGGCGTCGTCCTTGACGTCGTCCACAACCACTTCGGCCCGTCCGGCAACTACCTGCCCGCCTTCGGGCCCTACTTCACCGAGACGCATCAGACGCCCTGGGGTGCCGCGGTCAACCTGGACGCGCCCGGCTCGGACGAGGTGCGCGCGTATCTGATCGGCAGCGCCCTCGCCTGGCTGCGCGACTACCGGATCGACGGCCTGCGGCTCGACGCCGTGCACGCGCTGCGGGACACGCGCGCGTGCCACTTCCTGGAGGAACTCTCCGCGGCGGTCGACTCCCTGGCCGCGGAGCTCGGCAGGCCGCTGTCCCTGATCGCCGAGTCGGACCTGGGCGACCCGCGGCTCGTCACCCCGCGCGCGAGCGGCGGCCTCGGCATGCACGCGCAGTGGAACGACGACTTCCACCACGCGCTGCACACCGCGCTCACCGGTGAGTCGCAGGGCTACTACGAAGACTTCGCGCGGGCCCCGCTGGCCGCGCTCGGCAAGACGCTGACGCGCGGCTTCTTCCACGACGGCACGTACTCGACGTTCCGGGGCCGCGCCCACGGCCGCCCCGTGGACCGCGCGCGGACGCCCGCGTACCGCTTCCTGGCGTACACGCAGACCCACGACCAGATCGGCAACCGCGCGCAGGGTGACCGCCTGTCGGCCTCCCTCTCCCCCGGTCTGCTCGCCTGCGCGGCCGCGATCACCCTGACGAGCCCGTTCACACCGATGCTGTTCATGGGCGAGGAGTGGGGGGCCTCGACGCCCTGGCAGTTCTTCACCGACCACACGGACGCCGAGCTCGCCGAGGCCGTGCGCCGGGGCAGGCGGCGGGAGTTCGCGGCACACGGGTGGGCCGAGGAGGACATTCCGGATCCGCAGGACCACGGGACCCGCGACCGGTCCTGTCTCGACTGGTCGGAACCCGCTGAGGGCCACCACGCCCGGCTGCTCGCCTGGCACCGCGAGCTCATCGCCCTGCGGCGCTCCCGGGGCGATCTGACCGACCCCGACCTGGCGGCGGTGCGGGTGGCGTACGACGAGGCGGCCCACTGGTTCGCGTTCCGGCGCGGCGATCTGCGGATCGCCGTGAACTTCGGCGGGCAGCCCGTCGTCGTACCGCTGGACGGGCGCCACGCGCGCGTGGTCGCCGCGTGGGAGCCGGTCGAGGCGCCGGGGCCCGACGGGGTGGTGCGGCTGCCCGCCGAGTCGTGCGTGATCCTGGCCACCGCGTGACGCACCGCGCGGTTCCCCCGGCGTGCGGCGCCTCGCCTATGTTGAGGGGCCTCACCAGGGGAGGCGAACCATGAAGCAACGATTTCTGGGCCGGACCGGGCTGCGCGTCAGCGAGTTGTGCCTGGGCACGATGATGTTCGGCAGCGCCGCGGACGAGGCGACGTCGCACCGCATGCTGGACGCGTTCGCGGAGGCCGGCGGCACGTTCATCGACACGGCCGACATGTACGGGCGCGGTGTGTCGGAGGAGATCCTCGGCCGCTGGCTCAAGGGCCGCCGCAGGGACGAACTCGTCGTCGCCACCAAGGTGTTCGCGACGATGGGCGACGCGCCGAACGCCGGCGGGCTGAGCCGCAAGCACATCCTGTCGGCGGTCGAAGCGAGCCTGCGGCGGCTCGGCACCGACTACATCGACCTCTACCAGACCCACGTGTGGGACGCGACGACGCCCGTCGAGGAGACCCTGTCCACCCTGGACACCCTCGTGAAGGCGGGCAAGGTCCGCTACCTGGGAGCGAGCAACCACTCCGGGGCGCAGCTCCAGAAGGCCCTCGACGTGGCGCGGGCGCACGACTGGGAGCCGTACTCCTGTCTGCAGCCCTACTACAACCTCCTCGGGCGCGAGATCGAGTGGGAGCTGCTGCCCCTCAGCGCGGCGGAGGGCGTCGGTGTCATCCCGTACAGCCCGCTGCAGGGCGGCTGGCTCTCCGGGAAGTTCCGGCGCGACATGACGGCACCGCCCGAGGGGACGCGGGGAGCGGCCTCCTGGAAGGAGCGCGCCACCGAGGAGACCTGGCGGGTCGTCGACGCCGTCCTTGAGGTCGCCGAGGAGGCCGGGCGCACTCCGGCCCAGGTGGCGCTGCGCTGGCTCCTCCAGCAGCCGGGGGTGACCGCGCCCATCGTCGGGGCGCGGTCCGTGGAACAGCTGGCCGACAACCTCGGCTGCGTGGGCTGGGAGTTGACGCCCGAGCAGCACGAGCGGCTGACGACGGCGAGCGCGCGGCCGCTGCCGTACCCGTACGACGTCCTCGCGTACTACCCGGGCCGCGAGCCGCGCACCGGCCCCCGCACGGACTTCAGTTGACGGCCCTCGGCTGACAGCCTTCGACTGACGGCCCTCGACTGACGGCTCTCAGTTGACGATCGCCATGTCGCGGGCGGTGGCGTTGAGCCGCCGCCCGCCCTCCTCGGTGACCGTCACGATGTCCTCGATACGGACTCCGAAGCGACCCGGCAGATAGATTCCGGGCTCTACGGAGAAGCACATTCCCG
This sequence comes from Streptomyces sp. NPDC039480, assembly GCF_055597165.1. Classification (NCBI taxonomy): domain Bacteria; kingdom Bacillati; phylum Actinomycetota; class Actinomycetes; order Kitasatosporales; family Streptomycetaceae; genus Streptomyces; species Streptomyces sp. NPDC039480. The sequence goes on along the minus strand of NZ_JBVITX010000004.1, from coordinate 431,905 downwards.
GCACCAGCGGCTGCTCCTCGCCCTCGATCATGTAGGGCGGTTCGTGGGTGGTGACGCCGATGCCGTGCCCGGTGCGGTGGATGAAGTACTCGCCGTAGCCGAACTCGGTGATCACGTCGCGGGCCGCGCGGTCGATGTCCTGGCAGGCGGCGCCGGGCCGCACCGCCGCACAGCCCGCCGCCTGCGCCTCGCGCACCACGTCGTGGACGCGCTGCTCCTCGGCGGTGGGCTCGCCGACGTGGACCGTGCGAGAGGTGTCCGAGCCGTAGCCGTCCAGCAGGCCGCCGAAGTCGAGGACGACCATGTCGCCGCGCTCGATGACGCGGTCGCCCGCCTCGTGGTGGGGGTTGGCGCCGTTGGGGCCCGAGCCGACGACGGTGAAGTCCACCTGGGAGTGGCCGAACCGCCGCAGCAGGTCGGCGAGGTCGGCGGCGACGTCCGTCTCCCTGCGGCCCGCGAAGGGCACCTTCTGGATCTCATCGTACGCCGCGTCGGCCGCCGCACCCGCCGCCGCGAGGCGCTCCAGCTCCGCGGCGTCCTTGACGGCGCGGAGCATCGGGAGCGCCTGGGTGAGGGAGACGTACGAAGTGCCGGGCAGCGCCTGCTGGAAGCCGAGGAGGTGCATCGCCCAGGCGTTGTCGCTCACTCCGAAGCGGCCCGACACGTCCAGAAGGGGCGCGGTGACGGCGTACGGGTCCTTGCCGTCGGTCCAGTCGCGCAGGGTGAGCGCGGAGGCGCCGGCGGCCCGTGCGGCGTCCGGGGCCTCCAGGGTCGGCACGACGAGGACGGGGTCCTGTCCCGCGGCGAGCACGAGGACCGTCAGGCGTTCGGTGGCCGCGGTCGGCCGGTATCCGGTGAGCCACACGAGATCGGGTCCCGGGGCGACGAGGACGCCCGCGAGGCCGGCGTCCGCGGCCGCCGCGGCGGCGCGGTCCATGCGGGCTCGGTAGTCGTCGGCGGTGAAGGGCGCGGGCGCGCTGCTCATGAGGACCTCCTGTTGGCTACGTCAGGAATCCTGCCCCCGGCGACGCGCGACCGCGAACCCGGGTCCCGTCACGGGGTCACGGCACGGGTTCCGGGACGGGCGCACGTCACGGGGTCAGGTCACGGGTTCCGGGACGGGCTCACGTCACGACGCCCGGCCTGACCGACAGGGCCTGACGGGCGCCGCCCGCGTGCCGCACCGTCAGCGTGACCTGCCTGCCGGGGGGCGCGGCACCGACGACCGCTGCGAGCTCGGCCGCCGAGTCGATACGGGTCCTGCCGAACGCCAGCAGGGTGTCGCCGCGCACCAGTCCGGCCGTGTGGCCGGGGCCGGGGATGTGGACGCCGACCAGTACGGCGCCCGGGCCGCGCAGGGCGTCGACGGCCTCGATGCCGAGGGTGGCGGTGCGGGGATGGCGGGCGGCGGGTGGACGCGGGGGCTTCTGCGGGGAGACGGGTGGCTTCGCGGGGGCGGCGGCCGAACCGGGGGCGGAGTCGGCCCCCGGGCCCGGAGCGGAGTCAGCCCCCGAGCCGGGCGCGGAGTCAGCACTGGCGCCGGGAGCGGCGGGGCCGGGTGCCGTCTGCCCCAACTCGCTCCGCATCTCGGCGAGCTTGCTCATGCCGACGACCGTGGCGCCCACCGTGCCTAGGCCGATGCCCGTGAGCACCAGGACCGCCGCGCCCAGCAGTGCGAACAGCAGGGTCGTCAGGCGCCTGCCGCGGCGCCTCGCGGCGTGCGGCCGGTGGCTCTTCCCGGACCGGGCAGGCTTTCCCGGCCCGGGAGACCCAGATGGCCCGGGAGGTCCGGAAGGCCCGGGAGGCCCGGGAGGCTTTCCGGGCCGGGGCAGCTTCCCGAGGCGCCTCCCTGGGGCCGGGCCCTGGCTGTGGCCGGGGTGCCTGCCCGGCATCGGCTTGGGACGCAACGTGGTCTGATCCATGGCCTCGCCTCCGGCCACAGCTCTACCCGGCGCGACCCCACGGCGACGCCTCACGAACGAGTGACGTCCAGCTGTGCGGCCAGTGCCGCCGCAGGGCCGCGCAGGGCGCCCGCGTGGAGCAGCTCCGTGCGGTGGACGACACGGGGCGCCGTCAGCGGCACGGCGACCGTGTCCGGCGCCTCGTCCGCCACCGGCCGCGGCAGCAGGGCGAGGCCGTGGCCCGCGGCGACCAGCGCGGCGAGGGTGCGCAGGTCCGTGCCGTCGTAGCGGAGCGCGGGCCGGAAGCCCGAGGTGCCGCAGGCGGTGCGGAGCCGGGCCAGCGGCAGGCCGGTGCCGGGGGCGTCGAGCCAGCGGGCGTCGACGAGGTCGGCCAGCCGCAGACCGGCGCGGCGGGCCAGCGGGTGCCCCTCGGGGAGCAGCACGGCGACGGGCTCCTGCGCGATGCCGCGCGCGGTCAACGGCGCCACGTCCGGAAGGCGCAGGGGGTCGTTCGGGGCGGCGAGGCCGTCGACGAGGCCGAGGTCGGCGGCGCCGGTCGCGACGGCCGCGGGTATCTCTTCGCGGGGCAGTACGGACAGGGTGACCCCCGTGAGGGGCAGGGCCCGCAGCGTGCGCCGGGTCAGCGCGGTCGGCGTGGCCGCGAGCGTCAGGCCCTGCTCGGGGGCGGCCGCCATGCGGACGATCTCGGCGCGGGCCGCGTCCAGCCGCAGCAGCAGGGGGTCGGCGTGCTCCAGAAGGCGCGCGCCCGCCGGGGTGGGGGCCACCGGGCGGCGGGTCAGCAGGGCCGCGCCGAGGTCCTGCTCCAGGGCGGCGATGTGCTGGGAGACGGCGGACTGGGTGTAGCCGAGCCGGCGGGCGGCCTCGGAGAACGAGGCGAGGCGGGCCACTGTCACGAAGGTGCGCAGGAGGTGCGGGTCCATGCCCTCAATGATCGCGGAGGGCATCAGCAGTGCTTATGGAGCGTGCAGTTTTCATCGTTGGACGTGAACGACGGGCCGCGCCCAGGATGTTCGACATGACCACAGCAACGCACGTCCCGGCCCCCGGCGCCCCCACGGCCCGCGCCGCCCGCATCGCCCTCGTCGGCGACCGCTCCCCCAATGTCACCGCCCACACCCGGATCCCGCTCCTCCTGGACTCCCTCGCCGCCACGGACCACCTCGCGCTCGACCCGTACTGGATATCCACTGAGGACGCCGAGGACCCGGACGCCGTGCGCGGCTTCGACGCGGTGTGGGTGCTGCCGGGCAGCCCCTACCGCAGCGAGGCGGGCGCGCTCACCGCGATCCGCACGGCGCGCGAGAGCGGCATCCCCTTCCTCGGCACCTGCGGCGGCTTCCAGCACACGCTCCTCGAATACGCGCGGAACGTGTGCGGCCTGACCGATGTCGCGCACGCCGAGAACGACCCCGACGCGGACGACTTCCTCATCGCTCCGCTCGCCTGTTCGCTGGTGGGCCACGAGGGCACGGTGACCATCGCCCCGGGCTCGCTCGCCGAGTCGGTCGTCGGTGCCCGCACGTCGCTCGAGCGCTACCACTGCTCCTACGGCCCCGACGCCCACCTCGACACGCTCCGCGAGCACGGGCTGCGCTTCACGGGCGAGGACGAGGAGGGTCGGCCCCGCATCGCCGAACTCCCGGACCACCCTTTCTTCCTGATCACCCTCTTCCAGCCGGAGCTGGGCGGCGACGGCTCGCGGCCGCACCCGATCGTGCGGGCGCTGGCGCGAGCCGCCGTACGCCATGCGGGCGTGCCCGCCTAAGGCTCGTGCGCGGCTTCCGTGCAGGCCCTATCCGGAGTGGTCCCCGTGGCCGCCGCCGTGGCCCGCGCCGTGGTCGAACTTCAGGGCCTCCTTCGGCATGACGACGAAGGGCCGCATCATGCCCATGTCCTCGTGCTCCAGGAAGTGGCAGTGGTACATGAACCTGCCGTACGCCCCGTCGAACTTGCCCATGACGCGCAGCATCTGTCCGCCGGGGACCCGGAAGACGTCCTTCCAGCCGCGCTCGTTCGGCGCCAGGGGGATCGGTCGCCTCGGGTCGGCGGCGACCGGTGCGCGGGTGCCGCCGATGGTGACGTCGAAGCCCGAGACGTCGTACGTGTCCCGGCCGAGGAGCTGGAAGTCCGCCAGGTGGATGTGCATCGGGTGGAGCACCGGCGGGTTCGCGGCGAGGTTCAGGAAGCTCCACTGCTCGTGGCTGCCTTCGGCGATGGTGATGCCGAGGCCATCGTTGAACGTGCGGGCGATCCGGCGGTACGTCTTGACCTTGCCGTCATCGCCGCGCACCTGGATGATCCCCTCGGTCGGGATCTGGATGTCGCCCGGCTGCTTGACCTCGGCCATCTCCCATATCTCGGGGTGCCCGCCGCCGCCCTTGGTGGCGGGCGGGGTCAGCACGATCAGCCGGTGGCCGTGCTGGATGTCGTGCGTGAGCGGGCGGAACGAACCCGAGAGGACCTCCGGCAGCTCGAAGGTGTCCGGCTCGGCGCACTCGCCGACGCGGAACTCCATGACCTGCGGATAGCGCACGTCGTTCGCCACGTCGGGCACGCCGGGGGCCTGGCCGCGCCCCTTGTTCACCAGGCGGAGCCGCTGTCCGGCCAGTCCCCTGAAGTCGACGAGGAGGTCCATGCGCTCGGCCGGCGCGACGGTGAGCGTCGGCAGGGCCCCTTCGAAGTCGATCGGCACGGGGCGCGGCAGGAGCCCGCCGTCGCTGCCGATCTGGTGCAGGACGCCCTGCACGGGGTTGTCGTCCTCGTCGATCAGGACCAGGTCGTAGATACGGGCGTTCGACGCGTTGACCAGGCGGAAGCGGTACCAGGCCGCGTCCACGTCGGCGTACGGCCAGATGCGGCCGTTGACCGTGGTGTACGGGCCGGTGAAGGGCAGGGAGACCGGCTTGCCCGTCTCGGCGTTCTTCGGGTCGACGATGGTGGTCTTGTGCAGGAGGCGGCCGTTCAGCCGGTTGTCGCCCTCGTCCGTGTCCAGGTTCCGGTCGGCGATGAGGAGGGGGATCTCCCGGTCCCCGCAGGGGAGTTGGAGCGCGTCCTCCTCGTCGTCCCGGACGAGATAGGTGCCGTAGAGGCCGGCCATGACATTCCACCGTGTGATGTTCATGGCGTGGTCGTGGTACCACCACTGGACTGCCTGGTGGTCGTTCGGATACTCGGAGAGCTGGGCGTCGCCGTACCCCACGGCGTTGTCCGCCCAGCCGTCGTTGCCGCCGCCTGTCTGGGCGCCGTGCAGGTGCGTCACCGACCAGGCGGGGAGCGCCGCCACGTCCTTGTTCGGCTCGACGCCGGCGCGGCCGGGCAGTGTGCTGGGCGGCGGGTCGGCGCGCGGGACCTCGACGGCCGTGACGGGATACTCGCCCTGCGGAATGCGGTTGGTCCAGGCGATGCGGATCCGCTGCCCGCGCCGCACCTCGATGGTGGGGCCCGGCACCGATCCTTCGTACCCCCACATCAGGGTCGGTGGCAGTTGCGGGTGCAGGCGCACCCAGGTCGGCCGCAGCGCGATCTCGGTCTCCTCGCGCACATCCGCCGAGTCGGGCCGCAGAACCGGCGGGACGGTCAACGGCGCCACGAACGGCGTCAGTTCGCCGCCGTCGGGCGCCTTGGCATCTGCTCCGACTTGCGCGTGGTCATCCGCCGCCGGCCGGTCCGCGATGTGCCCGTGATCAGTGCTGCGCTCGATGATGTCGGTCATGGTGGAACACCCCCGTGTTCATCCCCCGTTGCGCGGCCGCTCGAAGGCCGCCTTCACTTCAGAAGACTCCCGGCGTCCCAGGGAAGTTCCACGAACCCTGCATTCCGGATGAAACCATCCGAAGGGGGTCCCCGATCGAGGGCATCCGCGGCATCTGTGGCACCTGGTCGGGCACGAAGCCGTGTGCGCGCCTGGCCAGGTCCTCCGCGCCGTAGCGCCGGCAGTCGCGGTGCCAGTGCACGATGCCGGCCAGCCAGTTCCGCAGATCCGCCACATAGCCGTCCATGGCCGCCCGTGCCGTCCGCGACAGCGCGAAGTCGTCGTACAGGACGGGGAATTCGTGCGCCGCGACGTGTTCGAACTGCCGCATGCGCTGGGTCGTCAGGTCGTGGACGATGCGCAGGGCGGTCGGGTAGTCGCAGCCGAAGAAGTTCTGCACGACCAGGATGCCGTTGTGGATCTCGCCCTCGTACTCGATCTCCTTCTGGTACGAGAAGATGTCGTTCACGAGCATGGCGTAGTCCATGGCGGCGTTCTCCAGGGAGCGGACGGGTCCGCTGCGGTAGATCTCCGGCGGCACGGACGGGCCGTGGCCCATGCGGCACAGGCTCATGGTGAGCTCGGAGCCGAAGGTGGCGCGGCGCATCTCCAGGTAGTCGACCGGGTCGGGGATACGGCCGTACAGCTGGTTGAAAACCTCCCACACCCAGCTCTCCGTCATCACTCCCACGGCGTCCCGCAGCCCTCGGCGCTGCCCGTCGGTCATGTCGCGGGTCGTGCGCCGCCACAGGTCGAGCAGGCCGCGCTCCATGGCGTTCGCGAGCGTCGGCACGGGGTCGCCCGCGAGGGGCATGCAGGCGGTGAGGCGCTCCGTGCAGAGCTTCGCGGCGGCGAGGTCGCGGCGGTGGCCGAAGACGAGGGGGTAGTAGTCGTCTCCGTAGGTGCCCCAGGCCAGCCACTGCGAGCTGAGGTCGAGGGCCTCCTGGGTGCCGTCGGGGTCGAGTCCCGCGGCGCACAGCGGCAGGTCGTACGCGTCGAGCTTGTCCTCGTCCCAGACGCCCTCCGCCAGGATGCCCGTCTCGTGCGCCCATCCGGTGAGCCGCTGCCGCGCGGCGTCCAGGCCCGCGTTGAGCCGCAGGGGGAACGGCATGTAGAGGTCGGGCACTTGGGAGGGGCCCACCTTCTGGAAGGGCACGTGGGTGAAGGACCGCAGCCGGTCCGCCCCGGCGGCCGCGAGCAGTGCGCCCACGTCGGCCGCCGAGGTCCCGAGGCCGGTGGGCCCGGCGAGCGGCGAGCCATCGAGGGCGCCCTCGTTCATGTACCTGCTGGAGCGCAGGTGCCACTCGTGCCCGCCCGACTGCCAGTCCTGAAGTCCGCGCGTGTAAGCGGCCACCGCGGCGAGTTCGGGCGGGGTGAGGCCCTTCTCCAGGGCGAGGGCGGGCACTTCGGTGGCGGCCGTGTGCTCGAACTGGTGCAGCCGTGAGGTCAGGATGTCGTTGACGATGTCGGCGGCTTCCTGGGTGGAGCAGTCGAAGAAGGTCTCCAGGACGAGCACTCCATTGCTGAGCTCGCCCTCGTCCTGGACCTCCCGCTGGTACGAGAAGAGGTCGTTCCGCAGGTGGACGCCGTCGCTGAAGGTCTCCATGAGCACCCGCAGCGGCCTCGACCGGGCGACCGCCGCGGGCACTTCGGCGGTCGCGTACTCGATCAGACCCGCCGACCAGGGGGCGCCGCCCACCTTGCGGCGCATCTCGATGTACTCGACGGGGTTGGCGATCCGCCCTTCGTTGATGTTGGAGAGCTCCCACATCGACTCGTTCAGGAGGTGTTCCGTCGCTTCGGCGAAGCGGCGGCGCCAGTCCTTGGACATCGAGGGCACCGTGCGGGCCCACAGGTCGGCCAGGCCCGCCTCGACGGGGTTCCGCGGCTCGGGCACCGGGATCGACAGGTCCATGGGCATGAAGAGGGGCAGCCGGTCCAGGTGGGCCTTGCCGGCCGCGCGGTCCTGGGTGCGTTTGTACATGTCCAGGAAGTGGTCGTCGAAGAAGAACACCCACACGTACCAGTCGGTGATCAGCGACAGCGCGGGCCCGTCGCAGTCCGGGTGGGTGTAGGCGCACAACAGGCCGTAGTCGTGCGCGTCGAGGTCGCTCTGCTCCCAGATGCCGGAACCTTCCAGCATGCCCATCTCGCGCGCCCACTTCGCGGAGTGCGCGCGCGCCTCTTCCAGGTGGGGGTTGAGGCGTGCGGTGTACGGCATGTAGAAGTGCGGCAGTTCGAACGGCTGCGTCATGAGCCCCGCCCTACCCGAGCCCTCCGGTCGGCATCCGCGCGGGGACAGATGATCGCACCATCGCGTGAATCGGGGGCGTGGTGGGGCGTTTTGGGGGCGCGGGGCGGTATGGGGGGGGGTGGGGTGCGGGTCGGTGGGGGTGAGGGTGGCGGTGGGGCGGTTCTGGGGTGGGGCCGGGTCGGGGCCGGGCCCACCGAATCACCGGTTTCGCCGCGTGCGCACGGTTCACGCCTCTAGGCTGCCGTCCACGTCCCCGGAAGGAATCACGTCCATGACCGATGCGCCGGACGCACCGGATGCGCCGGATATGCCCGATAGATCTGCTACATCTGCCACATCCGATACGCCGGAGGCCCCGCTGCGAGCGGAGCTGCTCCTGGACCGGGAAGTCCCCGAAGAGCTGCGCCAGGAACTGGTCGCAGCGTTCGACCGGCTCGGCGCCCCGCCTGCCCGGGTCCGGCGCACCCTCGACCACCGCGGAGCGGCCGACATCCCGTGGATCGTCCTGGCGTCGCTGCCCCTCCAGGCGTTCCTCAGCGGCCTCGGCGCGGAGGCGGTCAGGGACGCGTACGACGCGTTCAAGGGGGTCGTACGACGGGCTGCGCGCGCCGAGTCGCCCGCCCCGGGCACGCTGGGCGAGGCCCGTGAGGCGCGGCCGATGGTGCTGCGGGACGCGGTCACCGGCCTCGACGTCGTCCTGGAGCCCGATCTTCCCTCCGAGGCGTACGAGACGCTCACCACGCTGGACCTGACGGAGTTTGCGGTGGGGCCGCTGCACTATGACCGCGCCCAGGGGCGCTGGCGTTCCGTCCTTGACGAGGCCGCCGGCTGACCCGCCGGCCGGAGAACGCGGCGGTTCCGCTGCCGCGGATCGGGGGCTGACTGTGACTGCGCGGATCGCGCCTACGGACTTGACCCGGGCCGAACAGGCTTGCGTCGACGGGGAGTCGGCGCTGACGCGGGGCGCCACCACGGCTGCGGAACGCCACTTTTGGCATGCGCTGGCGCTGGTTGGGGTGGAGGGCTTGGGGGGCGGCGACGACGCGGATGGGGGCGGCGCCGCAGCCGGGGGCGGCGGGGGTCGGGGTGGTGAGGGCGGTGTCATCGGGGGTGGCGCCAGTGGGGATGGCGTCTTCGGAGACGGTCCGCCCGGGGGTGGCACCTCCGGGGGCGGTGCCTGCGGGAGCGGTGCCTGCGGAGAAGGTGATTTCAGGGGTGGGCCCTCCGGGGACAGGACCTCCGGGGACGGCGTCTCCGGAGAAGGCGCCTTCCGAGAAGGTCCCCCCTGGGACGGTGGCTTGGGGGGCGGTGCCTCCGAGGGCGATGCCTCCGGAAAAGGTGACTTCGGGGGCAGGCCCCACGGGCGCAGTGCCTCCGGGGAGGGCGCTTCTGGAAAAGGTGTCCTTCGAGGCGGTCCCCCCAGGGACGGTGGCTTCGGGGGTGAGCCCTCCGCGGACAGTGCCTCCGGGGAGGGTGCCTCCGGAGAAGGCGCCGTACTAGACGGTCCCCTCAGGGACGGTGGCTTCGGGGGCGAGCCCTCCGCGGACAGTGCCTCCGGAGAAGGCGCCGTACGAGACGGTCCCCCCAGGGACGGTGGCTCCGGAGTCGCCCCCTCCAGGGGTGATGCCTCAGAGAGCGGTGCCTCCAGAGAAGGCGACTTCGGGGGCGGGCCCCCCGGGAGCCGTGCCTCCGGGAACGGTGCCCTCCGGGACGGTCTCCCCGGGGACGGTGCCTTCGAGGGCAGTGCCTCGGAGGAGGGTGCCTTCGGGGACGACGCCTCCAGGGGTGGCGCCGCCCGGGGTGACGCCGTCGGGGATGGCGCCGCCCCGGATGACGTCGTCGGGCGTGCGCGGCTCGCTGCGCGGGCGTGGACGGGGGTGGGGCGGGTGCGGCTCGCCCGTGGGGAGGTCGAGGCCGCAGAGGCGGAGTTCGAACGGGCGCACCGACTGCGTCCTGCGGCCGCCGGGCCGCTGCACTGGCTGGGCTGCGCGGCCGCGCACCGCGGGGACCTCGCCGCGGCGGAGCGCCACCTCACCGCGTCCCTCGCCTGCGCCGTTCCCCACAGCCGCAGCCTCGTCCAGCGTGCCTACGTCCACGCCCGCGCGGGCCGCCCGGACGCCGCACTGAGCGACCTGCGCGCCGCCGCCCTGGCCGGGCCGCTCGACGACGAGGCCCGCTGGGTCGAGGCAGCCCTGTCGGGCCGCTCGGCGCGCGAGGTGGCGCTGCGGCTGCGCAGGGCGGCCCTTACCTCCCTGACGGGCCTCACTTCGCGGACGGGTGTCGGTGACGGGCCCCGAGGGCAGGAAGGAACACCCGTCGACGAACGTCACGGAGAACGGGACAGAGACCGAGGCCGGGCGCAGGACGGGGCACGTGCCGAGGAACGTCGCGGAGGCCGGGACAGCGGGCGGGGTGAGGGGGCAGGCAGGGGGCTGGGCGAAGGTCCCGTGGGTAGCGAGCGGGAGCCCGTACCGGGAGGGGTGTGGGGGCGGGGCGGGGAGTTGATCGAGGCCGCGTGGGGGATCGATCGCACGCCCTGGTCCTTCGCCCCGCTGTACGCCGTGGCGCTGGTACGGAGTGGGCGCCGCGCGTCCGCCCTCGCGCTGCTCGGCGACGCCGTCCAGCACGACCCCGCCGACCATCGGGTCACCCACACCCTTGCCGTCGCTCTCCTCAACTCCCCCGCCCCGGCGCGTGACTCCGCGTGGGAGCGGTGCGTCGCCGCCTGGGCCGCCCTGCTGCACGACGCCGGGTTCTGGGAACACGTCCTGAGCACAGCCGGCCGCCGGTACGGCGTCCCCGTCGAGCCCTCCCTCGTACCCGTCCTGCGCGCCGGGTTGCGCGAGGTGCTCGAACGGCGCATGCCCGACGACACCGCCGCCACCCGCGTCGCGCCCGGCCCGCTTCTCCAGCGCGAGGCCGACGCCGCGAAGCTCCTTGCGGCCGTCGGCGGCTTTCCGTCCGCCCTGGGCGGCGGGGCACCGCTGTTCTGCGGGCCGCTGCGCATCGCGGAGCTCGGCAGGACAGCGGAGTTCGGCGCCTTCGCCGTGGCGCAGGGCGCGGCGGTCGTGGCGCAGCACGCGGGAGCCGCGGCGCAGCCTCCGACAGCTGCGGTGCAGGGTGCGCGGGCAGAGGCGTACGGCACGGGAGCAGGGACGCAGGACGCCGGGGCCGCGACCCAACACCCGACAGCTGCGGCGCAGAGCACGGGAACCAAGGCGTACGGCACGGCGGCTGAGACACAAGGCACAGGGGCCGTACCGCAGGACGTGACAGCTGCGGCGCAGAGTGCGGGGGTTGAGGCGTACGGCGCGGGGGCTGGGGCGCAAGACACCGGGGCTGGAGCGCAAGGCGCCCGGGTCGCCGCGCAAGACACCACAGCCGTAGCCCCCGGCGCAGGCGTCCCAGCGCAACACGCCGGAACCGCAGCCCACGGTGCAGGAGCCGGAGCACAAGGCACCGAGCCCACAGCCCACAGTGTAGGCACCCCAGCGCAACACACCGGAGCCACAGCCCACAGTGCACACGGCGCAGCGCAAGACACCGAGCCCACAGCCCACAACCCAGGCGCCCCAGCCCGACACACCGGAACCGCAGCCCCCACCGCAGGCACCCCAGCCCAACACACCGGAGCCACAGCCCCCACCGCAGGCGCCCCAGCCCAACACACCGAACCCGCAGCCCCCGGTGCACGCAGCGCAGCGCCAAGCTCCCAGCCCCTGCCCTCGAGCGCCAAGGCCCCCGCCTCACCGTCACCAGCGCCGACGCCTACGCCTACGCCTACGCCTACGCCTACGCCTACGCCTACGCCAGCATCAACATCGACGCCAGCGTCGCCCCACCCCAGCCCCCTCACCTACGCCTTCTCCGAACTCGGCTTCGCCCAGCTCCTGCTGGGGCAGGACAAAGCTGCCGACGCCCTCGCCGCGCTCAGCGAGCTGCGGTGTCCCGACTGTCGGGCCGCGCGGAGCGGACCCGGAGCCGGGCCCGGAGCCGGGGCCGTGTGTGAGCCGGAGTGTGTGCGCTTCGACGAGTTGAACCCGGGGTACGCCGGGTTTCCGGACAAGCACCGCAGGCTTGCCCTCGACGCGCGCGGGCTGGCCCTGGAGGCGCGGCTCAGCATGGGGCGCGCCGAACTGCGGGCGCCCCGGCCCGACTTCGGGGCGGCCGCCGCGTGCTGGCAGCGAGCCCTCGTGCACAGCCGGGAGCTGGACCGGTACCGCGAGACGCAGACCGCCATCGTCGACATGGCGCTCGGCGCGGCGCGCGACGCACACCGCGCGGGGCGGCTGACCCTCGCCGTGGACACGTTGGACATGACCCGGTCGGTCATCGGGGCCAATGAACGGGGGCGGTTGGAGGGGCAGTTGGCGCGGGTGCTTGCCGACCGGGGGATCTCCGTCGCCAACGACGACGAGGCGTTGCTCGACCAGCCCGCAGCCGACCTGCGCCGCTCCGTCGCCTTCAATCCGCATCTGCTGCGCGCGCAGGTCAGCCTCGGTGTCGTGCTGCGCGGGCTCGCCCTGGCCCGCTGGAGTTCGGGCAGTCTGTCGGGGGCGCGGGCGACCCTGCGGGAGGCCATCGACCAGCTCACCGCCGCGCTCACGCACTTTCCGGACGATCCCTATCTCGAAGAGCAGCGGGAAGCCGCGGTCGCCGACCTCGACCACGTCATGTGGCAGCCCGACGAGAGTGAGCAGTGACGGCCGTGCTCACCTACGAGGAACTCCGCATCCGGGTCCGCCGCGTCGGCGCGGCCCGCTACCTCGTGACCGCCAACGGACCGGCGTGCGCGGCCGAGGTCATCGCGGTCGGCGGGGAGCCCGCGGCGTTCCGCGAGCAGTGGGACCGGCTGATCTCGGCCGAGCTCGGCCTCGCGCCGATGGGCGAGCAGCACACCGTGGCGCAGCTGCGGGCGCTCGGCCGGGGCGTCTTCCGGTTGCTGTTCGGCGACGCGGTCCCGGCCCCCGAGGAGGACGGCGCGGACGAGGCCTGTGAGGAGATCGGGGCGCACGTCGGGGCGTGCGTCGACGCGGCGCTCGACCGCGCCCAGCGGATGCGTCCGGCACGCGGGCTGCGGCTCCGCTTCGATCTGCCGCCCGAACTGCGCGACCTGCCCCTGGAGTCGCTCTGCGCACCGCCCGGCAGCCCCCAGCAGTCGCTCGCCCTCAGCCACGGCTACTCCCTGGTGCGTTCGCTGGCGGGCGGGCCGCTGGGGCAGCGGCTGCCGGAACCCGCGGACGAGCCGAGCCTGATCCGGCTCCTCGTCGCCTGCGCCTCGCCCCGCGGGCTCGCCCCGCTGCGGGCCGCCGCGGAGGTGGCCGCGCTCCGCCAGGACCTGCCCGAAGTCGCCGTACAAACCACGGTGTTGGAGCGGGCGACGCGCGCGGGCCTGGAGTCTGCGCTCGGCGCGCACTCCGAACTCCCCACGGCCGTGCTGCTGATCGCGCACGGTTCGTACGACCAGGAGATCGGCCAGGGTGTGGTGGCCCTGGAGACGGAGACCGGCGGCGTCGATCGGGTGCCCGCTGATCTGCTCAGTGCGATGCTGCTCAAGGCGCGACGGCTGAGGCTCGTCGCCCTCAACCTCTGCTCGGGAGCGGACAGTTCGCACCTCGAACCCTTCTCCGGGCTCGCCCAGGCTTTGATCGGCGGCGGTGTGCCCGCCGTGGTGGCGATGCGGGGGCGGGTCAGCGACGTGTCGGCGGGCGTGTTCGGCCCCGAGTTGCTGAAGGGCATCGCGGCCAACAAGACCGTCGACGAGGCCGTGACCGCCGCGCGGCTGCGCATCTCGCACCAGCCGGAGCACACGGCGGTGGAGTGGGCGACGCCCGCGCTGTTCCTGCACGAGGGGTGCCGGCAGGGCTGGCTCTTCAAGGCGCGTGAGGTGCGGGACGACGAGTTCGGCGCCGGGGCGGTCGCGGACCCGCTGCGCGAGGGCGAGGACGCGCTGCGGACCTTCCAGAGCCCGGTCGGCCATGTCGGCTCGACGGTCCTGATCGGTGCCGCCCGCTTCCAGCGCGACCTCGGGCACTGGGGGCAGGTGCTGCGGATCCTGCGGACGGCGACGCGGAGTTACGCCGACGAGCAGCGCCGGATGCGGGCGGAGGCCGCCTTCGAACTGGCCTGGCCCGAGCTGGAGAAGCTGTGCGCGCTGCTCGCCGGGGAGCGGGACGCGGCGGGCGCGGAGGCGCAGCTCGACGTGGTGCGTGAGCTGCTGCCGGGGCCGGTGCCCGGCGCGCTCGCCACGGAGGTCGCCGGGTTGCGGCGGCTCGCCTCCCTCATCGACGAGGCGCGCGCCGCGGAGGCGGCCGGCGACTGGACGACGGCCATCGGCCGGTACGAGGAGGTGCTCGCCGCCCGGCCGGGCGGGCTGCGCGATGTGCCGGAGCGGCTCGCTGCGGCGCGGGACGAACTGCACGTGGCCCGCACCTGCGAGGCCGCCGAGCAGGCGCGGCTGGCGGGCGACTGGGGCGCCGCGGCCCACGGCTACGCCGCCGTCCTCGCGCTCCGCCCGGCCCACGGCACCGCCACGGCGTGGTCCTCCTATGTGGCGGGCCGGGCCGCCGAGGCGCGCGCCGACTGGCGTACGGCCGAAGCCGCGTACGCGGCGTGCGCGGGGCTCGACGACGCGGCGCCTCGGGCGGCGTACGTGCGGGGGCGGGCGGCGGCGGAGTCCGGGGACTGGCCCGCGGCGCGGGAGGCCTTCGCGCAGGCGGGGCCCGAGTGCGGCGCGTGGGAGGCGTACGCCGCGGGCAGAGCGGCGGAGTTGACCGGCTCGTGGGCCGCGGCAGCCGAGCGCTTCGCGGCCGCGGACGGCTTCCTGGACGGTGGCGTGCGGCTGCTGTACGCGCGCGGCTGCGATGCGGCGGAACAGGGTCACTTCGGTGCGGCCCTGGCGGACCTGGAGGCGGCGGCCGCGCAGGGGTGGCCTGCCGCGGAACCGTTCCTCGGCGACCTGCGCGCGCACGTGTACGAGGCGGCGCTTGCCTGCGTGGACGCCGCGGACTGGCCGACCGTGCTCTCCCACCTCGCCGCCCTGCCGGACGACTTCCGCGCCACCCGCCCCCTGCGGCACTACGCGCGGGGCCGGTCGGCGGCGGCCGAGGGTGACTGGCCGACCGCCGCAGAGGCCTTCGCGGGGTGCGGGGGCCCGGGGGCGACGGAGCACGTCCCCGCCGACGCGCAGAACCTCTATGCCTACGCCCAGGGACGCCTCCGGCAGGCGGAGGGGCGGTGGGACGAGGCGCTCGCGCTGTTCGGGGGGCTGCCGTCCGAGATGGGGGACGTACCCGACCGGGTGTTGTACGCGCGTGGGCGGGCCGCCGACGCGCGGGGAGAGTGGAACGGCGTCATCGACGGGTTCGGGCGACTGCCCGACGGTTACGCGGACGGTGAGGTGGGCGTCCGCCGTCTCTACGCACGCGCACGCGTGGCCGCCGATCTGCGCGGCGACTGGGCGGCGGTGCTCAGCCTCCTCACCGGCGTACCGGACGCGGCACGGGAGGGCGCGGTGGGCGCCCTGCGACGGAAGGCGGAGGGCCGCCGCGCAGAGGAGAACGACGACTGGGCAACGGCATGCACAATTCACGCCAGAGCCTTCCCGGACGGCGTCCCGAAGCCCTCCGGGGCCACCGCTCCCGAAGCTGCCCCAGAGTCTCCGAAGGCCACCGGTCACGAAGCCGCCCCGGGGTCTGCCGGAGCCGCCGGTCACGAAGCCGCCCCGGAATCCCCCGAGGTCGCCACCTCCAATCCCCCCGAACCCCCCACCCACGAAGCCCTCCACCTCTACCTCTACGCCCTCGCCCGTACCCACGAGCTCGGGGAGCGGTGGCAGGACGCCTACGACGTCTATCGGGAGATGGACGACGCCTGGGCCGATGTCGTCGTGCGGCGGCGGTATGTGCGGGTGCGTGTCGAGGAGGCGGGGGCCGTCGGGGGTGAGGACTGGCGGGGGGTCGTCGAGGCGTATGCGGGGTTGGAGCGGGACGGCGTCCAAGGCGTGGATGTCGCCGCGCGCAGCCGGTACGCGCGTGTGCGGGCCGCCGAGGCCGAGGGGGACTGGGCCGGTGTGGCCGCCGAGGCCGACGCGCTGGGGACCCATCGGGACGCGCCCGCCGTCGCCGCCTACGCCCGCGGCCGCCTCGCCGACGCGCACCAGGAGTGGCAGCGGGCCGCCGACGCCTTCCGGGAGTGCCCGGGGCACCGGGACGCCGACGCCCATCTTGCTTACGCGGAGGGGCGGTTGCTGGAGGCGGCGGGGCGGTGGAGCGCCGCCGTCGCCGCGTACGAGCGGGCGGGCGGCGCCCTCGACCGGGCGGACGTGCGGTGCCGCAGGCTGCGGCGGCTCGTCGGGCTGCTGCCCTGGGCGGACGGGCTGACCGGCGCTCCCCTGGTCGCCGACCCGTTCGCGGTGCGGGACCAGGCCTTCCCGTATCTGGCGCTGCGGGACGCGGGCGTCGACCCCGGCGCCTCCATGGACGTCGTGAAGAACGCCTCGTACGCCCTCCTGGAGCGTGGCTCCATGTCGTGGCACGAGCGGGTCGCCCTGGAGCGGCTGCGGCTGCCGGGGCGGCGCCTTCAGCTCGACGCGCTGCTCTACCGGTGGCACTCCCCCGCCGCGCTGCGGGACGCGCTGGCCGGGCTCTCGCCGGACGACGGGCCCGGCCTCCTCGACGCCCTGTGCGAGCGGTCCCCGCAGGACGCCCCGCTGCTGCTCCTGCTGGCCAGGGACCGGGAGGCGGCCGTCGCCGAGTGGGAGCGGCGGCTGACGGCGGCGCCCGGCGACATGGCCGTTCTGCACGGGCTCGCCGCGGCCCGGCTGTGGCAGGCGCAGGAGCTGGAGCAGAGCGGGGCGTGGGAGCACGCGGTGCGGACCTGGGAGTCGGCGCTCGCGTACTGGGCGACGCTGCTCAGCGACGACGAGTACTGGGACGGCTGGCGTGCCGAGCGCGCCGCCGCCTACGAACGCGACGTGACGCACGACGACATGGCGTCGCTGCGCTGGGAGCTCAGCCAGCACCTCTTCGGGCAGCTGTCGGCGTACGAACAGCGGCACACCGAGCAGGATCGCCCCCAACAGGCCGAGTCCTATCAGGCTTTGGCAGCGCTTTTGGAGTCCGAGCTGGGCGGCGCGCGGGTCCTCAAGGACGTGGGCGGGCTGCCTGCCGTGCCGGGCGCGGGCGCCACGCTGGCCTGCGGGCCGCGCTATCTGCGGCTGCTGCGCCTCCAGGAGCCGCTCGCGGAGCTCGCCGCAGGTCTCGACGCGGCTGCCCAGCAGGGCAAGGACCCGGGCGAGTACGCGGTGCGCGAACTGCGTTGGGCGTTCTCGGAGTTGGCGCCGAGCTTCACGCTGTCGGAGGTGCGGAAGTTCGAGGCCGCGCTGCGGTCGCTGCCCGCCTTCCGCACCCTGACCACCCTGCCGGAGGACTGCGCAGGGCCCGCGTCGCAGTCCGCGCACACCGACGCGTGCGAGCACTGCCAGGACTTCCTGCGGCGCAACCCCGCGTACGTACGGCTGCCGCGGCGGCACGCCCGGCTCCTCCAGGACGGCGTCGAGCTCGCCGTGCACGTCCGGCTCGCCCTCGCGAGGACGGCCCTGACGCGCGGCGACGGTGGACTGGACGAGGCGTTGGCGCACTGGGGCGAGCTGGTGAAGGTGTCCCGCAACGCCGGGATGCAGGCCCGCTCCAAGAAGGCCGTGATCCGTACGGTGCTCGGCCGGGTCGAGGCGCTCACCGACGAGGAGGGCGTGCAGCTCGGCGGCTGCCTCGACGAGGCCGTCACGCTCGTCGAGTCGGCCCTCACCGTCCTGCACCCGCTCGACCGCGACCTGCTCAGCCAACTGCACGCGAAACTCTCCGCGTTGCTGTCCATGCGCGGCGTGTGGCGCGGCTACACCCGCACCAAGCACGGCATGCGCTCCGACATGCACGGCGCGGAGGCCGACCTGCGCCGCGCCCTCGCCCTCAACCCGGAGTCGAGCCACGCCCGCGACAACCTCGCGCGGGCCTTCGTCTTCACACTCGACGAGCGGACGTACGAGGTGCCCGCGCGCCTGAAGCTGCTGCACGAGGCGCTCGGCCTCCTCGACGTGGGCCTCGGCCAGGCGCTGACGCACCGGTACCGCGAGACGCTCGGCGAGGCACTCGACGAGATGGAGAAGCTGCTCACCCGGCACCTCGGCGTCGCCGGCATGGGCGCCCTGATCCGCAGCGACGGCCAGGAGGCGCCGCCCGACGACAACGACCTGGCGTCGTGGGCGGCCGAGCTGACCGACCGGGCGGAGCGGGCGCTGCGCGGCGGCGACATCCTGTGGGCCCTGCACCACCTGATCCGCGCCACCCGCGCGGAGCCCACCGACAGCCGGATCAGACGGGCCCTGCTCGACGCCGTGCACCGCTGGCTCGCCGAACTCGCCCCGGAGACCAAGCCGCTTGAGAGCAAAGAAGGAGGCAGCGTCGCGTGATCGAGGACCCTTCCGCCGACGGGGGCGGACCCTCGCCCTACGAACTGCTCGCCCCGGCGGGCGTGACTCCCTGGACGACCCACAAGGACATGCAGGACGTCTCCTTCGAGCTGCTGGCCCGGCATCTGATGACGCCGGTCACCCAGCAGGCGTGGGACGAGCTGCGCGGCGTACGCCGCAGACTCCTCGTCGACCTGTTCCTGTACGACGTGGACCCGGCCGCCGAACTCCCCCTGGCCCTGGGCGACATCGACCGGGCGCTCGCCGCCGAACCGGCCGCGCCGCCGAGGGACGCGGTGCGCCTCCCGGACGAGCTGATCGACCTGATCCGGTTCGATGTCTGACCCGACGGCCCGGCTCGCCTACGAGCACGCCCGCGACCTCGCCGCCCGAGACGCCGCTCACCGCGCGCTCACCGAGCGGCTGTTGCTGCGCTGTGCCGACGCCCTCGACTCCTTCGACCGGCTCCTCGCCGACGGCGCGGCGAGCGATGTGGAGACGTACCGCGGAAGCCTGGCGCTGATCGCCGGACAACTGGAGAGGGACCTGGCGGAGGAGGGGCTCGAACGCGTCGGGCACGTCGGTGAGCCGGCCGAACCGGCCACGCACCACATCGTCGAGGTGCGCGCCGCGCCGCCCGGCGCGGCCGGCGACGAGGTCCTGGAAGTGGTGCGGCGCGGATATCGGTACCGGGGGCACGTGCTGCGCGCCGCCCGGGTGGTGGTCGCCGTCGACGGCGGCACTGAGCAAGGGACGGAGCGGGAATGAAGGCCATCGGTATCGATCTCGGCACCACGAACAGCGCGGTCGCCGCCCACGATCCGCACCGCGCGGCCATCGCGGTGCTCACCAACAGCAAGGGCGAGCGGCTGACGCCGTCCGTGGTCGGCGTCATGCACCGCGACGGCAAGGACCAGCCGCTGGTCGGCGAGGACGCGCTGAACTGGGCGGTCAGGCAGCCCAAGGAGACCATCGTCTCCGTCAAGCGCCTGATGGGCAGGGACTTCGCCGACGGCTCGGTGGCGCGGGCGCGGGACCGGATGAGTTACGACATCGTGGCGGGCCCCGACGACGACCCGCGGGCGTACGTGCTGCTCGGCGGGCGTGCCCGCACCCCCGCGGAGATCTCCAGCGTGATCCTGGACAAGCTGGTCAGGGACGCCTCGCGGGTCCTCGGCGAGCCCGTTACGCACGCCGTGATCACCGTGCCCGCCTACTTCCGGGACGCGCAGCGTGCGGCGACGCGCGAGGCCGCGGAGAAGGCGGGCCTGGTGGTGAAGAAGATCGTCGACGAGCCGACGGCGGCCGCGGTCGCCTTCGGTCTGCACAAGCCGGGCGGGGCGCGCAGCCGGGTGCTCGTCTACGACCTGGGCGGCGGCACCTTCGACATCTCGATCCTCAACACGGTCAAGGACCAGGAGGGCCGCAGCCAGTTCCAGGTCCTGCGGGCGGCCGGCGACATCTGGCTGGGCGGCGACGACTTCGACCTGGCGATCGTGGAGCGGATCATCGCGTGGATGCGGGAGGAGCACCACGTGGACCCGGCCGGGGACAAGGGCTTCCTGTTCCAGGCGAAGAAGGCCGCCGAGCGCGCCAAGCGCGAGCTGAACGACATGCCCGAGGCGTACATCGTGATCCCGGCGGCGTACCGCAGCGAGAACGGCGTCCTCGACGTCGAGATGAAGCTGACGCGCGGCGAGTTCCAGTCGATGATCGCGCCGCTGGTGGCCCGCACCATGGATCTGGTCCAGGAGTCCCTGGCCCGCTACGAACTCTCCACCGACGAGATCTCCGACGTGCTGCTGGTCGGCGGCGGCACGCTCACCCGCCCGGTGTACGAGGCGGTCGAGGCGTTCTTCGGCGCGGACAAGGTCCGCAGGAACATCAACCCCATGGAGTGCGTCGCCTTCGGCGCGGGCGTGCTCGCCGAGACGCTGCGCGGCGTCGAGTGCTCGGACCCGGAGTGCGCCAAGGTCAACGAGTACGGGGCGGACGCCTGCGAATCCTGCGGCCGCGGCCTCGCCGACGGGCGCTCCAAGGGCGACACGGGGCTGTACGAGTCGACGCCGATGGCGATGGGCATCGCCGCGATCAAGGGCGGCCAGCGCGATGTCTTCGTCGAGATCATCGAGGCCGGCTCGCCCTATCCGCTGTCCGAGCCGCGCCGGCGCACCTTCCACGCGACGGACAGCCGCCGCATCCGCGTGCCGGTCTACGAGGGCGACAGCAAGGTGGCGAGCGAGAACCACGAGCAGGGCGTCGTCGAGTTCGAGCTGCCGCAGGAGATCGAGGTCAACCGCCAGGTGGACGTCTCCTTCAACTACTCGGCGGACCGCATCATCACGGTGAAGATCTCCGTGCGCGGCACCGACATGGTCCACGAGGCGACGCCGAGCCGGGAGAAGCCGCGCACCCCGCCGCCCGAGCCCGTCGAGGAGCTGGACAGCGCGGTGCTGCGCGAGCAGCTGGGGTACGCCGAGCGGGAGGCCGACCACTTCCTGAAGCGGTACGGGCCCTACATCGAGCCGGTGCAGGCGATGAAGGTGCGCCGCGACATCGAGCAGGCGCAGCGGGCGGTCGCGATGGGCGACAGCGGCGAGTACAAACGGCTCACCGAGCTGCTGCTCGACGACATGTACCGGCAGTGCGGTCTGGCCAGCCAGTTCCGGCAGGCCGAGCTCGCCTCCGAGGGCGCCCCGCCGGAGACGGTCCGGCAGATCAACGAAGCGGTCGAGTACGTCAAACAGGCACACCGGCAGGGCAACAGCGTGGGGACCGCCCAGCAGGCCCGCAACCTCGTCAACCTCGTCGCGGTCGCCCAGTCCGAACGGGCCGTGCCGACGCTCCCCGACAAGCCGGACTACGAGGGCATCCTGCGGTTCGCCGAAGAGACGGCGGGCGGATGACACAGGCGCGGCCCGGGGCGGGGGCGGCGGCCGCCCCCGTCAGCCTCGGCATCGACTTCGGCGCCACGGGCATCCGCGCGCTCCACGCGCTGCCGAACGGGCCGGGGCGGCGGCTCGACGCGGAGTGGGGCGACGGGCCGTGGCTGCTGTGCGAGCCGGCCGACATGGGCGAACTGCCCGTGACCTTCCCGAGCCTCAAGAGCCGCCTGGGCAGCGGGCGTCCGGTGCACGTCGGGGGCAAGCAGGTCGACGCGGACCGGGTCGTGGTGCGCCTGCTGCGGTCGGTACGGGAGCGGGTGGAGGCGGCCGCTCCGGGGCGCGTGGCACAGACGGTGATCAGTGTGCCCGCGCGCTTCGGCTCGGCGCAGCGGGCGGCGCTGCGGGACGCGGCGCGCGAGGCGGGCCTCGACCCGGCGCGGCTGGTCAGCGACTCCATGGCCGCGGTGATCGGCCACATGACGGACCGGGACAGCGGCACGTGCCTGGTCTACGGCATGGGGTACGAGGGGTACGAGCTCGGTCTGATCCGCAGTGTCCGCGGCCACTTCCGCTCCCTCGGCTACGAGGGCGGGGCGACGTCGGGAGGACGCGCCTTCGACGCGGAGACACTGTCGTCGGCGGTGCGGCTACTGCGCAGGCACCGTGGCGCTGCCTCGGTCACCGGGGTCGACGCGGCCGTCTGGCAGGGTCTTCGCGCGCGCGGGCAGGAGGCGCGGGAGGCGCTCGGCGCGCCGGGCGGCCCGGAGGCGGCCGTGCTCGACCTGGAGCTGGGCGCGGGGCCCGCGCTCTGGGTGCGGTTCGCGCGGCCCGACCTCGACGCGTATCTGGACCGGCACGTGGGACGCACCCTCGACCGGGCCCAGGCCCTGCTCGACCAGTCGGGGATGACGTCGTCGGACGTGGACACGCTGCTGCTCGTGGGCGGCAACACCCGTATGGAGCAGGTGCGTTCGCGGGTCGCGGGACTCGGCGGCCGCAGCGTGCAGGCGCCGCCCGAGCTCCTCGCCCTCGGCGCCCTGAAACACGCGGTGCGCCTCGCGGGCGGCGCGGCGTCCTCCGGCCCCGCAGCCTTGGAGGAGGGCCCCCTGGAACCCTCCGGCTCCTCCCCCGACACCCTCTCCGACGCCCCACCGCTCACGGCGACGCTGGTGGGGTTGGAGGAGCGGGGGGCCGCGCGCGGGGGCGACGCTTCGGGGGGTTCGCGGGGCGGGGCGGGGGCGGGGGCGGGGGCTGGTGAGGTACGGGAATCGGGTGACGTACGGGGTTGGGGTGCCCTGCGCGAGTCGGGTGCCGGACGGGGCGGGGGTGCCGTACGTGAGCCAGATGCCGGACGGGACACGGGCGCCGGACGCGACGCAGGTACCGGACGTGATCGAGGTGTCGGACGTGACGCAGGTGCCGGACACGGCCCGGGTGCCGGATGGGACGCAGGTGCCGGACACGGCCCGGGTGCCGGATCGGACGCAGGTGCCGGACACGGCCCAGGTGCCGGACGGGACGCAGGTGCCGTACACGGTCCGGATGCCGTGGGTGAGGGGCGTGTCGGGCGGGATGTGCGGCAGGCGCGGATGTTGGTTCGCCAGGGGCGGGAGGGTGAGGCGGTCGCGTTGTTGCGGGAGATCATCGCGGAGGCGCGGGAGTTGCTGGACGACCTGAACCGGCGTCCCCCACCGCCGCCGCCCGATCCCGCACCACCCGCCGCCCCCGACACCGCACCGATCACCGGGACTGACCCGTTCCCAACGGCTGGCCCTCCCTCCGCGACCGACCCGTACCCCGCGACCGGCCGTCCCCTCGCGACCGACCCGTACCCCGCGACCGGCCCTTCCCCCGCGACCGACCCCTTCCCCGCGGCCGGCCCTTCCCCCGCGACCGACCCCTTCCCCGCGGCCGGCCCTTCCCCCGCGACCGACCCGTTCTCCGGGACCGATCCGTTCCCCGCGACCGGCCCACCCGCGTCGCCACCCACCGGGCACACCTCCGGGCCCACCGCCGGGCCCACCCCCGGGCCCGCCCTCGACCACATCTCGCGGCGTCGGCTCGCCCGGGCCCGGGCCCTGCTGTCGGCCGGGCGGTACGACCACGCCGTGCAGGCCGCGCACCTCGCGTGGCAGGACGCGGCGACCAGGCCGACCGGCGCCGACATGCTGGACGCGATGATCGACGTGCACTGCGCGGCCGCGATGGCGGACATGGCGCCCGAGCACTTCGCCGACGCCGAGCGGTGGCTCAACTGCGCGTACAACCACGATCCGACGAACGTACGCGTACGCGGCCTGCTCGCCGAGCGCACCTTCCGGCACGCCGTCGAACTGGACCGGCGCGGTGCGCGGGATGAGGCGATAGAGGCCCTCGGGAAGTGCCTTACGTGGGATCCTGAACACGCCGAAGCGGACGCGCTGTTGCGGCGGTTGAACCGTGACGGCAGGAACCGGCGCGGCAGGGGGGGCGTCCTCGGGCAGAGACCCCTCGATCCGCCCACGTGAAGCACCGCACAAGCACCCCAGAAGCACCCCACAAGCACGCCGTAAGCCAGGCCCGTATGCCAGGGAGGGTTCCGTTTGACGCCCGCACAACTGCTCGACAAAGCCTTGATCGTCAAGGAGTTGCGGCGGCTGGCGGTCCTGCCCGCGCTCGCGCCGCGTTCGGACGAACTGACCGTGCTGCACCAGGACTTGAGCTCCGCCAACCAGCTCGACCGGTGGGCGGAGATCGACCTCGTCCAGGCGTACGTACGCCCGGAGAGCGTCCGGGTCTCCCCCGACCGGCGGCCGGGGCGGCACGACCGCCTCCTGGAGGCGGCCCTCGGGGTGCTCGTCTTCGTACCGCTGCTGATCACCTGGTTCGGCCTCCGGGAGGCCGTGCGGGCGTACGGGGAACTCGCGAAGGAGGACCCCGAGCAGTCCACGCGCCCCTTCCTCCAGCTGTGGCAGTCCGGCTTCGGCGGGCACCTCTCGTCGCTCGGACGCTTCGAGAACGTGGCGCTGATGGCGGTCCTCCTGATCGCCCTGCTCGTGGGCCTCTCCGTGTGGCACGCGCGCGTGCGGGTGCGCTCCGAGCGCGCCGAGGACGCGCGGGAGGCGGCGGAGGACCGGCTGCTCGCGGAACTGGCGTCGGTGCTCACGCGCACGCAGATGCTGCTCGCGTCGCACCGCAGCGCGTCGCCGCAGCAGTTCACCGCGGAGCTCACCAAGGCCGCCCTGAAGATGCAGCAGCTGACGAACAAGGCGGAGCGCAGCCACAACGCGCTCACCGGCGCCACGACCTCCGTCAGCCAAGCCACCGACGCGCTGAAGCAGGCGGCGCAGTCCCTGACGAAGGAGGTGCCGAAGCTCGGCGACGCGGCGGACCGCATCAACACCACGCTGCGCACCGGCACGGAGGAGACCGCCAAGGCGGGCCGCGCCAACGCCCTCGCGGCCCGTGGGATCGCCGACCACGTCAAAACGGCGGGCGACACGGTCGAGGCGTCCCTCAAGGCGCTCGTCGCGGCCCAGCAGTCGCTCGTCGCGAAGTCCGAGTCGGTGGCGAAGGCGACCGAGCTGGCCTCGCAGGCCCTGGTGACGAGCACCGGGCGCACGGGCGACGCGGTGGACGGCATGCGGGAGGCCACGGAGCGCTGGGACGCGGCGGCAGCCCACTGGCAGGACGCGGCCGCCCGCCTCGACGCCCGCATGGACACGCTGGCGGGCGCCCTGCCGCCGCAAAGCGGGGCGTACGGCGGGGGCAGTGCGGCTTACGACGGGACCTACGCGGCGCACGGGGCCTACGGCGTGGGTGAAGGGGCCGCCCCCAGTAGCAACGGCGGCTCCATGAACGGTGGGGGCGGCCGCCCGCCCCACGCCGCACCCGCCAACCACCGTTCGACCGAGGGGAGTCCGGCGCCCGCGCCGAGCCCGTCCGTCGACACGCCGCTGGACCCGGCGTCGGACACACCGCTCGATCCCCCGACGACCCGCCTGCCGCCGCCCCGGCCGCGGGACGGAGGCGCCGCGTGAGCCGAGGCGGCCGGAGCCGGCCGCGGCGCGGCGGCCGGCCCGGGGTCGTCGTGCTCGCGGGATGGCTCTTCGCCGATCTGCTGCTCGTGCTCGCGCTGGTGTCGATGGCCGACCGGCCCGACCCCCAGGCCGACGACCGGCCCGAGCCCCGCCCGTCGAAGAGCGGTTCGGCCACCCCCACCCCGACGGGACCGCGTGCGGTGGACCGCCACCCCCAGGAGTTCGAGGTCGCGGGCCGGAACAAGGGCGACCTCGTCGAGCAGATCAGGAAGGACACCCGCAAGTGGTCGGGACGCGAGGCCGCGCTCGTCCTCACCTTCGGCGGCAGTTCGAACGGCACGGCCTACGCCCACCGCGTCAACGGCCTGCTCGGCAGGGCACGCCCGGAGATGTTCACCAAGAAGACGGCGACGGACGACTACCACAGCCTCGGCAAGCGCGCGGAGACCGCGGTGGTCCGCGTCTACTTCTACACCGCGCCGGGCGGCTGAGCCATGGCGGTCCTGCGTCCCGGCGAGCACCCGAAGGCGAGCGGCGCCCGCCCGCCGCTGCCCGTCCTGCCCCGCTGCCCCGGCCTACGCGGCTACGTACAACTTCACGAAGCCATCCGGCAGTTGAACTTCCGGCACGCGGCCGATGCCTTGCGCGCACCCACGCCGACCCCCGCGCACGACGCCGTCTTCGGCACGCTCCCGAAGGCCCGCACGGATGACGGTTTCCGCGTCCTCGACGGGCTCTGGTTCCCGGGCCGCGGCGGCCTCTGGCACCGCGTCGACCTGCCCTTCGTGCGGCGGGCGCGCGGGCAGTGGCTGTCCTCGTCGGATCCGCGCGCCGACACCGCGGCGGCCGTGGTGGACACCCTGGAGACCCTGGTGCGGGACGACGCGATGGGGCTGCGGCGCCTGGTCCTGTGGGAGGTGTGCTGCCTCCTCAGGGACGGCGGCGAGCGGCCCGGTGAGGCCGAGGCCGTCGCCCTCGGCGTGCACCGCAGCGAGGCGGGGCTGCTCGCCGCGGCCGTCGCCGCCGGGTTCCCCGCGACCGGTCCCGCCCGGCACGCCGCCGAGACCCTCAACGACGTGTGGCCCGGTGTGCGGCTGCGCGCGGCGGAACGACTCGTGGCGCGGCTCCCGCGCGCGTCCGAGTACCCCGACGGACCGGCCGACCACCGCCTCGCCGCCCTCGTCGACGGCATCCGCGCGCGAGCCGACGAGGTGGAGCGGCTCGCCGCCGACGCCGCCGCCGCGGAGGCCACCGGCGCGTCGCGCACGGCCGCCGCCGCCTGGCTCGGCGCGCTGCGCCTGGCCCGGGACGACCCGCGGGCCCAGACGGGCCTGCTGCGCGTCGCCGCGCTCCTCGCCGACGACCCCTTCACCCCGGCGGATGCGCGGGTGACGGCCGTGACCGACGACCGTGCCGTCCGCCTGTCCTGGTGCGCGCCCGAGCAAGGCAGCCGCCTCAGCGACGTCTCGTACCGCGTGCTCCGCTTTCCCGACGGCGCCCCGCACCTGGCCGTCGAGACGGCGGCGGGCGAGACGGGTCTCGCCTCCGTCGACGCGGACGCGCCCGTCGGCCGGCCCCTCCGGTACGCCGTCGTCCCGCTGCGCGGGGACCGCCTCGCAGGGGTGCCGCGCGTGACCGCCCCGGTGCTGCTCACCCCGGTGGTGACGGAGGCGCGCGCCGCCGTCGTGCCGGGCGGGCTGCGGCTGCGGTGGCGGCCCGACCCGGCGGCGGCCGAGGTGCGGGTGACGCGGTCGGGGTTTGGGGCGGACGCCGCCGGCTGGGGCGGGTCGTCGTTGGTGCGGGTGCCGTGCGCTCACGACCGGGTGCTGGACGTGCCGCTCGCCCCGGGCACGTACACGTACGAAGTGCGGTGCGGCTACCGCGATCCGGACGGCGACCTCGTCTGGTCCCGCGGGGTGACCGTCACCGCCCGCGCCGAGCAGTGGCCGTCGCCGGTGGAGGAGCTGACCGTGCGACGGCACGCGGACGGCGAGCGGGTGACCATCGCCTGGCGGCCGCCCGCGCTCGGCGACGGAGTGCTCCTGCCGTGGACGGCGGGTCCCGTCGAACCGGGCACGGATGTCTCCGATGTCGTGGGGCTCGTGGACCGGATCCCGGCGACCGCGGTGGGCGCCGAGTCCCATGTCGAGCTGGCGCCCGCGCCCGAGCAGCGGGTCCGGGTCACGGCGGTGAGCATTCTCGGCGAGCGGGCGGTGTCGGGCCCCAGCGTCATCATCGAACACCCCGCGCGCGTCAGTGGGTTGAGGGCTCGCAGGGTCGCCGCCGACCGTGCCGAGCTGTACTTCGACTGGCCGGAACCGGTGGTCGTGGTGCGCGCCGCGTGGACCGACGGGCGGCGAGGCGGAGAACAGCGCGTCGCGCGCAGCACACACCGCGCCGGACACCCCGTCGTCATCCCCGTCCCCGCGACGGAGTGCACGATCACGGTGACGCCGCTCCCCCGCCCCGACGCGGTGGCGATCACCCCCGCCCCGGCCGTCACCACCCTGCCCGCGGCACCCCCGCCGCCACCGCCCCCTCCGCCGCCACCACCGGCCCTGTCCCGCTGGACCACCTGGTGGCGCAGGCACTGGCGCCGCCGACGCCCCTGAGCGGCGGGCGGGGCCGCCTCACAGGGCGAAACGCCCGGTCACTCCTTCACCACCGCCTCCGTCCCGCCGCCGAACTCGATGAGGAGGCCCGAGCGGAGGGCGATGGTCTTGCCGGGGTCGACGTCCCGCACCGTGCCGTCGTCCTTGCGGGCCGTCCAGACGGACTTGGTGCGGTTGGTGAGGCCGAACCGGCCGCGCTGCTGGGGGTGTTCGGTGACCTCGCCGACCACGGCGGAGAAGTCGTGGCGGTCGGGGTCGTCGCGCAGGTGGTGGGCGTAGACGCGGGCGCTCGGGGCGAGGCGGATGCCGCGCCGGGTGCGGAGCGAACCCGTGCCGGTGACCAGTTCGAGGCGGGGCGGCAGCGTCAGGGTGGTGCGGCACTTCCAGCAGTTGGGGGGCGCGCCGTCGGGCTGGGTCAGGTTCTGCTTGCCGCAGGTGCCGCACTGGGTGATGGCGTCGAGGACCTGGCTGAGCGCGTCGCGCCACACCGTCTCGCGGACCCGCTGTGTGGGGTTGCTGAGGCCCGTGGTGAACGTGTGGACGAACAGGTCGCGCAGGATCTGCGGCAGCGCGCCCCACGTCGCCACGACGGTCGGCTGCTCGCCGGGCACGGGGCGGTTGCGGGTGTCGGACGGGTCGTAGACGAAGACGGGGTCGGTGCCGTACAGCCTGCGTTTGGCGGCCTCGTCCATGCAGCGGATGTTGAGGGCGAGTGCGCCGTTGAACGGGTGGTCGTTCATCAGGAGCAGGAAGAGCAGCACGGCCAGGGAGTGCAGGTCGGTCTGGGTGCCCGGCTCCTTGCCCTTGTCGCCGCGGACCAGCTCCGGCGCCATGAAGTCCATGGTGCCGGCGACGGCTGCCTCGGCGCCCTCCACGACGGCGTTGTCGTTGTCGCAGATCAGGACGTCACCGGTGCGCGGGTCGAAGAAGATGTTGCCCCAGTTGATGTCGCGGTAGGCGATGCCGCGTGAGTGCAGGGCGCGGTAGGCCTCGACGGTGTGCAGCGCCACCGTCACCAGGGTCCGCATCGTCGCGGACGCCACCGAGGGGTCGCGGCGGAAGAGCGCGGGCAGATCGCAGAAGCGCGCGGGCCGTACGTCCATGAGGTAGCCGAAGCCGGGCTGCTTGCCCTCGGGGTCCATGACGATGGAGCGGGGCCACAGGAAGCGGGGGTCGTCCCAGCCCTTGGCGATGAGCCCTTCGAGGATCTCCCGCTGGCGGGCGTCCGCCAGCTGCGGGTAGTACCACTTGACCGCGCGGTCCCCGGTGGCCGTCTGGACGCGGTACACCTCGCCCTGGCCGCCCGAGCCGAAGAGGTCGGCGACCTTCAGCTTCTCCCCCGACTCGGCCACCAGGGTCTTCCCGGCGGCGAGCATGCCGTTCACCATTCTGTTTCTGTTCCTCTCTGCGCTCAGGGCTGCTGCCCTCGCGGTTCGTCGCTGCGCTGTGGGGGCACCGCTATGGCGCCCACGAGGGTCGTGTCGTCCCCGGAGTACTTGGCGGCCCGCGCCAGCCAGTCCGGGAGCTGGGCCTGCACCGCCGCCACGCCCTGCCCCGCGGCGCGGTCGCCGAGGCCGGTGGCGAAGTCCAGGAACCCCTGGTGGTCGGCGAAGCTCTTGGAGAGCCCGTCGGTGGAGAGCAGCACGCACGGCGGCGCGCCGCCGGTGAAGGGCTGCCAGTGCGACCGCATCTTGCGCCAGGGCTCCGGCTCGCAGAGCGAGTCGGTCTCGTCGCCCATGTCGGGTCCGGTGGAGAGCGGGGTGTGCGGGACACCGCGGTCGTCGACGAGCACGATGTCGCCGTCACCCAACTGCCAGCAGAACAGGGTGTGTTCGGTCAGTACGGCACCGATGAGGGTGCTGCCGTACGCGGCGAGGTCCGCGGTCTGCGGGCGATCGCCGTGACCGGTCCTGCCCTTCGCCGTGAGCGGCCGGGCGCCGTGGGCGGGCGAGTTGCTGTCGTACAGGACGGCGCGCTCGCGCCAGTGGTGCCCGACCTGCTGCGGCAGCCGCCGGGCCTCCTCCCGCAGCGCGGACCACCCCGCCGCGTCGTCACCGACGCGGGCGGCCTCGCGCGCGAAGGCCGCCGCGCACCGGGTGAACTCCTCGACCGCCCAGTGCGCGCCGAGGTCGCTGCGGAAGTGCGCGGCGCTGCCGTGCCCGTCGGCGACCGCGAGGACGGCCGCGCGGCCCCCGGCCACGGGCAGGGCGGCACCGCGGTCCTGGCTGTACTTCTTCGCCACTCCCTTGACCGCGCCGCTGAGCAGCGCCCAGGGCCCGGCCGCCGCGGGACCCGGCCCGGTCGTCGTCTCCGGCCCGGTCACCAGATGTCGTCTTCGCCCTTGGTCATCGACGGCACGTCGAGCGGCGTCGCGGGCTTCGCGCCGTCGTCGACCTTGGGGGTGGAGGCGTCCTTG
The DNA here is from genome assembly GCF_055597165.1 of Streptomyces sp. NPDC039480. Taxonomy (NCBI): domain Bacteria; kingdom Bacillati; phylum Actinomycetota; class Actinomycetes; order Kitasatosporales; family Streptomycetaceae; genus Streptomyces; species Streptomyces sp. NPDC039480. The sequence continues at coordinate 401,578 of NZ_JBVITX010000004.1, read as the reverse complement.
ACGACCGCGGTGGACATCCAGCGGATGGCGGCGGCGAGCTGGCGCGGGTTCTTCGCCTGCAGGGGCTCCAGTTCGGGGTTGCCGAGGAACTCCTTGAGCATGCTCTTGTCGGCGTCGTCGCCGATGGCCACCGCGACCCGGACGGCCCGCTTGCCCCACGGTGTGCCGTCGATGGCGCGCAGTCCGGCCCGCCAGTCGTCGGTGGGCTGTCCGTCGGAGGCGAGCGCGAGCACGGGCGGCAGGGCGCGCTGCGGCATCGGCGGGGTCTGGAGCGCGCCGGCCGCCAGCTTGAAGGCGGCTCCCATGTCGGTGCCGCCGTAGATGTGGACGTCCTCCCAGGTGAACCGGTCGACCGGGGTGGCATCGCCGACGTGCCAGCTGGCGCCGCTCGCGAAGGTGATGGCGCGTACGAGGAGGGACGCGGCGGGGTTGGACTGGGCGGCCTGCTGCATCTCGGGGATGGCTTCGCGGATGGCGAAGTTCAGTTCGCCGATCTTGCCGTTCACCCCCATGGAGCCCGAGCAGTCCAGCATCCAGATGAAGTGCACGGGGCGGCTCGCCATACTGCCGCCCGGGAAGTTGTCGACGACGGTCTCGCTGGTGTCGCTCACACTGGTCCTTTCGTGGGGTGTCGGTACTCGGTCAGCTCTGTTTACGGGCGCCGGTCATCTCCGCCGTCCGCCGCCGGGGGAGGTCAGCGCTGCTCCTGGGCGACCCGGTGACGCCATGCCGTCCACTCCTGGACGTCCTGCCCCTCCCGCTGGAGCACGGTGGCCACCTGCCCGAGGTGGTGGTCGTCGAGGTGCGCGAGGACGGGTGCGAGGGTCCGGTCGAGCAGTTCGGCGGCGACCTCGCGCCAGTCCGCGCTGACGCCGTGCCGCCGCCGGGGCCGCCAGATGTGGTAGTACGCGGCCAACTCGGCGGGCCTGCCGGGCAGTTCGCGTACGAGACGGTCGCGGGTCCGCTCGTCGGTGAGGTACGTACGGTAGGGCCGCAGCAGGTCGGGGCCCGCGGCGAAGAGGATCTGCAGCCCGTGCGACTCGCACACGTCGAGCGGGTTCGCCCCGGCGAGTGCGCGGCCCACCCGCTCGTCGACCCCCTGCCGCAGGACCGTGCCGAGCGGCGGCACCTTCCGGTTGAGGTCCCGGAGGCGGCCGACGGACGCCCTGGTCACGGCGAGCCGCCCGTCGGCGAGGTCCTGTGCGGTGACGAGCAGGTCGGCCGTGTCGCGGTCCTGGGCGCCCAGCTTGCCGTCCTTGCGCATCTCCCGTGCGAACTCGACCAGTTCGAGGTCGCAGCGGTCGGGTTCCTTGAGCCAGCCCATGACGCGGCGGCCGAGGTCCGCCTCGATGATCAGGCGTGGGGTGCAGGTGCGGGCCACCCAGGGCTGTTCGGCGCGGTCCGGCGGGTCGTTGCGCCACACGATGCGCCAGAGCAGGAGCAGGGTCTTCGTGTCCTCGACCCGCTGGGCGGCGAGGAGTTCGGTGAGCCGCTCGAAGAGTGCGGCGCCGCGCAGCCGGTCCGGGGGGCCGCTCCAGTGGGCGGCGGCCGCGGCGAGGCGGACGGTGAGCGGCGCGTCGTCGATGTGGCGGCGCAGCCAGTCGCCCTGGGGGGAGTCGGCGAGGGCCCGCAGGCGGTCCAGTTTGCGCTCGGTGAAGTCCGCGATGAGCAGCCGGAGCACGCGGCGGGTGAGGGCGGCGCTGTCGAGTTCGGTCAGGACCTGGACGGCCTGCGCGCAGTCGCGCCGCTCGGGGTGGAGCAGGGCGTCCGCGAGGCGGTCCATGGCCTTGGCGAGGCCGGGGCCGCCGTCGGCTCCCACGGCGAGGGCGAGCCGCAGCGGCTCCGTCCAGGTGGACATGGGGTCGCGGAGCCGGGCGCGCAGGGCGTCGTCGGCGCGGTCGCCGTACTCCTCGCGCAGTTCCCGCCAGGCCTCCTGGCCGAGCGGCAGTCCCTCGAAGGCGGCCAGGTCGGGCAGGGTGCCGAGGCCGCGGGTCGCGTCGAGGCGGTGCTTGACGAGGGCGAGGGCGAGGGGGCGGGCCGCGAGGGCGTGGTCGCCGTCGAGTCCCCGGCAGAGCCTGTCGAGTTCGTCGAGGGTGCGCGGGTCGGCCTCTCCTCTGGTCACACTTTGGGTGAAGGCGTCGATGACGGCGCGCAGGGAGTCGCCGCCGAGCCCGGCGAGTTCGGCGCCGGTGAGGGTTCCGGGAGAGGTGCCGGTGTCCGCCCCGGCGTTTCCTCCGGAGATCAGCGGGAGCAGCGCGAAGGGGCCCTCCGGGCGGGCGGCCGCGCCGGGGGCGGGGCACGGCGGGTTTCCGGCGAGCCACCGCTCGGCGGTCAGCCGGGCCCAGGCGTCGGGCTCGGCGGGCGGGCTCTCCGGCCCGCCCGTGCCGTCGTGCACGCGGTACAGGTACTCGACCGTGGCGTCGTCGGACCGGTCGAACGCCGTGTCCGGGCCGGTGCCGATGATCTGCTGCGGGGCCCGGCGCGGGTCGCTGGTCCAGGTGGTGAACGTCAGTGCGGCGACGTACTCCTCGGGCAGCGAGGCACAGGCGAGCGCGATCCAGCGGGCGACGGTCTCGGAGTCGTCCTCCACGAGGACGATCTGCCGCCCGGCGGGGTCCTCGAACAGCCGGCGCACGTCGGCGAGGAAGGGCGCGACGCGGTCGGCGCGCGCCCGGGCGAACGCGACGAGGAGCTCCCGGTCGAAGTGCGCCTCGGGCACCGGCAGTTCGGACTCGACGAAGCCGGCGCCGAGCGTGTCGTCGGCGTCCGTCTCCCAGCCCGCGGAGCGCCAGGTGTCGATCGGCCACACGGGCCCGGGACCCGGGGTGTCGGCGCTCAGGTGCAGCGCTTCCACGCGCCGGCCGGGAAGCGCGGCGCACAGCAGCCGGCCGCCGTCCGGGAGCAGGCTGTAGCTCAACTCGGTGCCGGCGCCCAGGACGCGCGCGACGACAGCACGCAGCGCGCTCGCGTCATAGGGCGCGCTCGCGTCATCGGGCGTGTTCTCGTGCGGTTGCTGCCCACGCCCGTCCTGGTCCGCGGGGACCAGGAGGAGGGTTCCGGTGTCCGGCTCGCGACCGAGCCGGTAGCTGAGGCGACGGATGGCCATGCCACATTCTGACCAACCGCGGCACCGGCCCGCAGGCCGTCCGCCAAGTTCACCCCCGCCCCTCGGGCAGGCCACTCGCACCTGGTCGAACACCGGCCGCACCGGCGCGGGCACCCTTGCGCGGCGTCGCGGTTGGGGACACCGTGGTCACGGTCCCGCACCGACCGGTGCCGCCCGGGACCTCCCCGGCGATCGGAGTGGCTGTGCCTCCTTTCCTGCTCCCCCACACCCTGCTCGGCGAAGGCCCGCACAAGGTGATCGCGGTCCACGGCTGGTTCGCCGACCGGTCGGCGTACGGGCCGGTGCTCGCGGACCTGGACAGCGAGGCGTTCCAGTACGCGGTGGTGGATCTGCGTGGGTACGGGGAGGCGAAGGACGCCGTCGGCGCGTACACGACGAGTGAGGGCGCGGCCGACGTCCTCGACCTGGCCGACGGGCTCGGCTGGGAGCGGTTCTCGCTGATCGGGCACTCCATGGGCGGCAGCGTCGCCCAGCGCGTCCTGGCCGCGGCCCCGCACCGGGTGCGCCGCCTCGTAGGGGTATCACCAGTCCCCGCGAACGGCCTTCAACTCCCTCCAGAACGACGGGAGTTGTTCGCCTCCGCCGCGCACACCCCGGAGCACCGCCGCGCCATCCTCGACATCACCACGGGTGGCGTACGTCCACGGGCCTGGCTCGACCGGATGGTGCGGCGCTCCCTGGAGGTCAGCGACGCGAAGGCGTTCCGCGCCTGGCTGGACTCGTGGGCGAACGACGACTTCCACACGGAGATCGACGGTTCCCCCGTCCCCGCACTCGCCATCACCGGGACACTCGACCCCGCCCTGTCATCGGACCTCATGCGCCACACCTGGCTCCACTCATACCCACACGGCGAACTGGCGGAGCTGCCCGGGGCAGGGCACTACGCGATGGACGAGGTACCCCTAGAACTGATCCGCACGGTGGAGGACTTTATGCGTGCGGACGGGGAGGGGGGCGGGGGTGGGGCTGCGGGCGAGGCCACCCGCGCGGGCGGGACCGCGGGCACGGGCGCGGGCGCGCGCGAGGCCGTCGGCGCGGGCGGGCCCGCCGACACGGGCGAGGTCACCCGCATGGGCGGGGCCGCGAGCAGGGGCGCGGGCGAGGCCGCGAGCACGGGCGCGGGCGAGGCCGCGGGCACGGGCGCGGGCGAGGCCGCGAGCACGGGCGCGGGCGAGGCCGCGAGCACGGGCGCGGGTGAGGCCGCGAGCACGGGCGCGGGTGAGGCCGCGAGCACGGGCGAAGCCGCGGGTACGGGCACGAGCGGGACTGCGGGCGCGCGCGAGGCCGTCGGCACGGGCAGGACCGCCGACACGGGCGAGGTCACCCGCACGGGCGGGGCCGCGGGCACGGGCGCGGGCGGGGCCGCGGGCACAGGCGAGGCCACCCGCACGGGCGAAGCCGCGGGCACGGGCACGAGCGGGACTGCGGGCGCGCGCGAGGCCGTCGGCACGGGCAGGACCGCCGACACGGGCAAGGCCCCCGGCACAGGCGAGGCCACGAGCACGGGCGGGACCGCGGGCGCGGGCGGGGCTACCGGCACGGGCGAGCCCGCGAGCAGGGGCGCAGGCGAGGCCGCGGACGCTGGCGAGACCGCCGGCACGGGCGAAGCCACTGGCACGGGCGAAGCCACCGGCGCCGGTGGGACCCCGGGCCTGGGCCGCTCCCGGGACGGCGGCGGTGGTGGTGCGTGAGTGGGGGTGATGCGCCTGCGGCTGCGCCCCCCGTGCCCGACGTCTTCGATCCGCGGCTCTACGCGGAGGGCGTCCCCCACGACCGCTACCGCGTGTTGCGCGACCACCACCCCGTGGCCCGGCAGGAGGAGCCCGCGGTGCTGGGCTGGCCCGCGGGGCCGGGGTTCTGGGCGGTCACCCGGCACGCGGATGTCGTACGCGTCCTGAAGGATCCGGCGACGTACTCCTCGTATCTGGGCGCCACCCAGATCCGCGATCCCGCCCCCGACGACCTGCCGTTCATCCGGCGCATGATGCTCAATCAGGATCCCGCCACGCGGCGGAGCGCGGGCGCCAACGATCACGGGCGGCTGCGCAGGCTGGTCAGCCGCGCGTTCACACCGCGCCGGATCGAGCGCTTCGAGGCGCGGGTGCGGGAGCGGGCCCGGACGCTCCTCGCGGCCGCCCTCGCCGACGCGCGTGACGGCGACGGCACCTTCGACGTCGTCACCGCCGTCACCGACGAGTTCGCCCTGCTCAACCTCGCCGACCTGCTCGGCGTCCCCGCGTCCGACCGCGGCCTCCTCCTGCACTGGACCCAGCGCGTCATCGGCTACCAGGACCCCGACGAGGCGCCGCCACCCGTCCTCGGCCCGGACGGCGAGCCGGTCAACCCCCGCTCGCCCGCGATGCTGCGCGACATGTTCGCGTACGCCCGGACGCTGGCCGCGCACAAGCGCAGACATCCCGGCGACGACGTCCTGACGACGCTCGCCCACGATCCCGAACTCACCGTCGCCGAACTGGAGATGTTCTTCTTCCTGCTCACCGTCGCGGGCAACGACACCGTACGCAGCGCGGCACCCGGCGGGCTGCTGGCGCTCGCCGAGAGCCCCGGTGAGTACGCGCGGCTGCGGGCCGGCGCGGTCACCACCGCCACTGCCGTGGACGAACTGCTGCGCCGGCACCCGCCGGTGCTCAGCTTCCGGCGCACGGCGGCCCACGACACCGAGCTGGCGGGGACGCGCATCGCGGCCGGGGACAAGGTCGTCGTCTTCCACGCCTCCGCCCACCACGACGAGCGCGTCTTCACCGACCCGCACCGCCTCGACCTGTCGCGCGCACCCAACCCGCACGTGGCGTTCGGCGACGGCCCGCACGTCTGCCTCGGCGCGCACTTCGCCCGGCTCCAACTGCGCGTGTTCCACGAGGAGTCGGCCCGCGCCCTGCCGTCCCTGCGGCTCGCCGCACCGCCGCGCCGGCTGGTCTCGCACTTCATCAACGGCCTGAAGTCGCTGCGCCTCGTGGCGCCCGCGTAAGGTGCAAGATCGCGAAACCAGCGCAGCGCCCGAGCGGAGAAGCACGCCCATGCACGACGACGAGCTCCACGACGACGAGTTCCACGACGAGGTCTTCCCCGACTTCCCCGCACCGGCGGACCGCAGCCCCTGGCAGGCCCCCGCCGACCTGGAGCAGCACCTGTACGAGCTGTGCCAGGCGGACGACGCCTACGGCTACTTGCGGGCGATAGCCGTCGAGGGCCTGTACCGCCCGGTCTCGGCCACCGGGACGGAACGCGACGCCACCGAGAGCCCGCTGCTCACCGTCGACCTGCCGGACGGCAGGAAGGCCGCGCAGGTCTACACGGCGGGTGTGCTGCCCCGGCCGCACCCCGCCGTCGTCTACGAATACGTCACGCTGGACTCGCTCGCCGCCGGCTGCCCGGACGACGTCGACTTCCTCGTCGTGAACGCGGCGACGCCGTGCCAGCAGTTCTATCTGACCACCGACGACGAGCGGGAGGTCTGGTCGGACCTGCACGCCAAGTACCACCGCTCCGACGGTCTCGCGAACCGCATCGACACCCGGCGCACGAGGACACCCGAGCCCGGCAGCGCCCTCCTGCACGGTCTGGCGTGCGGCGCGCACCTGTGCTTCACCAACGGTGACGCCTGGAACACCGTCGACTGGCACGGCGCGGGCCACCACAACGAAATCGGCCGCCTGGCGGAGTGGTGGGGCGTGCAGGACCGCGACGACTGGCTGTCCCTCCAGGAGCGGCTGCTCACCCGGGACGTCAGCCCCTGGTACTGGGACTTCGTCCTCGACGCCCGCACCGCCCTGATCCGGCGGCACGGGCCCCGCGTCGACCCGGAGCTGTGGCGCGACGAGGTGGAGACGGCACTGCGCCGCCGCGTGGTGGAGACCGGCGGCCCCGCCGAACCGCACCGTCCGGGCGAGGACGCCGAACTCGACCAGTTCGTCGCGCACTTGCGGGGCCTGGCCGGCAAGGTGCTGCGCTACGAGGCCCGTTTCCGCGCCGACGGGCTCCTGCCGCCCGACGGTCACGTCGCCACCGTCGCGGCCTGGGACATCGGCCGCGCCTCGAAGATGGCCCGCTGGGGCCGCGGCGCCCGGTACGCCACCCACGCGGAACTGATCAAGGCGTTGGAACGCGCCTCCGACGCCGCGCGCGCCGCGTACCCCTCCTGGGAGACGTTCTCCGCGGGCTACGTCCTGGGCCGCTGCCTCCACTTCGACGAGGAGTCGTTCGGCTCCTGGTACACGGACGTGCTGCGCGCCCACCGCGCCCTGACGACGGACCCGGACAGCCCCTGGCTCACGGTGCCGTTCCAGCAGGCCTGACCCGAAGCCTTCGGCCTTGCCCCGCGGCCGCCGCGTCAGAAGCCGCAGTGCACGTTGCTGCCGAAGTCACTCATGGTGTCCGTGCGCAGCCAGCCCTGGACGCCCGTACGGGTGTTGCGCGCGTACGTCCACGCGGTCCGCGTCTCACCGATCCAGGGGCCCCAGGTGTAGCAGTGGTAGTCCAGCTTGTCGCCGCGCGAGGCCAGGCCGTTGGACCGGCATCCCGTGCTGGAGCCCGACCGCATGTTGGCTCCGTTGGCGGTGGCGCGCCAGGTGCTGTTGTCCCGGTCGGGGGCCGTCTTGCCGCACGGGGCGGTGGCGTGGGCGGGCGCCGCCGTGACGACGGGCGTGAGCACGGCCGCCGCGACGGCGAGTGTGGTGGCAAACGTGGTGGCACATATGCGTGGCTTGGAAACGCGCATGACTGACTCCCCCGGTTCATGGACTCGTCGACGGCCCGACAAGACGGCCCGCTGACGATCCAACGGTCTGACACGACAGGACCCTACGGACGCCTCGCCGAGGACACGTCAACCCAGCGGTGCAAGTCCGCGTAAACCTTTGCGGTACGCAGGCACACCCCCGACGATCTCTGCGGTACGCAGGCACACCCCCGGTCACCCCTGCGGTACGCAGGCTCACTCCCAGCAAGCATCACGATCAGGTCTCACTCGCCCCCCACCGCCCCCTCCCCCCTTGTCACAGCCCCGTGTAATCGTTTCCAATCCTCCGTGTAATCGATTCCACGAGGAGGTGGACCGACGATGACCCCGAGTTCGGTGAGCATCAAGGACGTCGCGGCCGAGGCCGGTGTGTCCGTTGCCACCGTGTCGCGCGTCCTGAACAGTCACCCCTCCGTCAGCCCCGCGTCCCGCGCCCGGGTCGTCACCGCCGTCGAGGCGCTCGGGTACCGGCCCAACGCCGTCGCCCGGTCCCTGCGCACCGACCAGACCCGCACCCTCGGCCTGGTCATCAGCGACGTGCTCAACCCGTACTTCACCGAGCTGGCCAGGTCCGTCGAGGAGGCGGCCCGCGCGCTCGGCTACAGCGTGATCATCGGCAACGCCGACGAACGGCCCGAGCTCCAGGACCACCACGTACGGACCCTGCTGGACCGGCGCATCGACGGGCTGCTCGTCTCCCCCACCGACGGCGGCTCGCCGCTGATGCTCGACGCCGTGCGGGCCGGCACCCCGATGGTCTTCGTGGACCGGTGGATCCCCGGCGTGGGCGACGACGTCCCTGTCGTCCGCTCCGACGGGCGGCAGGCCGTCCGCGACCTCGTCGCCCATCTGCACGGGCTCGGCCACCGCAGGCTCGCCATCATCGCGGGCCCTGCCGCCACCACCACCGGCAGCGAGCGCGTCGAGGCCTTCCGGGACGCGCTGCGCGAGCACGGCACCGCGCTGCCCGACGCGTACATCGGCCAGGGCGACTTCCAGGCCGCCAGCGGGCGGCGCGCCACCGAGCGCTTCCTCGCCCTGCCCGAGCCGCCCGACGTCGTCTTCGCCGCCGACAACCTGATGGCGCTCGGCGCACTCGACGCGATCCGCGCGCGCGGCCTGCGCGTCCCGGACGACATCGGGCTCGCGGCCTTCGACGACATCCCGTGGTTCGTGCACACCGACCCGCCGGTCACCGCGATCGGCCAGCCGACCGCCGACCTCGGCCGGGCCGCCGTGCGCGCCCTTGTCGACCGGATCGAGGGCAGGAGCCCGCGCTCCGTGACCCTGCCCGCCCGCCTCGTCGTCCGCCGTTCCTGCGGCGAGGACACCGGCGCCCTCACCGGTACCGGTGAGGACACCTCCGTACCACTCCGAAGGAGCAACACGTGAGTGAGCAAAGCGAGTTGCTGCGCATCGAAGGCATCCGCAAGACGTTCCCCGGCGTCGTCGCCCTGGACTCCGTCGACTTCGATCTGCGCCGCGGCGAGGTGCACGTCCTGCTCGGCGAGAACGGCGCGGGCAAGAGCACCCTCATCAAGATGCTCTCCGGCGCCTACCGGCCCGACAGCGGACGCATCTTCGCCGAGGGGCGCGAGGTGCGTATCAACGGCGCGCAGGACGCCGAACGGCTCGGCATCGCCACCATCTACCAGGAGTTCAACCTCGTCCCCGACCTGACGGTCGCCGAGAACATCTTCCTCGGGCGGCAGCCGCGCCGCTTCGGCCTCGTCGACCGGAAGAAGATGGAGGCCGACGCCGAGGTGCTCCTCGCGCGGGTCGGCGTCCAGGTGTCGCCGCGCGCCAAGGTCCGCGAACTGGGCATCGCCCGGCTGCAGATGGTCGAGATCGCCAAGGCGCTGAGCCTGGACGCGCGCGTGCTCATCATGGACGAGCCCACCGCCGTCCTCACCTCCGAGGAGGTCGACAAGCTCTTCCGGATCGTGCGCACGCTGCGCGAGGACGGCGTCGGCATCGTCTTCATCACCCACCACCTGGAGGAGATCGCGGCACTCGGCGACCGCGTCACCGTCCTGCGCGACGGCCGCAGCGTCGACCAGGTGCCCGCGTCGACCGACGAGGACGAGCTCGTACGCCTCATGGTGGGCCGCAGCATCGAGCAGCAGTATCCGCGCGAACGCCCGGACACGGGCGCCCCGTTGCTGCGCGTGGACGGCCTCACCCGGGACGGCGTCTTCCACGACGTCAGCTTCGAGGTGCGGGCCGGTGAGGTCGTCGGCCTCGCGGGCCTGGTGGGCGCGGGCCGCACCGAGGTGGCGCGCGCCGTCTTCGGCGCCGATCCGTACGACGCCGGATCCGTCGACGTGCATGGCGAGCGGCTGCCCCGGCACGACGTGAACGCGGCGATGGGAGCGGGCATCGGCCTGGTCCCCGAGGACCGCAAGGGCCAGGGGCTCCTCCTCGACGCGTCGGTGCGGGAGAACCTCGGTCTGGTGACGCTGCGTTCGGCGACGCGCGCCGGGCTCGTGGACCTCAAGGGGCAGCAGCGGGCGGCCGCGCGGATCGCCGAACAGCTCGGGGTGCGCATGGCCGGGCTCGGCCAGCACGTCCGCACCCTGTCCGGCGGCAACCAGCAGAAGGTCGTCATCGGCAAGTGGCTGCTCGCCGACATCAAGGTCCTCATCCTCGACGAGCCGACCCGCGGCATCGACGTGGGCGCGAAGGTCGAGATCTACCAGCTCATCAACGAACTGACGGCCGCCGGGCACGCGGTCCTGATGATCTCCAGCGATCTGCCCGAGGTGCTCGGCATGAGCGACCGGGTCCTCGTCATGGCGCAGGGCCGGATCGCCGGCGAGCTCACGGCCGAAGAGGCCACCCAGGACGCGGTGATGGCGCTCGCCGTCGGCACCGCGGCGGTACGGAACGAAGAAGAAGCGGAGGGCTCCCGTGGCCACTGAAACCCTGAAGCGCGACGCGGGTGGCGCGGCCTCGCTCCGCCGCGTCCTGCTCGACAACGGCGCGCTCAGCGCCCTGATCGTCCTGGTCGTGGCGATGTCGCTGCTGTCCGGCGACTTCCTCACCACCCAGAACCTGCTCAACGTGGGCGTGCAGGCCGCGGTGACCGCGATCCTGGCGTTCGGCGTCACGTTCGTGATCGTCTCGGCGGGCATCGACCTGTCGGTCGGCTCGGTGGCCGCGCTGTCGGCCACGGTCCTCGCCTGGACGGCGACCTCGGAGGGGCTGCCGGTCTGGCTCGCGGTGGTCCTCGCCGTGGCGACCGGCATGGCCTGCGGATTCGTCAACGGCCTGCTCGTCTCGTACGGGAAGCTCCCGCCGTTCATCGCGACGCTGGCGATGCTGTCGGTGGCCCGCGGCCTCTCGCTGGTGATCTCGCAGGGCAGCCCGATCGCGTTCCCCGACTCGGTCTCGCACCTCGGTGACACAGTGGGCGGCTGGCTGCCTGTCCCGGTGATCGTGATGGTCGTGATGGGGCTGGTGACGGCCGTCGTCCTCGGCCGTACGTTCATCGGCCGCTCCATGTACGCGATCGGCGGCAACGAAGAGGCCGCGCGTCTGTCCGGCCTGCGCGTCAAGAGGCAGAAGCTCGTCATCTACGCCCTCTCCGGTCTGTTCGCGGCCGTCGCGGGCATCGTCCTCGCGTCCCGCCTCGTCTCCGCGCAGCCGCAGGCCGCGCAGGGTTACGAGCTCGACGCGATCGCCGCGGTCGTCATCGGCGGCGCGAGCCTCGCGGGCGGCGTCGGCAAGGCGTCAGGGACGCTGATCGGCGCGCTGATCCTGGCGGTGCTGCGCAACGGGCTCAACCTCCTCTCCGTGTCGGCGTTCTGGCAGCAGGTCGTCATCGGTGTCGTCATCGCGCTCGCGGTCCTCCTGGACACGCTGCGGCGGCGGGCCGGGGCGACGCCGGGCGCCTCCTCCGGTGCTTCCGGAGGCATCCGCGGGAAGGGGCCGCAGGCGGTGAAGTACGCGGTCGCCGCCGTGGTCGTGGCGGCCGTCGTCGGCGCGGTCTCCTTCTTCAACTCGGGCTCCTCGGGCACGACCACGAAGATCGGCATGTCGCTGTCCACCCTGAACAACCCCTTCTTCGTCCAGATGAAGGAGGGCGCGCAGGCCGAGGCCGAGAAGGCGGGCATCGACCTGACGGTCACCGACGCGCAGAACGACGCCTCCCAGCAGACCAACCAGCTGCAGAACTTCACCGGCGAGGGCGTGAAGTCGATCATCGTCAACCCGGTGGACTCCGACGCGGCGGGCCCCGCCGTGCGCGGCGCCAACAAGCAGGACATCCCGGTGGTCGCGGCCGACCGCGGCGTGAACAAGGCGAAGACCGCAACGCTCGTCGCCTCCGACAACGTCGCGGGCGGCAGGCTGGCGGCGAAGACGCTCGCCGAGAAGCTCGGCGGCAAGGGCAAGGCCGTCGTCCTCCAGGGCACGCCCGGCACCTCCGCGAGCCGCGAGCGCGGCCAGGGCTTCGCCGAGGGCATCAAGGCCTACCCCGGCATCGACGTCGTCGCCAAGCAGCCCGCGGACTTCGACCGCACCAAGGGCCTGGACGTCATGACCAACCTCCTCCAGTCCAACAAGGGCGTGAACGGCGTCTTCGCCGAGAACGACGAGATGGCGCTCGGCGCGGTCAAGGCACTCGGCGACAAGGCGGGCGACTCCGTTCCCGTCGTCGGCTTCGACGGCACGCCCGACGGCCTCAAGGCGGTCGAGGCGGGCACGCTGTACGCGTCGGTGGCGCAGCAGCCCAAGGAGCTCGGGAAGATCGCGGTGCGCAACGCGGTGCGGGCCACGCAGGGCAAGAAGGTCCAGGAGACGGTGAAGGTACCGGTGAAGGTCGTCACGGCGAAGAACGTGCACAATTTCTCGTGACCCACGACGTCTCGTGACCCTCGCCTCCACACCGTACGAAAGCAGGAATCAGCACATGAACGCCGACAACACCGACTACGAGCTGCTGGTCGTGGGCTCCGCCAACGCCGACCTGGTGATCGGCGTGGAGCGGCGCCCCGCGCCCGGCGAGACGGTGCTCGGCTCCGACCTGGCCGTCCACCCCGGCGGCAAGGGCGGCAACCAGGCGGTGGCCGCGGCCCGCCTCGGCGCCCGCACCGCGCTGCTCGCCCGGGTCGGCGACGACGCCCACGGCACGCTCCTCCTGGACGCGCAGCGGGCCGCCGGCGTGGACACCGCAGGCGTCCTGGTGGGCGGCGCGCCCACCGGCGTCGCGCTGATCACGGTCGACCCGTCGGGCGACAACAGCATCGTGGTCTCCCCCGGTGCCAACGGACGCCTCACCCCCGACGACATCCGCGCGGCGAGCGGCCTGCTGGCGGCGGCCCGGGTGGTCTCCAGCCAGCTGGAGATCCCCCTGGACACGGTCGCCGAGGTCGCCCGCACGCTGCGCCCCGGCACCCGCTTCGTCCTGAACCCCTCCCCTCCGGCCCCGCTGCCCGCCGAAGTCCTCGCCGCCTGCGACCCGCTGGTGGTGAACGAGCACGAGGCGCGCGTCATCCTCGGCGAAGAGGCGGGCGAGACCCCGGAGGAGTGGGCGCGCGGGCTGCTCGCCCTCGGCCCCCGCTCGGTGGTGATCACGCTGGGCGCCGAGGGCGCGCTGACCGCGGGCGGCTCCGACGGTTCCGAGGCCGTGCGGGTGGCGAGCCCGAAGGTCGACGCGGTGGACACGACGGGCGCGGGCGACGCCTTCACCGCGGCGCTCGGCTGGCGCCTGGGCCTCGGCGAGGACCTGCCGACGGCGGCGGCTTACGCGGTACGGGTGGGTGCGGCGGCGGTCACCCGCAAGGGGGCGCAGGGCTCGTACCCGACGGCTTCGGAGCTTCCCGACGCCGCGGGAGAGGCCTCGTCCCGGTGAAGAAGTCGGGCATACTCAATCGTCATCTCGCGGGCGCGCTGGCCGAGTTGGGGCACGGCGACACCGTGCTCGTCTGCGACGCGGGCATGCCGATCCCGGCGGGCCCGCGCGTGGTGGACCTGGCGTTCCGGGCCGGGGTCCCGTCGTTCGCGGAGGTCCTCGACGGCCTCCTCGCCGAGCTGGTGGTGGAGGGCGGGACGGCGGCACAGGAGGTGCGGGAGGCGAATCCGGCGGCGGCGCGGCTGCTGCGGGAGTGCCTTCCGGCGCTCGACCTCGTCCCGCACGAGGACCTCAAGCGCCGCTCGGCCGCGGCCCGCCTGGTGGTCCGCACCGGCGAGGCACGGCCGTACGCGAATGTGCTGCTGAGGTGCGGTGTCTTCTTCTGAGCCCGACGGCCTACCGAGGAGCCGTCCGCTATACGAACACAACTGACCGCAATGTGACCGGTTTCCGCTCTTGACGGTGGGTCGTCGCGCCCTCAACATCAGGCAACGCACAGCTCCAAAGGCGCCCCGCGGCACCCGCGTCGCGGGGCGCCTCGCACGTTCCGTCCCTCTCGCTGTTCGGAATACGGAGCCCCACATGAAACTCTTCAGACGTGCGGCCGTCGGTGCCGCCACCCTGGCCATCGGCGGCCTGCTCGCCACCGCCGCCCCCGCCATCGCCGCCCCCTCACCCACGCTCGCGGCGCCGGACATACCGCTCGCCAACGTCAAGGCGCACCTCTCCCAGTTCCAGTCCATAGCCTCGGCCAACGGCGGCAACCGCGCCCACGGCCGCCCCGGCTACAAGGCATCGCTCGACTACGTGAAGGCGAAGCTGGACGCGGCCGGATACACCACCCGCATCCAGCAGTTCACCGCGAGCGGCGGCACCGGCTACAACCTGATCGCCGACTGGCCGGGCGGCGACGCGAACCAGGTCCTGATGGCGGGCGCGCACCTCGACAGCGTCTCGTCCGGCCCCGGCATCAACGACAACGGCTCCGGCTCGGCCGGGGTCCTGGAGACCGCGCTCGCCGTCTCGCGCGCACAGCTCAAGCCGACGAAGCATCTGCGGTTCGCCTGGTGGGGCGCCGAGGAGCTGGGCATGGTCGGCTCGCGCTACTACGTCAACAACCTGCCGACGGCGGACCGTTCGAAGGTCAGCGGCTATCTGAACTTCGACATGATCGGGTCGCCGAACCCGGGCTACTTCGTCTACGACGACGACCCCACGATCGAGAAGACGTTCAAGGACTTCTACGCGGGCCTGAACGTCCCCACGGAGATCGAGACGGACGGCGACGGCCGCTCCGACCACGCGCCGTTCAAGAACGTCGGCATCCCGGTCGGCGGTCTCTTCACCGGCGCCGAACGCGCCAAGTCCAGCGCGCAGGCGCAGAAGTGGGGCGGCACGGCGGGCCAGGCCTTCGACCGCTGCTACCACTCGTCCTGCGACACCACGTCGAACGTCAACGACACGGCCCTGGACCGCAACAGCGACGCCATCGCCCACGCGGTCTGGACCCTCGGCGCCGGCACCACGGTCCCGCCCGGCGACGCGTACGAGAACACGACGGACGTCGCCGTTCCGGACAACGGCCCCGCGGTGACGTCCACGGTGGACGTCACCGGCCGCACCGGCAACGCCCCCGCCACCCTCAAGGTCGACGTCGACATCCGGCACACCTGGCGCGGCGACGTGGTCGTCGACCTGCTCGCCCCCGACGGCACGGCGTACCGCCTGAAGAACTCGAGCGGCAACGACTCGGCGGACAACGTCATCGCGACGTACACGGTCGACGCGTCCAGCGAGCCGGCCAACGGCGCGTGGAAACTGCGCGTGCAGGATGTCGCCGCGCAGGACACGGGCTATATCAACAGCTGGAAGCTGACGTTCTAGCTTCCGGCCGCGAAAGGCTCAGCTCTCGTCCGGCGTCAGCCGCAGCGAGATGCTGTTGATGCAGTACCGCTGATCCGTCGGAGTGGGATACCCCTCCCCTTCGAACACGTGCCCGAGGTGCGATCCGCAGCGTGCGCATCGCACCTCGGTGCGGACCATGCCGTGCGAGGTGTCCTGGACGAGCTCGACCGCGTCCGTGTCCTTGGGGTCGAAGAAGCTCGGCCAGCCGCAGTGCGACTCGAACTTCTCCGACGAGGTGAACAGCTCCGCGCCGCACGCGCGACAGGAGTACACGCCCTTCGTCTTCGTGTCGGTGTACTCACCGACGAACGCGGGCTCCGTGCCGGCCTGGCGCAGGACCGCGTACTCCGACGGGGTCAGCTCCGCGCGCCACTGCTCGTCCGGCTTCTCGACGTCGTACGACATGACTCTGAACCCCTTACTTCGACAGCTCGGCCAGGATCTGCGGGCCGAGGTCCGTGACGTCGCCCGCTCCCATCGTGAGAACGAGATCACCGGGCTTCGCCATTCCCGCGATCATCCGCACGGCCTCCGCCTTGTCGTGCGCGGCGGCGACCTCGGCACCCGCCTCGCGGGCGGCGTCGATGATCAGGGCGCTGGTGATGCCGGGGATCGGGTCCTCGCGGGCCGGGTAGATGTCGAGGACCACGGAGGAGTCGGCGAGGGCGAGGGCCTGGCCCATCTCCGTGCCCAGTTCCTGGGTGCGCGAGAAGAGGTGGGGCTGGAAGAGGACGAGGATGCGGGAGTCGCCCTCGGTGCCCGCGGCGGAGCGCATCGCCTCCAGGTCGGCCGTCATCTCCGTCGGGTGGTGGGCGTAGGAGTCGACGACCTGGACGCCCGCCTCCTCGCCCTTGAGCTGGAGGCGGCGCTTGACTCCGGTGTACGACTTCAGGGCGCCCGCGAGGTTCCGGGACGGGATGCCGAGCGCGATGCCCGCCGCGAGGGCGGCGACCGCGTTGTTCGCGTAGTGGCGGCCGGGGACCGAGACCGTGAAGGTCAGCAGCTTGCCGTCGAGGAGAACGGTGACCTCGCTGGTCAGGCCGCGCGCGGTGATCTTGTGGATGCGCAGGTCGGCGCCCTCGGACTCGCCGTACGTGACGACCTTGAGCCCGCCGAGGTCCCGGACGCGCTTGGTCAGCTCGACCGCGCCCGCCTGGTCCGCCGAGATGACCAGCGTGCCGCCGGGGACGATCTTGCCGGCGAAGATCTCGAAGGATTCGTAGATCTCGTCCATCGACGCGTAGTTGGCGTGGTGGTCCAGCTCCACGTTGAGGACGATGGCGACCTCGGGCGCGTACTTGTGGAAGCTGCGGTCGCTTTCGTCGGCCTCGGCGACGAAGATGTCGCCCTCGCCGTGCAGCGCGTTCGACCCCGGCACGTCCAGGTCGCCGCCGATCGCGTACGACGGGGCGAGGCCGAGGGTGGCGAGGGTGACGGCCAGCATCGACGTCGTGGTCGTCTTGCCGTGCGTGCCCGCCACCGCGATCGGGCGCCGGCCGTTCATCAGCGACGCCAGGGCGTCCGAGCGGTGCACGACCGGGATGTCGAGCTCGGCGGCGCGGGCCAGCTCGGGGTTGTCCGCGCGGATGGCGGAGGAGACGACGACGCAGGTCGCATCGGACGCGAGGTGCGCGGCGTCGTGGCCGATGTGGACCGTGACGCCGAGCGCGCGCAGCGCCTCCGCGGTGGCGGACTCGCGGGCGTCGCTGCCCGCGACCTCGGCGCCGCGCTGGGCCAGGATCTTCGCGATGCCCGACATTCCGGCGCCGCCGATGCCGATGAAGTGCGGTCGGTCCATGTCGGCCATGGACTGGGGCAGGCCGGGTGCCATGCGTGTGTCTCCCCTGGTGTTACGACGACTGAGCAGGCCCCAGCCTATGGCCTCCCGCGGCCCACGACGCCCGAGGCACCCGGCTGCCGCCTACGCCTCGTCGGCCAGGCTGTGCGAGAACAGCTTCAGGACCGGGACACCCACCTTGTGGCGCGCCCGCGAGGCCCAGTCCCGGTGGAAGAACTCCTCCACGTAGTGCGGGTCGGTCAGGACGATCACCTCGTCGGCGTCGGCGTCCTCGACCAGGGTCTTGAGCGCGTCCAGCGGGTGGTCCTCGATCAGCCGCCCCTGCGCCGCGCAGCCCGCCGCGCGCAGCGCGGTCAGCGAGACCCGGAGCGCCTGCTCACCGGGGCCCGTCGCCTCCTCGCCCTCCGGGGTCTCGCCCTCGCGCGCCGCCTCGTCCAGCTCGCCGAGGGCGACGTCGTCGATGGCCCGCAGCAGCCGGTCCGCCTGATCCCCCCTGGGCTGGAGCAGTACGTGGAAGGCGACCGGCTCGTCCCCGTGCAAGGTGGTGACGAACTCCACGTCGGCGGAGGTCAGGGCTTTCTCGATCATCAATACGCTTGTGAACACGCCAGGCGCCCTTCTCATCCGTGGGCCCCGCGTCCTGAGGCCCTTGCGGAAACCATCCTGCCCCGTGGCCGCACGGGGTCTGCGAGATCTAGTGTGCCCAGCCGAAGCCAAACGGAACGGCTGATTCCGCTGATTGTCAGGTTCGACGGTATCGGGTGAAGAGGAACCCGGCCTCCTCCAGTACGGACGCCAGTGCGAAGCGTGCCGGGACCTGGAGAGCGGACCCGCCCGCGATCCGCTGGGCGTCCCCCGCCGTGAGCATCGGCGACACCGTCAGACAGAGCTCGTCCAGCGCCCCGGCGGCCACGAACTGTCCGAGCAGGCGGGGCCCGCCCTCCGTGAGGAGCCGGGTGAGACCCCGCTCGGCCAGGGCGGGCGCCACCCGCTCCGGCTCCACGGTCGCGCCCTCGCCGGCGATCACCACGACGGCGCCGGCCTTCTCCGCCGCGGCGATCCGGTCGGCGGGCGCGGCGGCCCCGGTCACCAGGAGCGTGGGCGTCACCGGCGAGGTGAAGAGCGGAAGCGAGAAGTCCAGGTCGAGACCGGCGCTGACGACCGCGATGGCGGGCGCCGCCGTCTGCCCGGCCGCCGCCCTGTGCCGCTCGAAGACCGCACGTGCTTTCGCCGGGCGATATCCCTCCTTGCGGACAGTCTCGGCGCCGACGACCACGGCATCGGCGAGGCTGCGCAGGGTGCCGAAGATCCGCATGTCGGTGTCGCCGGAGATGGGGTGGGCGCGGCCGTCGTGGTGGGCCGCACCGTCGAGCGTGGACACCATGTTGGCGCGCAGCCAGGTCGCCTCGCCCTCGGGATAGGCGTAGGCGTCGGCCAGCTCGTCGAGGCTCCACTCCCGGTCGGCCGTCTCATCCGCCCGAGGGGGCGTCGGGCCTGCCGTCCGGTCCGCAGTCTGCTCTGCTCTCCGGTCCGCGATCCGGTCTGCTGTCCGGTCCGCAGTCTGATCTGCTGTCCGATCTGCCGTCTGGTCTGCTGTCTGGTCGGTCACAGGGAACAGGCGTCGCATATCCGCAGTCTTGCACGCCCCTTAAACTGGGGAACCGTGTCGTCCTCCTCCGCCGCCTCCGGGCACCGCCCCATAGCCGAAGTGGCTCCGCTGTCCCTGTGCGCCCGTGAGCCCCACGTCCCGGCCGACCGCCTGGTCGCCGAGATGGTGCCGCCGCCGCGCTTCGACTCGGTCCGCTTCGATACGTACATTCCGGACCCGAAGCAGCCGAGCCAGACCGAGGCGGTCCGCGTCCTCAGCGGCTTCGCGGCGGGGCTCGGCGGGGCGCACGCCTCCGGCTCCGGCCGGAAGCGTTGGTTCCAGAGGAAGGCCGCCGCCCCCGCCGGCCCGCGCGGCGTCTACCTCGACGGTGGCTACGGCGTCGGCAAGACCCACCTCCTCGCCTCCCTCTGGCACGCGGCGCCCGCCGCGCCCGGCCAGAAGGCCTTCGGCACCTTCGTCGAGCTCACGAACCTGGTCGGCGCGCTCGGCTTCCAGCAGACCGTGCGCACCCTCAGCGGTCACCGGCTGCTCTGCATCGACGAATTCGAGCTCGACGACCCGGGCGACACGGTCCTGGTCTCCTCGCTGCTCTCCAAGCTCGTCGAGCAGGGCGTGGCGCTCGCCGCGACGTCGAACACGCTGCCGGGCAAGCTCGGCGAGGGCCGGTTCGCGGCCACGGACTTCATGCGCGAGATCCAGGGCCTGTCGTCCCACTTCAAGGCGTTGCGGATCGACGGTGAGGACTACCGCCACCGCGGCCTGCCCGAGGCGCCCGCTCCGTACTCGGAGGAGCAGGTCACCAAGGCGGCGTACGCGACGGACGGCGCCTCGCTCGACGACTTCCCGCACCTCCTCGCGCACCTGGCCAAGGTCCACCCGAGCCGGTACGGCGCGCTGACCGACCGGCTCGCCGCCGTCTGCCTCACCGACGTGACGCCGGTGCCCGACCAGTCGACCGCCCTGCGCCTTGTGGTGCTCGCCGACCGGCTGTACGACCGAGAGGTACCGGTACTCGCCTCCGGCGTGCCCTTCGACCGGCTCTTCAGCGAGGACATGCTGAACGGCGGATACCGGAAGAAGTACTTCCGGGCCATCTCACGGCTCACGGCGCTCGCGCGGGACGCGAAGGGCCTCGTGGGCGAGTAGCCCCGCCCCGGCGGGGCCCCTGGCGGAGGCAGCGGCCCACCGGCGGGGGCAAGGGACGGCGCGCGAAGTCGGCACGTGAAACGGAAGCTACGCGCGTGGTTCCCGCGAACTAGTGCGCGTGGTACACACATCCGGTCACATTCCTGTCCGCCAGCAGGAGGTTGCCCATCATGTCCGCCACTCGACGTCAGGTTCTCGCCCGTACCGGTGCCCTGGGCGCCGGAATCGCCTTCACCGGCGCCCTCTCGGAACTCTTCGCGGGCACCGCGGCCGCGCACGGGAAGGCCGGTTACGGCCCTCTCGTCCCCGATCCCAAGGGTCTGCTCGATCTGCCGAAAGGTTTCCGCTACCAGGTCCTCTCGCGTGAGGGCGAGCCCCTGCGGTCGGGTGAGGGCAGAGTGCCCAGCAATCACGACGGCATGGCCGCCTTCCGGGGCAGGAACGGCGGCGTCCACCTCGTGCGCAACCACGAGAACCGCGTCACCGCCAAGATCGGCGTGCCGACCGTCAAGGAGCTGACCTACGACCCGGCGGCCAAGGGCGGGTGTACGGCGCTCGCGCTCGACCGGCGGGACAAGGTCCTTGACGAGCGCGTCGCGATCGCCGGGACCGCCGTCAACTGCGCGGGCGGGCCGACGCCTTGGGGCACCTGGCTCACCTGCGAGGAGACCGAGGACAAGGCCGGCACGAACGGCTACACGAAGGACCACGGCTTCATCTTCGAGGTCGACCCGGTGGACCCGCGGCGCACCGGCGCCGTGCCGCTGACGGCGATGGGCCGCTTCCAGCACGAGGCCGTCGCCGTCGACCCGAAGCGCGGCGTGGTCTACGAGACCGAGGACGCCTTCGAGAAGCCCTTCGGCCTCTTCTACCGCTTCCTGCCCAAGAAGCCGGGGGGCGGCCGCGGTTCGCTGCGCGCGGGCGGCAGACTGCAGGCCATGCGGGTGCCCGACGTGCCCGACCTGTCCTCGATCCAGGAGACGGGCACGAGCTTCGACGGCATCGAGTGGGTCGACGTCCCGGACCCGCTGGCCGCCCAAACACCCATCCGCCACCAGGACTTCGGCAAGAAGGGCGTCACCCACGCGCAGAAGCTGGAGGGCTGCTACTGGGGCGGCTCGTCCGTCTACTTCGTGTCGTCCTTCGCGCGCAGCGGCGACGGCTCGGCGGCCGACCACTTCGGCCAGATCTGGCGGTACGACCCGTCCCACCGCCGGCTCACCCTCGTCGTCGTGTTCGGCCCGAGCACCGACATCCAGCTGCCGGGCGAGTCCCCCGACAACATCTGCCTCGCGCCCAGCGGCGGCCTGATGGTGTGCGAGGACGGCGACGGCGCCCAGCACGTGTACGGCGTGACCCGGCGCGGCGAGGTCTACGCGACGGCCCGCAACCGCCAGAACATCGGCACACCCGAGAAGCCCGAGTGGGGAGAGTTCGCGGGCGTCACCTTCTCGCCCGACCACGAGACGATGTACGTGAACTGCTATACGCCCGGCACGACGTTCGCGGTGACGGGGCCCTGGCACAAGTAGGCCCTGCTACAAGTAGGCCCTCGCGCAAGGAGCGGCCGGCCCCCCGGTGACAAATCACTGGCGGGCCGGGCCCGCACGGTCGACCATGACCTGCATGAGCGACCAGAGCAGCGAGAACGGCGAGAGCGGCGAGAGCGACCGGGGCGAGCACCCCACGCGGTGGACCCGGGCGACCACCTACCCCGACATGTGGGCCGACCCGGACCAGGACCCCCGCAACAGCGAGGGAGGCAGCCCCGACGGTGAACTCCCCACGTTGCTCGACTTCCTGACGAGCTACCGCATGACCCTGCGGATGAAGTGCGAGGGCCTGGACCCGGAGCAGCTGGCCCGCCGGTCGGTGCCGCCCTCGACGATGTCGCTCCTCGGTCTGGTCCGGCACCTCGTCGAGGTGGAGCGTGACTGGCGCAACTGGATCAGCGACGGCGACCCGGTGCCGAAGCTGTACGGCGAGCACGACGCGGACTTCGACGGAGCCGTCGCCGACCAGGCCGTGGTCGACGCCGCCTTCGCCGACCTCGAACGCGAGCAGGCGGCCACCGATGCGGTGCTCGCCGGCCACCCCGACCTCGGTGAGCGGCTGGGGAAGGACAGGACCTCGATCCGGGAGCTGCTGGTGCACCGCATCGAGGAGTACGCCAGGCACTGCGGCCATGCCGACCTGCTGCGGGAGTGCGTCGACGGCAGGGTCGGCCAGTGACGGGCGACGAAACGGCCGCGGCGCGTCAGATCACGCGGAAGAGGTCGGCGGCGGCGTGGACGTCGGTGAAGTCCTCGACGGAGCGCAGGTTGTCGCAGAGGGCGTCCAGGACCGAGCCCTCCGCGGCAGCGGGCGGGGCGCCGATGGCCACGCCGAAGACGCGGAAGCCCAGCCGGCGCTTGGCGTCGTTCCAGCCGCGCGTCCACTCCTCGGTGACGCCGCATTCGTCGTCGGTGAGCAGCACGATGTCGCCGCGCCTGCGGGCGGCGTCGTCGAACTCCTCCGCCAGCAGGTCGCCCGCCGCCGACAGGGGCGTCTGGTAGCTGGTGCCGCCGCCGAGGAACGTCTCCGCGAAGTCGAGCACCCGGGCGATGCCGGCGGGCCGGTCGGCCGGGAAGCGGAAGACCTGGATCCGGTCGGCGGCGGAGAAGAGGATGCCGACGAAGTCCCGCCCCGCGTGCCGGGCCTGGTCCAGCAGGGCAAGGGCGCACGCCTTGGCCCAGGCCTCCCGGGTGGTCCCGCCTGGCCCTTCCATGTACATGGAGTGCGAGGTGTCGACGCACGCGACGATCGCGCCCTGGCCGGTGGCCTGCTCTCCCCGGCTGTCGTACAGCATCAGCTCCCCTGCGGCGTAGCGCGCGGCGAACACGGCACGCAACTCGGGCAGGCCGAGGTTGGCCAGCTCTGAGGGGATGACGCGGGAGAGGTCGTCGCCGAGCGTGACGCCGACGAGTTCGCCGGTGGCGTTCTCCACCTTGCGGGCGCGTTCGCCGTCGGCCATCTGCCGGAAGCGGCCGATGAGTTCGGCCCACCGGGCGAGACGGCTGGTGCGCAGCCGCTCGGCGAGCCGGGCGCGCTCCTCGTACGGCATCCGCTCCAGCTCGCCGGGGCCGACGCCCCAGGCTCGCGTCAGCGTGGCCTCCTGCCGCGCGGCCCGTGCCGCTTTCGCCACCGCGTTCCGCGCGGCGGCATGGCTGCCGGGGACCGCAGCTGCGAGGGCCTGCGCGGCGCCCCGGGCGGCCCGCCGGGCGGCGGCCTCCGCGCTCTCGGCGGCCGCGATCGCCCGTTGTACGGCGTCGGCGGCCGGGGAGGGCACGGTGCCGTCCTCCGCGGCCTGTTCGGCGGCCTGCCGGAGTGCTTCGGCGGTGGCGGTCGCCGCGGCTTCGGCGGCCTGCCGGGCGTTCTTCGCCTGTTCGGCCTGGCGCCAGGCGTCCCGGGAGCGCTCGAGGATCTGGCGCAGCGCGGTGGCCTGGGCGAGCACGGCCATGGCGGCGGCGTAGGGATCGCCTGCCGTCTCCCGGCGCAGGTCGGCGAAGTCGGGTGACTCCATCAGCGCGGTGATGATCTGGTGGTTGACCAGTCGGCAGGGGTCCATTTCCGCGGGCTCGCGCAGCCGCGGGGCGGCTTTGTAGGCGGCCAGGAACGCGTCGGCCAGCAGGTCGGCGGTGTGGTCGTGGCGCTGGTGCAACTCCTCGGCCAGCTCGCGCAGTCCGGCCGACTGCTCGTAGGTGTCGCGCCAGGTCATCCTGTCGAACAGGTCCGCGACCACGGCCGTGGTGTGCCGCTCGGGAGCGGTGGCGGCCGGGCTCAGCCACGTCCCGGCGCGGCGCGCGAGCTCGTCGAGCGTGTCCGGTGTCTCAGGCACGCCCCTGCTCCCCCGGCCCGTGGAGCTGGTCCCGCACCGTGCTCGCGTCCAGCCCCAGGGCCTCGGTGAGGACGCGTGCGCGGACGGCCCGCTGGCGTCCCGCGACCCGTTCGACGGTGGCGGTGGAGCGGCCTGCGACGGCCGCCTCCTCGCGCAGCCTCTCCAGCCGCTTGCCCGCCATGGCGAGTTTGTTGTGGGCCTTCGTGATGACCCACTCGCTCAGCGCCTCGCGGGACTGCCCGGCCATGGCGTCGAGCTGGGCCTCCAGCTCGTCGATGGTGTCGGCCAGGTCGAGCGCCTCCTTGGCGTCGGGGTTGACCAGGTGCAGCACCTCGCGCTCGACGGTCGGGCGCTGGGCGGGTGAGTCCCACAGCACATGGGTCAGCACCGACAGATCGGTCTCGGCGACCGCCTGGCGTCCTGCCAGGTACGCGGAGGCCTGGAGCAGGCCCACCGACTGCCGCCAGCGCCGGTCGGAGGCGACGAGTTCCTTGCGGCGCAGGGCGGCCCGGAGCGTGCACACCGCGTCCACGATTCCGTCGGGGACCTCCACGGCAGGGACGGCCTCGGTCACGGCGTGCCGCAGCGCGGCCAGTTCGACCGTGGTCCGGGCCGGTGCCCGCGGGCGGTGGACGGCGGAGCGGACCAGCGCGGCGAAGTTCGAAGGGTCCTCCAGATATCCGACCTCGATCCGGACGAGGAGCCGGTCGTAGATCGCGGCCGTACCGTCCCCCTCGGGCAGTTCATTGCTCGCCGTGATGGCCCCGATGAGAGGGCAGCGGATGGGCTCGCCGCCGCTCTCGGGGTGGTAGATCCGCTCGTTGAGGTAGCCCAGCGTCTCGTTCAGCGCCGCTGTGGAGCACTTGAATATCTCGTCGATGAACGCGATGTGCGCGGTCGTGGCGCGGCCCTCGTAGACCTGGCGGTACTCGCCGCGAGCCAGCGCGGCGACGTCGACGGGCCCGAACATCCTGGTGGGCGCGGTGAACTTGGAGAGGAGTATCTCCCAGTAGGACGCGCCCACGACCCTGCTCGTGAGCTCCCGGGCCAGCTCGGACTTGGCTGTTCCCGGCGGGCCGAGGACCAGAGAGTGCTGACCGGCCAGCAGCGTCGCCAGCAGGGTCCGCACCACGTCGTCCCGCTCGTAGAAGCGGTCCGACAACTCGTCGCCGATCGCCCGCAGTGTCGTGGCGGTGTCCTCCGCGCCCATCCAGGTCGTGCCTCCCCTCGTACCCCTAGTACGCCGTCACAGGGTAATGGTCCGACAGGTTCGTGTACGTGTACTCCTTGCCCCAGCTGGAGACCGTCCAGGGCGCGCTCTGCTCCTTGATCACGTTGTTGTGCCAGGTGGCGGGCCGGGCGTGGCCCTTGCGGTGGAGGATGTGGTCCAGGTCCTCGCGCGGGTCGTCGGGGTAGCGCTCGGCGGCGATCGAGTTGTCGCGGGTGTCGAAGGAGTACGGGTGTCCGGTGCGGGTGTCGGCGGGGGCGAGGCCGCCGTCGGCGAGCATCGAGGCGTAATCGGAGCTGTGCGAGTCGACGTTGAAGTCGCCCGCCGCGATGACCTGTTCGCCCGCGGGGATGTTCTTGGCATCCAGGAAGGCGTCCATCTCCTTGAACTGCTTCGCGCGGGTGGCCGCGGCCTCGCCGGCGGCGCAGCCGGGGTCGGTGGACTGGGCGTGTGTGCCGACGACGTGCGCCTTCGTGCCGTTCACGTCCAGGACGGCGTAGACGAAGCCCTTGTTGGAGTACGAGTCGGAGCCGCACGCGTCCTTGTAGACGTACTGCTCCTTGCGCACGATCGGCCACTTGCTCAGGACCGTCACACCGCCGTCCTCCGGCGTCACGGAGGAGTACGCGCCCCCGGTGGCGTCCCAACCGCTCTTGCCTCGGCCCATCACCGGGGTCTGGTGCGGGTAGCGGGCCGCCGCGTTGGCCATCAGCGCGTCGGACGAGGAGTTGTCGAACGCCTCCTGGAGTACGACGACGTCCTGGCCCCGGAAGAAGTCGGCGGCCGGTATCGCCTTGGCACGGTGGTCCTGGCCCCAGTTCGGGTAGAGCGACTTGCTGAACAGGAAGGCGTTGTACGTGAGCACCTTGAGCGAGGGAGGAGCGGCGGAGGCGTCGGCGGCGGTCGCGGCCGGGGCGACGGCGGCGAGCGTGGCGGCGGCGAGCACGGAGGTGATCGCGGCGGCGTGGGTCCTGCGCAGCGCGGTGTGCGGCACGGAAACTCCTGGGTGTGTGGGGGCGGTTGCTGCTGTGACGGCTGATGCAAGAGGTGCGGGAGGTGCCCCTGTTCGGGCGCTCGAACATCCAAGCAGCTGTGATTACTTCTGGGGATACTTCGCGTGAACACGTGGCCCCGTCCTGGCGCCGGAAGGCCCCTTGGCGGCCGTCCAGGGGTGCGCGGACGCCATTTGGGGCGGCGGACGGGGGCAGGGCCCGACGCGGGCGCAGCGGACCCGCGGACACTCTCACGACGCCTCCCCGCGACCACCACGAGCAGCCTCTGACCTGCGGTTTCCGCCATCCGCGCCATACAATTGCCCCTCAGGAAAGGGGACTTGATGGATCGCAGTATTCGTACGGTCGACGACGTGATGAGACTCCTGGACGGCCTGTTCGAGCCGGCGGCCGACCGCTGGACGGCCGACGGGGCCGGGTGGTGGGACGGCTTCTACGCGGACCGCGACAAGCCGGTGCCGTTCTTCGTGGCCAAGCCGGACGAGAATCTCGTCTCGTACGCCGAGCGGGGCCTCCTCACCCCGGGCCGTGCCCTCGACCTGGGCTGTGGCCCGGGGCGCAACGCGCTGCACCTCGCCGCCCTGGGCCACGAGGTGGATGCCGTCGACCTGTCGCCGGCCGCCCTCGACTGGGCCGCGGAGCGTGCCCGCGAGGCGGGGGCCGACATCCGGTTCCACCACGGTGACGCCTTCGCGCTCGCGGAGAGCGAGCTGGCGGGGCCGTACGACCTGATCTACGACTCGGGGTGCTTCCACCACCTGCCGCCGCACCGCCGCGTCAGCTACCTCGCCCTTCTGGACCGCGCCCTGGCCCCCGGCGGCCATTTCGCCCTCACCTGCTTCGCGGCCGGTGAGGCGGGCATGGGGTCCGAGCTGCCCGACGCGGAGTTCTACCGCCGGGCGCGGCTGCAAGGCGGTCTCGCGTACACGCCGGATGCACTCCGCGGAATCTTCACCGGTGGCGGTCTGACGGAGGTCGAGCTGCGCAGGATGCGGGACGAGCCGTCCACATCGGAGCTCTTCGGTGAGCCCTTCCTCTGGACGGCCCTGTTCCGCCGCGACGCCTGAGCCGAAACCGGGCCGGGACCGGAACCGGGACGCGTCAGGGCCTGCCGCGGACGAGCCGCACCTTGTCGACGCCGAGCAGCCCCGCAAGCGGGACCTTCGCGGTGGTCTGGTGGGGGTCGACCGTCATTCCGTCGGCGCGCAGGATGTCGAGGAGCATTCCGGCCAGTGGCATCACCATGTGCCGCCCCCAGCAGCGTTCGGAGGCGTGGCCGAAGGGGAGGTAGCCGGGGTGGTCGTCGGGGTCGAGGTCGGCCCAGCGTTCGGGGCGGAACGCGTCGGGGTCGTCCCAGAGTTCCGGGTCCCGGTGGCTGAGCAGCGGCAGGAGCAGGACGTCGTCGCCGGTGCCGATGCGGGCGTCGAGGGCGGGGTACTCGGGGGACGCGTTCCGCAGGATGTTCCAGGAGGGCGGCAGCAGCCGCATGGACTCGTACAGGATGTGCTCGTTCGGCGTCGCGTCGTCGAAGGGCGCCCCGAGCCAGTACGCGTTGGCGACGAGTGTGGAGACGGTGAAGCAGACGGGGGCGGCGGCGCGCCGGTACAGGCCCATGGCGTAGCGGCGGTCGCGGTAGGTGGTGGCGTCCGCGGTCAGGCCCGCGATGCTCGTGACGGGCGCTCCCGGCCGGAGTCCGCGGGGCAGGGCGGCGCCGGTGGCGATGACCGTCCAGGTCAGTTTGGGCGTCAGCTCCAGGGTGCGGTCCATGAGGATGCGCAGGCGGTACGGGTCGGCGCCGAGGATCAGGTCGCGCAGGTGGACGTGGCCGGTGTGCGGCCACTCCCCGGTGAGGTCGATGTTTCCCGGCACCGGCTTCTTCAGCGCCGCCCGTACGTCGCGGCCGATGGCCCGCATGACGGTGGACGCCTCGGTGCGCGGGATGGAGCGCCCGTGGAGCGGCTTGAAGGTGGGGCGTTCGCGTTCGGTGGCGGGGCGCGCGGCGAGGATCTGGTCGGTGAGGGCGGGCCCGGCGACGCCGACGGTGTCGTCGTCCAGACGGAACACGTCCTCGCCGCGGTGGTCGCGCAGCAGGGCGTGGAGTCGCGGCGTGAAGACGGTGGTCCGCGCGAGCCGGTCGGTACCGGATATGGACATCGAGGATCTCCAAGAGCGGGAGGCCCGTGCCCGGCGGCCGGTTGGGGGTGGCACACCGGGCACGGGCCTCAACGGCGCATTACGTCCCTACGGGATGCGCATCCGCGCGGGATGCGCGCGGTGACTGGCTCGTCGGCCTAGTACCAGTGGTACCAGGCGTAGGCCTTGAGGCTCTTCTCGCCGGTGATCTTCTTCTTGAGGGAGCGGACAACCTTCATGTGCGTACCTCCGGTCGATTCCGTCGGGCCCATGCCCGAACAGGGGCGACATGGACTCGTGGAGCGTCGCGGCACCCGATCAACATCCGATAAACGGACGAGCCGGGCGCGTGAGCGGAGCGTCAGCGCGCCGCGAGGTCAGGCGTCACGACGTCGCGCGCCGCGAGGTCACAGGTCGGCGAGCGCCCCGTCCACCGTGGCGAGCAGCGTCTCGCGGTCGTCCTGGACGCGGCTGAGGACGCGCAGGCCGTAGTACGTGCTCTGCACCCGGCGTGCCACGGTCCTCGCGTCGCCGGTGGACCGGATCTCGCCCGCGCGCCGCCCCTCCTCCACGACGGCGCACAGCTCGCCCTCGACCCGGTCGAAGCTGCGCCGCACCGCCTCCCTCACCTCGGGGTCGGCCCCGGCGACCTCGATGGCCGCGTTGATCGCGAAGCAGCCGCGCGCGCCCGTCCCTTCGGGATCGGTGCCGAGGTCGGCGTCGACGGCGTGGATCATCATCGCGCGCAGCCGCTGCTTCGCCGGGCCTTCCCCGCGCAGGATCTCGACCTGCTCGGCGGTGGCGGTGTCGTAGTAGCACCGGAGGGAGCGGAGGTAGAGCTGCCGCTTGCCGCCGAAGGTGTTGTAGAGGCTGGAGGGGCCGAGACCCGTGCTGTCGCAGAGATCGCGCGTCGAGGTGCCCTCGTACCCGTGGCGCCAGAACGTCTCCATGGCCGCGGTGACGACCCGGTCCTCGTTGAACTCTCGTGGTCTGGCCATGCGCCCACGGTAAACGTTTTGGAACGCGCTTACAAAACCGAGGCGTCACCCTCCGACGGCACCGACTGCACCGACGGCCTCGATCTCGATCAGCCACTCGGGGTCGGCGAGCGCGGCGACCTGGACGAAGCTCTCCGCGGGCGGGGGCGTGCCGTAGAACTCCGCGCGGAGCGGGGCGAAGGCGTCCTGGTGGGCGACGTCCGTGACGAAGACCGTCAGTTTGACCATGCGGTCGAGGCCGGAGCCCGCGTGGTCGAGGACGGTGGACAGGTTGGCGAGCGCCCGGCGCGCCTGGGCCTCGAAGTTCCCGGCACCGACGGTGCGTCCGTGCCCGTCGACCGGGGCCTGCCCCGAGGTGAAGACGAGGTCGCCGACGCGGATGCCGAGCGAGATGCCCGCCGACTCGTACCAGTCGGGGTCGGCGGTGACGCGGACGCGCGCGGCGCGGTCCCGGTGTTCGGCGGCACTCATGCTTCGGCCCTCGCGGTGTCGTGAGCGGTGACGGACGTGCGCTGCGCGGGGAGCTGCGGCGTGCCCGTCGTCGCCCGCTCCGCCCGTTGCAGACGGGCCGCCCACAGCACGCCCACCGCTCCCGTGGCGGCCAGCGCGGCGCCGACCCAGGCCACCGACGCGTAGCCGTGCCCTGCGTCGATGGCCATGCCGCCGAGCAGCGGGGCGACGGTGTTGCCGACGTTGAACGCGGCCGTGTTGGCCGCGCCGACCAGCGTCGGCGCGCCCGGCGCGAGGCCGAACACCCGGGACTGGAGGGCCGGGTTGGTGACGTAGCCGACGAGGCCGAGCAGGAAGACCAGGACGATCACCACGGCCGTCACGTGCGCCGTCAGCGCGAGCAGCGCGGAGAAGACGGCGAGCGCGCCGAGCCCGAGACCGAGCGTGCCGAGGGGACGCGTCTGGCCGGTGCGTCCGCCGATCACGATGCCCGCCATGCCGCCGACGCCGAACAGCGCGAGGACCGCGGGCACCCACCCCTCGGAGACCCCGCTCACCTCGGTGAGCAGCGCCCCCAGATAGCTGAAGGTGACGATGACCGCCCCGAAGGTGAAGGCGGTGAGGGCGTACGAGAGCCACAGCTGCGGTCGTGCCATGGCCCGCAGTTCGGCGCGGACCGAGGGGCGGGCGTCCTCGCCACGGCCGCCGGGGACGAGGAGCAGCGTGCCGACCAGGCTCACCACGGTGGCCGCGGCCACCGCCCAGAACGCGGCCCGCCAGCTGGAGAACTGGCTCAGCACCGTGCCCGCGGGAACCCCCACGATGGTGGCGAGCGTGAGTCCGCCGGCGACCACGGCGACCGCCCGCGCCTTGGCGTCCGCCGGCACGAGCGCCACCGCGGTGGCCACGGCGACGCCCCAGTACCCGGCGTACGCGAGGGCGCTGACCACGCGCGTCACGAACAGGACGGTGTAGCCGGGCGCGAGGGCCCCGATGACGTGGGCCACGACGAAGGCCGCCTGCAGGGAGACGAGCGCCGTGCGGCGCGGCCAGCGGAGCGTGGCGACGGCGAGCAGGGGCGCGCCGACGACCATGCCGACCGCGAAGGCCGAGATGAGCAGTCCCGCATCGGGGACGGACACGCCCAAGTCGTCGGCCATGCCCGGCAGTAGGCCGGACAGCATGAACTCCGAGGTTCCCTGGGTGAAGATGCCCAGCCCGACGATGTACACCGCAAGCGGCATTGCAGCGGCCCTCCCGGTCGCAGGCAGCCGCCCCCGCTTTTGGAGCGACCGCTTCAGAACTGACGAGTGACGACGCTAGCATGTTCTGAAACGGTTGCTTCAAAAAGGGGTGTTCACGCCGGGGTCAGGCGCCACAGCGAGGTCACCTCGGCCGCGCGGGCGGCGTGCAGGGGGTCGGTGGCGTCCGCGGCGCGCGGATGGCGCGGCGCGATGTCGTGCCGGTCGACCACCCGAAGGCCGGCCGCGTCGAAGGCCGCCAACAGGTCTTCCCGCGTGCGCAGTTCGAGGTGTTCGGCCAGGTCGGACAGGATGAGCCAGCCCTCCCCCGCGGGTTCCAGATGCTCGGTGAGCCCGTCGAGGAAGCCGTGCAGCATCGCGCTGCCCGGGTCGTACACACCCTGCTCGACGGCGGAGGTCGGCCGGGCGGGCAGCCACGGCGGATTGCACACGACGAGCGTGGCGCGGCCCGCCGGGAAGAGGCCCGTTTCGACGACCTCCACTCGCTCCTGGAGCCCGAGCCGTTCGACGTTGTCCCGTGCGCAGGCGATGGCGCGCGGGTTGATGTCGGTGGCCACCACCCGGTCGACGCCCCTGCGGGCGAGGACGGCCGCGAGCACGCCGGTGCCGGTGCCGATGTCGAACGCCGTACGCCGCGGGGGCGCGCCCCGCTCGGCCGCGCCCGGCAGCGGCACCTGCGCCACCAGGTCGACGTACTCGCCCCTGACCGGGGAGAACACGCCGTAGTGCGGGTGGATCCGGTCGTCGAGAGCGGGCACGTGCACGCCCTTGGACCGCCACTCGTGGGCGCCGATCACGCCCAGGAGTTCGCGCAGGGAGACCACCATCGGCCCGTCGGGCGGTCCGTACGCCTCGCGGCAGGTGGCGCGCACGTCGGGCGCCCGGCGCAGCGCGAGGCCGTGGTCGTCGTCCAGCTGGACGAGCAGCATGCCGAGCACGCGGGCCCGGTGGCCGCGGGCGCGGCGGTGCAGGTGGAAGGAGTCGGCGACCGTGGCACCGGGCGCGGACGCCTCACCGGCATCGGCCGCCTTGCCCGCAGCAGTTCCCTTGCGCGCAGCAGCCCCCTTGCGTGGCGCGGCCGCCTTCCGGTCCACGCGGCGGCCCAGGGCGCTCAGCAGCTGCCGGGCGCCGTGGAAGTCGCCCCGCCACAGCAGAGCGGTGCCCTCGCAGACGAGCCGGTAGGCCACGTCGGCCTTCGTCCGGTCGTCGGCGACGACGACGCGGCGGGGCGCGGGGGCGCCGCTCTCGGAGTGCCAGCGGGCACTCTGCACGGGAGCGTCCGGGCCGGCGTCCGTGGCGGAGCCGTTGCGGTCGTTCTCGGTCCACTCGACGTGGGGCATCAAGGACTCCTTGTGGTCGCGGGGCGCTGGGGCACGTAGAGCGCTGCGACGCGGGAGGCCTCAGGGTCTACCGGGCGTACCGACGTACCGGATGTACTGGACGTACCCGGGACGAGGATATCCCGGGCCAGGACCGGACAGAGGCCGGCGAACTAGACCAGGCAGAGGCCCGCGTAGTTGTTCCACCCCTCCGGCACCCAGTCGTCGGGCGTGCGCGAGGGGTCGTAGTCGAGGAGCCGGGCCAGCAGCATCAGTTCGTGCCAGGCCGCGTCGGTCTCGCGGGCCCAGGCCGCGCCGGCGTTCTCCACCAGGTCCAGCGCCATGGCCACGCGCAGCTCGACGGTGGCGAGCTGGTCGCAGGCGCCCTCGGGCAGCAGTTCGCCGCGCCGGTCCATCATCGAGCGCAGCTGCCCGGCGCAGTCCGCGAGGTGCCTGCGCATGGCCCGGATGTTCGCCTCGGAGGGGCGGGGCGGCACGGACTGCTCAAGGAAGAGCCCGGACGCGAGCGTGTGCCAGTAGTGCGCCTCGCGGAACAGCGGGGCGCGCTGGTCGTCGGGCACGTCGCGGAACGCGGGGGGCGGCTCCTCGCCGTTCTTCAGCGCGTCGGCCCTGGCCTGGTCCACCCATCTCTTCGCTAACTGCCGTACGTCGTCGCGGAGCACCGGACGCATGGTCGTTCCTTCCGTCGCCTTGAGCCCCTCTCGGGGTCACCTTGAGCCCCTCGGGGTCGCCTTCGGGGCCGTTCCGAGACTGCCTCGATCCGTGCCCCGGTGCTGCATTGTGCGTGGCCGGAGCCCGTTGCGTGCGTCACATCGCGACCCCAGCCGCCGGAGCGGACGGGTCCGCCCCGGAAGATCCAGGTGTACCGCCCGCGACCCCCGCACCAGAAAGGCACCCTCACGATGAAGCTGCACACCCACGAGTGGGGCACCGGCGACCGCGTGGCCCTCTTGGTCCACGGGATCATGTCGGACCACCGGACGTGGCGTCGCGTGGGCCCCGCTCTCGCCGCCGAGGGCTATCGCGTCATCGGTGTGGACCTGCGCGGGCACGGGGCGAGCGGGCGCGGCGCGTACGGCGCGGA
Organism: Streptomyces sp. NPDC039480; assembly: GCF_055597165.1. Classification (NCBI taxonomy): domain Bacteria; kingdom Bacillati; phylum Actinomycetota; class Actinomycetes; order Kitasatosporales; family Streptomycetaceae; genus Streptomyces; species Streptomyces sp. NPDC039480. Next base: position 367,992 of record NZ_JBVITX010000004.1, on the reverse strand, counting down.
GATCTTCGCGGACGACCTGGTCGACACCCTGCCGGCCGGCGCGGAGCTCGCGCTCGGGCACTCGCTCGGCGGTCTGGCGCTCGCCCTCGCGGCCGAGCGGCTCGCGCCCGCGCGGGCCGTGTACGCCGACCCCGCGTGGGCGCTCGGCGGCGAGGACGCGGTCGACCCCGCGGTGTTCGTGGAGTTCCAGCGGGTCCCGCGCGAGGTCATAGCGAAGTTCAATCCGCGCTGGGAGGCGGTCGACGTGGACATCGAGGCCGCCACCCTCGCCGTGTGGGACCCGGAGACGGCGCTCTCGCTGTCCGGCGCGGGCGCGGTCGACCGCACGCCGACGGCGCCCGTCGTGCCGTCGCTCGTCCAGGTCGCCGACCCCAGCCCCGTCGTCGGGGGGCCGCTCAAGGAGGAGCTGGCGCGGCGCGGCTTCGAGGTGCGGACGGTCCGGGGCGCCGGGCACACCATGCACCGGGACGACTTCGACGCGTTCATGGCGTCGCTGGACGGCTGGATCTAGGGGCGAACACCGGGCGGCCGGATCCAGGGCGGGCGGCGTCGACCGGCTGGCTCAGGGACGGACGGACGCCGGACGGGTGGCGGCGCGGAGCATTCGGCGCACGTCACGCCCGATTAATCCTATTTACCGGCCTTGCTCCCATATCTTCATCGGGTGATCACTCTCGTACGGAGATGCGCCGCGCTCTGCGCCCTCGGCACCCTGACCACCGTCCTCGCCGGGTGCGCCGGCGACACCGTCGCCCCCGGCCGCCCGAGTCCCCCCGCCCGGTCCGCGGCGACCGCCCCGCCCACGCTCGCGCCGGGACCCGCCGGCCTCACCCCCGTGTTCACGAACGGGTCCCGGACGCGCGGCCGCACCGTCGCCCTCACCTTCGACGCCGACATGACCGCGAACCAGGGGCCGCGCGCGAAGGCCGGTGAACGGTTCGACAACCCGGAGCTGGTCGCCACGCTGCGGCGGCTGAAGGTGCCCGCGACGTTCTTCATGACGGGGCGGTGGGCCGAGCAGTACCCGGCCCAGGCCAAGGACATCGGCCGCGACCCCCTCTTCGAGGTCGCCAACCACTCGTACAGCCACCACGCCTTCACCGGGGACTGCTACGGCCTGCCCGCGGTCCCCGCGGCCCGGATGCGCGCCGACATGGAGCGCGCCTTCACCGCCTTCCGTACGGCGGGCGTCGAGCGCCCGGTGCCGTACTTCCGCTTCCCGGGCGGCTGTTACGACCGGCGGGCCCTGAGTGCGCTCGCGCCCGGCGGCGTCACCGCGGTGCAGTGGGACGTGGTCAGCGGCGACGCCTTCGCGACGGACGCCGCAGCGGTGGCCAAGCAGGTGCTCGACGGGGTGCGGCCCGGCTCGGTGGTCGTCATGCACTGCACGCGCAGCGCGGCGCCCGCGACGGAGCGCGCCCTGCGCACGATCGTCCCGGAACTGCGGGAACGCGGATTCCGGTTCGTCCGGGTGTCGGAGCAGATCGGGACGGCGAGGGCGGCGGGGGCGGCAGGGGCGCGGAGCTAGGCTGGTCCGCATGGCGGATGAGGACCACTGCGGCGCGGACGGTGCGGACCGTACGGAGGGCCCGGCTCCGGAGGGCGACGCGGCGCCGGACGAGCCCCGCGCCGAGTGCGTGCTGTGCCGCGAGCCCACCGAGTACCCGGAGTCCCGCAAGGGCATCACGCTCTGCCCGGCGTGCGAGTGGCAGGAGGCGCAACGGTCCGCCTGCTCCGGCTGAGGGGTACGAGAGGGTGCCCCCGGGTCAACCGCGCCGCGAACACAGCGCGCACGCCACCCCCACCGCGCCCGCCGCCACGGCAAGCGCCCCCGCCGTCGCACCCAGCGGCAGCGGTACGGCGCCCTCCCTCGAACCCGTCGTCAGTGCGGTGAGGACCGACTTCGCCGGGGAGCCCGTGGTGACGAGGAGGAGCAGCGCGCCGAGCAGCATCGTGGGGACGGCCCGGCCGGCGGACCGCAGCAGCGGCCGGTTCGCGAGCGCTCCGAGCGCGGTGCCGAGCGACGCGCAGATCAGCATCGCCAGGAGGCCCGCCGCACCCGCGGGGAGCCGTGACACCGGCAGCCGCGCGTCGGTGCTCTCCGCGTCACTGATGGCCGTCACGACGAGTGCCGCCACGCCCCCGAGCGCGGCCGACGCGAGGAACGCGGCGAGCAGCGAGGCGAGGTGGGCCCGCCCCGGCCCGGTGGCCGCGGCGGAGCAAGCGCGGGCCGCGGGCGGCTCGTTGGTCACGCAGATCCGTGCCAGCCAGGCCGCCACGGGCAGCAGGACCCCGGCCGCGTACGCGAGCGAGTCCAGGACGGGCTGCCCGCCCTGCACGCCGACGGCGAGGAACACGGCGTAGAGGATGACGGGCGGCAGCCACCGCTGCGAGCGCACGAGCAGGGCGGTCTGGTAGCGCAGCAGAGCGGGGAGCGGGGACAGCACGGACAGCGCCGATCGCATGGACCGCGGAGACCGCGGAGACCGTGTAGACCGCGTGGATCGCGTGGATCGCGTGGGCATCACAGCTCCTCACCGCCACGCGCCGCCGTCGGGGGCTCCTCGGCCCTCACCGTCACCACGTGCCACGGCGGTCGTGCCGTCAAGAGCTCCCGCAGGACCCGGTCCGAGTGCGGTCCCGGGACCACGAGCCGCGTGATGCCATCGGAGGGCCCGGGGCCCGCCTCCACGACCGCCTCCGCCACGGACACCGGGAGCTCCGCGCCCCGGGGCCCCCGCACCTCGATGAGGACCGTCGGCCCCTGCCACTGCGCCGAAGTCACCTCGGACGTAAGGCGGTTGAGGCCGGAACCGACCACCGCGTACGTCTCGTCAGCCGCCCCCGCGAGCCGGCGCGGATCGTGGTCGACGAAGACCACGGCGCCGCCCGCCGCCGTGCGGTCGGCCACCGCGCGGTCGAGTTCGGCGCGGGCCGGGGCGTCCAGACCGGTCCACGCCTCGTCGAGGACCAGCAGACCGGGCTCGGCCAGCAGCGCCTGCGCCACGGCGACCTTCTGGCTGCTGCCCTTGGACAGCTCCGAAAGCGGCGTACGCGCGTACCCGGCGGCGCCGAAGCGCTCCAGCCACTCCGTCGCGCGCCGCCGCGCCGTGCCGCGCGCGAGGCCGTGGACGCGGCCCATGTGTGTGAGGTAGCCGACCGCGGTGAACGGCAGGGCGGCCGGGAAGCGTTCGGGCACGAACGCCGTGCGCGGCCGCCCGGTCACCCGGCCCTCGGAAGGCGCATCGAGGCCGGCGAGCAGCCTCAACAGGGTTGATTTCCCGGTGCCGTTGGCGCCTTCGATCCGCACCAGGGCCCCGGCCCGTATGCCGAGGTCGACACCGCGCAGCACCCACGCGCCGCGCACGCCGTAGCGGCGGCCCACCCCGTGGAGGCGCACCGCGAGATCCTGTTCCATGCCGGCCATCCTCGCGCACGCTGGCAGACTGGTGTCCGTGACCAGCGACGAGACGACCATGCCGGATGTGCGGGACAGCCCGTTCCGCCACGAGAGCACTTCGCGCGACGAGGCCCCGCAGTACGTGCTGCCCCTCGTCGCCCGCATCGAGCGTGCCGCTCCCCCGGCCCGCACGGACGCCCTGGAGACCGCGGCCCGCGCCGTCCTGGTGATGCTGAGCGACGAGCGGTCCCTCGGCGACGGGGAGTGGGCGCAGGCGATGCGCGACTGGCAGGACGCCCGCATCCGCAAGGTGGTGCGCAGGGCGCGCGGCGGCGAGTGGCGCAAGGCGGAGGCGCTGCCCGGCATCACGGTCACCGGCAAGTCGGCGGAGGTCCGGGTGTTCCCGCCGGTCCCCCTGGACGGCTGGCCCAAGGAGCTGGCGCGCCTCCAGGTGTCGGGCACGGAGCTGGACGACCCGGAGCCCCCGGCAGGCGCCGACCCGACGCACCCGGTCCTGTGGATGAGCCCCGAGGTCGACATGTCGGCGGGCAAGGCGATGGCGCAGGCGGGCCACGGCGCGCAGCTGGCCTGGTGGGAGCTTCCGGCCGAGGAGCGCACGGCCTGGCGCGAGGCGGGCTTCCCGCTCTCCGTCCGCACCCCCGAGGCCGGGCACTGGCGCACCCTGACGACGAGCGGCCTTCCGGTGGTCCGCGACGCGGGCTTCACCGAGATCGCCCCGGGCTCCTGCACGGTGGTGGCCGACCACCCGGCCCTGCGCCGCTGACACCCACGCCGAAGAACGACTCCGTCCCGTCCGACATCTCGCGCGGTTGAACGCCCCGCCCGTATCTTCCGTACTCCCCGGTATCACCGGCGACACGGGAGCACCTCGGGAGGCACCTTGCGGCGCGTCAACGGCACGGCTCTGATCATCGCGGCACTCGTCGCCACACTGGGCGCGATCGCGTTCCCCGTGTGGTCGTACGCCGACCGCTCAAGTACCGGGCCCGCCAATCTTGCCGCCGGGTCCGTGGCGACCCAGTGGGGGCCGCTCTCCGCGGCCGACCGGGATCTGCTCGTGAAGGTGCGGCTCGCCGGGCTGTGGGAGATACCCGCGGGGCAGCAGGCCGTCGAGCGCGCGCCGACCAAGGCGATCAAGGAGGCGGGCGACCACCTCATCGTCGGGCACACCGACCTCGACCAGCGGGCCAGGACCGTCGCCGCGCAGCTCGGCGTGGAGCTGCCCAACCAGCCGACCGAGCAGCAGCAGGGGTGGCTCGAGGAGCTCACCGCGGCGAGCGGTGAGACGTATCAGCGGAAGTTCGCGAACCTGCTGCGCGTCGCGCACGGGAAGGTCTTCAGTGTCGTCGCGCAGGTGCGGGACAGCACCCGCAACTCCCTGATCCGGCAGCTCGCCACGGACGCCAACCAGACCGTCCTGGACCACATCACGATGCTGGAGGCCACCGGGCTCGTCGACTTCGACGGGATCGCGAACGGCGCCGCGTCGACCGCGACCGCCAGTCCCACCGGGCCTCCCCCGCCCTCCGGGGCCGTGCCCCCCGAGCCCGCGCCCGCCGGGCCGAGCGGTGAGGTCTCCACCACGTCCCGCCCCTCGCCCGCGCCGCCCGGCCAGGTCAACACCGATCGGCCGGAACCTCAAATGTAGCTCTGAACGTCTTCACCGAGGGTTCGCCCGCTCCCGGCAGGGTCATGACCTGGGGACGCAGGGGGACGAAGGGGGAGCGACATGGAGCGTGTGGCGGAGCGAAGGCGGCTCGGGACCGGGATCGGCTGGCGGCCCGAGATAGCGGACGCCGTGGAGGCGATGCCCGGCATCGACTGGGTCGAGGCCGTCGCTGAGAACGTCTGCCCGGGGCATCTGCCGGACTCCCTGGTGCGGCTGCGCGAGCGCGGTGTGACCGTCGTGCCGCACGGCATCTCGCTCGGCCTCGGCGGCGCGGACCGCCCCGACGAGGGGCGCCTCGCCGCGCTCGCCGAGCGGGCCGTGGCGCTCGGCTCGCCGCTGGTCACCGAGCACATCGCGTACGTGCGCGCCGGCGGCGCCCTCACCGCCACGCAGCCGCTGGAGGCCGGGCATCTGCTGCCGGTGCCGCGCACCCGCGACGCGCTCGACGTGCTCTGCGAGAACGTCCGCGTCGCGCAGGACGCACTGCCCGTGCCGCTCGCCGTGGAGAACATCGCGGCGCTCGTCGCATGGCCCGGCGAGGAGCTGACGGAGGGCCAGTTCCTGTACGAGCTGGTCGAGCGCACCGGCGTACGGCTCCTCATCGACGTCGCCAACCTCCACACCAACCACGTCAACCGCGGCGAGGACCCGGCCAAGGCCCTCGACGAACTGCCCGTCGAGGCCATCGCGTACGTCCATGTGGCGGGCGGCTTCGAGCGGGACGGCGTCTGGCACGACAGCCATGCCCACCCGGTGCCCGAGCCCGTGCTCGCGATCCTCGCCGACCTCGCGTCCCGCGTCTCCCCGCCCGGCGTTCTCCTGGAGCGGGACGAGAACTTCCCCGAACCGGTCGAGCTGGAAAGGGAGTTGGACGCCATCCGGGCGACCGTGAAGGCGTCCGGCGAGCTGCCCGCCGAGGACCCGGCCGACCGCCGCGCGGTGCCGCCCGCCGCCCCGACCGCCCGGCAGCGCACCGCCGTCGCCCAGGCCGCCCTGCTCTCCGCGCTCGTCGCGGGCACCCCGGCGCCCGAGGGCTTCGACCACGCGCGCCTGAAGGTGCAGAGCCACGCGCTGGCCGCCAAGCGGGCCGACGTCGTCGCGAAGGTCGCGCCGGAACTGCCGGAGATCCTCGGCACGGCGTACCGCGCCGAGTTCCTCGCGTACGCCAGGACCCGCCCCATGACCGGCGGCTACCGGCACGACGCGCTGAACTTCGCCGAGCACCTGCTGCTCGCCGGGCGCCCCGACGGCATGGACGCGGCCGCCCGGCGGCTGCTGAGCGACTGGTGGCTGGAGCGGTCGGGCCCTGCGCCCCGGTCGCGGCGGCCCGCCGCCAGGCTGCTGCACGCCACCCGCCGCGTCCTGCAGAGGCGGTGACGCCATGAACATCATCGCCATGGTGTACACGGTCGTCGTCTCGCTCGCCGCGGCCGAGCTGATCCGGGGCGTGGTGGCGGCCCGCCGCACCAGGTCCCCGCACGCGGCGAGGCAGCCGCTCGACGCCGAGCACGGCGTCTTCGTCCGGGGCACCCTGGAGGCCGCGTTCCTCTCCGGCGGACCCGCCCGCGCCACGGACTCGCTGATCGCGGGCCTGCACGAGGACGGCCGCCTCGTCGTCGCCGCACCCGGCGTCGTCGGCATCAGCCGCCCGGCGGCCAGGAACGCCGGCGAGCAGGCGGTCGTCGACGCCCACACCGCGGCGCCCAGCGGTGCGCTGCACGAGCTGCGGGCGGCGGTGATGCGGAGCGCGCCGGTGCAGGAGACGGGCGAGGCGCTCGCCCGGCGCGGGCTCCTCGTGCGGCCGGGGCGGCAGCAGAAGTGGCGGCGCTGGGCCGGGGCGCAGATCTTCCTGACCTTCTTCGGGTTCATGGTGTGTGCCGTCCTGACCGTGGTGAGGTTCGCGAACAGCTATCTGGAGCCGGGCAGCGCCGACTCGCCGCTCCCCGACATCCTGGCGCTGTTCCCCGCCGCCGCCTTCGGCGTGATCAGCGGCATCGTCTGCCTCTCGGTCACGTCGAAGCAGCTCACCGTCGCGGGGCGGTACGCGCTGCGGGAGTACGTCACCTCGTCGGGCCACCTCACGGGCGCGGCGCACCTGGTGGCGACGCGCGGCCTCGCGGCGGCCCACCCCGATCTGCGCGACCAGCTGATCGCCGCCGCCCGCGTCCGAGCCCCGGCGATGGCTCCCGCCGGCCCGCACCCGACCCCGTACACGAACTCGACCGCGTGGACCGCGGGGAGCGGCACGCCCGTGTGGTGCGGGTCGGGCAGCGGTAGCGGGGGCGGCTTCTGCTGCTCGGGCGGCAGCGGTGGCGGTGGGGGCGGCTCGTCCTGTTCCGGCGGCGGAAGCGGGGGCGGGGGTGGTTCGTCCTGCGGCAGCAGCAGTGGCGGTGGCTCGTCCTGCGGCGGTGGGGGCGGCGGCTCCTCGTGCGGCGGGGGCGGCGGCGGGTCATGTTGAGCGGGCCGCGCCCAGCCGTCCGAGGGCGCACGCCTCGACCGTCGGCTCATGGTCCCGGTACGGCAGGTGACGTACTCCCGGCCGTATCGGACCATGCCCCGCCCGGGGCGCACTAACGTGCGGTGCCGCAACAGGAGGCGCCATGCGATCGCGAACCATCAACGGCACCGGCCTCATCGTGGCGGGCCTCGTCGCGACCCTGGCCGCGCTGATCTTCCCCCTCTGGTCCTACGAGGACCGCTCGGGCACCGCCCTCGACCGGCTCCACGCGGACACCGTGGCCACCGACTTCGGGCCGCTCTCCGCGCTGGACAGGGACTTCATCGCCAAGGTGCGCCTCGCGGGCCTGTGGGAGCTGCCCGCGGGGCAGCAGGCCGAGGAGCGCGGCACCACCGAGGCCGTGCGGACCGCGGGCGAGCACCTCGTCGAGGGCCACACGTTCCTTGACGCGCGCGTACGCGAGGTCGCGACCCGGCTCGGCCTCGAACTGCCCAGCCAGCCGAACCGCCGGCAGCGCGACTGGCTCGCGGAGTTGAGCGGCGCGCGCGGCGAGACGTACGACGAGAAATTCGCTAACGTCCTGCGCCGGGCCCACGGCAAGGTCTTCTCCGTGGTCGCCGAGGTGCGCGCGAACACCCGCAACTCGCTGGCACGCACCCTGGCCGACGACGCGAACACGACCGTCCTCGACCACATCAAGGTCCTTGAGGCCACCGGCCTCGTCGACTTCGACGGCCTCGCCCGGGACGCGGCGACGTCCGGGCCCGCGGGGCCCGTGACCAGATCACCGGCGCCGCCGGGACCCACCGACTCCCCCGGCTCCGCCGAGCCGGTCACCCCGTCGCCCACGTTCCCGCTGCCGCCCGCGGCGTCCCGGCCGAAGCCCCGAGACCGATAGCACCAAACAAACGGAACGTTACCCACCCGTCACCGAGTGTCCACATAGTGAATAGGGCGTAGCGCCATGCGGCGCCTTCGCATAGAAAACCGCCATGTTCTGGGTCCCCCTGCTCCTCCTCGCCTGGGCCGCGGCCGGCCTCTCCTGCGGCCGGCTCTGCCTCGCCGCGACCCGCGCCGCCGAGCAGGAGCGGGCCGTGGCGGGCGGGCACGAACTGACCCTCTACGAGGCGGCGTTCCTGTCCGGCGGTCCCGCGCGCGTCGTCGACGTGACGCTGGTCGCGATGGCCAGGGCGCGGCGGCTGCTGATCGCGCACACGGGCTGGGCGACCGTCGTCGACCCGGTGGGCCGCGACGACATGGAGCGTTCGGTGCTCGGCGCGATCGGTCCCGCGGGGCAGTCGCGGCTGGCTCCGGTGCGCCGGGGCGCGGCCGCCGCCGACCCGGTGCGGGCGCTCGCCGACCGGCTCGTCGCGGCGGGCCTCGCCGTCCCCGACGGCGCCGGTTCGGGGGTCGCGGCCGCGGTGCGCCAGGTGCGGGCCGCGACAGCGGTGGTCCTCGGCCTCGGCACCGTCGCGGTGCTGATGCCGGCGCAGGAGCGGGCGGCCGCCGCCGGGCAGGTGCCGGTCGCGATCTGGTTCGCGCTTCCGCTGCTGCTGTGCACGGCCTGTCTGCTCATCGCCCGCATGGAGATCCACCCGTACACGCGATGGGCGTCCCCCGCGGGCCAGCGGCTGCTCGGCGCGCTGCCGGTGCGCGGCGAGGAGCTCATCGTCGTCGCCGTGCGCGGGGTGCGCGCGGCGGGCGATCCGGGGCTGCGGGCCGCCTTCTCCCAGCGGCCGCAGCGCGGGACGACGCAACGGGGTCATTGAGCCGACACCGGCAGGCCGGTGCTTTACTTCGCCAAATACCAGACGAATCATCACTTTTGTTCGAGCAGCACCCGGAACGCACGGCCGGACAAAAGAGGTAAAGAGCGCGATGAGAGCAGCAGCCGCCCGCTATGGAACCGCTGGATCCCTGGTCCTGACCGCCCTCGTCGCCACCCCCGCGGGCAGCGCGAGCGGCAGCCCGCCCTCCCCCGAGATGTCCGGCACCACCGTCGCGGCGCAGCGCGCCGAGGCCGCCGGAATCCGCTGGGGCGCCTGCGCCAGGGCCGAGGGCCTCCCCCCGTCCGTCCGGTGCGGCACGGTCTCCGTCCCGCTCGACTACGCCCGGCCCGACGGCAAGCAGATCAAGCTGACCGTCAGCCGCGCCAAGGCCACCGGGAAGGCGGCGAAGAAGGCGGTCGGCCGGCAGGGGGCGCTGGTCTACAACCCGGGCGGGCCCGGCGCGTCCGGCACGTACTTCCCACTGGTGGGCGCCCTGCCCGAGTGGAAGCGCATCGCGGCGGCGTACGACCTGGTGGGCTACGCCCCGCGCGGGGTCGGCCGCTCGGCGCCGCTGTCCTGCCAGGACCCGAAGCGGTTCGGCAAGGCGCCCTCGCAGGCGCCGACCCACCCCGACGCCGCGTACAAGCGGGAGCGCGTCGCGCGGGCCAAGGCGTACGCGCGGGGGTGCGCGGAACGCAACCCCGGGCTGCGCCACTACACGTCGCTGAACAACGCGCGCGACCTCGAGGTGCTGCGGGCGGCGCTCGGCGAGCAGAGGCTGACGTTCATGGGCGCCTCGTACGGCACCTACTTCGGTGCCGTCTACGCGACGCTGTTCCCGTCGCACGTGCGCCGCATGGTCTTCGACTCGGCGGTCAACCCCGACCCGACGCAGGTCTGGTACGGCAACAACCTCGAACAGTCGCTGGCGTTCGAGCGGCGGTGGGCCGACTTCCGCACCTGGGTGGCCAAGCACGACAGGACGTACCACCTCGGCAGGACACCCGAAGCCGTCCAGCGCAGCTACGAGAAGGTGGCCGCCGAGCTGGCCCGCGAGCCCGCGGGCGGCAAGGTCGGCCCCGGACAGCTGCAGGGCGCGTTCCTCCAGGCCGGCTACTACGACGACTACTGGCCGATGCGCGCATCGGCGCTCGCCGCGTATCTGAAGGGCGACCCGAAGCCGCTGATCGAGCAGGCCGCCCCCGAACCGAGGGCGGCCGCCGAGAACGAGAACGGCAACGCCGTCTACACCGCCGTCGAGTGCAACGACGCGCCCTGGCCCACCGACTTCGCGACGTGGGACCGCGACAACTCACGGCTCGCGCGCGTGGCGCCCTTCGAGACCTGGGACAACGCCTGGATGAACCTGCCGTGCGCCTACTGGTCCGCGCCGCGGCAGCGGCCCGTCGACGTGCGCACGGCACCGGGCGCGCTGCCCCCGACGCTGATCCTGGCCGCCGAGCGGGACGCGGCGACCCCGTACCAGGGCGCGCTGGAGCTGAACCGCCGGCTCTCCGGCTCGGCCCTGGTGACCGAGGAGAACGCGGGCACCCACGGCATCGCCGGCGGCCCCAACAAGTGCGTCAACGGACACTTCGAGGCGTATCTCCTGGAGGGCAGGCTCCCCGGGCGGCACGCGTCGTGCGCGCCGCACAAGGAGCCCGAGCCGTCGTCCGGACTGCGGTCGGTGGAGCTGCCGCGCGAGCGTTAGAGCCCGATACGGGCTCTCAGGCCAGGCCCGCCACGAGGTCCGCGACGGACTTGCGGCGGCCGGTGAAGAACGGCACCTCTTCGCGGACGTGCATGCGGGCCTCGGAGGCGCGCAGGTGACGCATGAGGTCGACGATGCGGTACAGCTCGTCGGCCTCGAAGGCCAGCAGCCACTCGTAGTCCCCGAGGGAGAACGAGGCGACGGTGTTGGCGCGCACGTCGGGGTAGCCGCGGGCCATCTTGCCGTGGTCGGCGAGCATGCGGCGGCGGTCCTCGTCGGGCAGCAGGTACCAGTCGTAGGAGCGCACGAAGGGGTAGACCGAGACGTAGTTGCGGGGGGTCTCGTCGGCGAGGAACGCCGGGATGTGCGACTTGTTGAACTCGGCGGGGCGGTGCAGCGCCATGTTCGACCAGACCGGCTCCAGGGAGCGGCCCAGCTTGGTGCGGCGGAAGAGGTTGTAGGCCTCCTGCAGCTCGTCCGCGGTCTCGGCGTGCCACCAGATCATGACGTCGGCGTCGGCGCGCAGCCCCGAGACGTCGTAGGTGCCGCGGACGGTGATGTCCTTGGCGGCGAGCTGGTCGAACAGGTCCTGGACCTCTTCGGCGTAGCCCGAGCGGTTCTCGGGGAGCACGTCGCGCAGCTTGAAGACGGACCACAGCGTGTAGCGGATGACCTCGTTGAGGTCCTTCGCCTTCTTGCCGGCGTTCGGGGTCTTGCCGATGACTTCGGCGGGAGCGTCACTCATGCGGCTATTCTCCTCCGCCGCCGTGCAGGCTCTGCACCGGGGCGCGGGTGAGCTCCTCCACACCGGCGAGATCGCCGGCCAGCTGGTCGACGGCGGCGTTGGCGCTCGCGACGCACGCCGGGATGCCCACGCCGTCGTACGCCGCCCCGCAGACGGCGAGGCCCGGCAGCCCGGCGACGTGGGACCGGATGCGGGCCACGCGCGCGTGGTGGCCCACCGGGTACTGCGGGAGGCCGTCGTCCCAGCGGGTGACGCGGGTCGCGACGGGGGTGGCGGTCAGGCCGGTCGCTTCGCGCAGGTCGTGCCGGGACAGCTCGACGAGCTCGGTGTCGTCCCGCTCCAGGATCTCCGTCTCGCCGTACCGTCCGACGGAGGTGCGGAGCACCAGCAGATCGGGGTCCTGCCGGTCGATCCAGCCCCATTTGCGGCTGGCGAAGGTGGACGCCTTGATCGTGTGCCCGTCGACGGGCGGCACGAGGAAACCGCTGCCTTCGGGGAGGTCGGTCTCGCTCCGGCGGTACACGAGGGTCGTGAGGGCCATGGAGGCGTACTCGACGGTGCGCAGCTCGGCGGCGGCCGCGGGCGACTCGGCGTCCAGGAGCTTCGCGGCGGCGGGCGCGGGCAGCGCGAGGACGACGGCGTCGGCTTCGTGGACGCCGCCCTCGGTGACCACGTGCCAGCCGTCGGCCGTCCGCCGCAGCTCCGTGACCGGCGTGTCCGTCAGGATCTCGGCGCCACGCGCGCGTACCGAATCGGCGACGGCGAGCGGCAGCCCGCCGACGCCGCCGTCGATGCCCATGAAGACGGGCCCGGTCTGCGGGCTCCGCGCGGCGGCGCGCTCCTGGATGGCGCGGACGCCCTCGGTGAGGGAGGCGTGCCTGCGGGCAGCCTCGAACAGCTGCGGGACGGCGGAGCGCATAGAGATGCGGTACGCATCCCCGGCGTACACCCCGCCGAGCAGCGGTTCCACGAGGCGGTCGACGACCTCGCGGCCCAGGCGCGCGGCGACGTACTCTCCGACCGCGATGTCGTCGCCGACCTCGGTGGGCGGCAGCTCGCGGTCCTGCCCGATGCGGCGCAGGCCCTCTTCGGAGAGGACGCCCGCCAGTGCGGACGCGTCGCCGGGCACGCCCATGACGTGGCCCTTGGGCATGGGGCGCAGAGCACCCCGGGTCCAGATCGCGGCGGTCGCGGTGGCGGGCGGCTGGAGCCGGTCGGCGAGGCCGACCTCGCGGGCGAGGGCGACGGCCTCGGGGCGGCGGGCGAGCATCGACTCGGCGCCGAGGTCGACGCGGACCCCGGCGATCTCGGCGGCGTGCAGTTTGCCGCCGAGCCGGCCGGACGCCTCCAGGACGGTCACCTGCCTGTCCGGGTCGGTGGTGAGCAGGCGGTGCGCGGCGGCCAGCCCTGCGATACCGCCTCCGATGACGACGGCATGGCCGTTCCCCGCACGTGTGTCCGTTTCGCGCATGCCTCCACTCTCTCAGACGGGCGAGTCCCGACCGTGACCGCATCGGAACCGGTCGGCAACACCGTTCCGCCCCTCTCCCGCGTCGAAGGAGCATCAGGTCACCGTCCCCGGGGGTACGCCGATGCACGCGTCAAGGAACTCCGCTCACCGCTCCGCCCAGGTCCTCGCGGGCCTCCTGCTCGCGATCGCGCTCGCGCTCACCGGGTGCACCTCGGGCAGCGGCGGCGACAGTGACAGCGGTGGCGACGGCAAGGCCGCGGGGATCGCCCCCGAAAGCAACGAGAAGGGCGTCGGCGGCGCGCGGGCCGACCAGTCCGCCGGCACCGACTCCGACTCCGGCTCCGGCTCCGGCGCCCGCGACACCGGCACGCGCAAGCCGCCCAAGCCGGCCGACACCCACGTCATCCGCACCGCGAAGCTCACCGTCCGTGTGAAGGACGTGCCCGGAGCGCTCGACGAGGCCCGGCGGATCGCCGAGGACGCCGGCGGCATGGTGGGCGACGAGAACACCTCCCGCGACGGCGACGGACGCGAACGCTCCCGGATCGTCCTGCGCGTGCCGCAGGACCAGTACGGAGACGTCCTCGCCTCCCTCGAAGGCACCGGCAAGCTCATCGGCAGGGACGCGAAGGCGCGGGACGTCACCGGCGAGGTCGTCGATGTGGAGAGCCGCATCAAGTCGCAGCGCGCGAGCGTGGCACGGGTGCGGGAGCTGATGGACAAGGCCACGAAGCTGAGCGATGTGGTGACCCTGGAAGGGGAGTTGAGCACGCGTCAGTCCGACCTGGAGGCGCTGCTCGCCCAGCAGGCCTCGCTGAAGGACCGTACGAGCATGGCCACGATCACGCTCTCGCTCACCGAGAGCCGCCCGAAGGCCGAAGCCGGTCCCGAGGACGACGACACGTCGCTCGTGGACGCGCTCGCGGGTGGCTGGGACGCGTTCGTGACGGCGCTGCGCTGGGTCGGGATCGTCCTCGCCGCGGTGCTGCCGTTCGCGGCGGTGGCCGCGCTGCTGCTCGCCCTGTGGCTGTGGGTCGTACGCCCGCTGCGCTCCCGCCGCCCGGCCACGGCTCCCGCGGGCCCCGGCGTCCCGGCGCGTGAGGGGGACGACGACTAGAGGGCTTGCGCGAGGCCTGCGCGTCGTAGCGTGTCCGTATGAGCAGCACACGAGAGCGACTTGTGGTCATCGGGGGCGACGCGGCCGGCATGTCGGCGGCGTCGCAGGCGCGCAGGCTCAAGGGCCCCGAGGCGTTGGAGATCGTCGCGTTCGAGCGCGGCCACTTCACGTCGTACTCCGCCTGCGGCATCCCCTACTGGGTGGGCGGCGCCGTCGGGGAGCGGGACGAGCTGATCGCGCGGACGCCCGAGCAGCACCGGGAGCGCGCGATCGATCTGCGGATGCGCACGGAGGTGGTGCGGCTCGACGTCCCTGGCCGCCGTGTCCTGGCCCGCGACCTGGCGGCGGGCGAGGAGTACTGGACGTCGTACGACAAGCTCGTGATCGCCACCGGTGCCCGGCCGGTCCGCCCGCCGCTGCCCGGCATCGACGCCCCCGGCGTGCACGGCGTGCAGACCCTCGACGACGGGCAGGCCCTGCTCGACACGCTGACGCGGACGCCGGGCCGCCGGGCCGTCGTCATCGGCGCGGGCTACATCGGCGTGGAGATGGCCGAGGCACTGGTCGGCCGCGGGTACGAGGTGACGGTCGTCAACCGCGGCAAGGAACCGATGTCGACGCTCGACCCCGACATGGGCCGCCTCGTGCACGACGCGATGACCGGCATGGGCATCCGGATGGTGAACGACGCCGAGGTCACCAAGGTCCTGACGGGCGACGACGGGCGGGTCGCGGCGGTGGCGACGGAGGACGCCGAGTACCCGGCGGACGTGGTGGTGCTCGGTCTCGGCGTACGCCCCGAGACGACGCTCGCCCGCGAGGCCGGGCTGCCGCTGGGTGAGCACGGCGGGCTCCTGACCGACCTGGCGATGCGGGTGCGGGGGTACGAGAACATCTGGGCGGGCGGGGACTGCGTGGAGGTCCTGGACCTGATGTCGGGGCGCGAGCGGCACATCGCGCTCGGCACGCACGCCAACAAGCACGGGCAGGTCATCGGCTCGAACGCGGGCGGTGGCTACGCGACGTTCCCCGGCGTCGTCGGCACGGCCGTCAGCAAGGTCTGCGACCTGGAGATCGCCCGCACCGGGCTGCGCGAGAAGGACGCGCGGGCCGCCGGGTTCCGGTTCGTGACGGTGACCATCGAGTCGACGAGCAGGGCCGGTTACTACCCGGGCGCGGCCCCGATGACGGTGAAGATGCTCGCCGAGCGGCGCACCGGGCGGCTCCTCGGTGTGCAGATCGTGGGCCGGGAGGGCGCGGGCAAGCGGGTCGACGTGGCGGCCGTCGCGCTGACGGCGCAGATGACGGTGGAGCAGATGACGGCGCTCGACCTGGGGTACGCGCCGCCGTTCTCGCCGGTGTGGGATCCGGTCCTGGTCGCGGCGCGCAAGGCGGTGGCGGCGGTGCGGGCGGACCGGAGCTGAGGACTCGCCTGCCGCGCAGGTCAGAACGCGCTTGCTACGAAAGGAGGGAGGTGGCGCGGCGCGCTCGGCATGGCTGATTCAGGAGGTTCGGGCCGTTCGAGATGCGCGCTCCACGGGAGCGCGCCCACGATCACCACGTGTAGCGGGCATCCAACGGCCGCGCAGAGGCCCGCAACCCCCTGAGCGGCACACCTCTCCGAAACGTCCCCTTCCGGAGCGCACCACCCGCCCCACCCCCTCCCTGACGCACCCCTAGTGGAACGCCGTCTCTTTTCCGCCACCTTTCACAGAACCGGCACAGACCCCCCAGGTGGGCCCCACTATGTGACGCGTCAGAGCGGCACGGACACACACGGCGACGTGTGAACCTGCCGTTGGGGGGCGGGCCTTGGGGTGGACACACCCCCGCGGCCCGACCGTGGAGGGGACCACACACCGCATGAACCACACCGCACGAGCGGCGGCTCTCGGCGCCTCACCGGCCGCGGCAGCCGGGGCGCCCCGCGTGGACCTACGCGTCCCGGTGGTGACCGAGGGTGGCCCCGCCACCACCGCGATCACCGCCGAACTGGACGGCCAGGGCACGCCGTACACCACGGTCGACCTGCGCCGCAGCGAGCGCCCGGCGATCGACGAGGCGTTTCTCGCGGACACGGTGAACGGCCGGGCGCGGGCCAGGTTCGTGGACGCGTACACCTACGCACGGCCCGAAGCGGGCCTGCGGGCGCCGAAGTTCAGCGGGCCGCTCGACGGCGTGCGGGCGCAGGTGACCGCGGCGGGCGAGGAAGGCCCGTTCGGCTACCTCGCGGACCAGGTGCCCTTCGAGGACAACGCGCCCGATGTCGGCGAGAGTTACGGCTTCCTCGCCGACCCGGCACCCGGCGCGGACTTCACCAGCCATGTGGACGCGCCGGTCCCCGGCGGCTCCGGGCGCGGCTCGCTCGTCGGCGAGTACCGCCACGACGGCCGGCGCGAACTGGTGGTCACCTTCGTCCACAACGAGCACCAGCAGCAGTTCCGGCTGCTCGCCCGCGGCATCGTCGACCGGCCGGCCCAGGGCGTCCACCTCGGCTCGTCCCGCAACCACTTCGCCGTCCACGTCGACGACGTCTTCGGCGCCGACGACCGCTGGGACAGCGACCTGAACTGCCCGCCGGGCGACGTGGACTGCCCGCCGGACCAGGGCACGCCGGACCCGATCCGGCTGACGGCGGACGACGAGCTCGCCATCGGCCGCCCGGACGACTACGACCGCGCGAACGCGGAGTTCACCACGCACCGCTCGCTGCTCCTCAAGGGAGCGTGACGGGACCGTGCGCATTCTCGTCCTCGGCTCCACCGGATATCTGGGCGGGGCCGTCATGGAGCGGCTGCGCGCACTGCCGGGCGTCCGGCTGCTCCGCGGCGGCCGTGCCCCCGTCGACGACCTCCGCATCGACCTCACCACCATCACCCGAGGCGCGCTCGCCGAACAGCTGACGCGGGCCGCACCCGACGCCGTGGTCAACTGCGCGGGCGCGGTCGGCGGCAGCGCGCTGACCCTCGCCGAGGTCAACGCCCGCGGCCCCGCGGTGCTCTGCGGGGCCCTGTGCGCGGCGGTGCCGACCGCGCGCCTCGTGCACCTCGGCTCGGCGGCCGAGTACGGGCCGACCGGCATCGGCGAGCGGACCCTGGAGGACTCCCCCGCCCGCCCGGTCACGCCGTACGGAGCCACCAAGCTGGCCGGCACGCTCGCCGTCGTCGACTCCGGGCTCGACGCGACCGTGCTGCGGGTCACCAACCCGGTGGGCCCCGGGGCGGCGCCGGCCGGGCTGCCGGGCCGGCTCACCGCCGAGCTGAGCCGGGCGGTCGCCAGGACCCCGCACGGCACGGTGCGGGTCGGCGACCTGTCCGCGCACCGGGACTTCGTCGACACGCGCGATGTGGCGCAGGCCGTGGCGCAGGCGCTGACTCTGCCGGGGCGGCTGCCGCGCCTGCTCAACATCGGCAGCGGCCGGGCGGTTCCGGCGCGCAATGTGGCGCACGGTCTTGTCGTCGAGGCGGGCTTCACCGGACGCGTCGAGGAGTCACTCGGCGCGGTGGGGCGTTCGACGGCGGTGCCCTGGCAGTGCGCCGACATCGGCGCCGCGGAGTGGGAGCTCGGCTGGCGGCCGCGGTTCACCCTGCGGGAATCGCTCGCCGCGCTCTGGACGTCGGACGGCGCCCCACGCCCCGTGCGGGCCGTCGGGGAGCCCCGGTGACCCTGCTGGTGCCGCTCTACGTCCACCCGGCCGTGGACCCCGCGGCCTGGCGGGCGCTCGTGGCGGCCGCGCCCCGGCCTTCACCGACGCCGCGCGGGCGCTGCGCGAGGCGGGGGTGCACTGGGCGGTGCCGGGCGCGGGGCCCAACCCGTGGCTGCTGTCGCCGCTCCCCTGACGCACCGGCGACATCTGCCGCCGCGGAACAGTCCCTGCCCGGGCAGGCAGGGACCGTTTTCGGACTTTCTCAGGCGGCGGTGCGCGTGTGCACGTACTCCACGAGGCGGGTCAGCGCCTCGGGGGCCGTGGTGGGCAGGACGCCGTGGCCGAGGTTGAAGATGTGGCCCTCCAGGTCCTTGGCGGCGGCGAGCACCTCGTCGGTCTTCGCCTCGACGGCCTCGCGGGTGGAGAAGAGGACGGCCGGGTCGAGGTTGCCCTGGATCGCCTTGCCGGGGCCGACGCGGCGCGCGGCCTCGTCCAGCGGCACCCGCCAGTCGGCGCCGACCACATCGGCACCGGCCTCGCCCATGAGCCCCAGCAGCTCGCCCGTGCCGACGCCGAAGTGGATACGGGGCACGCCGTACGAGGCGACCGCGTCGAAGACCTTCGCGGACGCGGGCATCACCGAGCGCCGGTAGTCGGCGGGCGACAGGGCGCC
Organism: Streptomyces sp. NPDC039480; assembly: GCF_055597165.1. NCBI lineage: Bacteria > Bacillati > Actinomycetota > Actinomycetes > Kitasatosporales > Streptomycetaceae > Streptomyces > Streptomyces sp. NPDC039480. Next base: position 349,312 of record NZ_JBVITX010000004.1, on the reverse strand, counting down.
CACCCACGAGTCGAAGAGCTGCACGGCACTGGCGCCCGCCTCGATCTGCACCTTCAGGAAGGCGCTCGTGATCTCCGCGAGCCGGTCGAGGAGGTCCGCCCAGAGCTGCGGGTCGCCGTACATGAGCGCCTTGGTGTGCTCGTGGTTACGGCTCGGGCCGCCCTCCACGAGGTAACTCGCGAGAGTGAAAGGCGCGCCGGCGAAGCCGATGAGCGGCGTCGACCCGAGCTCGGCGGTCAGCATCCCGATCGCCTCGGTGACGTAGTGGACGTCCTCGGGCGTGAGGTCCCGCAGCTGCGCGAGGTCGGCGCGCGAGCGGATGGGGTTCTCGACGACGGGTCCGACGCCCGGCTTGATGTCGAGGTCGACGCCGATCGCCTTGAGCGGGACGACGATGTCGCTGAAGTAGATCGCCGCGTCGACGTTGTGGCGGCGGACCGGCTGCAGCGTGATCTCGGTGACGAGGTCGGGGCGCATGCAGGACTCCAGCATGGCCGTGCCCTCGCGCACCTTGCGGTACTCGGGAAGTGAGCGCCCCGCCTGCCGCATGAACCAGACCGGCGTGTGCGGCACGGCCTCGCGCCTGCACGCCTTCATGAAGGGGGAGTCGTACGTCGCTGCGTTCTGCCGGCCCTCGGGGCGACGGCTGTCATTGGCACTCACGCGGAAAGTCTCGCACGTTGACCGGGGACCCCCTCACGGGTGTCTCTCCCTGCGCGAAGGCGCCGTTCCCCTTAACCTTCCCCGCATGGCTGCGGCTCAGGGACAACGGTCGGACGGCGCTGGCGAGATGGAGAGTTCGGAGGGGAAGGTGGCGGATTCGGCTCCGTTGCCCTTCCGCGCGGCGGTCGACGCGCTGCGGGGGGCACGGCTGCGGCCGGAGATCGAGATCGATCCGACACGTCCGCCGCAGCGGCTCGCGCCGTACGCGTACGCGTTGGAGGCGGCGGTCGTGGACGGCGACGAGGACCTCGCGGACGGACGGCTCGTCCTGCTCCACGATCCGTCCGGGCACGACGCGTGGCAGGGCACCTTCCGGCTCGTCACGCTCGTGCGGGCGGAGCTGGAGCCGGAGATGGCGGCGGATCCGCTGCTGCCCGAGGTGTGCTGGTCGTGGCTGACCGGGGCGCTGCACGCGCGGGGCCTGACCGCGGGCGAGCCGAGCGGCACGGTGACGCGGGCGGCCTCGCACTACTTCGGGGGCCTCGCGGAGCGCCCGCCCGCCTCGCAGATCGAGATCCGGGCCTCGTGGACCCCCCGGGAGGGCTCCGGCGGGGTGCCGGACACGGGGGCACACCTGGCGGCCTGGTGCGATCTGCTCTGCCAGGTCGCGGGGCTGCCGCCGGCCGGACCCGGCGACGGGTCCGTGGTCTCGCTGCCGCAGCGAAGGGGACCGCTCTCCCCCTGACCGGTGAGGCCCTTGACCTGTCAGGGCCGCTGACCGGCCGTGATCCTCTCGTACCGTCGAATATTCACTGAACCGCCGAACACCCATTCCCCCCGTGGCCCCACGCCGCGGGGGTTTGCCTTGCTGGGGTCACCCGGAAGGGGGCGCGTTCGGTTTGATCTTCGGATGATCGAGCGCATGTCCGAATTGCCCGAATTATTGCTCACCAAATCGTGATCATCCCCTAAAGGCGGCAGGGATTGGTGCCGAAGAGGTTTGTGACCTTGAAAGCACGGATTCGTCCCGGCTTCATCCCCGAGCCGGCCCCGTCCCGCCACCCCAGGAGGCCTGGTGTCCGTTCTCCTCGAGCAGCCCGCAAGCCTGGTCGCCTACCGCCCGAACAAGCCGACCGCCATGGTCGTCGTGGCCGACCCCCGCGTCCGTTCCACCGTCACCCGCCACCTCTGGGCGCTCGGTGTACGCGACGTCATCGAAGCCTCGTCCATCGCGGAGGCTCGTCCCCGCATCGGCAACCCCCGGGACATCTGCGTCGCAGACGTCCACCTCCCCGACGGCTCCGGCCTGACGCTCCTCTCCGAAACCCGTGCCGCGGGCTGGCCCAACGGCCTCGCCCTCTCCGCCGCCGACGACATCGGCGCCGTGCGCAACGCCCTCGCGGGCGGCGTCAAGGGCTACGTCGTCACCGGCACCCGTACGAACGTCGGACTCCCCTCCCGTCCCGGCGCCGCCCCCATCGGCTCGGCCGCCGCCCGTATGCACCGCCGCCCTCCGGGCACCCCGAGCCACCCCGGCGGCTACCGCGAGCTGTCGGGCCGTGAGGTCGAGGTGCTGCGCCTGGTCGCGGAGGGCCAGTCCAACAAGGCCATCGGCGTCTCGATGGGCCTGTCCGCCCTGACCGTGAAGAGCCACCTCGCCCGGATCGCCCGCAAGCTCGGCACGGGTGACCGGGCCGGGATGGTGGCGGTCGCCCTGCGCACCGGCATCATCCACTGACTGATTTACACCCCCCGCGCGCCCGTCGACGGAACGTTCCGTCGACGGGCGCTGTCCATACACAGATACCCTTGACAGGTGACCGACGCCCAAGAGACCGCAGCAGACAGCTCACTGCGAACCACCGGAGGCGGCCCTCCGGACGACGACGGCCTCGCACCCGAAGGGCTGCCGATCCCCCTGCTCGAGCCGCGCGACGGCATTCCGCCGGTGATCGAGGACGAGGAATCCCTCGCCGCGACCGTCGCCGCCTTCGCCGCGGGCACCGGGCCCGTCGCCGTCGACGCCGAGCGCGCGTCCGGCTACCGGTACGGCCAGCGGGCCTATCTCGTCCAGCTCCGCCGCGAGGGCGCGGGCACCGCTCTCGTCGACCCCGTCGCCTGCCCCGACCTCTCCGGTCTCGGCGAGGCGCTCGGCGACACCGAGTGGGTCCTGCACGCCGCCACCCAGGACCTGCCGTGCCTGCGGGAAATAGGCATGGTCCCGTCGAGCCTCTTCGACACGGAGCTCGCGGGCCGGCTCGCCGGGTTCCCGCGGGTGGGGCTCGGCGCGATGGTCGAGAGCGTGCTCGGATACGTCCTGGAGAAGGGGCACTCCGCCGTCGACTGGTCGACCCGGCCGCTCCCCGAGCCCTGGCTGCGGTACGCCGCGCTCGATGTGGAGCTCCTCGTCGACCTGCGCGACGCCCTGGAGAAGGAGCTCGACCGGCAGGGCAAGCTGGAGTGGGCCCGCGAGGAGTTCGACGCGATCGCCTCCGCGCCGCCCGCGCCGCCCCGCAAGGACCCCTGGCGCCGCACGTCCGGCATGCACAAGGTGCGGCGGCGTCGTCAGATGGCGGTCGTACGGGAACTGTGGACCGCCCGCGACCGGATCGCGCAGCGGCGTGACGTGTCGCCGGGCAAGGTGCTCAGCGACGGGGCGATCGTCGAGGCGGCGCTCGGCCTGCCGCCGAACGCGCATGCGCTCGCCGCGCTTCCCGGGTTCGGGCACCGCATGGGGCGGCGCCAGCTGGAGCAGTGGCAGGCCGTGGTGGATCGCGCCAAGGCGCTGCCCGACGCGGAGCTGCCGCAGCCCGGGCAGGCGGTGAGCGGGCCGCCGCCGCCGCGGTCCTGGGCGGACCGGGATCCGGCCGCCGCGGCGCGGCTCTCCGCGGCGCGGGCCGCGGTCTCCGCGATCGCCGAGCGGCTCAATATGCCCCAGGAGAACCTGATCACTCCGGACACGGTCCGGCGCGTCTGCTGGGAGCCTCCGGCTCAGGTGACCGAGGACACGGTGGGGGCAGCCCTGGCCGCGTACGGCGCCCGCCCCTGGCAAATCACCCAGGTGACCCCGGCCCTGGTCACAGCCCTGACCTGACCGGGGGGCGGTCCCGTCGACCCCGGTGCACTCCGACTGCAGCTCCCACCCACCCACCCGTGCACCCCGCACCGCCCGGTGACCGCAACGAACGCGGCTTCCGCCGCGATCCCGGTGCGGGTGGGCGGGGTGGGGCGTGCGCCCCGGCCCCCTGCCTGCATCACCCAGGCAAGGCAGACGGGTGACCGGGGCGGACGGGGTTGCCCCTACCCCGCCCCAACGTGCGGGGCGCACGGGTGGGTGGGCGGGAACACTCCGCCGCGCAGCGGCGGGCCTGCTCCTACCGGGGCTCTGCGTGCGGGGTGCCCGGGCGGGCCTGCCCCTACCCCGCTCCTACGTGCGGGGTGCACGGGCGGGCGGGTGGGAACACTCCGCCGCGAAGCGGCGGGCCTGCTCCTACCGCGCCCCTGCGTACGGGGTGAGCGGGTAGGCGGGGCCGCCCCTGCGGGGGCCTGCACGTGTGTGGAGGCCGTCCACGGAGCCCCGTGACCCGGTGTGACGTTCGCCTCCCCGAGGCACCACCGACCAACCCTTGGCCACATAGTTACCGACAAGTAGCATGGCCCCAGGAAGCGCGCCGCAGGCGTGGCGCAACCGCACCCTGGAGGAGAGCCATCGTGCCTCGTACCGTCAGGGACGTCGTCTTCGTGGACGGCGTCCGCACCCCGTTCGGCAAGGCGGGTCCGAAGGGCATCTACCACGAGACCCGTGCCGATGACCTCGTCGTGAAGGCCATCCGGGAGCTGCTGCGCCGCAACCCGGACCTCGACCCCGCCAAGATCGACGAGGTCGCCATCGCGGCGACCACGCAGATCGGCGACCAGGGCCTGACGATCGGCCGCACCGCCGGCATCCTCGCCGGGCTGCCGCAGTCCGTGCCCGGCTACTCCATCGACCGCATGTGCGCCGGCGCGCTCACCGCCGTGACCTCGGTCGCGGGCAGCGTCGCCTTCGGTGCGTACGACATCGCCGTCGCCGGCGGTGTCGAGCACATGGGCCGCCACCCCATGGGCGAGGGCGTCGACCCGAACCCCCGCTTCGTGAGCGAGAAGCTCGTCGACGAGTCCGCCCTGTTCATGGGCATGACCGCCGAGAACCTGCACGACCGGTACCCGAGCATCACCAAACTGCGTGCCGACGAGTACGCGGTGCGTTCGCAGGAGAAGGCCGCCAAGGCCTACGCCGACGGCAAGATCCAGGCCGACCTGGTCCCGATCTCCGTGCGCCGCACCAACGCCGAGGCCGGTGAGACCGGTTGGGGTCTCGCCACCGCCGACGAGCCGATGCGCCCGGGCACCACCCTGGAGAACCTCGCGGGGCTCAAGACGCCGTTCCGTACGCACGGCCGCGTCACCGCGGGCAACGCCGCCGGTCTCAACGACGGCGCCACCGCCTCCCTCATCGCCTCCGAGGAGTTCGCGCGGGAGAACGGCCTGCCGGTCAAGATGCGCCTCGTCTCGTACGCCTTCGCGGGCGTCGAGCCGGAGGTCATGGGCTACGGCCCGATCCCGGCCACGGAGAAGGCCCTCGCCAAGGCGGGCCTCTCCATCTCCGACATGGGTCTCTTCGAGATCAACGAGGCCTTCGCCGTACAGGTGCTCGCCTTCCTGGAGCACTACGGCATCGCGGACGACGACGCCCGCGTCAACCAGTACGGCGGCGCCATCGCGTTCGGCCACCCGCTCGCCTCCTCCGGCGTACGCCTGATGACGCAGCTGGCGCGGCAGTTCGAGGAGCAGCCCGAGGTGCGGTACGGCCTCACGACCATGTGCGTCGGCTTCGGCATGGGCGCCACGGTCATCTGGGAGAACCCGAACCACAAGGACGCCGGAGGCGAGAAGTGAGCACCACCACCGCTGAGCTCCTCAAGGGGGCCGCCGAGCTGTTCGCGGACGAGGTCGTCACGCAGGCGCACGTACGCCACCTCGACCTGCCCCAGGGTGCCGGGCGCTTCGCGCTCATCACGCTGGACAACGGCTTCGACCACACCAAGCCGACCACCTTCGGCCCGCAGTCCCTCGCCAACCTGAACACGGCGATCGACCAGGTCGAGAAGGAGGCCGCCGAGGGCTCCATCGTCGGCGTCGGCATCACCGGCAAGCCGTTCATCTTCGCCGTCGGCGCCGACCTCAAGGGCGTGGAGCTGCTCAAGCGCCACGAGGACGCGCTCGCCATCGGCAAGGGCGGCCACGAGGTCTTCAAGCGCCTCTCCGGCCTCGCCGTGCCGACCTTCGCGTACTACAACGGCGCCGCGATGGGCGGTGGCGTCGAGGTCGGTCTGCACTGCTCCTACCGCACCGTCTCCAAGGCGCTGCCCGCCTTCTCGCTGCCCGAGGTCTTCCTCGGCCTGGTCCCGGGCTGGGGCGGCTGCGCGCTGCTCCCGAACCTGATCGGCGCCGACAAGGCCGTCTCGGTCATCATCGAGAACTCGCTCAACCAGAACCGTCAGCTCAAGGGCAAGCAGGTCTTCGAGCTCGGCATCGCCGACGCGCTCTTCGAGGGCGCGGACTTCCTGGAGCAGTCGCTGATCTGGACGGCCTCCGTCCTGAACGGCTCGGTCGAGGTCGTCCGCCCCGAGATCGACCGCGGCGAGGGCTGGGACGCCGCCGTCGCGCGCGGCCGTGCCATCGCCGACTCCAAGGTGCACGGCGCCGCTCCGGCCGCCTACCGCGCCTTGGAGATCATCGCGGCCGCCAAGGACGGCGACCTGCAGAAGGGCTTCGACGCCGAGGACGTCGCGCTCGCCGACCTCATCATGGGCGGTGAACTGCGTGCGGGCATCTACTCGTTCAACCTCGTGCAGAAGCGCGGCAAGCGGCCCGCCGGCGCGCCCGACAAGAACCTGGCGCGCCCGGTCACCAAGGTCGGCGTCGTCGGCGCCGGTCTGATGGCCTCGCAGCTCGCGCTGCTCTTCCTGCGCCGCCTCGAGGTGCCGGTCGTGCTGACCGACATCGACCAGGAGCGCGTCGACAAGGGCGTCTCGTACGTCAAGGAGGAGATCGACAAGCTCCTCCTCAAGGGCCGCGTCAACCAGGACAAGGCGAACCGCCTGAAGGCGCTCGTCTCCGGTGTCCTGGACAAGGCCGAGGGCTTCGCCGACGCCGACTTCATCATCGAGGCCGTCTTCGAGGAGATCGGCGTCAAGCAGCAGGTGTTCGCCGAGGTCGAGGCCGTCGCCCCGGCGCACGCGATCCTCGCCACCAACACCTCCTCGCTGTCGGTCACCGAGATGGCGTCGAAGCTGAAGCACCCCGAGCGGGTCGTCGGCTTCCACTTCTTCAACCCGGTCGCGATCCTGCCGCTCCTGGAGATCGTGCGCGGCGAGCAGACCGACGACGCGTCGCTGGCCACGGCCTTCGGTGTCGCCAAGAAGCTGAAGAAGACCGCGGTGCTCGTGAAGGACGCCCCGGCGTTCGTCGTGAACCGCATCCTCACCCGCTTCATGGGCGAGATCCAGAACGTCATCGACGAGGGCACCCCGGTCGCCGTCGCCGAGAAGGCCGTCGAGCCGCTCGGTCTGCCGATGTCGCCGCTGGTCCTCCTCGAGCTGGTCGGCCCGGCCATCGGTCTGCACGTCTCCGAGACCCTGAACCGCGCCTTCCCGGAGCGCTTCACCGTCTCGCCGAACCTCGCGGCCGTCGTCAAGGCGGGCAAGCGCGGCTTCTACGTGTACGACTCCGGGAAGCCGGAGCTGGACCCCGAGGTCGCCGCTCTGCTCAAGCAGGGCGACTCCGTCCTGACCGAGGAGCAGGTGCGGGACCGCGTGCTCGACGCGGTGGCGCAGGAGATCGGGCTCATGCTCGACGAGGGCGTCGTCGCCGAGGCGCAGGACATCGACCTCTGCCTGATCACCGGCGCGGGCTGGCCCTTCCACCTGGGCGGCATCACGCCGTACCTGGACCGTGAGGGTGTCAGCGAGCGGGTGAACGGCAAGCGGTTCCTCGCGCAGGGCGTGGCAAGCGTCCCGGCGTAACCTCTCACGCGACAACGAAGGCGGGCCGTACGGGACTTGTCCCGTACGGCCCGCCTTCGTGCGCTCACACGCGGGTCCACGCCGCCAGCGCGAGGCCCGGCTCCGCCTTCTGGCGCGCGAGCCGCAGCGTGCCGTCCAGGCCGATCGCCGCCATGACCACACGGCCCTGCGCGTCGAGCGCCAGCGACGGGGCGCCCAGGCACGGTTCGCCGGTCTCGGCCCACCACAGGCCCGCCCCCTCGTCCTCCGTGGGGAACGCGGCGAGCGCCGGGCGGCCCGTGCTCGTGCGGTGGGCGAGCACCGTGCAGTCGTGGCCGTCTATGGCCGTCCGGAGCGCCGCCGTCGGGCCGGGGCCCGGGGCGCCGCCGAGGGGCAGCGGCGGGCCGCCGCTCGCCGGGCGGTGGGCGAGGACACCGTCGCCGAGCGCTCCGGCCGCGTAGTACGTGAGGCGGTCGGGCGCGGTCTCCAAGGCCGTGCCGGAGCCGGGGGCTGCGACGACCGGCACGTCGTCGGCGCGCTGCGGTTCGCCGCCCCGCTGCTCCTGGGCCCAGCGCAGGGTGGCCTTGCCCGAGGGGGCGAGGACCTCCACGCGGCCCGTCGACGTGGCGACCGCGGCCATGCCGTCCAGGGTGTCGCGGACCTTGAAGTCCTTCCACCCCTCCCACTTGCCGCCCTTGCCCTCGCGGCGCATCCGTACGCTGCCCACCGCGTCCCGCACGAAGACGTGGACGGTGCCCGCGGTGTCCACCGCGGCGGCGGGCGCGCCGAGGTGCGGGGCGCGCTCGACGAGCTTGGTGTGCGGGTTGCCGAGCGAGCGCCAGTCCATGAGCGGCCGGCCCGGCTGGTACTGGATGGAGTGCACGAGGTCGACGACGGCCTTGCCGTCGTCCCCCGGCCGCTCCCGCCGGCCCACGAAGTGCACGTATCCGTCGGTGCCCTGGGCGAGTGTGAGGTAGGTGAGGTCGGGCGCCTCGAAGAAGTCGGGGCCGCTCCACTCCGGTCCGCCGGGCCGCGTCTCCGTCCAGCGCAGGAGGCCTCCCGCGGCGCGGGCGTAGGCGGTGAGGCGGCCGTCGTGACCGCGCAGCAGCCAGCGGGCGGTATCCGGGGCACCGGTGCTGGTGGACCTCGACGGCATGACTCGGCGCCAACCCTTCCACGTTCACGGACGCACAGCGTTTTGCCTATTAGTTTACGTTTGCCGCATGAGAACTCTCGTCGTCGTCGATGCCGCGAACGTCGTCGGATCCGTGCCCGACGGATGGTGGAAGGACCGCCGCGGGGCCGCGGAACGGCTGCGGGACGCGCTCGTCGCGTACGCGGAAGAAGGCGTCGCGGGGCATCCGGGGCCGGTGGAGGTCGTCCTCGTCGTCGAGGGGGCGGCCCGGGGTGTGGAGTCCGTGCCGGGGGTGCGCGTGGAGAGCGCGCCGGGCAGCGGCGACGACCGCATCGTGGAGGTGGCCGCCGCGGCGGCGGGTCGGCCGTGCCTGGTGGTCACGGCCGACCGCGAGCTGCGCCGCAGGGTGAGCGAGGTGGGCGCGGAATGCGCGGGCCCGAGGACGGTGCGGGCCGCCCCGTAAGGGGCGCGGGAAGCTGCGCGACCAGCCCCGTCCGGCCCGCAGGTCACGAACAACCCAGCGAAGCGCTACAGCCGCTTCGCGCTGCGCAGCGTGGAGGCGTAGTAGCCGTTGCCGTCGAGGCGCGACGTGCCGCCCTTGTCGCCGATCGTCGGGCCGTTGACCTCTTCGCGGCTGGAGACGAAGATCTTGTGGCCGTCGGCGTCGTGGCCGAGGAAGATGCCGACGTGGTCCAGGCGCTGCTTGGTGCGGGCATCGAGCTTGAAGAAGACCAGGTCGCCCGGCTGGACGACGTCGATGGACTTGGGGCGGTCGGCCGCGCCGACACCCTTCAGCTCGATGACGTCCGTGCCGGCCTTGCCGCGCGCCATGCCGTTGGCGGTGCGGGGCAGGCCGTCGCCGACGCCGTCGCTGGCCATCAGGGGGTAGCGGGCGCGGTAGCCGAAGACCGTGCGGATGAAGCCGGAGCAGTCCATCGAGCGGGCGCGCGCCTTCTCCGGCTGGAGGGTGGTGCCGTTGCGGAAGGTGTACGGGATGCCGAGGTAGTCGAAGAAGTCGGACTGTTCGAGGCGCAGGTCGTTGCCGGAGCTGCCGTCGGGGTTCAGCGGGCCGAAGTTGGCGTCGCCCGCGTACGCGATGCCCTCGTCGTCCTTCTTGACCGGCGCGCCCTCCACGTACTGGAACGCCATCGCGAAGATGTCGTCCTCCTCGCTGCCGGAGAACTCCTTGTACCAGTCCTTGAACCACTTCTCCTTCTCCGCGCCCTCGCGCCAGGTCTCCGGCATCAGCCGCACCCAGTCATTGGTGACGACGCGCGACTTGGTGTTGGCGGGCTCGGTGAAGGTGCGGCTCGGACCGGTCAGGGTCGCGGTGCGGGCGCCGTCCGTGAAGGTGGCGAGGACCTTGCCGCCGTCGGTGCGCAGGACGGAGCGCTCGGGGTTCTTCAGGCGCTCCCACTTCTGCTTTCCGCCCGACTCCTGGCCGGTGCTGCTGTGCAGCCCCGGGGTGTCGGTGACGGCCTGCACCTTGGGCGCCTTGGCCTCTTCGTCCTTGCGCAGCTCGACGGTCAGGTACGCGCTGCCCGCGAGCAGGGCGAGGACGGTCGCCGCGTGCAGGACGGGGCGCTTCTTCTTGGGCGGCATGAATGGCTCCTGGAATCAGGCGGACGGCATGAAGCCGAGGAGGATCCCGGCGGTGAGGACGACGTAGGCCATGAGCGTCACCGAGCCCGTGGCGAGGAGGGTGGGGCCCTTGGGCTGGCGCACCAGCTGGTAGGCGATCAGGCCCGGCACGATGAATCCGAGGGTCTGGTTCGCGTACATGAGCGGGAACTCGATCGACAGCACGATCATCACGGTCGCCTGCAGCGTCACGCCGAGCAGCACGACCGCGGCGAAGAGGCGCTTGCCGTAGAGGATCACGAACTTCTGCATGAGCAGCGTGCCGGCGTACGTCAGCACGGTCACGCCGACCACCATGGCGGCGCGCTGCAGGTCCTCGACGAGCGTCAGCGCCAGCCAGCCCGGCGTGATCATGCCGCCGGGCGAGAGGTTGGTCGTCAGATAGCAGACCAGCGAGAAGAGCAGCCCGAGTGCGATGCCGACCGCGGCGATCTCGGGGGTGAGGACGGAGGGAATCAACGGTGCTCTCCTGGGCTGTGCCACTGCTGGGTGTCGTCTGCGGCGGGCGGTGCGGGCGGCACCCGCGGCTCGAACAGGCCGCGGGGGGCGGGGGGCTCGTGATGCTGGGGGTGCTGGTTCTGCTGCGGGTGCTGCTGGTGCTGCGGGTGCTGTGAGTACTGCTGGTGGTGCTGCTGCTGGTGCGGCGCGTACTGCTGCTGAGGCGCGTAGCCGTCCTGCGGCGCGTAGGTCTCCTGCGGCGCGTACGTCTCTTGGGGCGCGTACGCCTCGTGGGACACGTACTGCTGCGTCTGGCGCGCCTGGGGCGCGTATGCCTCGTACTGCTGCTGTGCCGGCACGTGGATCGGCTGGGTGTGGACCGGCGCGTACCTGTTCTCGTACGCCTCCGGGTAGTGCTGGTACGGGTCGACGTGCGGCTCGTAGAACGGCGCGGGCTCCTCGGGGGCCTGCTCCTCGCTCTCGTCCGGCGGCAGCTCCGCGAGGTGTTCGAGGAGCAGCTCGCCCTGGCCGTGGATGTTGCCGATCGCGACGAGCGAGGAGTCGGCGCCGAGCTGCCCGAGCATCTCGCGCATGAACTCCTCGGGGTCGCGCCGGTCGCCGCCGAGGTCGACGGCGCGGGAGCGCCACTCGGCGGGGATCGCGTCGATGGCGGACTTCGCGGGGTGGCCGATGACGAAGACCTTGTCCGGCTGGAGGTCCGGGATGATCTCGCCCATCTGGCCGTTGCGCTCGACGCGGTCGGGGCGGCAGTTGATGACGACGTTGAGCGGCCGGTGGATGGCGCCGAGGTCGAGCAGCTGGTTGATGTTCATCAGCGTCGACTCGGGGTCGTTGGCCGCGAAGACGTTGGCGAAGCGGAGCTTCTTGCCGTCCTCGGTGGCGTACCGCTCGACGGAGAGGACTCCGGGGTCCGGCGGCGCGTCGTACATGCCCTGGAGGGCGACCTCGCGGCCGACGCCGAGGAGTTCGGCGACCTTCAGGGCGATCGCCACGTTCTCCTTGAAGGTGAACCAGCTGAAGCCGCGCAGCTCGTCGTCGGTCACCGTCTCCGGGTCGGCGTAGATCAGCTCGCAGTTCCGCGCGTCGGCCTCCTCCTTGAGGATGTCGAAGCGGTCCTTCTCCGCGGTGACGCAGATGCCGCCCTCCGGCATGGAGCGGGAGAGGGAGCGCGCCACGTCGTCGAGGGTGGGGCCCATCTCGGCGAGGTGGTCCTCACGGACGTTGCAGAGCACGCCGATGGTGGAGCGGATCAGCTTGGACTGGTTGATCTCCTGGAGCGCCGGCATGACCGCCATGCACTCGATGACCAGGGCGTCCGGGTCGTACGCGGCGGCGCGCCGCACGATGCCGATCTGCTCGACGACGTTGGCGATGCCGAACTTGCGGTAGACGGGCTCCTCGGTGGCGTCGGGGTGGATGAACCGGGCCGCTGTGCCGGTGGTCTTGGCGACCGTGGTGAGCCCGCCGCCGCGCAGCGCGCCCGCGCACAGCCGGGTGATGGAGGACTTGCCGCGGATGCCGTTGACGAGGACCCGCGAGGGTATGTGCTCCAGGCTGGCGAAGTGCCGCCGCTGTTCGACGACGCCGGCCGCCAGCAGGATGGCACCGCACACCACGAGCACGGTGTAGAGGAAGAGCACGGGGGTTCAGTTCCTTCCGGCGAGGCCGGCCGTGACGCCGTCCCGCTTGCGCTGTGTGCCCGTCGGCAGTTGCTGCCTGATGAGTTCCAGGCTGCGGGTGACGGCGCCGACCTCGTCGTGGTGGCGCGGGTAGAGGACGGTCTTGCGGTCCCCGTCGGCGAGCGCCTCGGCCTGGTCGGCGAGGTGCCGCAGCGGTCGTACGACGACGATGTGCAGCCAGCCGAGGCAGGCGGCGGCCGCCGTGATGCCGAGCATGCCCGCGAGGACCGTGCGGTTCTGGTACGTGTACTCGGGGATGGCGAGGCCCGACGCGGGCTGCCAGCTGAGCACGCTCCAGCCGAGCGATCCGGCGGCGCCGCCGCCGACGAACGGTGCCGCAGCCGCGATCTGGATGTCGTCGCCGTCGCGGTAGAGGACGCCGCTGGGGCGCGGGCTGAGGCCGACCTTCTGTCCGGTGCCCTCGGCGAGCGCGTTGAGGCGGCCGCTGGGCAGCCCTTCGAACTCGCGGTAGCCGGTGTTGGCGCCGATCACCTTGCGCTGGTCGTCGATGACGCGGACCTCGCCGAGGCCGGGGCGCTTGAGCAGCGAGTTGAGGAAGTCGATGCGGAACTCGCCGACCACGGCGGCGCCCGCGCGTCCCTGCACTTCGGCGGTGCCGAGGATGACGGGTTCCTTGCCGCCCTCGTCGAGGACGCGGATGGGCTTGGCGGAGGGTCCCTTGCCGGACGGGCTGCGGGGGTCGTCGCCCGCCCTCGCGAGGATCTTGCCCTTGGCGTCCAGGACGTACAGGGACTGGTAGCGGGTGTGCTGGTTCAGGGTGCTTTCGAGGACCTTGGCCATGTCCGACGCCTCGGTGCGGTCGCCCATGAGGGACGCGACGGAGGTGAGGTCGGCGTGGCCTTCGTTCAGGGCGCGGCGGACCCGGTCGGTGAGGGTGTCGGTGCGCTCGCGCTGGTCGTTGACGATCTGCTGCGGTACGACGACGGTGTCGCCGGCGCGGTTGAGCAGCAGCATGAGCGGCGCGGACCAGGCGAGGAGCAGGACGGCGCAGACCGCGATGAGGGTGCGGCTGCCGAACCTGCGGCGGCGGGCGGGGGCCGCCGCCGGTTCCGCGGGCGCGCCGAGCAGCTGGCGGCGCAGCCGTTCGAGGGCGGCGCCGATGCGGGCGGCCTCGCCGGACTTCGGCACGGACACCGGCCGTTCGAGGTCGCCGCGGCTGAGTCGGCGGCCCTCCAGGAAGAGCCGGATCAGCGGGCGCTGCACGGTCCGCAGGAGCAGGAAGATCGTGACGCCGCCGATGACGAGCAGGGCGGCCGCGGCGAGCAGTCCGAAGGCGGAGCTGCTGGTGGCCGTGGGGTCCTCGGCGACCGGGACCATCGCGACGACGGTCAGGCCGAGCCGGGTGGCGACGGTGGCCTCGCCCGCCTCGGGCCCGGCGAGGCCCGCGTAGCCGGCGACGGCGCGCTCACCGAGGTAGCGCTCGCCGGTGAGGTGGCCGCTGACGCCGAGGAAGCCGCCGGAGCCCGGCTCCTTGGACATGAGCGGATGGGTGCGGGCCTTCTTCGCCGCGGACTCGGCGAACGACTTGAGCTGCTTGTTGGACTGCTTGACCTCGTCGCGCTGCAGGTCGGTGAGGACCTGCTCGGGCTCGGGGATGCCGTCGGTGCTCAGGACGTGCCCGTCCTGGCCGACGACGGCGATGGAGCGGAACTTGCCGAGGCTGATGCCGGGGAAGCGCAGGCTGCTGGAGGCGACCAGGAGCTGCTGCGGCTGGCCCTTCCAGGTGAGCAGGGAGAAGGAGAGCAGCCGGGTCTCGCCGTTCTCCAGGCGCACCATGCGCGGCGCGAGACCGTCCTTGTCCGCGAGCTTGCCGCGGTCGATGGCGGTGAGCGGCAGGTTCTCGCCCCGGGCGGCGAGGAGCTTGCCCGAGGAGATCTCGACGACGGCGGTGCCCATCCACTTCTGGTAGACGCTGCCGATCTTGTCGAGGACGGCGTCGGCGGGCACCGGGTCGCCGGCGCTGAAGAGTTCGGCGGTCCGGTTCAGGTCGGTGACGGACTCGTCGATGGAGGCGCGCAGCGCGATGGCGCCGTCCTCGGCGAAGTGCTGCTGGGACAGTTTGACCGCTTTGGGGACGGCTTCCTGTCCCGCGCGGCCCAAGGTGAGGGCGGTGATGCCCGCGAGGGCGAGGAGCAGGACCGACAGCACGGCGATGGGGGGACGTATGCCACCCAGCAGGGACATGTCGGTCCTTCGGCGGACCTTGTGCCGCCGCTTCGAACGCGAAGCGGCCAAGGGGTGCTCCTCTCGTGGAGTGACGCGGGGATCGGAAACGCACAGTGATGCGTCCCGGAAGGCTTTGACCCGCGATACCCCCGGAGGGATGTACGAAGTAAGCCGAATGTGAGCTAGATCGCGTTGATCGGTGGTTTGACGTCCGTCCGGGCAGACGGAAGGGCTCAGTCCGAGGGCAGTTCCTCCAGCGGTTCGAGGCCGTCCTGGCTCGCGCCCCGGTTGAGGAGCGTGCCCTGGGTGCGCTCGAACGCGAGGCGGTAGCGGGAGCGCTGCTGCTCGCTGAGGTTCTCGCCGTCCCGGAGGGTGGCGGCGATGTCGAGGAGCCGGTGGTCCTTGACCGCGCCCTTGGGCAGGGCGCCGGTCTCGTCCGGGTCCGGCGGGATGTCCACGAAGGTGGGTACGTACTTGGCGTCGACGTCCCACTTCCCGTCGCGCTTGACGAACTCGAACCAGCCGATGACACCCTCCTCGGTCAGTCCGCTGGGCACGTCGTGCCGGGCGATCTGGTTGCCGAGGCCGTACGCGATCCAGGTGCCGTCGACCTTCTCCATCGGCTGGACGACGTGCGCGTGGTGGCCGAGGACGAGGTTGATCCCGGTCTCCCTGGCGATCCTGCGGGCCAGCTTGAGCTGCGAGGCGCTGGCGTTGGGCTGGTTCTCACGGCCCCAGTGGATGCTGAGGATCACGACCTCGGCGCCCGCCGCGCGCGCCTTCTTCTCGGCGGCGGCGATCGCGTCGAAGCGGTTCTGGTTGACGATCCACGGCTTGTCCTTGGGGACCTCGCGGCCGTTGAAGCCGAAGGCGAAGGATATCTGCCCGACCTTGACGCCCTTCACCTCGGTGATGAGCGGTTTGTCCGCCTCTGCCTTGCTTCGCGCCGAACCGGTGTGCCGCAGGCCCGCCTTGTCCAGCGTGTTCAGGGTGCGGGTGACGCCGGCCGGGCCGTGGTCGAGGGTGTGGTTGGACGCGGAGGAACACTGGTCGTAGCCGACGTCCTTGATCGCCGTCGCGATCTGCGGCGGCACGAGGAAGTCGGGGTAGCTCTGGAAGGGCCCCGCGGGCTTGCCGACCACCGGCTCGAAGTGGCAGATGCCCAGGTCGGCCTTGCTGATGACCGGTTTGACCCCGGCCATCATCGGCCGGAAGTCGATGCCCTTCTCGCCCTTGCCCGTGGCCTTGGCGTCCTTGCGGGCCTGGTCGGTGAGCTGGGGGTGGATCAGGATGTCGCCCGCGGCGGCGACGGTGAACGAGGGACCGCCGTCGGCGGCTTTTTCGTCGTCGCCGAAGGGGCCGCAGGCGGCAGTGGCGAGCAGCAGGAGCGCGGAGGCCGCACAGGTCACAAGATGCCTGCGGGAGGGACGTGTCATCACAGGGCTATCTTTATACAACCATGATGAACTCCCGCACTCGGCCGGTAGCAGTCGCAAAGAAGCTCGGGGTGGTCGCCGTCGTGACCGCCTGCGTCCTCAGTCTCGCCCAGTGCGGGTCCGGCTCCTCCGGGGAGGACGACAAGCCCTCGGGAGAGCGCCGGGGCCCCTCCTCCACGGCTCCGGGCGACCGCGTCGGCGACGGCCTGGAGCAGACGGTCATCGACTACACCGCCGCCTTCGGCGAGGACACCGGATACCGCCCGCCGTCCCGCACCGACCGGCGGACGGTCGCCGAAGGCGTCGAGCTGCTCCTGGACGGCCGCCGCAAGGAGGCCGAACACCGCCTGAACGACGTGGACTTCGCGGTCCGCACGGTCACCGACGAGGCCACCGGGCGGCGGTACGCGGAGATCGCCGACCGCTCCGAGGGCGGCGCGGCCCCGCGCGGCTGGGGTCGCGTCTATCTCGACCTCGCCTCCCCCGTCCGCTGGTCGGTCCAGATCCCGCACCCCGTCGCCGACCGGTACACCGAACGGCTCGGCGCGGAGCTCATGACCCGCGCCTCCGGTGGCGTACTCGTCATCGCGGGAGCACATCGCAAAGCCGGGCGCGGTGACGAGGCGGACGTGGCGCACCGCCGGGACACCGTGTTCCACGCCGTCTGCGACGCGTTGGTGCGGCGTGGACTGCCCGGTGTGCAGTTGCACGGCATGGCGGACGACTCGGCTCCGGATCACGACGTGGTCGCCTCCACGGGCAAGGGCAGGGAGGCGCTCACCGAGGGCCGCGACCTCGCCGACGCCCTCCGGGAACGGGGCTACGACGTCTGCCGCGCCTGGACCAGGGACTGCCCCCTCGCGGGCCGCACCAACGTCCAGGGCCGCACCGCCACCGCCCGCGACGTCCCGTTCCTGCACATCGAGTTCGGCCCGAAGATCCGCGAGGACCGCGATCACGCGCGGGAGGCGGTGGGCGCGCTGACGGACCTCACGCGCACCTGGCAGCGACGCTCCTAGGCCCCCACCCTGACGTACACCACCGCACCCCCCACCCGCGTCACCGGCTCGTACCCGTCCGCGAGGAGCCGGCGCAGCGAAGGGACGCGTGCGGGGGCGTACGGCTTGCCGCGGGAGTCGTCGATCACGAGGGCCGGCGGGCGGGTGCGGAGTTCGGCGCGGAAGGTCGGCCAGGCGCCCTCGACCCCGTACTTCTCGCCGACCTGCGGGCCGTTCCTGCCGCCGCTGTAGTTGGTGAGCAGCCCGGCCGTGAGGTAGCGGCTGGCGGGGGCGCGGTCGGCCAGCCAGTACGCCTCCGGGTGTATCCCCCAGAACAGCACCCGGTCGTCCGGGGCGGTGCGTGCCCTGACGGTGTCCGCGAGGCGGGTGGCGTGGGCCAGTTCGGGGCGGGGCGCGAGCAGGCCCCAGGCCAGGAAGACCGCGCACGCGCAGCCGGAGACGGCGACCGCCCGCAAGGTCCGCTCGCGCGGCAGGATCTGCAGTGCCGCCGCGCCCAGCAGGGCGATGGGCGGCATGAGTTGCAGGTAGTAGTGGCCGAAGAAGTGGAAGCCGAGCAGGACGGCGGCGGCCGACGAGGCGAGCCAGAGCCAGAGCTCCGCCGCCCCGGTGCGGGCGATGCGCAGGACGCGTACGACTGGCGGGACGATCCCCGCGCAGGCCGCCGCGAGGACGGTCGCGTTCGCCAGTCCCCGGCCGAGGACGTGGAGTTCGGACCCGGTGAAGGAGGCGTACGCGCCCGACCCCGTCACCGTCCAGAACACGAAGCCCGACGGGTTCGTCAGGAGGGCCGCGGCGAGGACGGGACCGCCGAGCCCGGCCGCGAGGCGCCCCGCGTCCCGCCGGGCCGCCCCGCCCCGGCACACCAGCCAGACGACCGGGAGCAGCACCGCTCCCCCGGTCTGCTTGGCGAGGAACGCGCAGGCCACCGCGGTGCCCGCGGCGCCCCATCTGCGGCGGTCGGCGCACCACATGGCGGCCGCCGTGCACGGCAGCATGAAGACCTCGAAGGCGGCCGCCTGGGTGTCCTCCGGGTGCAGTCCGATGGAGATCAGGAGGTAGAGGACGCCCGCGGTGCGGCCCGCGCCGTCGCCCCAGCGGCGCCGGGCCAGCGAGACCAGGAGGACCGCCGTCAGGAGCTGCGCGGCCACCGCGAGGGCCTTCAGCGGGAGGAGGGTGCCGTCGCCGAAGAGCGCGAAGGACCCGGCGTAGAGCCAGGGGACGAGCGGCGGCTTGCGGTCGACGACGGTCTCGTAGAGCGCGCCGCCGTCCGCCAGCATCCGTGCCTGGACGGCGAGATAGCCCTCGTCGGGGTTCCACAGCGGCCACCGGAAGGACGGTAGCCGGGTCACGCAGGCCAGGGCGGCGAGCAGCGGGAGCAGCCGGACCCAGTAGGAGCCGCGCGCGCCGCCCTCGGGGACATACTCCTTGCGCGGGCCCGGCACCCGGAGGCCGCGTGCGGAGCCCGGTGACGCGGAGGGCGGCGCGAGCATACGGTGCACGGAGAGGGGTGACTACCGTGCGCTGTCGCCGGCGTGCGGGTCACGCGCGTGCAGGCGGCTGTGCGAACGCCCGTACACGAAGTAGATGACGACGCCGAGCACCATCCAGACGCCGAACCGGATCCAGGTCTCCGCCGGCAGGTTCAGCATCAGCCACAGCGACGCGAGCACCGAGAGCACCGGCACGAGCGGCACCAGCGGGGTGCGGAAGGAGCGCGGCAGGTCGGGGCGCTGCCTGCGGAGCAGGATGACGCCGAGGGCGACGACGACGAAGGCGAACAGCGTGCCGATGTTGACCAGTTCGGCGAGCTCGTCGATGGAGGTGAAGCCCGCGACGACCGCGACGACCACACCGAGCAGGATGGTCGAGCGGTACGGCGTGCCGAACTTGGGGTGGACCTTGGAGAACGTCATGGGCAGCAGTCCGTCGCGGCTCATCGCGAAGAACACCCGGGTCTGGCCGAGCAGCAGGATCATGCAGACGGAGGTGAGGCCGACGGCCGCGCCGAAGCTGATCAGGCCCGCCCAGAAGGGGTGCCCGACGGCCTTGAAGGCGTCGGCGAGCGGGGCGTCCGTGGAGAGCTCGCTGTACTTCTGCATGCCGGTGACGACCACCGACACGGCGACGTACAGGATCGTGCAGATGAAGAGCGAGCCGAGGATACCGCGGGGCACGTCGCGCTGCGGGTTGCGGGTCTCCTCCGCGGCGGTCGCGACGATGTCGAAGCCGATGAACGCGAAGAAGACGACGGCCGCCGCGGTGAAGATGCCCATCACGCCGAAATTCGACGGCGTGAACCCGAAGATGAGCTGGACCAGCGGCGCGGCGACGCCCCCTGCGCCATCGGAGTGCTCGCTCGGCGGGACGAACGGGTCGTAGTTGGAGCCGGTGATGAAGAACGCGCCGACGATGATGACCAGCAGCACCACGGTCACCTTGACCGCGACGACGACGCTGGTCACGCGCGACGACAGCTTCATGCCGAGCACCAGGATGCCGGTCAGCGCCAGCACGAGGAGGCAGGCCAGCAGGTCGAAGCCGAAGGTCCCGTCGTGCGTCCCGCTCAGCGCCTGCGGCACATGCAGGCCCGCGGTGTCGAGCAGCGACCGCAGATAGCCGGACCAGCCGACCGCGACCACCGCGCAGCCAAGCGCCAGCTCCAGGATCAGGTCCCAGCCGATGATCCAGGCGGGGAACTCCCCGAGAGAGGCGTACGAGAAGGTGTACGCCGACCCGGCCACCGGCACCGTCGACGCGAACTCGGCGTAACAGAGCGCGGCGAGCCCGCACACGAGTCCGGCGACGACGAAGGCCAGCGCCACCGAGGGCCCCGCCGTCTCCTTGGCGATCTTTCCGGTCAGCACGAAGATGCCGGTGCCGATGATGACGCCGACGCCGAAGACCGTGAGGTCGAGGGCGGACAGCGACTTCTTGAGCGCGTGCTCCGGTTCCTCGGTGTCCTTGATGGACTGCTCGACGCTCTTCGTCCTGAAGAGGGTGCTGCTCACGGGCGTACCTCCCACGCTTGTCGTCCCCGACATGATCGAGAGAGCGAGTACCCCGTACGCCCCGGCGCGGGCCCTTTCACGCGAATGGGCCGGTCCCACCACCCGTACAGGGTGCTGAAACCGGCCCTTCGGCGGCGCGCGTTGACGGCGCGGCCCGGCGTCGGTGCTCAGTCGCGGGCGGGCTCCACGGCGTCCACCTCGGCGTTGCCGCGCTCGAACCGGCCGTCGAGCTTGGCGACCAGGCCGGTGACCTGACGGGCGATGTCCGGGGCGGTCAGGCCGATCTCGGCCATGATCTCCTTGCGGGACGCGTGGTCGAGGAAGCGCGGCGGGATGCCGAAGTCGCGCAGCGGCACGTCGACGCCCGCGTCGCGCAGGGCCTGGGCGATCGCCGAGCCGACGCCGCCCGCGCGCGAGTTGTCCTCGACGGTGACGACGACGCGGTGCTGCTCGGCGAGGGGCGCCATGGCCTCGTCGACCGGCTTGACCCAGCGCGGGTCGACGACGGTCGTGGTGATGCCCTGCTTGTTCAGCAGGTCGGCGATCTCCAGGCACATGGGCGCGAGCGCGCCGACGGAGACGAGCAGCACGTCCGGGCGGTCGGCGCCCGGCTTGCGCAGCACGTCCATGCCGCCGACCGTGCCGACGGCCTTGACCGCGGGGCCCACCGCGCCCTTCGAGTAGCGCACGACGGTCGGCGCGTCGTCGACCTCGACGGCCTCGCGCAGCTGGAGGCGGACCTGGTCGGCGTCGCGCGGCGCGGCGATCCGCACGGTGGGCACGCACTGCAGGATCGACATGTCCCACATGCCGTTGTGCGAGGCGCCGTCCGTGCCGGTGACGCCCGCGCGGTCCAGGACGAAGGTGACGCCGCACTTGTGCAGGGCCACGTCCATCAGGAGCTGGTCGAAGGCGCGGTTGAGGAAGGTCGCGTAGACGGCGAAGACGGGGTGCAGGCCGCCGGTGGCGAGGCCCGCCGCCGAGACCGCCGCGTGCTGCTCGGCGATGCCCACGTCGTAGACCCGGTCGGGGAACGCCTTGGAGAACTTCTCCAGGCCGACCGGCTGGAGCATGGCGGCCGTGATGGCGACGATGTCCTCGCGCTCGTGACCGAGCTTGACCATCTCCTCGCCGAAGACGGACGTCCAGTCCATGCCGCCCGCGGCGATGGGCAGGCCGGTGTCGGGGTGGATCGGGCCGATGCCGTGGAAGTGGTCGGCCTCGTCCTCCTCGGCGGGCTTGTAGCCGCGGCCCTTCTCGGTGAGGCAGTGCACGATGACCGGGCCGCCGAAGCGCTTGGCGCGCTGGAGGGCGGACTCCAGGGCCTCGATGTCGTGGCCGTCGATCGGGCCGACGTACTTCAGGCCGAGGTCCTCGAACATGCCCTGCGGGGCGATGAAGTCCTTCAGGCCCTTCTTGGCGCCGTGCAGGGTCTCGTAGAGCGGCCTGCCCACGACGGGCGTGCGCTCCAGGATGTCCTTCCCACGGGCCAGGAACCGCTCGTAGCCGTCGGTGGTCCGCAGGGTCGCCAGGTGATTGGCGAGGCCGCCGATCGTCGGCGCGTACGACCGTTCGTTGTCGTTGACGACGATGACGAGGGGGCGGTCCTTGGCGGCGGCGATGTTGTTCAGCGCCTCCCAGGCCATACCGCCCGTGAGCGCACCGTCACCGATGACGGCGACGACGTGGTCGTCCTTGCCGCGCACCTCGTTGGCCTTCGCGAGGCCGTCGGCCCAGCCGAGGACCGTGGAGGCGTGACTGTTCTCGATCACGTCGTGGTCGGACTCGGCGCGCGAGGGGTAGCCGGACAGGCCGCCCTTGCTGCGCAGCTTGTCGAAGTCCTGGCGGCCGGTGAGCAGCTTGTGCACATAGCTCTGGTGGCCGGTGTCGAAGAGAACCTTGTCCTTGGGGGACTCGAAGACGCGGTGCAGGGCGATGGTGAGCTCGACCACGCCGAGGTTCGGGCCGAGGTGGCCGCCGGTCTTGGAGACTGCTTCGACGAGGAAGCCGCGGATCTCTCCGGCCAGCTCATTCAGCTCCTCAGGGCTGAGACGGTCCAGATCGCGCGGTCCCGTGATGCGGGTCAGCAGCGGCACCCGTGCCTCCTTGCAGTAGAGCTGAGATGTGCGGTTCTAGCCTTGCCGGGTCTGCCGAGTCTAATGTTCCGCTACTGAACGCACGAACCCCGCGCCCCGATGGGCGCGGGGTTGTGACAGGGAACGCTACGCGCGGCCCGCGGACTTCTGCGTACGCCGCGAGACGGAGTCGATGACCACGGCGGCCAGCAGCACCGCACCGGTGATCATGAACTGGATCTCGCTCGCCATGCCCAGCATGTTCAGACCCTGCTGGATCGACTGGATGACCAGCATGCCGAGCAGCGCGGACCAGACCTTGCCGCGCCCGCCGAACAGGCTCGTGCCGCCGATGACCGCCGCGGCGATCACCATCATCAGGGTGTTGCCGCCGCCGAGGCTCTTCGTGGCGCCGCCGGAGAGGCTGGCGATGAAGAGGCCGCCGAACGCGGCGAGCATGCCGGAGATGGCGAAGACCGTGATCCGGATCCGGTCGACGTTGATGCCGGCCCGCCGCGCCGCCTCCGCGTTGCCGCCGACCGCGAAGACCTGGCGGCCGAAGGTGGTGCGGCGCGCCACGAAGTCCGCGATCACCAGGACGGCGAGGAAGAGCACCAGGGCCAGCGGCAGGCCGCGGGCGCCGGCCGGCTCGTTCAGCTCGTAGGCGGCACCGCCCGCGAGGACGGCGACGACGGCCGAGCGCAGCACGATCTCGCTGACCGGCCGCGACGGGAGCCCGGCGGCCTTGCGGCGCCGGCTGTCGAGGAGCAGGGAGCCCGCGTACGCGATGATCGCGACGCCCGCGAGGCCGTACGCGGCGATCTTCTCCGCGAAGAAGTGCCCGGTCAGGTCCTCGACGACACTGCCCTCGGGCGTGTTGATGCTGCCCTCGCCGCCCATCAGCCAGATCTGCAGACCGCTCCAGCCGAGGAAGCCGGCGAGGGTGACCACGAAGGCGGGCACGCCGATCTTGGCGAAGAAGAAGCCGTGCAGGGCGCCGATGACCAGGCCGGCCAGGATGGCGACGAGCACCGAGAGCCAGTCGTTCAGCTCGTGGGTGACGCTCAGCACGGCCCAGACCGCCGCGCCCATGCCGGCCACCGAGCCGACCGAGAGGTCGATCTCGCCGAGCAGCAGGACGAAGACGATGCCGACGGCCATGATGCCGAGGCCGGAGGTGAAGACCGCGATGTTCGCGAGGCTGCTCGCGTCCAGGAAGTGGTCGTTCTTCAGCTGGAAGATGATCGCGATGATGATCAGGCCGACGACGACGGGCAGCGAGCCGAGCTCACCGCCGCGCATCTTGCGCTTGAACTCGGTCCAGTAGCCGGCCAGGCCCTCCTCGCGGACGAGCAGGCGCGGGTCGACGGCGGCGCCGGGCGCGGCGGAGGCCGGCGCGTCGGTCGCGGTGCCCGAGGGGGCCTCGGAGGTCGTGGAGGTCTTGGGGGTCTTGGCGAGGTCGCTCACTTCGCGTCCTCCTTCGTCGCCGTGGCCGTGCGCGCCCTGCGGCGGGTGACGGCGTTGTCCGTGGCCCCGGTGATGGCGGCGATGATCTCTTCGTTGCTGGTGTCGGCGACGGAGAAGGTGCCGTTGTTGCGGCCGAGCCGCAGCACGGCGACGCGGTCCGCGACCGCCTTCACGTCGGCCATGTTGTGGCTGATGAGGATCACTCCGTGGCCGCGCTCGCGCAGCCGCTCGACGAGGTCGAGGACCTGGGCGGTCTGCTCGACGCCGAGGGCCGCGGTGGGCTCGTCGAGGATGACGATCTTGGGGTCGCCGACGAGTGCGCGGGCGATGGCGACGACCTGGCGCTGGCCGCCGGAGAGCGCCGCGACCGGGATGCGGACGCTGGGGATGCGGATGGAGAGCGTGTCGAGCAGCTCCTTGGCCCGCTTCTCCATCTTGATCTCGTCGAGGACGGAGGCCGTCTTCAGCTCGCTGCCGAGGAACAGGTTGGCGACGACGTCGAGGTTGTCGCAGAGGGCGAGGTCCTGGTAGACGGTGGCGACGCCGAGGTTCTGGGCGTCGTGCGGGCGTCCGATGCGGACCGGCCTGCCCTCCCACTCGATGGTGCCGTCGTCGATCGGGTGGACGCCCGAGATCGTCTTGACGAGCGTGGACTTTCCGGCGCCGTTGTCGCCGACGAGGGCGACCACCTCACCGGTGTGGATTTCGAGGTCTACGTCCGTGAGCGCCTGGACGGCGCCGAACCGCTTGGAGACCCCGCGCAACGCCAGCACGGGCGTAGCGGACACGTGAATCATCTCCTTCGCCGCCTGACCGGCGGGGAATGGTGGTGCAGCAAGGGCAGGTCCGGTGCCCGCCCCCCGTTTGCGGGGCGGTGTGATGGGACGAGCACCGGACCGGTACTGGAATGCCGTGCCGTACAGGGGCCCGGGAGCGCTCTCGCGCGCTCCGCGGGCCGCGTCTCGTACGAACGGATTTACCGCAAGCGGGAGTTACTTGATACCCGCGGCGTCGCACGCCTTCTTGTACTGGGCGGTGCAGATCTCGCTGACCTTGTACACCTTGTCCTTGATGAGCGTGTCCGCGACCTCGTCCTTGGTGATCGCCTGCGCGTCGTACAGCTTCGCCGGGATGCCCTTGAAGTCGCCGCTCAGCGAGTCGACCTTGCGGTCGGTGAGGGTGTCGATGCTCTTGCCCTTGAGCAGGTTCACGGCGATCTCGGCGGTGGTCTCCGCCTCCGGCCGGATCTGCTTGTAGATCGTGTAGTCCTGGTCGCCGCTCAGCAGGCGCTGCACGCCCGCGAGTTCGGCGTCCTGGCCACCGACGGGGACCTTGATGCCGCGCTGCTTGAGGGCGGTGATCACGCCGCCCGCCATGCCGTCGTTGGCGGCGTAGACGCCCTGGATGCCGTCCTTGCCGAGCTTGTCGATCGCGGAGGACATCTTCCGGTTCGCCTCGTCGGGCGACCAGTCCGGGATGTCCTGCTCGTACGCGATCTTCTTGACCTTCTTGTCGAGCACCGAGTGGGCGCCCTTCTTGAAGAAGGGGGCGTTCGGGTCGGTCGGCGAGCCGTTGATCATGACGACGTTGGCGTCCTTGGCCTCGGAGCCGAGCGCCTTGACCATGGCCCCGCCCTGGAGGCGGCCGATCTTCTCGTTGTCGTACGACACGTAGGCGGCGAGGGGGCCCTCGGCGAGGCGGTCGTACGCGACGACCTTGACGCCCTGCTTGTCGGCCTGCTTGACCCACGACTTGGTCGACTTGTAGTCGACCGCGTCCAGGATGATCACCTTGACGCCCTGGGTGACGAGGGCGTCGAACTGCTTCTTCTGGTTCTCGATGTCCTGAGCGGCGTTGTTGTACTTGACCTTGCAGTCCGAGCAGAGTTCCTTGATCTTCGCCTGCATGATGGGGCGGTCGAAGGTCTCGTAGCGCGTGGTCTTGTTCTCGGGGAGCAGCAGGCCGATGGTCTTGCCGTCGCCGCCGCTGCCCTTGTCGTCGTCGCCGTCTCCGGCCTTGCCACAGGCGGTCATGGCGAGTGCCATCGAAACCGCGGCCGTGCCTATGACGACGCGACGCGTCATTGCGTTCATGGTGGGGTGCCTCCCTGACGAGGCCGCGTCGTTGCGGCCGAGGTGGCTCGAAGTCAACTCGGCCGCCACACCAGCGTCAAGGAGTAAATCCTTAACGAGATGACAACGGTGCCATGCGTTATCTAAGTGAAGGCAGGTGCGGTCGCAGGCAGCGTTCCGTCCAAAAGGGTTGAATCCCCCATCTCGCTGAGCGCGAGGGCCAGCGCGCCGAGCACCTCCGCGCGGCCGCCGAGCGCTCCGGGCAGGACCGACAGCTGACGCGCGGCGCTCGGGATCGCGTACCGCCCGACGGACTCCCTGATCGGCCCGAGCACCAGCTCACCGGCCTCGGCGAGGTCGCCGCCGAGCACGACACGGGAGGGGTTGAGGAGGTTGCAGAGGTTCGCGACGCCGCTGCCGATGTGCCGCCCGACATCGGCGATCACGCGCCGGCAGCCGGGGTCGCCGTCGCGTGCGAGGCCGACCACCCGCTCCATGGTCAGGTCGGTGCCATGGCTCGACTGGAGGAGCGGCAGAACATAACGGGCGGCGGTGAAGGTCTCCAGGCAGCCGCGGTTGCCGCAGCGGCAGACCGGGCCCGACTCGTCGAGCGTGATGTGCCCGATCTCGCCGGCGGTGCCGCCGGGGCCGCGGTAGATCCGCCCGCTGATCACGAGCCCGGCGCCGACACCGCTCGCGACCTTGATGTACGCGAGGTCCTTGACCCCGCGGCCGCTCCCCCAGACCAGTTCGCCGAGCGCGCCGAGGTTGGCGTCGTTGTCGACCTGCACCGGCACGCCGAGGCGGCCGGCGAGCTCCTCCGCGGGCTTGGTGCCGGTCCAGCCCGGCAGGATCGACGTGGAGCCGAGGGTCCCGGACTCGACGTCGATGGGTCCGGGCACGCCGAGCCCCACTCCGGCGATCTTCGTACGGTCCACACCGGTGGCCGCGATCAGCCTGCTGACCAGTTGCTCGGCCCGGTCGAAGCCCTGTGCGGCGGACGCGTCCACGTCCAGCGGCTCGGACTCCTCGGCGAGCACCTGGTGGGCGAGGTTGCCGACCGCCACGCGCAGGTGCGTATGGCCGAAGTCGACGCCGATGACGATGCCCGCGTCACCGCTGAGCGAGACGCTGCGGGCCCGCCTGCCGCCGGCCGAGGTGGGCGTGACCTCGACCGTCCCGCCGTCCTTCAGCTCCCGGACGATGTTGGAGACCGTCGCGGCCGACAGGCCCGTCGTCCTCGCGATCTCCGCCTGCGTGAGCGATCCCGCGAGCCGCACCGCGCGCACGACCCGCTCGAGATTGGCCCGGTGCAGAGACGACTGCGACCCCGGAGTCTCCATTGACTCTCACCCTTTGCCCTCATTCGGGCGACCTGTGGTCCCCCGTGACACCGGCCTCTGGAACGGGTACCGGGCCATGTACAAGTTGTGAACTCCAAACTCCGCTGAAGGAGCTGCCGCAGTCAAGTCGTTGAGGGAAATCAGGAGTCGGCGGAGCTCTCCTTGCGCGGCTTGCCCCGCATGCGGGACACCGCGACACCGGACAGACAGAGGAGACCGCCGAGGAGCGCGAGCCAGCCCGGCACCTCACCGAGGAACAGCCACGACATGAGGATGACGAGCACCGGCACCGCGTAGGTCGTCGTGCCCATCTTCCCCGCGGTGCTGTGGGAGATGGCGTAGGCCCATGTACTGAACGCGAGGGCGGTCGGGAAGACGCCCAGATACACCACCTGGAGCGTCGCCGACATCGGGGCCCGGCCCGCCTCCGACACGAACTGCCCGACGAACGGCAGGCACGCCACCGCTCCGACGAGCGCGCCGAACGTCGTCACCTGGAGCGGTGTGGCGTGCTTCAGCGTCGGCTTCTGCAGCACCACGCCCACCGCGTACACCACCGCCGCGACCAGGCACAGCAGCACGCCGAGGAGGGAGGACGACCCGCCGCCGCCGGAGGTGGCGATGCCGACGACCACGGCCCCGGCGAACGAGACCGTCATGCCCGCCATCAGCTTGGGCGGGAAGCCCTCCTTGAGCAGCCAGCCGCCGAGGAGCGCCATCAGGATCGGCCCGACGTTGACGATCATGGAGGCCGTGCCGGCGTCCACCTCGCGCTCGCCCCAGTTCAGCGCGACCATGTACGCGCCGAACCAGAGGGCGCCCGACGCGGCGATGCCGAGCCAGGCCTCGCGGGGCGGGAACCCCTCGCGGCGGACCAGCAGGATGGCGCCGAGCACGAGGGACGCCACCGCGAGCCGGCCGAAGGCGAGGGCGCCGGGTCCGAAGTGTTCGCCGGAGCTGCGGATCGAGATGAACGACGAGGCCCACAGGACCACCGTGACGGAGGCGGCCGCGAGCACGCGACCGCCCACCCCCTTGTCCGCCGGCGCGGGACCACCGCTCGTCACCGGTGCCGCCGCTGGTATCGCTCCTGCTCGTGTTTCCGTCCGCCGGCTCATGATCGCGTCCTCCTGGACATCACAGGGTCTGGGCCAGGACAAGATCATCACGCGCGGACCGCGGGATTCCACCCGATTGCGTGTCGCCTACTTCACCGACCCCGCCGTCAACCCGCTCACCACATGCCTCTCGATGAACGCGAACAGCACGATGACCGGCACGATCGCCACGACGGACGCGGCGAAGAGGTAGTTCCACTGCACCGTGTAGTTGCCGATGAAGTTGTTGATGCCGACTGTCAGCGGCTGCTTGTCCGGTTCGGTGGTCAGGGTGAGGCCCATCACGAACTCGTTCCAGGACGTGATGAAGGTGAAGATCACGGCCGTGACGACGCCCGGCAGGGCGAGTGGCAGCGTCACCCTGATCATGGCGCCGAAGCGGCTGGTGCCGTCCACCATGGCGGCCTCCTCCAGCT
Source organism: Streptomyces sp. NPDC039480 (assembly GCF_055597165.1). Classification (NCBI taxonomy): domain Bacteria; kingdom Bacillati; phylum Actinomycetota; class Actinomycetes; order Kitasatosporales; family Streptomycetaceae; genus Streptomyces; species Streptomyces sp. NPDC039480. Next base: position 320,548 of record NZ_JBVITX010000004.1, on the reverse strand, counting down.
CCGGCGGGATCGAGCTGATGTAGGCCGTCAGGATCCACACCGCGAAGGCGAGGTTGAACGCCGCGTTGGTGAGGATCAGCGTCCAGACCGAGTTGAGCATGTCCAGCTGGTGGAACTGGCGGTAGAGGCCGACCAGGAGCGCCGTGGGCTGGAACATCTGGGTGACGAGGACCAGGAGCAGGAAGAGCTTGCGGCCGCGGTAGCGCATGCGTGCCGTGTAGTAGGCGGCGGGGAGGGAGACGAGGAGGACCAGCAGGGTGGCGCCGCCCGCGACGAGCAGCGTCACCTGGAGGTTCTGGCCGAGCTCGGACTCCTTCCACACGTCGATGAAGTTGGCCCACTCCAGGTTCTGGGGCAGGTATGTGCGGTCGCGCAGCTCCTCCTTGGGGCGCAGCGCGGTGACGATCATCTCCAGGTACGGCGCGAGGAAGATCGCGGCGAGCAGCCACGCGCAGGCCGTGATGACCAGGGTGCGGGGCCGGAAGGCGCGCTTGGGTGTGCGGCCCTTCTTCGGCGCGGGGCGGGTCGCCGTCGCGGTGGCCATCAGTCCTCCTCGTTCCACCGGCTGACCTTCAGGAAGATCAGCACGAGCACCACGACCATCAGGAAGTTGACGACCGACATGGCCGCGGACTCGCCGATGTCGGTCTCCTTCAGCTTGTACATGAACACCATCGACGTGGAGGTGTCGTAGCCCGGGCCGCCCTGGGTCATGGCCCAGATGATCGGGAAGGAGTTGAAGACGTTGATGAGGTTGATGACGACGCCGACGAGGAAGGCGGGCCGCAGCATCGGGAGCGTGATGTGGCGGTACGTCTGCCAGGTCCCCGCCCCGTCGATGCGCGACGCCTCGTAGACGTCCTGCGGGATGGTCTGCAGACCCGCCAGGAGCGTGTACGTGGTGAAGGGCAGCGACACGAAGACGGCGACGGCCATCATCCACGGCCAGGCGGTCTCCGGCTTGCCGAGCCAGTCCTTGGAGCTGTCGATGAGGCCGAGGTCGAGCATCAGCGTGTTGAGCACACCCGCGGTCTGGTTGAGCATCCACTTGAAGCCGATGGCGGTCATCAGGACGGAGGCCGCCCAGGGCGCGATGAGTGCCCAGCGGGTGATGCGGCGGCCGGGGAACTTCTGGTTGAACAGCTGGGCGAGGGCGAGCGAGAGCAGCATCGTCGCGGTGACGACGACGAGCGTCCAGATCACGGTCCAGGTGAGGACGGCGCCGAAGTCGCTCTCCTCGAAGAGCTTCTTGAACTTGTCGGTCCCGGCGCTGCCGCGCACCTTGCCGGAGATGGAGATGTTGAGGAACGAGGTGCGGATCAGCTCGACGACGGGCCAGACGACCACGGCGAGGATCAGCAGGATGACGGGCGCTATCCAGGGCAGCGGGCCGAGCCGGGCCAGGCCGCTGCGGCGGCTCACCGGCCTGGGTGCGCGCCCGCCCCGTCCCCGGCCGGACCCGGCCGGGGGCGGAGGGGCCTTCAGCGACACGGAAACTCCTTTGTTCGGCGTCGGCCGCTACTTGGCGTCGGCCGCCGCCGACTCCGCCTTCTTCTGGAGGTCGCCGAGTATCTGCTTCGGGTCGTCGGAGACGGCCTTGCCGCCGGTCTTCTTCATCTCGGCGGAGACGAGGTCCCAGGAGGTGTCGCCCAGCGGGTAGAACTTCGCGTTCGGCAGCACCTCGAAGAACGGCTCCAGGTCCTTGTGCTTGCCGTTGGTCTGCATCTCCTTGAGCGCGTCCTGGGTGACGGGCATCAGGTTGTACATCTCGTCGAACGCCAGCATCTTCTTGGAGTACGTGAAGTCCAGGAACTTCTTGACGCCCTCCTTCTCCGCGCCGCCGTCCTTGAACGCCATCATCCAGTCGGCGACGCCGAGGGTGGACTCCAGCGGGCCCTCCTTGCCGGGGATGGGCGTGACGCCGTAGTCGACCTTGCCCCCCTTGGCCATCTGGATGAGGCTCGGGTGGCCGTTGAGCATGCCGACCTTGCCGGCCGCGAAGTCGGCGAAGGCCGTCTTGCGGTCGGTGGAGGCGGGGTTGGCGTAGGTGAGGCCGGGCTTGACCAGGTTGGTCTTGAGCCACTCGAAGGTCTCGACGTTCTGCGGGCTGTCGATGGTGTACTTGCCGTCCGCGTCGGTGTATCCGCCGCCGTTGCCGAGCTCCCACATCATCGTCTCGCCCTGGGTCTCCTCGGGGCCGAGGGGCAGGGCATAGGGGGTCTCGGCGGCCTTCTTGGCCTTGATCTTCTTCGCGGCGGCGGCGAGTTCGTCCCAGGTCTTCGGCGGAGACTTGATGCCGGCCTTCTTGAAGACGGACTTGTTGTAGAACATGACGCGGCTGGAGGAGACCCACGGGATGCCGTACTGGGTGCCGTCGACCTCGCCGGCCTTGGCGAAGCTGGGGATGAGGTTGTCGCGCGTCTTGGCGGACATCACCTCGTCCGCCTTGTAGAGCAGGTCGTCGGCGACCTTGTCGGCGTAGCCGCCGGTCTGGAGCAGGTCGGGCTCGTTGCCCGCCTGGATCATGTTCTTGACGGACTTGTCGATCTCGTTCCAGTTGATGACCTGGACGTCGACCTTGTAGCCCTTGTTGGCCGCCTCGAATTCCTTCTTGACCTCGGCCCAGTACACCTTCGAGGCGTTGGACGCCTTGTCCCCGTAGTCGGCGGCGACGAGCTTGATCGTCTTGCTGTCGCCGCTGTCGCTGTCGCCGCCGCAGGCGGTAAGTCCCAGCGCCATGGCGAGCGTTGCCGCGCCGGTGGCGACCATTCGGTTCCTCATGCTGTTTTCAACCCTTCGACATCGGTGTCGACTTGAGCGCTTCCAGTCGCCCCCCGCGGCGCCGTGGCGCAGACACTACTCACGGCCCGATTCGCCTCGACAGGCCTAGACCACTTTCGTGGCCAAGCTGAAATCACCTGCCTCACCTGGTCACTTGAGGGCTCCCGCCGTCAGACCGGCCTGTACCTGTCGCTGGAAGACGGCGTAGACGACGAGCACCGGGAGCATGGCGATGGTGAGGCCCGCGAAGAGCGCTCCCCAGTCGCCCCGGTAGCCCTGGGAGACGGCGAGCGAGGCGAGTCCCTGCGGCAGCACGTAGCTCTTCTCGTCCTCGTTGTTGAGCAGCAGCGGGAGCAGGTACTGGTTCCACTGGCCGAGGAAGTTGAAGATGCCGATGCTGACGAGGCCGGGCTTGGCCATGGGCAGCATGATCTGGAAGAAGGTGCGGGTGTGCGAGGCCCCGTCGACCATCGCCGCCTCCTGCACACCGGTCGGCAGCGTGCGGAAGAAGGAGGTCAGGAAGAAGGTGGTGAAGGGCAGTGAGTACGCGATGTACGCGATCATCAGCCCCGGCCGGGTGTCGAGGAGGCCGAAGTTCTCCATCACCGCGAAGAGCGGCACCAGGGCGAGGATGACGGGGAACATCATGCCGCCCGCGAACAGCATGAAGACGACGCGGTTGCCGGGGAAGGTGAAACGGGCGATGACGTAGGCCGCCATCGAGCCGAGCAGCATGGTGCCGGTCAGTGAACCGGCGAGGATGATCAGTGAGTTGAGGGTGTACTGGCCGATGTTGGCCTTGTTCCACGCGTTGGTGAAGTTCTCCCAGTGGAAGGAGGCCGGCCAGCCCATCGGGTCGCTGAGGATCTCGGCCGACGGGCGGAGCGCGGTGAGGGCGACCCAGATCAGGGGCCCGGCGGCGAGGATCACCCACAGGACGAGGAAGGCGTGCGAGAAGACGTTGAGGGTGGTGCCCGTCTCCTTCTCGCGGCGGGGCGCGTCGGTGGTGGCGGGGCGGGGCGCGGTGGTGGTCGTGGTGGTCATGATGCAGTGGCTCCCGCGGTCTCAGTATTCGATCCGGTCGCGGTTCCCGACCCGCATGACGATCAGGGAGAACGCCATGCTCAGGACGAGGAGGACCACGCCGATGGAGGTGGCGTAGCCGTACTGGCCGTCCCGGAACCGTTCGTAGAGGAAGACCGGGGTCACCTTCAGGACGTGCGGCGGCACCATGACCAGGCAGATGGCGAAGGTGTCGAGGGCCTGGATGCCCATGTAGATCCAGCCGGTGCGCACCGTGTCCCAGATCAGCGGGAGCGTGACGTTGAAGAAGGTGCGGGCGCGGCCGGCGCCGTCGAGCAGCGCCGCCTCGTAGATCTCCCTGGGGATCGCGCCCATCGCCGCGGAGAACAGCACGACGTAGAAGCCGACGAAGCTCCAGCTGATCACGGTGAGCAGCGCGACGAGGCCGAGCGTCTGGTCGCCGCCGAGCCAGGCGGGGCCGTCGACACCCACCTTGTCGAGGCCGCCGTTGATCAGGCCGCTGTTGGTGTTGAAGACGCGGCCCCACACCACGGCGATGATGGCGACGGACAGGACCTGCGGGAAGAAGTAGACGACCTTGTAGACCGAGGAGCCCGCGACGCCCGCGATGGCCTGTCCCCTGCGGTGCCGGCCACCCGAGGTGATCATGAAGGCGAAGAACATGCCGAGCACGAGCGTGACGACCGGGGCGATGACCAGGAGCAGGGTGCTGACCTGGAGCGAGTCCCAGAAGCGGTCGTCGTTCCACATCTTCTGGTAGTTGTCGAACCCGACGAAGTTCGCGACGGGGCCGCCGGACCAGTCGGTGAACGAGTAGTAGATCGCCTGGAGGAACGGCGAGATGACGAACAGCGCGTAGAACCCCAGCGGCACGGCCAGGAAGCCGACGATGAAGCGGTACTTGTCGAGCGTGCGGTAGCGCCGGTCGTAGCGGACGCGGCGGGGGGTGAAGCGGGGCGGCAGCAGCATCGCGAGACACAGCAGCGGCCAGTTGGCCGGGCGGGGCGGAGGTGTGGCCTCCGCCCGCTTCTTCGTCGGCTTCGGCGGTGGGGTGCCGGCCACCCGGGTGTCGGTCTTCACGCCGCTCAGGCCTTCTTGACCTTGGTGATGTCGGGGTCCTTGAGGATCCGCTGGGAGGCCTTCTCCATGGTCTCCATGGCCTGCTTGGTGCCGATCTGGCCCTGCATGAACTTGTGGATCATGTTGTTGAAGTCCTCGCGGAACAGTTCGTTGTACCAGTCGTAGAACTTGGGGATCACCACGTTCTCCCCTGCGGCCTTGATCGCCGCCTGCGCGCTCGCCGCGCCCGAGGGAAGCTCGAGGCCGTCGATGGCGCCCTTCACGACCGGCATCGAGCCGATCTCCTTGAAGAGGTTGAGCGCGGCCTCCTTGCTGTACATCATCCGCAGCCACTCCAGGCCGCCCTGCCGGTTCTTGGCCTTGGCGGGGACGATGAAGGGCTCACCGGCCGGGGCGAAGAGGGTGCCGAACGGCATCTTGTCGCCGGAGTCCAGGGAGGGCGTCGCGCCCACCGTCATCCGGAAGTCCTTCGGCGTGGTGTCCTTGGCCTCGTTCTCCACCCAGGAGCCGTTGGGCACGAAGAGGCACTTGCCCTCCTTCGTCCACGCGGTCTGCATCTCGGTGTGCGCCTCGGTGCCGTCGAAGCCGGTCAGCACGTACTTCTTGGCGACCAGTTCCTCCCAGGCCTCGAAGACGTCCTTGACCGCGTCGTGCTTCCAGGCGCCCGGCTCCAGGTAGTCCATGGCGGTGGTGACCTCGCGGCCGCCGCGCTGGGCGAACATCGCGTACATGCTGAAGAACATGTAGCGCGGGTGGCCGCCGGGGTAGCTCCAGCCGTGGATGCCCTTGGCCTTGGCCTTCTTGCAGACGGCGAGCATCTCGTCCCAGGTCTTGGGATACGAGGAGTCGAGCCCGTCCTCCAGGAGCTTCTTGGAGTACCAGTTGCCGTACACCGTCAGCGCGATGTTCAGGCTGTAGCACTCCCGGCCGCCGAAGCGGCCCATCTCCTCGACGATCGGCACCAGGGTCTCGCGCACGGTGACGTCCGGATCGTCCCAGGAGGGGGCGTCAAGGACCTCGCTGAGGTCGGCGACCTGCTTGTTGTGCACCAGCTTGCCGGGGTTCATCTGGTCGGCGCCGCTGTTGTTGACGACGTCCGCCGTGGGCTTGCCCCGGACGATCTTCGGCTGGACCTGGGTGGCGATCTTCTCGGTGGACTTCTGCTCGGCGTCGGACTTCGGGTACTTCTTGGCGTACATGTCCGTGACGAACTGGGCGTACTTGTCGCCGTATCCGCCGTTGAAGATGTAGACCGAGAGGCCCGCGTCCTCCTTGACCCCGAGCGGGTTCTTCTTGGACTTCGTGCCCTTCTCGGCCTTGTTCTCCTCGCCGCCTCCGCTGGCGCAGGAGCTGAGCGCCCCCACGGCCGGCACCGCGAGCAGCCCGGCTGCCGCCGCCCTCTTCATGACATCACGACGGTTGACGCTGGTGGATCCCATGCTCAAGTCCTCGCCTTCTCCAGGACTCAGGCGGTGAACCGGACCCTCCCCGGCACCGCGGTGGTGTGAAGCTGGGGTCGTGCGCCGGGTTCTCCCACCGGCCAGGGCAGTTGACGTCGGACGCGGACAGGTATAGTCCACTCGCGGTCGGGTGGGCAAGATCGAATACGACTTTGCCCGGCAGCCTTGTCCGAGTTGAGACCTGCGACGATCCCCGGTCGAACCTCTCGCACATCACCGTCCGAAAGCGTGGACTTTCGCGCCGGTTTCCATGGACTTTCCCTCGGGTCACCCGAGTGGCCGGGTGCGGGGCGCGGCCGTGCTCGGGGACGTGCCGCGGCCGCGCTCAGGAACGTGCCGCGTTCCGCCGGGAGCGGGACCGCTCACGACGCGCCCGGTCCACGAGGTCGGCTGCCGCCGGCGGCCAGGCACCGTGGTCGAAGCGGAACCCGGCCTCCGTCAGCCGGCCGGGCACCACCCTCCGGCTCTTCAGGAGGAGTTCTGTGTCGGAGCGCAGCGCGAAGGCGCCGAGCCCGGCCATCCAGCGCGTCGCGGGCAGCCCGACCGGCATGCCCCAGGCGCCGCGCAGCACGCGCATCAACTCCCGCTGCGGCAGCGGGCCGGGGGCCGCGAGATTGACCGCACCGGTGATGTCGTCCCGGTCGATCAGGAACTCCACGGCGCGGACGAAGTCACGGTCGTGGATCCAGGACACGTACTGGTTGCCGCCCGCGACCGGTCCGCCGAGGCCGAGCCTGGCCAGCCACAGCAGGTAGTCGAAGACGCCGCCGCGGTCGGGGCTCATCACCATCGCCGACCGCAGGGCCACCTTGCGCGTCCGCGGCGTCGCGGCCCGCTCCTGCTCCCGCTCCCAGTTCCGCGCGATCTCGACGCTGTACGCCCAGTAGCCGGGGACGCCGGGCTCGGCCCCGCCGATCACACCGGTGGCCTCGTCGTTGGGCGCGTCGAAACGGTGGGCGTAGATCGTCGCCGTGCTCATCTGGAGCCAGACCCGGGGCGGCTTCCTGGCAGCGGCGATCGCCTCGCCGACCACGCGTGCAGAGTCCACACGCGAGTCCATCATGGCGCGGAGGTTCTCGTCGGTGTAGCGGCAACTGACGCTGCGGCCCGCGAGGTTGATCACAACATCACTGCCGTCGACCGCCTCCGTCCAGGGGCCGGGCGTCCGGCCGTCCCACCGGACTTCCCCGTCCCGCACCGGACGTCGGGTCAGGACCACGACCTCGTGTCCTGCGGCGGTCAGCGCGCGCCGCAGCACGCCGCCCACCTGGCCGGTCCCTCCCGGCAGCACGATCTTCACTGGCCCTCCCCTGACGCCGATGCCGTACGGCGAGCGTACGACGGGTCCATATCCGCTGCCCCGTCAGCACCCTTGACACCACTTGACACTTGCCGCCCTACTAGACCTTGCGCAGCGATCGTGACAACGTTGTCCAACTCGCAAGGAGGGGCTCGGGGATGCCGTACTCGGCACGCAACACCGCACGCAGATCCCGCTACAGACACCATCGTCCGGCAGTCGTCATCGGCGCGCCGGCGCTCGCGCTCGCGGTCGTCGTGGCCGCTCAGGGCGCCGCCGTCGCCGAGCCCGAGCGGCCGCCCCGTGCGGAGCGGGAGTTCGCCTCGTCCTTCGAGGCGGGCGAGGCCCTGCCGGACTGGCTGAGCACCGTCGAGACGGGTCCCGACGGCAAGAAGAAGGCGTCCGGGGTGAACGGCGAGTTCAGTTCCGGGCTCCCGGGCAGTGTGAACGACCACGTCACCGAGGTCCGGGCGAGCGGCGAGAACACCGGCTCCGGCGAGGTCGCCGCGAACCTCGTCGACGGCGAGGCGACCAGCAAATGGCTGACGTTCGCCAAGGACGGCTGGGTCGAGTTCGAGCTGGACCGCCCCGCCAAGGCCGTGACGTACGCGCTGACCTCCGCCAACGACCACGCGCCGCGCGACCCGAAGGACTGGACCCTCAAGGGTTCGACGGACGGCAAGGAGTGGAAGGTCCTCGACGAGCGCAAGGGCGAGACCTTCGACGGCCGGCACAAGACGAAGAAGTACGACTTTCAGAACGCGACGGCGTACGCGCACTACCGCCTCGACGTCACCGCGAACAACGGCGCCGCGGACGCCCTTCAGCTCGCCGACCTCCAGCTGTCGGTGGGCGGCACGGAGGCCCCCGCGCCCGAGGACATGCTGAGCCTGGTGGACCGCGGGCCCAGCGGCTCCCCCACCGCCAAGTCCCGTGCCGGGTTCACGGGGAAGCAGGCGCTGCGGTACGCGGGCAGCCACAAGGTGGCCGGGCGCGGCTATTCGTACAACAAGGTCTTCGACGTCGACGTCAAGGTGCGCCGGAACACCGAGCTCGGCTACCGCGTCTTCCCCTCGATGGCCGAGGGCGACCTCGACTATCAGGCGACGAACGTCTCCGTGGACCTCGCCTTCACCGACGGCACGTATCTCAGCGACCTGAGCGCCGTCGACCAGCACGGCTTCCCGCTGACCCCGCAGGGCCAGGGCGCGTCCAAGGCGCTCTACGTGAACCAGTGGAACAACGTCGAGGCGCGCATCGGGCGGGTCGCGGGCGGCAAGACGGTCGACCGGATCCTGCTGGCGTACGACGCCCCGAAGGGGCCCGCGAAGTTCCGCGGCTGGCTCGACGACGTGTCGTTGAAGGAGAAGGCCCCGGCGAAGCCGAAGGCGCACCCCTCCGACTACGCCGACACGACGCGCGGCACCAACTCCAGCGGCGGCTTCTCGCGCGGCAACACCTTCCCGGCCACCGCGGTCCCGCACGGCTTCAACTTCTGGACACCGGTGACCAACGCGGGCTCCCTGAGCTGGCTGTACGACTACGCGCGCGGCAACAACGACGACAACCTGCCGACGATCCAGGCGTTCAGCGCGAGCCACGAGCCGAGCCCGTGGATGGGTGACCGGCAGACCTTCCAGCTGATGCCGTCCGTCGACAAGGACACGCCGAGCGCGTCCCGCACCAAGCGGGCGCTGCCCCTCAGGCACGAGAAGGAGACGGCGCGCCCGCACCACTACGGCGTGACGTTCGAGAACGGCCTGAAGGCCGAGATGGCGCCGACCGACCACGCGGCGATGATGCGGTTCACCTATCCCGGTGACGACGCGAGCGTCATCTTCGACAATGTCTCGGAGAAGGGCGGACTCACCCTCGACAAGGAGAAGGGGATCGTCTCCGGCTTCTCCGACGTCAAGTCCGGCCTGTCCACGGGCGCGACGCGGCTCTTCGTGTACGGCGTCTTCGACTCCCCCGTCACCGCGGGCGGCAAGCTGGAGGGCGGCGGTGGCGGCGACGTCACGGGCTATCTGCGCTTCCGGCCCGGCAAGGACCGCACGGTCAACCTGCGGCTCGCGACATCCCTCATCAGCCTGGACCAGGCGAAGGCCAACCTCGCCCAGGAGATCCCGTCCGGCACCTCCTTCGACCGCGTCAAGGACCGGGCCCAGAAGCAGTGGGACGACATCCTCGGCAAGGTGGAGGTCGAGGGCGCGAGCGAGAGCCAGCGCACGAGCCTGTACTCTAGTCTCTACCGCCTGTACCTGTACCCCAACTCCGGCTTCGAGAAGGTGCGGTCGGCGGGCGGCAAGACCACGTACAAGTACGCCTCCCCGTTCTCGCCGCAGACCGGGCCCGACACCCCGACCCACACGGGCGCGAAGATCGTCGAGGGCAAGCCGTACGTCAACAACGGGTTCTGGGACACGTACCGCACGACGTGGCCCGCCTACTCCCTGCTCACTCCGAAGAAGGCGGGTGAGCTGGTCGACGGCTTCGTGCAGCAGTACAAGGACGGCGGCTGGACCTCGCGCTGGTCCTCGCCCGGTTACGCGGACCTGATGACGGGCACGTCGTCGGACGTGGCGTTCGCCGACGCGTACGTGAAGGGCGTGAAGTTCGACGCGAAGGCCGCGTACGAGGCCGCGCTGAAGAACGCGACGGTCGTCCCGCCGAGTGCGGGCGTCGGCCGCAAGGGCATGAAGACGTCGCCGTTCCTCGGCTATACGCCGAGCGAAACCCACGAGGGCCTGTCGTGGGCGCTGGAGGGCTACCTCAACGACTACGGCATCTCCCGCATGGGCGCCGCCCTTTACAAGAAGACGGGTGAGAAGCGCTACAAGGACGAGTCGGAGTACTTCCTCAACCGCGCCCGCGACTACGTGCACCTCTTCGACGACAAGGCGGCCGGGGCGGGCACGCCGCCCGGCTTCTTCCAGGGCAAGGACGCGAAGGGCGTCTGGCGGGTGCCTTCGGAGAAGTTCGACCCGCGCGTGTGGGGCCACGACTACACCGAGACCAACGCCTGGGGGTACGCCTTCACCGCCCCGCAGGACTCGCGCGGCCTGGCGAACCTGTACGGCGGCCGCAAGGAACTCGGCACCAAGCTCGACACGTACTTCGCCACTCCGGAGACCGGCTCCGCCGAGTTCGCGGGGTCCTACGGAGGCGTCATCCATGAGATGACCGAGGCACGTGACGTACGCATGGGCATGTACGGCCACTCCAACCAGGTCGCCCACCACGCCGCGTACATGTACGACGCGGCCGGGCAGCCGTGGAAGACGCAGGAGAAGGTCCGCGAGGTCCTCCGCCGCCTCTACACCGGCAGCGAGATAGGGCAGGGCTACCACGGCGACGAGGACAACGGCGAGCAGTCGGCCTGGTACCTCTTCTCGTCGCTCGGCTTCTATCCGCTGGTCATGGGCAGCGGCGAATACGCCATCGGCTCGCCGCAGTTCACGAAGATGACCGTGCACCTGGACAACGGCCGCGACCTCGTCGTCAAGGCGCCGAAGAACAGCGCGGAGAACGTGTACGTGCAGGGGCTCAAGGTCAACGGCAAGGCGTGGAAGTCGACGGCGCTCCCCCACGAGATCGTCGCGCGCGGCGGGGTCCTGGAGTTCGACATGGGCCCGAAGCCGTCGGCGTGGGGCAGCGGCAAGAACGCCCAGCCCGTGTCGATCACGCAGGACGACAAGGTGCCGTCACCGCGGAAGGATGCCCTCAAGGGTGAGGGCGCGCTCTTCGACGACACGTCGGCCACGGACGCCACGTCGGCCGCGGGCTCGGCGATAGACCTGCCGGCGGCCAAGGGGACGAAGGCGGTCCAGTACACCCTGACGTCGTCCGCCGACCGGGCGAAGGCGCCGCGCGGCTGGGTGCTCCAGGGCTCGAAGGACGGCGAGACCTGGAAGCGGCTGGACAAGCGGTCCGGTGAGTCCTTCGCCTGGGACCGGCAGACCCGGGTCTTCACGGTCGCCAGGCCGGGCACGTACGACCACTACCGGCTGGTGCCGGACGGCTCCGCGACGCTGGCGGAGGTGGAACTGCTCCGCTGATCCGACGGAAGGTCGTCGGCGCGGGGAGGGGCATGGCGCGGGGACGGGTGTGGCGCGGTCGCGTTCACCCCGTCCCCGCGCTTCCGTTCTACGACGACGGGGACTTCGTGGCGGAGGTCACCTGGCAGGAGTAGACGAGCCGGTCGTTGGTGCTGTGCGAGGCGTGCACCGTGACGGAGCGGTCGCCGCCCGAGGTGACCGTCACCGTCTCGAACCGGGAGCCGATGCTCCGGCTCGCGACGGCGGAGTTGGCGGACTCGCCGACCTTGAACTCCACCGTGAAGTTGTACCGGTAGGCGAAGTCGGACGACGCGTTCTGGATGTCGACGTCGTAGCTGATCCGCCCGGCGGAGCGCTCGTACCGGCAGTTTTCGCCGATCACCTCGCTGAGCGCGTCCGCGTTGTACGAGGGCTGCGCGGTGGGAGTGGAGGTGCTGCCGCCGTAGCCGCCGCCGTAGCTGCCTCCGGAGGAGGTGCCGGGGTCGCTGGGCAGCCCGCTCGGCGGGCTCAGCGTGAGCGACGGACTCGGCATGCTCGGCATGGAGGGCGCCGAGGGCATGTCGCCGCCGAGGCCGCCGAAGGCCTTGTCGTTCGGATTGTCGGTGCAGCCGGTGAGCACGGCTATGGCGGCGAGAGCGAGAGTGGCGGCGCCGACGGCGCGACGGACACGCATGTGATGATCCCCCGAAAACAGAATGCGCAGATTGTCTGACAATGCGAACGGTTGCTTGAAGGGCGAAGAGCCCGGGGCAGGCTACCGGATCGCGCCATGTTGGTACTTTGGGCGCCGCCCGCGCACACCTGCGCGGGGATCGCATTCACCATCGGGGGAAACGGCAACATGAACCAGCCCTGGCAGCCACAGCAGCCACAGCCGCCGCAGCACAACCCGTACGGGCAGCAGCCCGGGCAGCCGCAGCCGGGGTACGGCTATCCGGCCGCCCCGTACCAGCAGCAGCCGATGCAGCCCATGCAGCCGATGCAGCCCGGCCACCCCTACCCCTTCGCCCCCGGTTTCCCGCCGCCCGGCGGCGGCGCGAAGCCCGGCAAGGCGTTCTTCCTCGGCCTGCTCGTCGCGGGAGGCCTCGGGCTCGTCTACGCGGGCATCCTGCTCGCCTCCAACGAAGATCTGTCACAGGGCGGCCTCCAGGCCAGCTATCTGGCCGTCGCCGCCGTGCTCGCGGTGACCGTCGGAGCCGTCGTGGGCCGCACCGGCGGCCGTGACGCCGGACCGCACATCTGGGCCGCGATCCTCGCCGCGCTGGGCGCGTACTTCGGCGTCGCCAACGGCTATGTGTTCACCATCCTCGACGCCGGCGGCACCGACCTGCTCGAAGCGGTGCTGGAACACGAGCCCATGGCCCCGCACAAGTTCTGGTGGGAGCGCCTGGAGAACGGTGTCGCCCTCGCGGGCCTCGCCGTGGCCGCGGGGGGCGCCTTCGGCGTGGCCCACATGGTCAGCAAGAAGCAGCCGCACTAGACGAAATGAGTCCTGCGTCTTCAGGGGGCGAGGACATGTCGGAGAGCGTTCTGGGCCGTGCCGTCTTCGGACCACTTGGTGGGATCATCGAGATCGGCGCGGTCGCCGCGACCGGGACCTGGTCGCTCGCGGACGTCTCCGTGGGCGAGTTCGTGTCGGAGCGTCGGGACGACGTGACGCGTCTCCTGGAGACGATCCGGGACGTCGGTGACTTCACGGAGCCGGTCATGGCGATCTTCGATGAACTGGGTTACGCGAGGGATCACGCCGTGGCGGCGCCGTCCCTGCTGCTGTGGTCCTCCGGCTACGAAGAGGTGTCGTCCCGGCTCGAAGATCCCGTCGCGGTGCGGCGGATGAGCCGCCTGGGTGCTGATCTGCAGCTGACCCGGCTTCTCCAGGCGCTGGTCGACGCAGCGATCGCGCGCGGCCCCGAGGTCGCGCGGGGCGCGGAATTGATCGCCGAGGCGTTGCGGATCGCGACCGGGCTGGTCGTGGGGGCGTCGGACAGCGACGCGGCCGCCCGGCGGGAGGTGTTCAGGATGTGGCGGGTCGCTTTCCTGGCTGATCTCCTGCTGCCCGATTCACCTGCTCGCCCGGAGGCGCGAACGCGCTACCGCGAGTACGGGCACGCGCTGGAGGGCATGCTCGGGAACTGACGCCGGTATTGATCTCGAACCAGACGATCTTGCCCGGGTCGCGCTCCGTCACGCCCCACTTGTCCGTGAGCGCGGCGACCAGCAGCAGGCCTCGCCCCGACTCGTCGTCGGCGTCGTCGTCCTCGATGCCGCCGCATCGGGGCCAGCCGCCGCCGCTGTCGTGCACCTCGACGCGGAGTACGCCGTCGGCGTGCTTCAGGTGCAGCCGGAATCCCCGCCCCGGCGGGACGCCGTGCAGCAGGGCGTTGGTCGCCAGCTCGCTGACGCAGAGCGTCACATCGTCCGCGCGCTCGCCGTCGATCCCCCAGTCGACGAGGGCGGCGGCGGCGAACGCGCGGGCCGCCGGGATGGACTGGCGTTCGCGCCGGTAGAAACTTTCTCGGTTCACGCGACGAGTGTCACCCTCCGTGGCCATGATGGAGCACTGCGTGAACCCGTACAGCTGGTATGTACGGGTTCACTGTGTGAAGGCACGGCTTCTGTTGGGGAGTTGAACCGTATGAGCAGCCCAAAGCGACGGTCACGGTCACGCAGGAACGCGTCGGCGATGAAGATGGTGGGCGCGCTGCTCGCCGTCCACCGGGAGGCGGCCGGCTACACACAGCGGGCGCTGGCCAAGCAGTTGCTCATCAGCGAGGAGCTGATCGCCTCCATCGAGCAGGGGCGGCGTCCCCTGAAGATGGACCTGGCGGTCCAGCTGGACGATTTCCTCGGCACGAACCGGACGTTGCAGACGGCGGTCGAGCACATGCCGGAGGTGGACCTGGTCCCGAGGTGGGCGGAGGAGTACCTGGATTGCGAGCGCGAGGCGATCGCCATCTCCGTGTACGAGAGCCTGCTCGTGCCTGGGCAATTGCAGACTGAGGGGTACGCACGGGCGGTGTTCAGCAGTCGGGTCCCCGTGTACGACGAGGACGAGATCGAACAGCACGTGACAACCCGGATCGAGCGCCAGGCAATTCTGCATCGGAAGGTTCCGCCGACAACGAGTTTCGTGATCTGGGAAGCGGCACTGCGAGATCGCCTCGGCGGTCAGGAGGTGTACTACGAGCAGCTCCGCCACCTGCGCGAGTACGCCGAACTCCCTGGCCTCGCCCTGCAGATCCTGCCTCTCGGACGCACTACTCACGCCGGGCTCAACGGCCCCTTCGTCCTACTGGAGACACCTGACCACCAGAGGCTGGCGTACACCGAAACCCAACGTGGCAGCCGCCTCATCGCTGATCCAGACGAGGTAGCGATCCTGGCGCAGAAATATGCGATGCTGCGGACACAGGCCCGGAACTCCGAGGACACCAGGGACCTGTTGGACCGACTGCTAGGAGAGCAATGAGCGGCAGCACCGCGCTTGAGTGGTTCAAGTCCAGCTACAGCGGCGATGAAGGCGGCCAGTGCCTGGAGATCGCGTACGCTTGGCGCAAGTCCAGCTACAGCGGCAGCGACGGCGGCGAGTGCCTCGAAATCGCCGCCCACCCCACCGCCGTACACGTCCGTGACTCCAAGAATCCGGACGGCCCGCACTTCACGGTGGCCCCGGACGCCTGGACCTCCTTCCTGACCCTCTCCCAAGATCGCACCTGAACTTGATGCCAAGAACGACCACAGCTGTCGCGGCCGCGACGGCCGCCCTCATCGCACTCACCGGGTGCGGCTCCGACAAGGCGAAGACGGCGGGCGGCGGCGGAGACGCCGAGGTCGTCGGCAAGGCCATCCGGACGACCCTCGCCCAGGACTACCTCAGCTCGACCCGCCGGATGAAGACGGAGGGGACGACGGTGCTGCGCACGGCGGTGGGCGGCGACAAGGCGGTGTGCGAGGCGCATGCCCGAAAGGGCCGCGCCTCGCTCGACTTCGTCGTCACCTCGTCCGCGTTCTACTCGCGAGGCAGCAAGGAAGCGCTTGAGCTGTCGCCCGAAGCCGCCGAGGAACCGGGGCAGGTGGAGGTGATGGCCGACCGCTGGGTGCAGCGCGGCACGGACGCCACCTCGGCCATGCGCACCATGTGCGAGGTGAAGACACGGCGGGCGTGGCTGGAGGAACGTATGCCCTCCCTGGACGAACTCGCCGAGCTCACCCCGACGCGACGGTCGGAGACCCTTCAGGGGCGGCCCGCCACCAAGATCTCGTACAAGGTGGACGAAGGGCTCCTGGAGTTCCACATCGCCGCCAAGGGCACACCCTTCCTCCTGCGGGTCACGCATCCGGCCAAGGACCTCGACGAGACGTACAGCGACTTCGGGAAGCCCTTCCGCGTGGCCGCACCGTCGGGCGCCGTCACGGAAGACGCGATGGCGGAAGAGGTCCTCGCGGCCCAGTGACCCGCGCCGGGGCTCAGGCCCGGGTCTGTGCGGCCGGTTCCTCGACCGGACCTGGTGGCCGGAAAGCGCTCCGTCTGCGGGCCCACCCCTAAGGGGTCCGTCTGCACCCTGCGGAGCACGTGCCGCTTGGCCGCACGGTGGATGTGCGGGGTCACACGCGTCGTGAGGGTGGTGGGTCAACCACACCTCACCGTTCGGGGGACGACCCATGACAGAGCCAGGCACCGAAGAGGGAACGAGAACGGCACCCGGCCCGAGCCGCAGGCGCGTGCTCGCGGCCACAGCGGCGGGCGGCGCGGCGGCGCTGGCGGCGCCGGTCCTCGCGCCCGCCGGCACCGCGGCCGCCGCAGTCGGCGCGACGGGAGCACCGGCCACGGCAGGCGGCGCGCCTGGAGCGTCGGCCGCCGCAGTCGGCGTGACCGGCGCCCCCACCGACCCCATCCGTCCCGACGACCCCCGCTACCTCTCCCTCACCCAGCGCGGCTGCAACGGGCGGTTCATCGGCAAGCCCGACTACTACCGCGTGGTGCACTCCACCGCCGAGGTCGTCGATGCTGTCCAGCGTGCCGTGCGCGAGGGCAGGCGCATCGCCGTGCGCAGCGGCGGCCACTGCTTCGAGGACTTCGTCGACCACCCGGACATCAAGGCCGTCATCGACATGTCGCCGATGCGCGAGATCTCGTACGACGCGAAGCAGCGGGCCTTCTGCGTACAGCCGGGCGCACAACTGGCCGAGGTGTACCGGGAGTTGTTCCTGGGGTGGGGGGTGACCATTCCGGCGGGTGCGACCGCCGAGGTCGGCATCGGCGGACATGTGGTCGGCGGCGGGTACGGCGTGATGTCGCGGCGCGACGGCCTGTCCGTGGACCATCTGCACGCCGTCGAGGTCGTCGTCGTGGACGAGGACGGCACCGCCCGCGCCGTCGTCGCGCGGCGCGACCCCGACGACCCGCACCACGACCTGTGGTGGGCCCACACCGGCGGTGGCGGCGGCAACTTCGGCATCGTGACGCGCTACTGGTTCCGCACGCCCGGCGCCCGGGGCGACGACCCGACGAAGCTGCTGCCCAAGGCCCCCGGCTCCTTCCTCGCCTTCCGGGCGGGCTGGACCTGGAAGGACCTCGACGCGCGGGGCTTCAAGGCCCTGATGCGCAACCACGGTGAGTGGCACGAGCGCAACAGCGACCCCGGCTCGCCGTACGCGAGCCTGTTCAGCGTGCTGATGGTCAACACCACCCAGGCGGCGGGCTCCGGCGCCGTCCTCGCCGGGGTGATCGACACGGCCGTGCCCGGCGCGGAACGGCTCGTGGACGACTACATCGCCGCCGTCGGCCGGGGCGTGGGCGCGGCGCCCGCGATCCGCAAGCCGCCGCTGTCGTGGCTGAACGCCCTCTCCTCCATCACGGACACCGCCTCCACGCCGTTCAAGGTGAAGAGCGCGTACCTGCGGAAGACCTTCACGGACCGGCAGCTCGACGTCCTGCACGAGCACCTCAGGCCGGACGACGACCCGGCCGAGCGCATGAGCGGCACCCTGTGGCTCGTCGCGTACGGCGGCGCCGCCCGCGACGTCGCGCCCGACGCGACCGCCGTCGCCCAGCGCGACTCGATCCTCAAGGCCGTCTACATGGCCGGGTGGGACGCGGCGACGCGCGACGGGAGCCGCGAGATCGCCTGGGTCCGCTCGCTCTACAGCGGCGTGTACGCCGACAGCGGCGGCGTCCCGGTGCCGGGTGACGTCAGCGACGGCGCGTTCATCAACTACCCGGACGCGGACCTCGCCGACCCTGAGTACAACACCTCGGGCGTGCCCTGGTACACGCTGTACTACAAGGCCAACTACCCGCGTCTGCAACGGGTGAAGGCGAAGTACGACCCGCGCGACGAGTTCCGGCACCGGCTGGCGATCCGCCCCGCACGATGACGAGCGGGGTGCGCCCGGCGGTTGCACGCGCCGGGCGCACCTCGGGTCACGCGGTGTGGAGCCGCAACCCGTAGCGCTGGAGAATCTCGTTCACCGGCTGATACCACGTCTCGCCGCCGCTGCTGCAGTTGCCCCAGCCGCCGGACGTCACGCCCTGGGCCTGGTCGCCGCTGATGAACGAGCCGCCCGAGTCGCCGCCCTCGGCGCACACGCTGGTCTTGGTCAGCTGCCGGACGACGGCGCCGCCCGAGTAGTTGACCGTCTCGTTCTTGGCGAGAAGCGTGCCGCAGTGCCACTTCGTGGTGGAGCCGGAGCGGCAGATCGACGACCCGACGGCCGCCTCCGCCGAGCCGCGCACGAGCCGGTCCGGGATGGCGCCCCAGCCGAGCACGACCGGCACTGTCCACCAACCGTTGCCGACCGACACCCACGCGTAGTCGTTGTCGGGGAACGAGGAGCCCTGGAACGAGCCGATGGCGGACCCGTCCCAGCCGCGCACACTCGCGCCCACGCCGCCGCAGTGTCCGGCCGTGACGAAGCCGCCGTGCACGGAGAAGCCGATGGAGCAGCGGACGTTCCCGGTGTAGTACGGGTCGCCGCCCACGGTTCCGGCGGCGAAGGTGCTCGGCGCCTCGGGGACGGTGTCCACGCGGACGGGGGCGGTGGCGCGGGCGCGCCGGAGGAAGGTGCTGACATCGTTGTCGGCACGGTGTCCTTCGACGACGTCGACGACGACGCGGTTGGCCCGCGGATCGACCCGCCAACTGGCCACATTCTTAGGTGCCTTGAGCTGGTCGACGCGCTTCTTCGCCGCGTCGAGGCGCGCGGCGCTGTGCGCGACGAACCGGACGTCGGCGCCGGCCTCGCGCACGTCGGCGGCGACCTCCCGCTCGGTCAGGGCGACGGTGAGCCGCCCGCTCCCGGCGTCGAACCACGCCCCGCCGTACGCCGCACCGGCCGCCTTCCGCGCCGCACGCTCGGTCTTGACGGCCCGCCGCTCATCGGCGAGCCGCTCCCGCGCGGCGGCGGGCGACAGCCCGAGGTCACGCTCCATGGCCCGGAGAAGACCGTCGGAGGCGGGCGCCTTGGACACCGGTGCGGCGGCGGGGCCGGAGTCGGCGGCGGCGGTGGGGGCGAGGCCGGTGGCGGCACAGGTGGCGGTCAGGAGGAAGGCGGACAGGCCGAGGCGTGTGCTGGTCTTGCGTCTCACAGGGGAACCTCTCGTCGTGCCAACGGGCGGGCGATGGGAAGCCGAACTTCTGAGAGCGCTCTCGTACCTGCTTCAGAGTGCGGGACATCGTAAAGAGCCGGTGAGACCAAGTCCGGACTATCGCCGACACATCTCGGCCGTTCGCCGGGCAGCGCTTCGACTCCGGGCAACTCGGCTCATGCGAGCCGGTGTTGTGGTGCACTGTCACTGTCCGGAGAACATCCGCCTGTCAGGAGACGGGTCGCGAGGCGAACTGGCCGAGGCGTTCCGCCTGCTCCCGCCCCAGCGGCTGCTTCTCGTCATCCCGGCTCTCCGACGGGCCGAGTACGAGGACATCCGCGGGGAGCTCGACACGGCCGTCCCCCTGCCCGGCGCGTCCGGGACGTCCGCCTCACGCTTGCCGGACTGCCCCGCATGGCTGGGCGACCGACCCGACTCGCGGGAACCGGTACACGGCCTGATCCACTTCGCCGCGGACTGGTCCCCCACGGTCTCCCTCGTCGTCGGGAGCGGGGCACCAGGACCCACTGCGTCTGACGCCCCGGAACGACCACGGTGAAACCGATACGCACTGCCTCTCCCTTCGTCTCCCTTCGTTTCCCTTCGTTCAGGCGAAGGCCAAGGCACTGCCGCCCAGAGCGTAGGCAGCCGCGAAGATTCCGGGTACCCACTGCTCGATGTGGGTCAGGGGCATGTACAGGCGCCAGTCCCTCCCCTCCCCCAGAGCCGTGTCCCACTCCCCGCGCGAGTACGCGTAGGCGGGAAGACGCTCCTCCAATGCCCCGATGACCGCGAATTTCGCTGCGTTCAACTGCCGGTAGGAGCGTATGAGGGCGAGCCACGCGCCGCACTGCGTCAGCAGAATGACCAGCGCCGCAAGGACCAGCCACCCTTCGACCCGGCCCGCCCGCGTGCCGAGGGACCCCACCATCCCCGCGGCGACCAGACTGTTCAGCGACAGGAAGAACGTGTTCGTCAGATGGCGCCGGGCGCTGACCCGGTCCGCCATCTCCACGCACAGCTTGTACTGCTCCAGCACGCTGGTGCGGTAGAGCGACGCCTCTTCCGGTGAGCACCCTCGCCCGGGCGAGGGAACGGCGTTGTTCCACACGGCAGTTGAGAGATTCACAGGTCGGCCATACCCATATCCCGGTGGTGGGAAAAGCGCGTGCGTCCTGCCGACCCCGTCCGTTATCTTCCTCGATGTGTCCGTGACCGAGTAACTCCAGGTGCCCCACCCGCCCCGCGCGGGTCCGTGGCACGGAAGCGTCCGTCTTCCTCAGCTCCCGCCGCACACCGGCCGGGGCCGACCTGGAGTGCCCACTTCATGAACACCCGCACCCACTCCCGCACCCTCAGCCTCGCGCTGCTCTCCCTCCTCCAGTTCCTCATCGCCATCGACGTGACCGTCGTCAACGTCGCGCTGCCCGCCATCGGCGACCGTTTCGGCGCGGGCCCGGCGGCCCTGTCCTGGGTCGTCACCGGCTACACCCTCGTCGGCGGCGGGCTGCTGCTGCTCGGCGGGCGGCTCACCGATCTGCTCGGCAGGCGGCGGATGTTCCTGCTCGGCGCCGCGCTCTTCGCCCTGGCGTCACTGGCCGCCGGGCTCGCGCCGAACCTGGAGACGCTGGTCGCCGCCCGCTTCGCGCAGGGCGCGGGCGAAGCACTCGCCTCGCCCGCCGCGATGTCGCTGATCGCGCTCCTCTACCCGGGCCCGGAGGAGCGCGCCAAAGCACTCGGCATCTGGGGTGCGATCTCCGCGAGCGGCCTCGTCGTCGGCGTCCTGCTGTCCGGCGCGATCGTCCAACTCCTCGGCTGGCGCTGGATCTTCGGCATCAACGTGCCGGTCGTCGCGGCCGTGCTCCTGGCCGCCCCCGCCCTCGTACGCCCCGACGGACCGCGTCGCGGCCCGCACGGGCTCGACCTGCCCGGAGCCGCGCTCCTCACGGCGGGCCCGCTGCTCCTCGTGTTCGGCGTGCTGCGCCGCTCCGGGCCCGCGGTGGCCGCCGGATGCGTGCTCCTCGGCGCCTTCGTGCTCGTCGAGCGGCGCACGAAGAGCCCGCTCGTCCCGCTGTCGTTCTTCACGCACCGGACCCGGGCACTCGCGAACGCGGCGACGGTCCCGCTCAGCGCCGGCCTCTCCACCACCTTCTTCCTCGCGACCCTGTACCTCCAGAACATCCTCGAACTCAGCCCCGTGCAGGCGGGATTGGCCTACCTGCCGTTCTGTGCCGCGCTCCTGGGCGCGGTCGCCGTGGTGGGCCGGATCGTCCGGGCGCTCGGCACGGCGTACGCGTCCGTGGCCGGCCTGCTCCTGACCGCCGCGGGCCTCGGCTGGCTCGCCCGGCTGCCCGACCGGGGCAGCCTGTGGGTGGACGTCCTGCCCGGCATGGTCGCCGTCGCCGCCGGTATGGGCATCGGCCTGATCGCCCTGCAGCACGCGGCCCTGTCCGACGTGACCGAGGCCGACGCGGGCACCGCATCCGGCGTGCAGCGCTCCGTCGACCAGCTCGGCGGCTCCCTCGGGCTCGCGGTGCTGGTGGGCGGGGCGTTCGGAGGCACGGCCCAAGAAGCCGATTTCCGGGCGGCGTTCGCGTGGGCGGCGCTCGGGGTGCTGGTCGCGGCGGTGGCTGTGGCGCTCGCGGGGCGACGGACGTAAGATCCACGGCGGCATCGCGTGTCGGTCACCGGCCGGGTGAGGCATGGAGGTGCCAGGACATGCCTGTTGGAGGCATTCCTTGTCGGTACAGCTGAATCACACGATCGTCCACGCCCGGGACAACCGGGAGTCCGCCGAGTTCTTCGCGGACCTGCTGGGCCTTGAGATCGCCGCGGAGTGGGGCCCGTTCATCGCGGTGAACCTGAGCAACGAAGTCACGCTGGACTTCGCCACGATTCCCGCCGAGCACATCACCCCGCAGCACTACGCCTTCCTCGTGTCGGAGGCGGAGTTCGACGCGGCGTACGACAAGATCCGCACGCGCGGCATCCCGCACTGGGCCGACCCGCACCAGAAGCAGCCGGACGAGATCAACCGCAACGACGGCGGCAAGGGCGTCTACTTCCTGGACCCGTCCTCCCACGCGATGGAACTGATCACGGTCCCGTACGGCGGCCGGCCCGAGAAGTAGCCGGACGCGGCGAGGGCCGCACCCCCGAGCCAGGGGGTGCGGCCCTCAACTACTGCGTGCCGTAAGCCTACTTGCGGATCAGGCTGCGCAGCACGTACTGCATGATGCCGCCGTTGCGGTAGTAGTCCGCCTCGCCGGGCGTGTCGATGCGGACGACCGCGTCGAACTCGACACCGGTGTCGGTGGTGACCTTCACCGTGCGCGGCGTGGAGCCGTTGTTCAGCTCCTCGACGCCGACGAAGGAGAAGGTCTCCTCACCGGTCAGGCCGAGGGACGAGGCGGTCTGGCCCTCCGGGTACTGGAGCGGCAGGACGCCCATGCCGATGAGGTTCGAGCGGTGGATGCGCTCGTACGACTCGGCGATGACGGCCTTGACGCCGAGGAGCGCGGTGCCCTTGGCGGCCCAGTCGCGGGACGAGCCGGAGCCGTACTCCTTGCCCGCGAGGACGACCAGCGGGATGCCCTGCTCGATGTAGTTGCGCGAGGCGTCGTAGATGAACGAGACCGGCGCGTCCTCCTGCGTGAAGTCACGCGTGAAGCCGCCCTCGGTGCCCGGCGCGATCTGGTTGCGCAGGCGGATGTTCGCGAACGTGCCGCGAATCATGACCTCGTGGTTGCCGCGGCGCGAGCCGTACGAGTTGAAGTCGCGGCGCTGCACGCCGTGCTCCGTCAGGTACTTGCCGGCCGGGGTGTCGGCCTTGATCGCACCGGCCGGGGAGATGTGGTCGGTGGTGACCGAGTCGCCCAGCTTGGCGAGGACGCGGGCGCCCGTGATGTCGGAGACCGGGGTGGTCTCCATCGTCATGCCCTCGAAGTACGGGGGCTTGCGGACGTACGTCGACTCGGTGTCCCACTCGAAGGTGTTGCCGGTCGGGATGGAGAGGGCCTGCCACTGGGCGTCGCCCGCGAAGACGTCCTGGTAGGACTTGTTGAACATGTCCTCGCCGATGGAGTTGGCGACGACGTCGTTGACCTCGGCCTCGGAGGGCCAGACGTCCTTGAGGTAGACCGGGTTGCCGTCCTGGTCGACACCGAGCGCCTCGGTCGTGATGTCGATCTTCATCGAGCCGGCGAGGGCGTAGGCGACGACGAGCGGCGGGGACGCCAGGTAGTTCATCTTGACGTCGGGGTTGATGCGGCCCTCGAAGTTCCGGTTGCCGGAGAGGACGGACGTCACGGCCAGGTCGTGCTCGTTGACGGCCTTCGAGACCTCGTCGGGCAGCGGGCCCGAGTTGCCGATGCAGGTGGTGCAGCCGTAGCCGACGAGGTTGAAGCCGACCTTGTCGAGGTACGGGGTGAGGCCGGCCTTGTCGAAGTAGTCGGTGACGACCTTCGAGCCGGGCGCGAGGGTGGTCTTGACCCAGGGCTTGCGGGTCAGACCCTTCTCGACGGCCTTCTTCGCGACGAGCGCGGCGGCGACCATCACGTACGGGTTCGAGGTGTTGGTGCAGGAGGTGATCGCGGCGACGGTGACGGCGCCGTGGTCCAGCTCGTACGTCGAGCCGTCGGGGGCGGTCACGAGGACCGGGTTCGACGGGACGCCGTTCGTGGTGGCCGGGGCGTCGGAGGCCGGGAAGGACTCCTTGCCGGCCTCGTCCACGCTGTCCACGTAGTTGCGGACGTCGGTCTTGAACTGCTCGGCGGCGTTGGCGAGGACGATGCGGTCCTGCGGACGCTTCGGACCGGCGATGGAGGGGACGACCGTCGAGAGGTCGAGCTCCAGCTTCTCCGAGAAGTCGGGCTCGGCGGCCGGGTCCAGCCAGAGGCCCTGCTCCTTGGCGTACGCCTCGACGAGCGCGACCTGCTGCTCGTCACGGCCGGTCAGGCGCAGGTACTTCAGCGTCTCGTCGTCGATCGGGAAGATCGCGGCGGTGGAGCCGAACTCGGGCGACATGTTGCCGATGGTGGCGCGGTTCGCGAGGGAGGTGGCGGCGACGCCCTCACCGTAGAACTCGACGAACTTGCCGACGACACCGTGCTTGCGCAGCATCTCGGTGATGGTCAGCACCAGGTCGGTGGCGGTGGTGCCGGCGGGCAGCTCACCGGTCAGCTTGAAGCCGACGACGCGCGGGATGAGCATGGAGACCGGCTGGCCCAGCATCGCGGCCTCGGCCTCGATGCCGCCGACGCCCCAGCCCAGCACACCGAGGCCGTTGACCATGGTGGTGTGCGAGTCGGTGCCGACGAGGGTGTCGGGGTACGCCTGGCCGTTACGGACCATGACGGTCCGGGCCAGCTTCTCGATGTTGACCTGGTGGACGATGCCGGTGCCCGGGGGGACGACCTTGAACTCGTCGAAGGCGGTCTGGCCCCAGCGCAGGAACTGGTAGCGCTCCTTGTTGCGGCCGTACTCCAGCTCGACGTTCTGGCCGAACGCGTCGGCGGTGCCGAACTTGTCGGCGATGACGGAGTGGTCGATGACCAGCTCGGCCGGGGCCAGCGGGTTGATCTTCGCCGGGTCGCCGCCGAGCTCCTTCACGGCCTCACGCATGGTCGCCAGGTCCACGACGCACGGGACGCCGGTGAAGTCCTGCATGATCACGCGGGCCGGGGTGAACTGGATCTCCTGCGACGGCTGAGCCTGGGAGTCCCAGTCGCCGAGCGCGCGGATGTGGTCGGCGGTGATGTTCGCGCCGTCCTCGGTACGGAGCAGGTTCTCCAGAAGCACCTTCAGGCTGTAGGGAAGGCGTGCGGAGCCCTCGACCTTGTCCAGCTTGAAGATCTCGTACGACTCGTCGCCCACGCGCAGCGTGCTGCGGGCGTCGAAGCTGTTCGCCGACACGACAGTCTCCTTCATTTTTGTGCGCGTTCCGTCACATCCTGCCGCCACGACTCCTCGTCGATCCGCTAAGGTAAGGCTTAGTTAGGTAACCCTTACCGAGTGGCGGCTTCTGGTGCGCCTCGGCAGATATCTCGATGTCGAGATAACTCTAGTACATCACCCCTGTGTACGACGAGGCACGGCAGCCTGACCTGTCGCAGCGAAGGCGGCTGCCGACGGGAGTGGCGCCGGTCCGGCCGGGCGGCGTACCGGCGGTCTTTCGGCCCCGTCGTCAGCTCCGGCTCAACCGCCGCACGATGGCCTCCAGCAGCTCGTCCAACGCCACCTTGCGCGTCCGGCCCGGTGGTCGGGCCAGCCCTACCCGGCTCGGTGGGACCCCGCGGACCGGACGGAACACCACGTCCGGATGGGAATGGAAACGGGCCGCCGACGCCGGGGCCAGCGCCACGCAGCCGGCAGCCACCGCTGCGAGCCACTCGTCGGGCCGACTGGTGACGGCGCCGACCCGGACCGGGTGCCCTTCCCGCTCCTCCGTCGCCAGCCAGTGCTCCCTCCAGGCTCCGGTCTCGGCTCCGGCCGCGACGAAGGGCTCGTCCCACAGCTCCCGGAACTCCACCGCCCCGCTGTTCGCCAGCGGATGTCGAGCCGGCAGCAGCACCCCACGCTCCTCGACGAACAACTCCCGTACGTCCAGCCGCTCCTGCCCCGGAAACGGCAAACGCACCACTGCCGCATCCACTTCGCCCCGGGCCAGGCCGGCACTCGGGTCGGACCAGTCGAACTGGCGCAGGCTCACCCGCCACGCCGGTTGCGCCTGGCGGAACTCGGCGATGACCTCGTGGACGGCGCCCACGGCGCCCGCGTCCAGGAAGCCCAGGCGCAGCGTCCGCGCCGCCCGGCCGGTTGCCTCCACCGTCTCGTCCCAGCCGTCCAGCAGTGCGGGCACCCGAGCGGCGAGCTCTCGACCGGCCTCGGTCAGCGCCATCCCGGACCGCGAACGAGCAAAGAGCGGTACCCCGAGATCGTCCTCCAAACGCCGGATCTGCTTGGTCAGCGCGGGCTGCGAGACGAACAGCTTGTGCGCCGCCCCGGTCAGGCTGCCCTCCTCCGCCACTGCGGCGAAGTACCGAAGCAGGCGCGTGTCCACGTCCATGCCACCAGGTTATAGAAGCAGGTATTGGACGGCGCCGAAGTGCCTGCGGACCCTGAAGGCATGACCGGTACCCAGCTCGCATTCCTCGTCGTCACCTTGCTCACCGCCGCTGTCAACGCCGGTATCGCCGCAGCCGACCTCGCCGGGGCGCGCTTCGTGCTGGCCAACTCGGCGGAGGTGGGTGTCCCCCGGTCCTGGCTGCCCCGGCTGGCCACCCTCAAGCTGGCTGGCGCGGCGGGCCTCCTCCTCGGCCTCGTCGACGCCGCACTGCGCCCCCTCGCCGCGGCTGCGGCCGGCGGTCTCGCCCTGCTCTACCTGGGCGCGCTCGCCTTCCATCTGCGCGCTCGCGTGCTCTACAACCTCGCGTTTCCCGGTTTCTACTTCGCCACCGCCGTCGCCTCGCTGACCTTGGCCGTGTCCTCCTGATGGCGGCACCGCTCAACGTTCGATGAGAACACTCAACCTTCGCTGCGACAGGTCACAACCTGCCCGCATTCCGTCGACGCGCCCACTTCACTCCCCCGCGGCGCGGCGGGCGTAGGCGCGGGCGGCGCGTACGCGGTCGCCGCAGCGGGTGGAGCACCACTGGCGGCGCCCGTGCCTGACCAGGAAGCGGTTGCAGGGCGGGGACGCGCAGGCGGCCAGGCGGGCGGCGTCGGGAGACGTGAGCAGGTCGGCGGCGTCGGCCGCGATGACCGCGAGGGCGTGCTCGACGATCGCGGTGGTCGGGTGGGGCGCGGCGCGGTAGGGCCCGGCCTTCTCGTCCCACACGAGCAGGGACGCGGTCGGTACGCGGGTCATCGCGTCGTTGACCGCCGCGACGGCGGCGGGGAGCGCCGGCTGCCCGGCGACGCGCGAGGCCAGCAGCGACCTGACCTGTTCGCGCAACGAGCGCAGCTGCGTCGCACACACCTCCGCCAAGCCCGTGCCGACGGGGGCGAGATCGCGCCGCACCAGCCACTGCTCGGCCCGTGCCGGGGTCCCCAGAAGGTCGGACGTGTGGCCGCCGGGCAGCGCGACGGCGCTGTTGGCCAGGGCCAGGGCGGGGTGCGCCGCCTCGCCCGGCGCTGACGGGAGGGCGACCCCATCCGCGGCCTCTTCTGCTGCAGCTTCTCCTGCGGCTTCTTCCGTCACGAACTCGTCCATGCCCCTCATGGTACGGGTTGCTTTCATCCGTGAGGCATGCGTACTGTCGACTCACGGTTAACAAGCAACCTATCCGTGAGGGATTTTCTTACATGTCTTCGCCGACCCCGCAGCCCGCCCCGTTCCCCGTCCGTGTCTTCGGCGGCCCGACCGCCCTTTTCGACTACGCCGGCCTGCGCTTTCTCACCGACCCGACCTTCGACGGCCCCGGCGACCACCCGGCGCCGGCTGTCGTCCTGACCAAGACCGCTGCGGCCGACGGCAGCCCCGCCGATCTCGGCCGTGTCGACGTGGTCCTGCTCTCGCACGACGAGCACGCCGACAACCTCGACACCTCCGGCCGGGCCCTCCTCGCCGACGTCCCGCTGACGCTCACCACCCCCGGCGGCGGGGAGCGCCTCGGGGAGACCGCCACCGGCCTCGCCGACTGGCAGTCGGTCGAGCTGGCGCGCCGGGACGGCGGGCCCGGCACGGTCACCGTGACCGGCGTTCCCGCCATCCACGGCCCCGGCCCGCGCGAGGAGGTCGAGCCGATCTGCGGCGAGGTCGTCGGGTTCGTCCTGACCGGCGAGGGCCTGCCCACCGTCTACGTCAGCGGCGACAACGCCTCGCTCGACGCGGTCAAGGACATCGCCGAGCGCTTCGCCCCGGTGGACACGGCCCTCCTCTTCGCCGGAGCGCCCCGCTTCCCCGATGTCTTCGACGGTGGGCTGATCGTCCTGGACAGCGCCCAGGCCGCGGAGGCCGCGACGATCCTCGACGCCGGTCGCGTGGTCCCCGTCCACTACGACAGCTGGGCCCACTTC
Source organism: Streptomyces sp. NPDC039480 (assembly GCF_055597165.1). NCBI lineage: Bacteria > Bacillati > Actinomycetota > Actinomycetes > Kitasatosporales > Streptomycetaceae > Streptomyces > Streptomyces sp. NPDC039480. Next base: position 292,219 of record NZ_JBVITX010000004.1, on the reverse strand, counting down.
ACCGAGGGCCGCGACGAGCTGGTCGCCGCCTTCGCCGCCGCCGGCCTCACCGACCGCGTCGACTTCGGCGTCCGCGGCTGATCCCACGTACGTCGGGCGCGTGTGCCGGAACGGACACGGTTGGGCGCCGGCCGACACGGACCTGCCGCGACTGTCGGCCGGCGCCCCCCTCGGACGAGGGAGCGGCCGCGGACTCCCCCGCCCGGTCGGGGCCCGGCCTGGCCGTCGGCCTCGTGGTCATCGCCCTGCACACGGGTTCCATGCATCTGCCGTCGCCGCTGGCCGGCCGCCTCGTCGAGCGATTCGGCGCCGCCGCGACAAGCGTGGTGACGGCCGGCACGCTGCTCGCCGTGGGAGTGACCGCCGCCCTCGCGCCCGGCCGCTCCATCACCCTGATCAAGCACGCCTGTGGCCACCCGCGCCAAGGTCCAGGGGCTGGTCGACGTCGTCGTCCTGTACGGCGCCCTCGCCTTCGCGGCCGCGCCCGCCGCCCTCGCGGCTCAGCAGGCCGCCGACCGCGCCACCCGGAAGCCCACGTCGTCCACCCGGTAGGTCGGGTGGCTGCGGCGGCGGGCCGAGGAGCGGCAGCTCCAGGGTTCGTCGAACCAGCCGCCGCCGCGCAGGACGCGGTACGAGCCGTAGACCTCGGCGTCGTAGACGTCCCAGCACCAGTCCCAGACGTTGCCGAGCATGTCGTGCAGGCCCCACGCGTTGGGGCGCTTGCCGCCGACCTCGTGGAGGCGCTCGCCCGAGTTGCCGCGGTACCAGGCGATCTCGTCGAGCGGGGCGTAGTGCGGTCCCGTGGTGCCCGCGCGGCAGGCGTGCTCCCACTCTGCCTCGGTCGGCAGCCGGTAGCCGTCGGCGGTCGAGTCCCACTCGACGGTCTCGTCCGGGCCCAGGCGGTAGGCGGGCGTGTGGCCGTCTCGGAGCGACAGCGCGTTGCAGAAGCGGACCGCGTCCCACCAGGAGACTCCCTCGACCGGCAACCGATCCCCGCGGCCAGCACCCGGCCACTCCCCGGTGACCGCCCCGTACAGCTCCTGCGTGACAGGGAACGCCCCCAGCAGGCAGGGCACGACCTCGACCTGCCAGCTGCGCCGCGTCCGGCGGTCCGACAGCGTGACCCGGCCCGGCGGGACCGCGATCATCTCCGGCCGTGGGTTGTCAGTGGTCATCGGCCGACGGTCCCGGCCAGGCGCTCCGCCGTCAGCGCCACCGTCGCGTACGGCATGGGGAAGCTGCCGCCCATCGCGTCGATGGCCGCGCCGACCGCGTCGAGGACCCGGGACACATCGTCCGGCGGAAGCCGGGTGAGGGCGCCCTGTGTCGGCAGCTGGTCCAGCCAGGCGTCCTTCGTGTACGTCGCCTCCCAGTCGAAGCGCCACTCCTCGGGCTCGCCGAACGCGCCCGTCTCGCGGATGCCGTCGGCGGCCTTGGTGAGCAGCGACCAGTAGCCGTCCCCTGCCTGCTTCGGTGTCGCGCGGACGTCGATGGGCGAGTCGGGGGCCACCCTCTCGTAGGCGTCGGCGAACGCCTCCGCGACGGCGCGCGGCGGCTCCGGCACGTTCCAGAACGCCACGAGTCGGCCCCCGGGCCGCAGCACCCGCGCGGCCTTCACCGCTCCCGCGACAGGGTCCACCCAGTGCCAGGACTGGCCGGCGGCCACCACGTCGAACTCCCGGCCCGCCGGGTCCCAGGCCTCGAACGTCGCCACCTCGGCCGGTACGCCGAACCGCCGCGCGAGGTCCGCCATCCGCTCGTCGGGCTCCACGCCGAGCACGGTGCAGCCCACCGCGCGGAACTGCCGGGCGGCGATGCCGGTGCCGCAGCCGACGTCCAGGACAGCGGGCGGGCGGCCGGTGGACGTACGGGACACCACGCGGTCCACCAGAGCGTCCGGGTAGCGGGGGCGCGTCCGGTCGTAGCGCTCGGCGTCCGCGCCGAAGGATTCCGCCGTCCGACGGTGTCGGTGGGGCTCGTCACCTGGGATAGTGGGCATGTGCCCACTCTGGTGGGCGCGTGCCCACTCGTCAAGGGAGGTCCGGGTGCCGACAGGAGTGGCCATCCGCGATGTGCGCGAGCAGCTGTTCGCCGCCGCCGAGCGCGTCCTGCTCCGGGCCGGGCCGAACGCGCTGACCAGCCGCGCGGTCACCACGGAGGCGGGGTGCGCCAAGGGTGTCCTGCACCGGCACTTCGCCGACTTCGACGCGTTCCTCGCCGAGCTGGTGCTCGACCGCGTCCGCGGGGTCGAGGACCGGGGCGCGGCGCTGCGGGCCGCCGCGGGGACGGGCACCGTCGTCGACAACGTCACGGATGCGCTGACGGACCTCTTCGGGCCCCTCGCCCTGGGCGTCCTCGGTCTGATCACCGCACGGGACGCGCTCCGCGCCCGGCTGCGGCGGACCACGCCGACGGGTGTCCCTCTCCTCACGGAGGCCGGGGTCGCCCTCGCCGGTTACCTCGCGGCGGAGCGCGCACGCGGCCGGCTCGCCCCTGACGCCGACACCGACACGCTCGCGTTCACGCTCGTCGGCAGCGGGCACCTGCTCTTCGCGGGCCGCGAGGACGCCTCGCGGGACGCCGTCCGGAAGGTGGTCCGCTCGGTGGTCGCCGGCGTCGTACGGGAGTCGTGATGGTCGTACGGGAGTTGTGATTTCGGGGCGGGGCGGGGCGGGCCCCGGGGTCACGTAGGTCGTTGCGTCTGCGGGTGAGAGCTTGGCGTGCCGCCCGACGACGCGCGGGGCAGCAGTCGCGCGGGGACGACCACCGGCCCCGGGTCCGTCGTGTCGCCGTCCTCGATCAGGTTCACGAGGAGGGCGACGGCGGCGTGCGCGGTTCGTTCCGGGTCGAGGGTCACCGTGGTGACGGGCGGTTCGGTCGTCGCGTAGGCGGGGTCCTCGCTCGCGCACACCACGCGCAGGTCGTCGGGGACGCGCAGCCCGTGCCGGGCCGCGGCGGCGAGCAGCTGGTGGCCGCCCGGGTCGTACGCGGCGTAGACGGCGTCGGGGCGGTCACGGGCGCCGGTGTCGCGGGCCCCCAACAGCGCGTCGAACGCGTGCCCGTGGGCGTCGGCCGCGTCGAAGGGCACGACCAGCGGGGCCGCGCCGCGCTCGCCGCACCACCGCTCGTACGCCGCCGTCACCGCGCGGGCGTAGTGCTCGTCGCCGTTGCCGGACTGGAGGGCGATCCGGCGGGCGCCGGAGGCGGCGAGGTGGTCGAGGACCGTGCGGGTGGTCGCGTCGTGGTCGTTGTCGACCCAGTGGTCGCCCGGGCGCGGGTCGCCGGGCACGCCGTCGAAGACCAGCGGGATGCCGCGGGCGCGCAGCGCGCGGACCATCGGGTCGCCGCGCGGACTGTCCATGATCAGCATGCCGTCGACGGCGAGACCGTGCCAGGAGTCGTCGGCGGCGCGGTCGGCGGGGAGCGTGGTGAGGGCGTAGCCGCGCGTGTGGGCGGCCGAGGTGGCGGCCGTGACGGCACGTGAGAAGTAGGCGATCTCCGTGTAGTTCCACGCGGTGGCGAACGTGGTGACGGCGATGCCCAGCGTGCGGCAGCGCGGCGGGCCCGGGGCGCCGTAGCCGAGCCGCGCCGCGGTCTCGCGGACGCGGCGGCGGGTGGCGTCGCCGACCCTGCCGGTGCCGTTGAGCGCGTGCGAGACCGTCGCCGTCGAGACCTCCGCGGCGCGGGCTATGTCGGCGAGAGTCGGCCCTGGCACGCGGCACATCGTACGGAATCCGTCGTCGGCGGCGGGTTCTGGTTAACGGATTACTCGTCGAGGGTTCCCTCCAGTTCTCTCCAGCCCTACCCGCCACCGCTACCCGTTGGAGTGTGGTCGTGTCCCCGTCGTACGCGTCTTCGTCCTCTGCCCTTCCCCGGCGCGGCCTCCTGGCCGCCGCAGGGGCCGCCGGTGCCGCCGTCGCCGTCGGCGCGCCCGGCGCCGGCGCCTCGTCCCGGCGCCGGTCGGCCGCCCTCGTCGTGCACAACGCCCGTGTGTTCACCGGCACTTCGAGCCGCGCCCGGCACGATGCGGTGGCCGTCGGGCGGGACGGGCGGATCCTCGCCGTCGGCACGGACGCCGCCGTCAAGCGCTTCGTGGGCCGTGACACCGACGTCGTGGACGCGCGGGGCGGCACCGTCATGAGCGGCGTCCACGACGGGCACGCCCACCCGATGGACGCCGCGAGCCGTTCGCTGCGCCCTTCGCTGGCCGGCGCCGAGCAGACCGTCGAGGAGCTGCGGAAGACGCTGACCGGGTTCCTCCAGGACTCGGCGGAACAGGAGCCGGACGGGTGGCTGGTCGTGGAGGACTGGAACCCGGTCGGGCTCCTGCCGCACGGCACCGCCCCGCACCACACCATGCTCGACGCCCTGCCGACGCGGCGCCCTATAGCGCTGCGCGGCGGCGACGGACACAACCTGTGGGCCAATCGGCGCGCCCTGGACATCGCGAAGATCACCGCGTCCACCCCGGACCCGGTCGGCGGCAAGATCGTGAAGGGCGCGGACGGGAAGCCGACCGGGGTGCTCAAGGACGACGCGCAGCCACTCGTCTCCCGGCACATCCCCGAGCCCGACGAGACACAGTTGGCGCAAGCAGCGGCGAAAACTCTCGCCGAGGCCGCCGCGTCCGGGATCACCACCTTCATGGAAGCCGTGGTGGGGCGGGCCGAGCTGAAGCTCTATCAGCGGCTCGCCGAGTCGGGGCAGCTGCTCCAGCGCATCGTGCCCGCCCTGCGCGTCGAGACCGATCTGACGACGGATCCGGCCGCCGCGGTGGCGTACGCGAAGGAACTGCGCGCGGAGTTCGAGGACGTACGCGGACTGCGCTTCGGCACGGTCAAGGTCTTCCTCGACGGCGTCATCGAGCACCCGGCGCAGACCGCGGCCCTCCTGAAGCCCTACCTCGACAAGGACGGCAGGCCGACCGGCCACCGCGGCGACCTGTACGTCTCGGCCGCCGACTACGGACGGCTGAGCGCCGCCTTCAACGCCGAGGGCTGGCAGATGCACGCCCACGCCATCGGCGACCGCGCCGTGCGCACCTCCCTCGACGGATACGCGTACGCCCTTCGGAAGACGGGCCGCCGGGATCTCCGCAACACCACGGCGCACCTCCAACTGGTCGACCCCGCCGACCTCCCCCGCTTCGCCGCGCTCGGCGTCGTCGCCTGTCTGCAGCTCCAGTGGGCCGCCCGCAATACCTGGACCATGGACGCCCTGCTGCCCTACATCGGCGCGGAGCGGCACCGGTGGCAGTACCCGGCACGCAGCCTCGAAAAGCGGCGCGCGGCGCTCGCGGGTGGCTCGGACTGGCCGGTCGACCCTCTGCAGGTCTGGAACCAGATACGCACCGCGATCGACCGTACGGGCATGGAGGGCGAGGGCGACCTCTACCGCGCGCAGGAAGGCATCAGTCGTACGTCTTCCCTGCTCATGCACACCTCGGGCACCGCGCGTCAACTCCGTATGGAGCATGTCACCGGGACCGTCGAGCGGGGGAAGGCGGCCGATCTCGTGGTGCTCGACCGCGATGTGACGCGGTGTCCGGTGGCCGATATCGGCTCTGTCGACGTGCGCCTCACGCTCGTCGGGGGCACAGTGGTGCACGACGCCGAGTCGTCGGCAGGACGCGCGGCCGCCGCCCGAGCGACGCGGGCGGCGGCGGGGCCCCGGCCCACGGCGTTCACTTCGGTGCACGGCGGGCGGCACGCCTCGTGCGGCTGCGGCTGAACTGCCGCGCGGCGAAAGGGGCCGAAAAGCCCCCCGGACGGCGGCTCCTCGAATGGCCTACCCCAGCGCACACTTCATCTCATATCTGAGATAGCCTGCGACTCATGGCAGACGACTACCTCGTACGCATCGGCAAGCTCATCCGTGACGCCCGGCAGCACCGTGGCTGGACACAGACGCAGCTCGCCGAGGCGCTCAGCACCAGCCAGAGCGCCGTGAACCGCATCGAGCGGGGCAACCAGAACATCAGCCTTGAGATGATCGCCCGAATCGGCGAGGCCCTCGACAGTGAAATCGTCTCGCTCGGGTACGCGGGCCCCATGCATCTGCGAGTCGTCGGCGGCCGCCGGCTCTCCGGCTCCATCGACGTCAAGACGAGCAAGAACGCGTGCGTGGCGCTGCTCTGCGCGTCCCTCCTCAACAAGGGCCGCACGGTGCTGCGCCGCGTCGCCCGCATCGAGGAGGTGTACCGCCTCCTGGAGGTGCTCAACTCCATCGGCGTACGCACCCGTTGGATCAACGACGGCGTCGACCTGGAGATCGTGCCGCCCGCCAAGCTGGAGATGGACGCGATCGACGCGGAGGCCGCGCGCCGCACCCGCTCGATCATCATGTTCCTCGGCCCGCTGCTGCACCGCATGGACCACTTCAAGCTGCCCTACGCGGGCGGCTGCGACCTCGGCACGCGCACGATCGAGCCACACATGATCGCGCTGCGCCGGTTCGGCCTGGACATCGCGGCGACCGAGGGGCTGTACCACGCCGAGGTGGCGCGCGACGTCTCCCCCGACCGCCCCATCGTCCTCACCGAGCGCGGGGACACCGTCACCGAGAACGCCCTGCTCGCCGCCGCGCGCAGCGCCGGCACCACGGTGATCCGCAACGCCTCGTCGAACTACATGGTCCAGGACCTCTGCTTCTTCCTGGAGGCGCTGGGCGTCGAGGTCGAGGGCATCGGCACGACCACGCTGACCGTGCACGGCGTGCCCACCATCGACGTCGACGTCGACTACTGCCCCTCCGAGGACCCGGTCGAGGCGATGAGCCTCCTCGCGGCCGCCGTCGTCACGGAGTCCGAGCTGACGGTGCGCCGGGTGCCGATCGAGTTCCTGGAGATCGAGCTCGCGGTCCTGGAGGAGATGGGCCTCGACCACGACCGCTCGGCGGAGTACGCGGCGGACAACGGCCGCACCCGCCTCATCGACCTCACCGTGCGCCCCTCCAAGCTGGAGGCGCCCATCGACAAGATCCACCCGATGCCGTTCCCCGGCCTGAACATCGACAACGTCCCCTTCTTCGCGGCCATCGCGGCGGCGGCGCAGGGCAAGACGCTGATCCACGACTGGGTCTACGACAACCGGGCGATCTACCTCACGGACCTCAACCGCCTCGGCGGCCGCCTCCAACTCCTCGACCCGCACCGGGTCCTGGTAGAGGGCCCCACCCGCTGGCGCGCCGCCGAGATGATGTGCCCGCCCGCACTGCGCCCCGCCGTGGTCGTCCTGCTCGCCATGATGGCGGCGGAGGGCACGTCCGTGCTGCGCAACGTGTACGTGATCAACCGCGGTTACGAGGACCTGGCGGAGCGGCTGAACTCGGTGGGGGCACAGATCGAGACGTTCCGGGACATCTGAGCCCCGAGATGTCGTGCGCGGGCATGGGCGTGGCGTCGGACGCCACGCCCATGCCGGTGTTCCGGTACCGCCCCGCCGACTACTGCCCGGAAGCCGCGAGTTCCTTGAGGTCGACCGTCTCGCCCTTGTCCGGGGCCTTCGGGCTCACCGGCTTGTCGTAGTCGCCGAACGTCGCGTCATTGGGGGTGTCGCCCCCCTTGGTGGTGACGCGGAGGATGTACGGCTTGCCCTCCGTGGCGACGTACATCGTGTTCGTCTCGCCGCCGGAGCCCTTCTTCGTCAGGGCGATCGCGTCCTTGCCGTCGACGGACGTCGTGTCGCCCTTCTTCATGCCCTTGCGCTCGGACTTGTTCTCGTCCATCGACGCGACCAGGCCCTGCTTGTCGCACAGGCCCGAGGTGGAGGCGTCGTCGGCGGGCATCTTGACCCACTTGTCGACGACCTTCGACAGCACCTTGTCGGAGCCCGACTGGCCCTTCAGGGCGGTCTTCCAGTACTCCTCGTTGCCGCGCATGTACAAGGTGGCGTTCGTGTGCCGCACCTCGGCCTTCGAACCGCCGGTGCCGATCGTCCCCTCGCAGTTCTTCTCCTGGTCGACCGCGATGTCCAGGCTCACCGGCTTGCCGTTCTGCCGCATGTCGCCCTTGATGCGCATGGAGTCGGCGCCCTTGGTGGCCTTCACCGCCTTGGCGGCGATCTGGTCGGCGCTGTCCCCGGCGAACGGCTTGTCGGAGCCGCCTCCGTCGTCGCTGTCGCCGCAGCTCGACAGCAGCGCCGCCGCGAGCACCGTAACTCCGATGACACCCGAAACCCTTCGCGTACGCACGTGGTGACCCCTCCTGCGGAACTCTCGGACGTTCCGTGTCCCACGACCCCGGTGGCCGCGGTCGCCGTCGGGTACCCCACGCTTGACCCATTGCACCCGGTAGCAGGCATTCCGCCTTTCGGGAGCGTTTCGGGAGCCTTGCGGAAGCCTTTCAGGAGGATGACCGGAAGAGTCCGGGGTCAGTCGAGCACGGCCGTTCCGTCGAGCTCCACCAAGGCCTCCTCGTCCCACAGCCTGACGACGCCCACCACCGCCATCGCCGGGTAGTCGCGGCCCGCCAACCGGTGCCAGATCCGGCCCAGTTCGGGCGCGTGCGCGCGGTAGTCCGCGACATCCGTGGCGTAGACGGTGACGCGGGCGAGGTCGGCCGGAGTGCCGCCCGCGTGGCGCAGGGCGGTGAGGAGGTTGGTCAGCGCCCGCTCGAACTGCTCGGGCAGGGTGGCGCCGGTGACCTTGCCCTCGCTGTCCAGCGCGGTCTGCCCGGCGAGGAAGATCAGCCGGGAGCCGGTGGCGGTGACGGCGTGCGAGAAGCCCTTGGGCGGGGAGAGTTCGGCGGGGTTGACGCGGTCCAGGCTGCTCATGCGGGCGGCTCCTCCGGGTGGGTGTGCGGCTGCGCGTCGGGTCGGGCGTACAGCTCCTTGGCGATGATCGTGCGCTGGACCTCGCTCGCCCCCTCATAGATGCGGGGCGCCCGCACCTCGCGGTAGAGGTGTTCGAGGAGGTGCCCGCGGCGCAGGGCGCGGGCCCCGTGCAGCTGGACGGCCGCGTCGACCACGTACTGGGCGGTCTCCGTGGCGATGAGTTTCGCCATCGCGGCGCGCCGGGCGATGCCGGGGCCCTGGGGCCCTTCCCTGTCGTACGCCGCCGCTGCCGCGTACACCATCAGGCGGGCCGCCTCCGTGCGCGTGGCCATCTCGGCGACCTGGTGGGCGACGGCCTGGAGGTCCTTCAACGGGCCGCCGAACGCGGTCCGTTCGGCGGTGTGGGCCAGTGTGGCGTCGAGCGCGGCCTGCGCCATGCCGACCGCGAACGCGCCGACGCTCGGCCGGAACCGGTTGAGCGTGGTCATCGCGACCCGGAAGCCGCGGTCCACCTCGCCGAGCACGTCGGCCTCGGTGACCCGCACGCCGTCGAAGGCGAGGGCGCCGATCGGGTGCGGGGAGAGCATGTCGAGGGGGGTGCCGGTGAGGCCCGCGCGGTCGGCGGGGACCAGGAACGCGGTGACGCCGCGGGCTCCCGCGCCGGGCGACGTACGGGCGAAGACGGTGTAGAAGTCGGCCTCGGGGGCGTTCGAGATCCAGCACTTCTCGCCGGTGAGGCGCCAGCCGCCGGAGCCGTCGGCCGCCGCGGCGAGGTGCAGGGCCGCCGCGTCCGAGCCGGCGTCCGGCTCGGAGAGCGCGAAGGCGGCGACGGCGTGGCCGCGGCGGACCTGGGGCAGCCACTGTTCCCGCTGGGTGGGGGTGCCGTAGGTGTGGACGGGGTGGGCGCCAAGACCTTGCAGGGCGAAGGCCGTCTCCGCCTCCGTGCAGGCGTAGGCGAGGGACTCGCGGGTCAGGCAGAGGTCGAGAGTGCCGGACGCTCCGCTGTGGGGGCCGGTTCCAATCCGCGGGCCGGTGGGGGCTGGTCGCGCCCCTGCGGCGGAGCCGCTCATGTCACCGCCCCGCGCCCCTGGGGGGCCTTCGTCCCCCTCGAACAGGGAATGCAGCAGGCCGAGTTCGCCCAGCGCCGCCACCAGCGGGCGGTTCACCTGGCCCGGCTCGCCCTTCTCCGCCAGGGGGCGCAACCGCTCGGCGGCGAGGGTGCGCAGCTCCGCGCAGCGGGCGGTTTGTTCAGGATTGAGCGAGAATGCCGTCATCCCGGTCCCCTCCTTTATCGCGCACCGTTGACTGTCGTCACCATCACGATACGCTCATGGAGCGAGCCCACCACAGCGCCCGTCCGGCAGGCAAGGGGGCAGAGCCGCCATGGAACCCACCGGCAATCCGGCCGAACCGGGGCTGACACCGTCCGGTCACGTCGACACCTTCGCCCGGGACCATCTGCCGCCGCGCGAGCGGTGGCCCGCACTGGTCCACGACCGCCCCGAGCTGCACTACCCCGACCGCCTCAATTGCGGCGCCGAGCTCCTGGACCGGAGCATCGAGCGGTTCGGCGCCGAGCGCCCCGCCTTCCACACCGCGCCCGTCCACACCGCGCCCGTCCACACCGCGTCCGTCCCCGCCCCGTCCGTCCCCGCCGCGTCCGGCGAGACATGGACGTACGGCCTGCTGAGGCAGCACGTCGACCGGATCGCGCACGTGCTGACCGACGAGCTCGGCGTACGGCCCGGTGAGCGCGTCCTGTTGCGCGGGCCCACCACACCGTGGCTCGCGGCCTGCTGGCTCGCCGTGATGAAGGCGGGCGCGGTCGCCGTGACCGTCCTCGCCCAGCAGCGCTCGCAGGAGCTCGCCACCATGTGCGGGATCGCCGAGGTACGGCACGCGCTCTGCGACGTCCGGTCGGTCGACGACCTGATCAAGGCGGGTGTGCCGGGGCTGAGCGTCACCACGTACGGCGGGGAGGGTCCCGACGATCTGCTCGTGCGTGCCGCCCGGCAACCGGCGGTCTACGAGGCGGTGGCCACGGCGGCCGACGACGTCGCGCTCATCGCGTTCACCTCCGGCACGACGGGCCGGCCCAAGGGGTGCATGCACTTCCACCGCGACGTGCTCGCCATCGCCGACACCTTCGCGCGGCACGTCCTCAAGCCGGTGCCCGACGACGTCTTCGCGGGCAGCCCGCCGCTCGGCTTCACCTTCGGACTCGGCGGTCTCGTCGTCTTCCCGCTGCGCTTCGGCGCGTCGTCGGTCCTGCTCGAACAGGCCGGGCCCAAGCAGCTGTTGTCCGCCATCGGACGGCACGGGATCTCCGTGCTCTTCACCGCGCCGACCGCGTACCGCACGATGCTCGACCAGCTGGACGGGCACGACATCTCCTCGCTGCGCCGCTGCGTCTCGGCCGGTGAGAACCTGCCCGCGGCCACCTGGCAGGCCTGGCACCGGCGCACCGGCCACCGGATCATCAACGGCATCGGCGCGACGGAGCTGCTGCACATCTTCATCTCCGCCGCCGACGACGACATCAGGCCCGGCACGACGGGCCGCCCCGTGCCCGGGTGGCACGCGCGCGTGGTCGACGACTCCGGCGCCCCGGTGCCGGACGGCGAGCCCGGACTGCTCGCCGTGCGCGGCCCGGTGGGCTGCCGCTACCTCGCCGACGACCGCCAGCTCCAGTACGTACGGCACGGCTGGAACATCACCGGCGACACCTACGTCCGCGACGCCGACGGCTACTTCCGCTATGTCGCCCGCGCCGACGACATGATCATCTCGGCCGGTTACAACGTCGCGGGCCCCGAGGTCGAGGAGGCCCTGCTCCGCCACCCCGACGTCGCCGAGACCGCGGTCGTGGGGCGCCCCGACGAGCTGCGCGGTCAGGTGGTCGTGGCCCATGTGGTCCTGCGCGAGGGGGCGACGCCCGACGCCGACCGGCTGCGCGAGTTCGTCAAGGGAGAGCTGGTGCCGTACAAGTGCCCGCGCGAGATCGTCTTCCTGGACGCCCTGCCGAGGACGGCGACGGGGAAGCTGCAGCGGTTCAGGCTGCGCGCCGCGTCCCCGGCGGAACCGGGCCCGTAGAGTGATCACGTGTCCGAGCAGCACACCCCACGGTCCCTGATCGTCACCTTCTACGGCGCCTACGGCCGGGCCGCACCCGGCCCCGTCCCGGTGGCCGAGCTGGTGCGCCTCCTCGCGCCGGTCGGCGTGGACGCGCCGTCGGTGCGGTCGTCGGTGTCCCGGCTCAAGCGGCGCGGCCTGCTCGTGCCCGCGCGCACGGCGGCGGGCGCCGCGGGATACGCGCTCTCGCCCGACGCGCGCCAGCTCCTGGATGACGGCGACCGCCGCATCTACGGCACCGAGGTCGCGCGGCGGGGCGGCGGCTGGGTCCTCGCCGTCTTCTCCGTGCCCGAGGCCGAGCGCCAGAAGCGGCACGTGCTGCGCTCCCGCCTCGCGGGCCTCGGCTTCGGCACGGCGGCGCCGGGTGTCTGGATCGCCCCCGCGCACCTCTACGAGGAGACCAGGCACACCCTGGAGCGGCTCCACCTCGCGCCGTACGTCGACCTGTTCCGCGGCGAGCATTTGGGCTTCGCACCGACGGCGGAGGCGGTCGCGCGCTGGTGGGACCTCGCGTCCCTGGCCAAGCAGCACGAGGCGTTCCTGGACCGCCACGAGCCGGTGCTGCGCTCCTGGGAGGCCCGCGAGGGCGCTCCCCCGCCGCCCGATGAGGCGTACCGCGACTACCTCCTCGCCCTCGACTCCTGGCGCCAACTCCCCTACGCCGACCCGGGCCTGCCCGCCGACCTGCTGCCCGCGGACTGGCCCGGGGACCGCTCCGCCGCGGTGTTCGCCGCGCTGGACGGCCGGCTGCGGGAGGCCGGGGCGCTGTTCGCACGCCCCGCATAGGCTGGCCCCCGATTCGGTGATCATGTGTCGGTCGGGAGGCGGCGGATGGGCGAGGACGTGCTGCGCTGGAGCGGGTACCGCGTCGTGCCGTGGAAGAACGGTGGCGGTACGACCAGGGAGGTCGCGGACGGCACCGGCTGGCGGGTGAGCGTCGCGGACGTGGCCGGGGACGGCCCCTTCTCGGTGTTCCCCGGGACCGACCGCGTGATCACCGCGGTCGAGGGCGACGGCATGCTGCTGACCGTGGCCGGGGCCGCACCGCGGACGGTCGAGCCGCTGCGCCCCTTCGCCTTTCCCGGTGACGCGGCGACGGACTGCCGGCTGGTGAGCGGCGCGGTGCGCAATCTGAACGTGATGACCCGCAGGGGCCGCGCGACGGCCCGCGTGCGGATCGTCACCGTCACCGCCGGACGAGACACGGAGACGGCGGGCGAGGCGGGCGAGACCCTGCTCGTCATGGCTGTCACGGAGGGGATCGCTGTCGGTGGACAGGACGGGCCGGGGACTCCGCTCGGCCGCCTCGACTGCGTGCGCCAAGACGGCCCGGGCACGCTGACGCTGCGCGGTGCCGGCACGGTGGCCGAGGTCAGGATCACCGCGCCGCGCTGATCCGGGCCCTCAGCCGCCCAGGGTCAGTCTCGGCTTGGGGGCGTCCGTGCGCCCCGTCTGGGGCCGCCGGCTCCCCGCGCGGTACTGCACGGGCCAGCTGACGCCCGGCCCCGCGTAGCCCTGTTCGGCGGCGGCGTGCAGGGTCCAGTGCGGGTCGTAGAGGTGCGGGCGGGCGAGGGCGCAGAGGTCCGTGCGGCCCGCGAGGAGCAGGGAGTTGACGTCGTCCCAGGAGGAGACGGCGCCGACCGTGATCACGGGTATGCCGGTGCGGTTGCGGATGCGGTCGGCGTACGGCGTCTGGTAGGAGCGGCCGAAATCGGGCCGTTCGTCGGAGACCACCTGGCCCGTCGACACATCGATCGCGTCGGCCCCGTGCGCCGCGAACGCGCGGGCGATCTCGACGGCGTCGGCCGCCGTGGTGCCGCCGTCGGCCCAGTCGGTGGCGGAGATGCGGACCGTCATGGGCCTGCCGTCCGGCCACACCTCCCGTACGGCGTCGAAGACTTCGAGGGGGAAGCGGAGGCGGGCCTGGAGTGAGCCGCCGTACGCGTCCGTTCGGTGGTTCGTGAGCGGGGAGAGGAAGCCGGAGAGCAGATAGCCGTGCGCGCAGTGCAGTTCGAGGAGGTCGAAGCCGGCGAGGTCGGCGCGGCGGGCCGCCGCGACGAACTGTTCGCGGACCGCGGTCAGTCCGGCGCGGGAGAGTGCGCGGGGGGTCTGGCTGCCCGGCTTGTACGGGAGCGGTGAGGCGGCGTCGAGCGGCCAGTTGCCGTCGGGCAGCGGTTCGTCGATGCCCTCCCACATCAGCCGTGTGGAGCCCTTGCGGCCCGAGTGGCCGAGCTGGACGCCGATCGCCGTGCCGGGCGCCTGCGCGTGGACGAAGTCGGTGACGCGCCGCCAGGCGTCTGCCTGTTCGGCGGTGTAGAGCCCGGCGCAGCCCGGTGTGATGCGGCCGCGCTCGCTGACGCACACCATCTCGGTCATGACCAGGCCCGCGCCGCCGAGTGCCCGCGCGCCCAGGTGCACCAGGTGGAAGTCGCCGGGGACGCCGTCCACGGCGGAGTACATGTCCATCGGGGAGACGACGACGCGGTTGCGGAGGGTCAGGTCGCGCAGCCGGAAGGGCGTGAACATCGGCGGGGTGCCTTCGGGGCAGCCGAAGTCGCGCTCGACGGCGCGGGTGAACTCCGCGTCGCGCAGCCGGAGGTTGTCGTGGGTGACGCGGCGGCTGCGGGTGAGGAGGTTGAACGCGAACTGGCGGGGCGGCTGGTCCAGGTGGTCCGGCAGCCGCTCGAACCACTCCAGGCTGGCGCGGGCCGCGCGCTGGGTGGAGGCGACGACGGGGCGGCGCTCCGTCTCGTACGCCGTGAGGGCGCTCGGGACGTCGGGCTGTTCCTGGAGGCAGGCGGCGAGCGCGAGGGCGTCCTCGACGGCGAGCTTGGTGCCGGAGCCGATGGAGAAGTGCGCGGTGTGGGCGGCGTCGCCGATCAGCACCGTGTTGCCGTGGGACCAGCGGTCGTTGACGACCGTGCGGAAGTTGATCCAGGCGGACTTGTTGCCGCGCAGCGGGCGGCCGCCGAGCGCGTCGGCGAAGATCTTGGCGCAGCGTTCGGTGGACTCGCGCTCGTCGAGCTCCGCGAAGCCCGCGGCCTGCCAGACCTCTTCGCGCATCTCGACGATGACGGTGGAGGCGTCGGGGTCGCGGGAGTACGGATAGCCGTGCAGCTGCATGACGCCGTGCTCGGTCTCGGCGATCTCGAACCGGAACGCGTCGAAGGCGAAGTCCGCGGCCAGCCAGATGTAGCGGCAGCGGTGCGTCGTGAGGCTCGGCCGGAAGACGTCGGCGTGCGCCTCGCGGGTGAGGCTGTGCACGCCGTCCGCGGCGACGACCAGGTCGTACGCCGTGGACAGCTCGGCGGCGGGCGGTGCCTCGGTGCGGAAGCGGAGCTCGACGCCCAGGCCGCGGCAGCGCTCGTGCAGGATCTCCAGGAGCCTGCGGCGGCCGAGCGCCGCGAAGCCGTGGCCGCCGGAGGTGTGCCGCAGGTCGCGGTGGACGATGTCGATGTCGTCCCAGCGCACGAACTCGGCCTGGAGGGCGGCGTATACGGCGGGGTCGGCGTGCTCGATGCCGCCGAGGGTCTCGTCGGAGAGGACGACGCCGAAGCCGAAGGTGTCGTCGGGTGCGTTGCGCTCCCAGACGGTCACCTCGCGGTCGGGGTCGAGGCGCTTGAGCAGCGCGGCGGCGTAGAGCCCGCCGGGACCGCCGCCGACGACGGCGATCCGGTGGGGGGCGGCCATGGTCATCGCCCCTGCCACTTCGGCGGGCGCTTCTCCGTGAAGGCCGCGTGGAACTCGGCGTAGTCCTCGCCGTTCATGAGGAGGGCCTGGGTGGCCGCGTCCAGTTCGACGGAGGCGGCGAGCGGCATGTCGAGCTCGGCGGTGAGCAGCGCCTTCGTCTGTGCGTACGCGAGGGCGGGGCCGTCGGCGAGGCGGCGGGCCAGGGTCTGCGCGGCCTCGGCGGCCCTGCCCTCCTCCGTCAGCTCGCTGATGAGGCCGATCCGTTCGGCCTCGGGGGCGCGCACCGGTTCGCCCAGCATGAGGAGCCGGGTGGCGTGGCCGAGGCCGACGACGCGGGGCAGCAGATAGGCGGCGCCCATGTCGCCGCCGGAGAGGCCGACCCGGGTGAAGAGGAAGGAGAAGCGGGCCGAGGGGTCCGCGACGCGGAAGTCCGCGGCGAGGGCGAGGACCGCGCCGGCGCCCGCAGCCACCCCGTGCACGGCGGCGACCACGGGGAAGGGGCACTCGCGGATCGCCCGGACGACCTGGCCGGTCATGCGGTTGAAGTCGAGGAGCTGGGCGGTGTCCATGGCGAGTGTGGCCCCGATGATCTCGTCGACGTCGCCGCCCGAGCAGAAGCCGCGGCCCTCCCCGCCGAGCACGAGCGCGCGCACGGACCGGTCGCGGGAGAGCTCGGCGAGCAGGTCGCGCAGGTCGGCGTAGGCGCCGAAGGTGAGGGCGTTGAGCTTGTCGGGGCGGGCGAGGGTGACCGTGGCGACCCCTTCGTCGACGGCGAGTCGCAGGTGCCGCCAGTCGGGGGTGCGGGTCGCGGAGCCGGTGAAGGGACTCATCAGGGTGCGGCCTCCTCGGCCTGGGGGGCTGGAGTGCGCGGGCGTGGCGCGGAAGCGGGGCGGGTGTCAGGGGGCGCCACTTCGAAGTTATCACCCTTCTGTGACTGTCGTCAGGAGTGCGCGATACAACGGCCGTGCGAGGGTGTCACCGTGCAGGGTCGTACGTCCCGGGGACGCCCGACCGTCGGCCCTGCCGCCACAGCGCTTAGGATTCGTACGGTTGAAAGCAGGACCGCTTGCCTGCCCTGAACGGACCCGCCTTGCACGAGCCCCCCTTCCCCGCCTCCTGGCGCATCGCGCTGCCGCACACCGCGGCGGCGGTGCCGGTCGCGCGCGCCCTGGTCCGTACGGCGCTCAACGACATCGAGATGTCCGCCGACACCGACACCGCCGAGCTCCTCACCGCCGAGCTGGTCGCGAACGCCGTCGAGCACACCGCGGGGCACGACCCCATAGAGCTGGTGATCGAGCTCCTGCCGACCGGCTGCCAGGTCGAGGTGCACGACTCCAACCCGCTGCCGCCCGGCGACCTCACCGCCCCGGAGCCGCCCGAGGAGCCGGACCCCTGGCAGGAGCACGGGCGGGGCCTGCTCCTGATCCGCACCCTCAGCTCGTCCTGCGGCCACCGCCCCACCGCGTCCGGCAAGGCGGTCTGGTTCACCCTTCCCGCGGCTCCCCCGCGGCCCCGCCACTGACCGGGACCTCGCCCCGGCCGAGCCTGGAGTGGCCGCGGCCGTAGAGCGCGTAGACCACGGCGCCCACCGCGAGGAACACGGCGAACTGCAGCCATGTCGTCCAGCCCGTGCCCCAGATCAGATAGAGGCAGAAGCCCACGCCGAGGACCGGGCTGACGGGGTACAGCGGCACCCGGAAGGTGCGGCGCAGGTCCGGGGCCGAGCGGCGCAGCGCGAGCACCGCGATGTTCACCACGGCCATGATCGCCAGGGTGCCGATGGTGGTCAGGCTGACGACGACGTCGAGCGACGAGAAGGCGGCGGGCACGGCGACGACCGCCGCGACGATCCAGGTGTTGGCGACGGGTGTCGCGGTCCTCGGCGAGACGCGTTCGAAGACGCGCGGCATCAGGCCGTCGCGGGACATCGACATCAGGATGCGGGTCTGGCCGTACATGACGGCGAGCACCACGGAGGCGATGGCGACGACCGCGCCGAAGGCGATGATGCCGCCGCCGACGGTCGAGTCGGTGACCTGGTTGACGACGAGCGAGAGGGCGGCGGGCTTGTCCGCGACGGCGTCGGAACCGAGCGCGCCGATGGCCGCGAGCGCCACGGCGACGTAGAGCAGCGTGACGACGCCGATGCAGATCATGATGGCGAGGGGGATGTTGCGCCGCGGGTTCTTGACCTCCTCGCCTGCCGTGGTGACCGCGTCGAAGCCGATGAAGGAGAAGAAGGCGAGCGAGGCGCCCGCGGTGATGCCGGAGACGCCCGCGCCCGCGAAGGGCGTGAGGTTCCCGTCCTCGAACGCGGTGAACGCGACGGCCAGGAAGAGCAGCAGGATGCCGATCTTCAGCACCGCC
Organism: Streptomyces sp. NPDC039480; assembly: GCF_055597165.1. Taxonomy (NCBI): domain Bacteria; kingdom Bacillati; phylum Actinomycetota; class Actinomycetes; order Kitasatosporales; family Streptomycetaceae; genus Streptomyces; species Streptomyces sp. NPDC039480. Next base: position 274,256 of record NZ_JBVITX010000004.1, on the reverse strand, counting down.
ATGGCCGCCGTGGCGCCGGCGCTCTCGCGGATGCCGCGCACCAGGAGGAGGGCGGCGAGCAGGATGACGACGACGGCGGGCAGGTTCAGGACGCCGCCCTCGCCGGGCCCCGCGGAGAGCGCGGCGGGCAGTTCCCAGCCGGTGAGGCTGTGCAGCAGCTCGTTCAGGTACTGGCTCCAGCCGACCGCGACCGCGGAGACCGAGACGCCGTACTCCAGGAGCAGGCACCAGCCGACGAGGAACGCGGTCCGCTCGCCCAGTGAGGCGTACGCGAACGAGTACGAGCTGCCGGAGACCGGGATCGCCCCACCCAACTCCGCGAACGAGAACGCGGTGAAGATGCAGGTCACGGCGGCGAGGACATAGGAGACCGCGACGGCGGGGCCGGCCTCGGCGACCGAGTCGGAGAGGCCGACGAAGATGCCGGTGCCGACGATGGCGCCGACACCGAAGCACACGAGCTGGAAGAGCCCCATGGTGCGCCTGAGGCCGTGGCCCTCGAGGTCCGCCCCCGATTCCGCGACGAGCTGGTCGGGGGACTTGATGCGAAGCCCATTGGTGCGTGTGGGGCTCATGGGGTGGTTCTCGTTTCCGGTGGTGCTGGGGTGGTGCTGGTGCTGCGAAGGTGGTGGCCGTCGGGGGTGTGCCGTCAGGTCAGGGTCGCGACCAGGACCGCCTTGATCGTGTGCATACGGTTCTCAGCCTCGTCGAAGACGACGGAGTGTGCCGACTCGAAGACCTCGTCGGTGACCTCCAGGGCCTCCAGGCCGTACGTCTCGTGGACCTCGCGTCCGACCTGGGTGCCCAGGTCGTGGAAGGCGGGGAGGCAGTGCAGGAACTTCACGTCGGCGTTGCCGGTGGCGCGCAGGACGTCCATCGTCACCGTGTAGGGCGCGAGGGCGGCTATGCGCTCGGCCCACACCTCCTTGGGCTCCCCCATCGACACCCATACGTCGGTGCCGACGAAGTCCGCGCCCCGGACGCCCTCCTCGACGTCCTCGGTGAGCGTGAGGCGGGCGCCGCTGGCTGCGGCGAGCTCGTGGGCGCGCGCGACGATGTCCTCGGCGGGCCAGTAGGCGCGGGGCGCGACTATACGGATGTCCATGCCGAGCAGGGCGCCGGTGATCAGGTACGAGTTGCCCATGTTGAAGCGGGCGTCGCCGAGGTAGGCGAAGGCGGTGCCGGTGAGGGGCTTGGTGCCGTGCTCGGTCATGGTGAGCATGTCGGCGAGCATCTGGGTGGGGTGCCAGGAGTCGGTCAGGCCGTTGTAGACGGGCACGCCCGCGTGGGCGGCGAGCGTCTCGACCGTGTCCTGCGCGTCCCCGCGGAACTCGATGGCATCGAACATCCGGCCGAGCACCCGGGCGGTGTCCTTCGCCGACTCCTTCTTGCCGATGTGCGAGCCGGACGGGTCGATGTACGTCGTCGATGCGCCCTGGTCGGCGGCGGCCACCTCGAAGGCGCAGCGGGTCCTCGTCGAGCTCTTCTCGAAGATCAGCGCGATGTTCTTGCCCCGCAGCCGCCGCGTCTCGGTCCCGGCCTTCTTGGCCGCCTTCAGCTCGGCGGCCAGGTCGATCAGGCCGCGGAACTCGTCGGCGGTGAAGTCCAGCTCCTTGAGGAAGTGGCGGCCGGTGAGGTCTGTGGCCATGAGGCGCTCCAGAGTGCGGGATAAGGGTGACGGAACACGTTGACATTGAAACTATATACGACGCTCCACATTTATATACAGGCGCCCTGCGCCCGCCGTACCGGGCCCTGTGCTCCCCGTACCGGGCCCTGCGCCCCCGTGCCGGCTCGCTACAGCCCCGGCACGGCATCCCGCTGCACCGGGCAGCTCATGCACCGCGGGCCGCCCCGGCCGCGCCCCAGCTCGCTCCCCAGGATCTCGATCACCTCGATGCCCTGCTTGCGCAGGTGCGTGTTGGTCGTCGAGTTCCGTTCGTACGCGACGACGACACCCGGCTCCACCGCGAGGACGTTGCAGCCGTCGTCCCACTGCTCGCGCTCGGCCGCGTGGACGTCCTGGGTGGCGGTGAGCACCCGGATGGCGTCGAGGCCGAGCGCCGCGGCGATGGCCCGGTGCATGTGCTCGGGCGGATGGTCGGTGACCTTCAACTCCCGCTCCCCGACGCCTGGTTCGATGGTGTACGAGCGGAGCATGCCGAGACCCGCGTACTGCGTGAAGGTGTCGCCGTCGACCATCGTCATGACCGTGTCGAGGTGCATGAAGGCGCGCCGCTTCGGCATGTCGAGGGCCACGATCGTCTGCGCGGAGCCCGCCGCGAACAGCTTGTGCGCGAGCATCTCGACGGCCTGCGGGGTGGTGCGCTCGCTCATGCCGATGAGCACCGCGCCCTTGCCGATCACCAGGACGTCGCCGCCCTCGATGGTCGAGGGGTAGTCCGCCTGGCCCTGTGACCAGATGTTGAAGTTCTCGCTCCGGAACAGCGGGTGGTGCTGGTAGATCGCCTCGAAGTGCACGGTCTCGCGCTGCCGGGCGGGCCAGCGCATCGCGTTGATGGAGACGCCGTCGTAGATCCAGGCGGAGGTGTCGCGGGTGAAGAGGTGGTTGGGCAGCGGGCCGAGCAGGAAGTCGTCCAGGTCCATGCAGTGGAAGCGGACGGACGTCGGCTCGGCGTGCCGCTCCAGGAACTCCCGCTTCGTCATCCCGCCGACCAGCGCCTCGGCGAGCTCCGCCGACGGCATCGTCGCGAACACGGCCCGCAGGTGGTCGGTGGCCAGCGGGCCGTACTCCTTCTCGTCGAAGACGCGGTCCAGGACCAGACGGCGGGCCGCGGGCACGTCCAGGGTCTCGGTCAGCAGGTCGCCGAAGAGGTGGACGGCCACGCCCCGGTCGCGCAGCACGTCCGCGAAGCCGTCGTGCTCCTGGCGGGCCCTGCGCACCCACAGGACGTCGTCGAAGAGGAGGGTGTCCTTGTTGCTCGGAGTCAGCCGCTTGAGCTCCAGATCGGGGCGGTGCAGTATGACGCGGCGCAGCCGCCCGGCCTCGGAGTCGACGTGGAATCCCATGGGGTCCATCTTTCCCCGGCCGGACGGCCGACGCTCATCGTTGCCCAAAGCCGCGGTCGGCCGGCCCTAGAGCCGCGGGTCCACCGGTTCGGACTCCAGGGCGAGGACGGCGAACACCGCCTCGTGCACGCGCCACAGCGGTTCGCCGGCCGCGAGGCGGTCCAGGGCCTCAAGGCCGAGCGCGTACTCCCGGACGGCGAGGGAGCGCTTGTGGCCGAGGGAGCGCTCGCGCAGCTTCGCCAGGTTCTCCGGGCGCGTGTACTCCGGGCCGTAGACGATGCGCAGGTACTCGCGGCCGCGGCACTTGACGCCGGGCTGGACGAGCCGGCCCCGGTCGTCCCTGACCAGCGCCTCCACCGGCTTGACGACCATGCCCTCGCCGCCGCGGCTGGTCATCTCCAGCCACCAGTCGACGCCCGAACGGACCGACTCGGGGTCGCCCGTGTCGACGTAGAGGCGGCGGGTGGTCTGCAGCAGGTCGGAGCCCCGGCCGCTGTTGTCGTGCTCCACCATGCGGTCGATCAGGGCCAGCTGCTCGTCGTGCGGGAGCCCGGCGAGGCTGCGGCCCTGGACCGCCAGGATCTGGAACGGCGCGAGCCGCACGCCTTCCAGGCCCTCGGTCGGCCAGCAGTAGCGGCGGTAGGCGTCGGTGAACGCGGCGGCGTCCGCGGCGCGCTCCCGCTGGCGGGCGAGGAGCCCGCCCGTGTCGACGCCGCGCGCCGTCGACGCTTCCAGCGCGGCGAGCGCGCCGGGGAAGACGGCACCGGAGGCGGCGCCCACGGCGGCGTACTGGGTGCGGAGCAGGCCGGACGCCTTCAGCGACCACGGCATCAGCTCCGCGTCGAGCAGCAGCCAGTCCGTCCGCAGCTCCTCCCACAGACCCGCCTCGGTGACGGCGTCGCGGACCCGGCCGAGCACCTCCTCGGTGACGGCCGCGTCGGCGAAGAAGGGGCGTCCTGTGCGGGTGCAGAGCGATCCGGTGGGACCCTCGACCCCGAAGCGCTCGCGGGCCACGTCCGCGTCGCGGCAGACCAGGACCACCGCACGCGAGCCCATGTGCTTCTCCTCGCACACGACGCGGGCGACGCCGTCCTGCGCGTACGACGCGAAGGCCTCGGCCGGGTGCTCCAGATAGCCCTCGCGCCGCGATGTCGCGGTCGGCGCCATCGTCGGCGGCAGGTACGGCAGCAGACGCGGGTCGACGGCGAAGCGGCTCATGACCTCGAGGGCCGCCGCCGCGTTCTCCTCGCGCACGGCGACGCGGCCGGCGTGCCTGGTCTCCACCGCGCGGCGGCCGTGCACGTCGTTCAGGTCGAGGGGCCGCCCGTCGTGGCCGCCCGGCGCCTCGGTACGCAGCGGCTTGGCCGGCTCGTACCAGACGCGTTCCGCCGGTACGTCGACGAGCTCGCGCTCCGGCCAGCGCAGCGCGGTCAGCCTGCCGCCGAAGACGGCGCCGGTGTCCAGGCAGATGGTGTTGTTGAGCCAGGTGGCGGTGGGCACGGGGGTGTGGCCGTAGACGACGGCGGCCCTGCCCCGGTAGTCCTCCGCCCACGGGTAGCGCACCGGCAGGCCGAACTCGTCGGTCTCGCCGGTCGTGTCGCCGTACAGGGCGTGCGAGCGCACCCGGCCGGACGTGCGGCCGTGGTACTTCTCGGGCAGGCCTGCGTGGCAGACGACGAGCCGACCCCCGTCGAGGACGTAGTGGGAGACGAGCCCGTCGACGAACTCCCGCACCTGGGTACGGAATTCCTCGCTCTCGCGCTCCAGCTGCTCGATGGTCTCGGCCAGCCCGTGGGTGGGCCGGACGCCACGGCCCTTCAGGTGGCGGCCGAGCTTGTTCTCGTGGTTGCCGGGGACGCAGAGCGCGGTGCCGCCCGCGACCATGCCCATCACGCGGCGCAGCACGCCCGGGGTGTCCGGGCCGCGGTCGACGAGGTCGCCGACGAAGACGGCGGTGCGGCCCTCGGGGTGGACGCCGTCGGCATAGCCGAGCTTGCCGAGCAGGGTCTCCAGTTCGGCGGCGCAGCCGTGGATGTCGCCGATGATGTCGAAGGGGCCCGTGAGGTGGGAGAGGTCGTTGTAGCGCTTCTCGGTGACGACGGTGGCGCTCTCGATCTCGGCCACGCCGCGCAGGACGTGGACCTTCCTGAAGCCCTCGCGCTCCAGGTGCTTCAGTGAGCGGCGCAGTTCGCGCTGGTGGCGCTGGATGACGCGGCGCGGCAGGCCCGCGCGGTCCTCGCGCGTGGCGTTGCGTGCGGCGCACACGTCTTCGGGCACGTCGAGCACGATGGCGATGGGCAGGACGTCGTACTCCCTGGCCAGCTCGATCAGCTGCTTGCGGCTGTCGCTCTGCACGCTGGTCGCGTCGACGACGGTGCGGCGGCCCGCGGCGAGGCGCTTGCCCGCGATGTAGCCCAGCACGTCGAAGGCGTCGCGGCTGGCGCTCTGGTCGTTCTCGTCGTCGGCGACGAGCCCTCGGCAGAAGTCGCTGGAGATGACCTCGGTGGCCTTGAAGTGGCGGTGCGCGAAGGTCGACTTGCCGGAGCCGGTGGCGCCGATCAGGACGACGAGGGACAGGTCGGTGACGGGCAGCACGCGGCGCGGGCCCCGGGCTTCCGTGCCGGTACTGCTGTCGCCGCTGTTGTTACCGCTGCTGTCGGTGTCGTTCCTCATGCGGCCCGCACCTCCTCTCTGTCGGTCTGTGTGAACACGGCCATCTGGGTGGGCGGTCCCACCTCGGGGTCGTCGTCGCCCACGGGTACGAACTCGACGGCATACGCGTGCCGTTCGGCCACCGTGCGGGCCCAGGCGCGGAACTCCTCCCGCGTCCACTCGAAGCGGTGGTCGCCGTGGCGCACGTGCCCGGCCGGGAGGGTCTCCCACCGGACGTTGTACTCGACGTTCGGCGTCGTGACGAGGACGGTACGGGGGCGTGCGGAGCCGAACACCGCGTACTCCAGGGCGGGCAGGCGCGCCACGTCGACGTGCTCGATGACCTCGCTGAGCACCGCCGCGTCGTACCCCTTCAGCCGCTTGTCGGTGTACGCGAGCGAGCCCTGGAGGAGCTTGACGCGCTCCGCCCGGCGCTCGCCCATGCTGTCGAGCCGCAGCCGCCGCGCGGCGACGGTCAGCGCGCGCACGGACACGTCGAGCCCGACGACCTCGGTGAACCGCGCGTCGTCGAGCAGCGCCTGCACCAACTGGCCCTGCCCGCAGCCCAGATCGAGGACACGGGCCGCACCGGCCGCGGTGAGCGCGGCGAGGATCGCCTCGCGGCGGCGCAGGGCGAGCGGCACGGGCCTTTCCTCGGTGTCGGACTCCTCGTCCACGGCGTTGTCCAGCTCGTCGACGTCCACGCCGTCGGCGTCGGCGAGCCGCACCAGCTCCAGACGCTCCCTCGCCTCACGGGTCAGGGACCGGCGCCGCGCGAGGTAGCGGCTGGTGATGACCTCACGCTCCGGGTGGTCGGCGAGCCAGCCCTCGCCGGCCCGCAGCAGCTTGTCGACCTCGTCCGGCGAGACCCAGTAGTGCTTGGCGTCGTCGAGGACGGGCAGCAGCACGTACAGGTGGCGGAGCGCCTCGCCCAGGGTCAGCTTTCCGTCGGGCACTTCGAGGACCAGCCCCACGTACCGCGAGTCTCCCCAGGCGGGGAACCGCACGTCCAGCGGGACGGGCGTCGCCGTCACCGTCCAGCCGAGCGGCTCGAACAGCGCCCGCACGAGGGCGGCGCCGCCGCTCGCGGGCAGGGCGGGCACCTCGACGCGCAGCGGCAGCGGCCGCGCGGCCCGCTCGGGGCGGGCGGCGCACACGCCGCGCAGCGCGCTGGAGAACACCGCGCTCAGCGCGACGGCGAGCAGCGAGGAGGCCGCGTACGGCCGGTCGTTCACATACTGCGCGAGCGCCGCGTCGGGCGCGCCGCCGCGCCCCTTGCCCTTCCCCTTGCCGCGCCGCACGAGCGCGACGGGGTCGACCTCGAGGAGCAGCGCGGCGGTGCAGCGCTCGGCGGCCGCCTCGGGGTAGAAGACGTGGGCGGTGCCGTGGGAAGTGGCGAACGCCTGCGTCCTGTCAGGGTGCTTGTGCAGCAGGAAGCCCAGGTCGGTCGCCGGGTTCCGCGCGTCGCCGTAGGTCGAGATCGTCAGGAACACATGGTCGAGTATCGTCGCGCCGGGTGGCGAAGGCCACGGGATTTGCACTCGCCGGTCAGGACGCGAGGTGCTCGCGGACGATCAGCTTCGGGTCCTTGTCGTCCCGCAGGCCCTGGTAGCGGGGGTGGCGCAGCATGCCGTCGCGGGTCCACTCCGTGAAGGCGATCTGGGCGACGAGCTCCGGCTCGACCCAGTGGGCGGCGCGCTCCGCGACCCGGCTCGCGAACGGGGCCTGGGATGTACGCAGCCCGTCGAGCCGCTCGCGGAGGGCGAGGAGGGTGCGCCGGTCGAAGCCGGTGCCGACCTTGCCCGCGTAGCGCAGCCGCCCGTCGTCGTAGTAGCCGATGAGCAGCGCGCCGATGCCGACCCGGCTGCCCGCGGGCTCGGTGAAGCCGCCCACGACGAACTCCTGGCCCTGGGAGCACTTCAGCTTGAGCCAGTCGTCGGAGCGGCGCGTGCGGTACGCGCTGTCGGCGCGTTTGGCGATGAGCCCCTCCCAGCCGCGTCGGCACGCGTCGGCGAGGAGTTCGGGGCCGCCCTCGTTGCGATGGGCGCAGAAGCGCAGCGGGGCCGTGAAGGTGATCGCGCGCCGCAGCAGGGACTTGCGGGTGCGCAGCGGCAGCCGTCGCACGTCCACGCCGTCCAGGCGCAGGAGGTCGAAGGCGTAGTACGTGACGGCGACGCCGCTCGCCTCGACGTCGGCCCGCCGGGTGAGTCCCATGCGCTGCTGGAGGCGCGCGAAGTCGGTCCGGCCGTGGGAGTACGCGACGATCTCGCCGTCGACGGTGAAGTCGGCGCAGTCCTGCGCGGTGAGGGCGTCGACGATCTCCGGGTACGTGGCGTCGAGCCGCCGTCCGCTGCGGGAGCGGAGCGTGACCTCGCCGTTCTCGCGGACGGCGAGGACCCGGATGCCGTCCAGCTTCCGCTCGAAGATCCAGCCCTGCGGGAAGTCACGCCGGTCACTGAGGGTCGCCAGCATCGGGGAGGCCGCGAGTTCGACGCCGGGGGCGGCCTCGCGGGTGCGGGCGTGCAGGTCGGGCGGCAGTGTGTCGAGGAGGCCGGTCACCCCTTCCCACCGCCGTCCGGGTCCCATCTGGGCGCGTCCGGCGCCTCGGCGACCTGGCGCAGGGTGCGGCCGCTGAGCGTGGAGCGGGCGCGCCGCGGGTCGGGGGTGCCGCCGTTCCTGCCCGCCTCCGCGCCCCCCGCACCCTCGCTCTTGCGCACGAGCAGCCAGGTCGGCTTGGCGGACCCGCCGCTCCGCTCCTCGCGGCCGTGGAACCGGGTGAGCGCGTACTGGCCGCGCAGCTTCTCACCGTGCAGCTCGAACGTGGCGTGGCCGTTCTCCAGGGACTCGCCGAACGGCACGGGGCGCTTCTTCTTGTCGTGGCTCATCGGCCGGTAGGTGCCCCGGTCCCAGACGATGACGGTCCCGCCGCCGTACTCGCCCTCGGGGATCACGCCCTCGAAGTCGCGGTACGCCATGGGGTGGTCCTCGGTGGGGAGCGCGAGCCGCTTGTCGTGCGGGTCGGTGGAGGGCCCCTTGGGGACCGACCAGGACTTGAGCACGCCGTCGACCTCCAGGCGGAAGTCGAAGTGCATGGTGCTCGCGTCGTGGATCTGCACGACGAACGCAGGCTCGTCGCCGTCCCGGCCGGGCCCGGCCCGCCCGGCCTGAGAGGCCTGCCCGGCCCGCCCGGCCGTCGTATGCTCGCCGCTCGGCTCGCGCGTCCTGTCGAAGTGCCGCTTCCCGCGATAGGTCCGCAGCTTGTCCTCCTCGCTCACGGAGGCCCCTTTCCGTCGGGTCGCTGATCCGTCCGGGCCGCCGGGTACCCCGTGATCGCCACCGGCACGCGCGGTCCGGCGGCGGGGCACTCGCCCTGTTTGTGACGGTACGGGAGACCGGGGCGGTCGGCATCGCGCCGTAGGGCCGGCCCCGGGCTCCCCCGGCCGACGAGGGGCCCTGTAGCCGATAAACGGCCGCGTTGATCCGGCGGCAATCAGATGTTGATCGGTTCTGGTCACCCTGTGCCCGTCGCTATTCGGGGGAAGACAGGAAAACGTCAGTTGTCGGATACACGTATATCGGTGGCCGTGCACGCCACCGACCCCCTCAGCCGTGCCGGAGTCATCAGCCATCTCCGGCACCAGCCCAGCGTCGAACTGGTGGACCGGGCCGCGGACGGCTCGCAGACACCCCCGCCCGGCCCTGCGGCCGCGCCCGCCCAGGAACGCGTCGCCGTCATGCTCGTCGACCGGCTCGACGACCCGGCGGGCAGCGAACTGCGCCGTCTGACCAGGTCCGCCGAGCAGCGCGTCGTCCTGATCGCGAGCGAGCTGCGCGAGCCGGAGCTGCTGGCCGTCGTCGAGTACGGCGTACGGGCCATCCTGTGGCGGCACCAGGCGACCCCGCAGAAGCTGCTGCGGGCCGTGCACAGCGCGGCGCGCGGCGAGGGCGAGCTGCCGCCCGACCTGATCAACCGGCTCATGACGCAGCTGGGCAGGCTCCGGCTCTCGGGGCTCGACGGGGCGCCGTCCACCGCCACCCTCGTACCGACGCTGGGCATGGCGCCCCGCGAGGTGGACGTGGTGCGGCTGATCGCGGAGGGCCTGGACACCAAGCAGATCTCTGAAAAGCTTGCCTACTCCGAACGCACCGTCAAGAACGTCCTGCACGCGCTCATGACGCGCCTGCAACTGCAGAACCGCGCGCATGCCGTCGCGTACGCGCTGCGGGAGGGATACATCTAATGCGGCACCCGAACCACCTCCCCGTTCCTGTCCGGGGAGCCCGGCTTTTCGGTCGGGGAGTCCGACTGTGATCCATGAAGTCGACGAGGCGCTGCGTGCGCTGCTGCGCGGCGCGCTGCCCGAGGGGACCGGCGAGGTCGTCTTCGAGGCGCCGACCCGCGACTGGGCCGCGCGGCGCAACGCCCCCACCCTCAACTCGTACCTGTACGACATTCGCGAGGACGTCGCCCGGCGCGAGCGCGGCGCGTACGCCGAGCGCGGGCCGGACGGCGCGGTGCTGCGCAGGCGGCAGCCGCCGCGCTGGTTCCGGCTCTCCTACCTGCTCACCGCCTGGACCAACCGGCCGGAGGACGAGCACCGGCTGCTCTCCGCGGCCCTCGGCACCCTGCTCGGGCACGAGCTGCTGCCGCCCGACGCCCTGCCCGACGCGCTCGCCGCGCTGCGGGCCCCGCTGCCGCTGACCGTCGCGGTGCCGCCGGCCGAGTCCCGGTCCCTCGCGGACGTGTGGTCGGCGCTCGGCGGTGAGCTCAAGCCGTCCCTGGACGTCGTGATCACCGTGCCGTTCCCGGTGTCGCCGACGTACCCCGTGGCGCCGCCGGTCACCGAGGGCGCGGTCGTGGGCGTCCGCGGCATCGACGGCGAGCCCGGCGACTCGCGGCCCCGGATGCTCCGCAAACAGCGGGACGCGGCGGACAGCGACACGTCGGACAACGGGACCGGTGCGCGGTGAGCTCCCGAGGCGCGGTGAACGGCGCACCGCACGACGCGATACCGGCGCGGCTGGAGTCGCTCCGCGGCCGCGTGGCCGAGCTCGTCGCGCGGCGCGGCGCGGACGACCCGACGGCGGCCGATCCGCTGCGCGGGCTGTACGTGACGCCGGAGACCGCGCACCGGCTGGCCACGGCGCCCCCGCCGGAGCCCGCCCCCGCACCGGACGACGAGGGCCCCGAACCCGGCGGCACGCTGGGCGAGTTGGCCCGCGCCTTCGGGCTGAGCGCACTCGACCGGCACATCCTGCTCGCCGCCCTGGCCCCCGACGTGGACCGCCGCTTCGAGCCGCTGTACGGCTACCTCAACGACGACGTCGGGCGCCGCAGGGCCACGGTCGCGCTCGCCCTCGACCTCGCGGGCACCGGACCGCACGACCCGCTCGCCCGCGCCCGCTTCCACCCGCTGGCGCCGCTGCGCGCCGGCGGCCTGATCGCCGTGGAGGACGAGGAGCGGCCGCTGCCGGGGCGGGCCCTGCGCGTACCGGAGCGCGTGGTGTCGCACCTGCTGGGCGACGACGCGCTGGACCCCGAACTCGCTGGGCGCGACGTCGAGTTGCTCGCGCCGGGCGCCGAGGGACCCGCGCACCCGCTCGCCACCCGTATCGCCGCCCTCGCCGCCGAGCGGCCGCTCTCCGTCCATCTGCGTGAGCGCAGGGAGGGCACCGCCGCAGGGCCGGTGACCGACGCACTGCGGGCAGCGGGCCTGCCCGTGCTGCTGCACAGGCCCCCGCACCGGACGGGTGACGACACGGCCGCGGTGGCCGTCGCGCTCGTCCGCGAGGCACGGCTGCGGCAGGCCGCACTGGTCGTGGGCCCCCTGCCGCCCGAACCCGGCGCTCTCGTACGGACGTTGGCGACCGGCGACGTACCGGTGGTGTTCTTCGGAAGCGAGCCGTACGACCCCGGCTGGGCGCCGGACGCCGGGCTGCTCGCGCTGGACGCGCCGTACGACGGCGTCGACACCGCCCGCGCCTGGCACACCGAACTGGCCCAGCACACGCCCGCGTACGAACCGGACTTCGACCTCGGCGAGGCCGTCGCGCCGTACCGTCTCAGCGAGCCGCAGATCCGCCGCGCGGCACGGGACGCCACCGGCCTCGCCGCCTTCGACGGGACCGCGCCGACCGCCGCGCATCTCCAGCACAGCGCCCGGCTCCAGTCCGCGCCGCTGCTCGACAAGCACGCCCGGCGGATCAGGCCCGAGGTCGGCTTCGACGACCTCGTCCTGCCGGACGAGCCCCTCGCCATGCTGCGGGAGCTCACGATGCGCGCCCGGCACCGCGACAAGGTGCTCGGCGAGTGGCGGCTGCGCACCGGCGGCGGGCGCGGGCGCGGCGTCGTCGCGCTGTTCGCCGGGGACTCCGGCACCGGCAAGACGCTGTCGGCCGAGGTGGTGGCCGGTGAACTCGGCCTCGACCTGTATGTGGTGGACCTGTCGGCGGTCGTCGACAAGTACATCGGCGAGACGGAGAAGAACCTGGAGCGCATCTTCGCCGAGGCGGACCGCACGGACGCGGTGCTGCTCTTCGACGAGGCCGACGCCGTCTTCGGCAAGCGCTCGGAGGTCAAGAGCTCGCACGACAGGTACGCGAACCTGGAGAGCGCGTATCTGCTCCAGCGCCTCGAGGCGTTCGACGGGATCGCCGTGCTGACGACGAACCTGCGGGCCAACATCGACGACGCGTTCACCCGCCGCCTCGACCTGGTGGTGGACTTCCCGTTCCCGGACGCCGAACTGCGCCTCACGCTGTGGCGCGGCTGTCTGGCCGGCACACCCTGCTCTCCTGACCTCGATGCCGAACTCGGCGTCTGCGCCAAGGAGTTCGAGCTGGCGGGCGGCGGCATCCGGGCGGCCGCGGTGACGGCCGCCTATCTGGCGGCGGGGCACGGCGGCCCGGTGACGGGCGAGGACGTCCGGGCGGGAGCACGGCGCGAATACCGCAAGATGGGCCGCCTTGAGCCGGGGACGACGCTGCCCTGGCAGTAGTGCGCGGTCATCTGTGGGGCTCGCCGCCAGGGTGCTGAGGGGTGGCAGGGGCGTGGGCGCGGCGGTAGTCGCGGGGCGTGGTGCCGGTGAGGGCACGGAAGTGGTGGCGCAGGGCGGCGGGTGAGGTGAAGCCGGTCGCGCCCGCGATGCCCTCGACGGGTGTGTCGGTCTCCCGCAGGAGCCGCATCGCCTCGTGCAGGCGCGCACGCAGCACGTACTGGAGCGGGCTGAGCCCGGTGCGGTCACGGAAGCGGCGCGTCACGCTGCTGGTGGAGGTGCGTGCGTGGGCGGCGATCTCGGGGAGCGTGAGCGGGAGATGGAGGTGCGTGTCGATCCACCGCAGGGTGGGGTCGAGTCCCGTGCTCCCTGCGACCTCCCGGTCGATGGTCTCCTGGACGCTGTCCGCGTCCACGTGCAGCGGCGTGATCAGTTCCCGTGACGTCCGGCCCGCGACCTCCCTGCCGTGGTCGCGGGCCAGCAGCCGCAGACAGACGTCCAGACCCCCGAAGACTCCGGCCGCCGTGCAGTAGGGCCCGTCCTCGACGACCGTGCCGACCGGGTCGACGTCGATCCGGGGGTGCAGCGCGGCCAGTTCCGCCACGTGCCGCCAGCCGGTCGTGGCCCGCCGCCCGTCGAGCAGCCCGGTCGCCGCGAGCGTGAACGTGCCGGTGCTGACGGCGGCGACGCGGCTGCCCCTGCCCGCAGCGGCGCGCAGGGCGGCGGCGACGCCCTCGGGGGGCCGTCCGGCACGGGGGCCGGCGTGCCCGGGGAGCAGTACGACGTCGGCGTCCGCCAGGCCTTCGAGGCCGTGCGGCGGGCGGACGGCGAGCGCGGGCCCCGGGCCGCCGGTCGCCCGGAAGCCGGGGGCCGCGCAGAGCCTGACCTCGTAGGACACGCCGGGGTGCGCGCGGCAGGCGGTGCCGAAGACGAGGCCGGGCGTGGTGAGGTGATGGCCCGGGGCTCCGTCGAGGGCCAGGACGGCGATCACAGACATGTCGGGAATCCAACCATCCGCACGGCACGGCCGGTGCCGACCGGCCGCGCGGCCCGCGGCTCACGGCTCGGCCGTGCGGGTCCGGATCAGCCGCTCTTGTGGATCGTCTTGTGGATCCAGTGCTTGAAGGCGGGCACGTTGGAGTAGAGGCCGGGTCCCGTCCCGCAGCCCTCACGGAGGCTGCCGGGTCCGGACGTGGCGCCGATCAGCTCCCAGCGGCCGTTCTTCGCGCGCTGCAGCTGCGGGCCGCCGGAGTCGCCGTTGCACGCCATGGCCTGCGGCTTCGTGCTGACCGTGCACAGCCGCGTCCGGTCCGCCCAGCCGGGCGCGCACTCGCTCGCCGCGCCCCTGCGCGTGTCCAACTGCTGGAGGCGGTCGGGGAACTTCGCGTCCTCCAGCGTCGGCGCCTCGACGACCGTGCCGTAGCCGAGGATGCGGGTGGGCGTGCCGGCCGGTCCCGCCTTGTCGGCGATGCGGACGGGCCGCTGGGAGACGGGGCGGTCCAGGCGTATCAGCGCGAGGTCGTTCTTGTTGTACGTCGTGCCGGTCATGTCCTGCACGTAGCCGGGGGCGGTGACGATCTTGTCGATGTTCCGGACGGAACCGCCGGTCGTCCGGTGGTCGCTCCCGACGCGGATCTTGCCGGTCAGGGTGGCCAGCTCGGGGTTGACGCAGTGCGCGGCCGTGAGGACCCACCGGGAGTCGACCAGTGTCGCCCCGCACTGGGCGCCGTACTCCTCGACCGGCACCGTCGCCATGAACGGGTAGTGCTGCGTGGCGTCCTCGCCGTTGACGACGGCGCTCGCGCTGCCGGTCAGCACCGTGGCGCCGAGGAGCGCGGTCGCGCCGAGGGCCGCGGCGCCCCGGGCGAGCAGCCGGCGCGGGGAACGGCCGGAGTGGTCCGAGTGCGCGGCGGAGGGCGTCGCGGGGGCGGGGGTGGTGTGGTGCATGAACGGGCCTTTCGCGGAGAGTGCAGGTGCGGTGCGCGGACGAGACGTCTGTCCGCCTTCGTCCCACCGCGCTGCGATCATCCTTCGGGGGCGGCCCCCGCAAACAGCGGCCGTGATGTCACCCTCGGCTAAATTCTGGACATGTCATTGATCGCCGTCCTGGCCCTCGACGGGGTGCCTGGGCACCAGCTCACGGCCCCCGGGCTGACCTTCGCCACGGCGGCCAGGCATCACCACCCGGTGGGGTACGAGGTGCGGATCTGCGCGGGGCCGGGGTTCCGGGGCACGGGTGGGCCCGCACCCTTCGGCATCGACACGCCCTGGGGCCTGGAGGGTCTCGACGACGCCGACACGGTGCTGCTGCCGGGGCACGAGGGCTTCCGTGCGGCGCCGCCGCCCGGCGTCGCGCACGCGCTGCGGGGCGTGGTGGCGCGCGGGGGCCGGGTCGGCGCCGTCGGGACCGGCACGTTCACCCTGGCGGCGACCGGGCTGCTGGACGGGCGCCGGGCGGCCACCGGTCGGCGGTACACGCGGGAACTGGCGCGGTCGTACCCTCGTATCGACGTGGATCCCGAGGGGTCCGCGGTGGCCGACGGGCCGTTCCACAGCGCGGCCGGGGTGCTCGGGGGTGTCGATCTGTGTCTGCACCTGATCACGCTGGATCACGGGGAGACCGTGGCCATCGAGACGGAACGACAGCTCTTCCTGCAGTTGCACGCGGAGGTGGAGGCGGAGGACTCCGGAGGGGCGGCTTCCGGCACCGGCCCGACCTCCGGCGCCGACCCGACCTCCGGCGCCGGCCGGGAAGTGGCGCACGGCGCTCTCGCGGAGGCCGCCTACAACGCCGTCACCCCGCCCGGCAGCAGCCTCGAACCGGTGACACGGTGGATGGAGGCCAACCTGCACCGCCCGCTGACCCTCGACGACATCGCGGGCCGGGCGGGGCTCGGCGTCCGCAGCCTGACCCGCCGCTTCCGCGCCGAGACGGGGCTCACCCCGCTCCAGTACCTGCTCCGTACACGGCTCCAGAGCGCCCAGCGGCTCCTCGAACGCACCGACGACCCGGTGGAGCGCATCGCGGCCCGCACCGGCCTCGGCACCCCTGCCAACCTGCGCCACCACTTCCAGCGCTCCACCGGCACCAGCCCCACCACCTATCGCACGGCGTTCCGCGCGGTGGTCTCGGGCATGACCTGGCCGGATCGCCCCGACGACCAGCCGTAACAGCGTCGGCCGCGACTACTCCGGCCAGTCGGAGATCGTCCAGCCCATGCTCTTGCGGTCGTCGCACTTCCACGTGACCGCGCTCGTGTCGTTCTGCATGTCGACGAGGCACTCGCCGGAGCCGACCGCGACGATCCGGGTCAGTCCGTCGCCGCGCCTCTCCAGCTTCCACTTCTGGTTGTCCGGCAGCCGGCCGGTCTTGATGTTCTCCGGCGGCGCGTGGAAGATCTGCGCGATGTTGGTGTTCACCTTCTGGTCAAGGACCGTGCCGGGGGCGCTGGCGGGCTCCAGGGCGTAGGTGTCGGACTCCGGGTAGTGGTGCAGGATCCAGTTCTGGTTGTCGCCGAACTCGTCCGTGAGGGAGGGGTTCTGGCCGACATAGGTGCCGTCGGCCTGCTCCCCCTTCTTGACCTCCAGGTACCAGCCGCTGCCCTCGCTGCTGCGGATGGTGTGCGTCTTGGGGCCCTTGGGCTTGTCGTCCTTCTTCTCGCCGCCGCCCGGCTCCGGCTTCGGAGCGTCGCCCTTGTCCTCCGGCGGAGGCGCGGGCTCCTTCTTCTCCTTCTTCTCGGTGTCGCTCGGCTTCGGGCTCGGCGCCTGCTTCATGCCGTCGGTCTGCGGCAGCTCCTGCTGCTTGCCCGGCTTCTCCCTGGCCTGGGTGGCCATGCTCGGCTTGTGCTGGAACCAGAGCACGGCGAACGCGAGGCCCAGCGCGAACAGCACCGAGAACACCGCCATCGCCCAGCGCGGGATCACCGACGGCTGTACGTACGTGCCGTGCAGCTCCACGGGCTCGGGCACCCCGGCCCGCAGCACGGAGACGGTGAACGGATGCTTGGTGGTGCCGCCCACCCAGCTCACCGCGCCGGGCTTGAGCCGCAGTTCCGCGAAGCCGGCGCGGCCGGGGGCGACCTGCACGGAGCCCGGCTCGGCCTCGACCTCCAGCGCGTCGCCGTTCTCACGGCCGGAGAAGGAGGCCGTCAGCTGCTGGTTGCCGAGGTTGTCGACGGCCACCGACGCCTTGGCGCTCAGTCGGCCGCTCACCACCAACGGCAGGAGTTCCGTGCGCAGTTCGGCGAAGGGGGTGATGGTCACCTGGCCCTCGGCCACGTCCGCCGCGTGCGCGGCCTCGCGGGGCTGCACCCGGACGCCGAACGGCGTCGGTCCTGCCTGCGCGTCCGGGGTCCTGGGCGGCGCGAGCTCCACCTGCGCGGTGCCCTCCGCCCCCGGGTACAGGCGCAGTACGTCGGGCTGTACGCGGGCCCAGCCGGCGGCGGCGCCGACCACCTGGAGGCGGTACTCCTCGACGGTGTCGCCGGTGTTGCGCACGCGCAGCCGTACGCTCGTGGCGGAGCCGGGTTCCACGGTGGTCGCGGAGGGTTCGAGTGCGGTCCACATGTGGCTCAACGACCCTTCACGCCGGGGTTCTTGACGCTGCCGCCGACCATGGCCTGCAGGGTCCTGCTGTCGGCGACGCCGGTCGCCGGGAGGCCGACGGACGCCTGGTACTCCTTGATGTGGGCGGCCGTGCTGCTGTTGTACCTGGCCGTGACGGGCGCGCGGCGGCCATGCTTGAAGTAGGCCACGCCGTGCTCGGCGTAGGCCCGGTCGCGGTCCAGGTCACCGTCGCTGATGCCGGCCTGCGAGGCCCACCAGAACGCCGCCTGCACCTGCATGACCTCCCAGTTGTCCGCTCCAGAGCGGACGTGGTCGGGGCGGACGCCCTGCGCCCACAGCGAGGTGAGGGTGGCCCGGCCGAGCTCACCCAGGTCGTCCGTCTCGAAGATCTGCGCGGTGTTCTTGCCGGAGGTCTGGCCGGAGCGGACCACCGCTTGCTGGTAACAGATCAACTTGTCCTCGGTCTTGGCGTCGATGACGCCGGGGGTGTAGGAGCCGGTCAGTGTGCACGGGTTCTTCGAGCCGAGGGCCGCGAGGCGGCGCTGGGCGTACTCGACGACGACATCGGACTTGTAGCCGCGCTGCCACGGCGGGCCGCTGCGGGCGGCGGTCCGGCGGTCCGCCACCCGCTTCTCGCCACCTCCGCCGTCCTCGCCGCCGCCTTCGCCGCTGGCGCTGCCTCCGCCGGACGAGCCGCCGCCACCGGAGCCGCCCCCGGAACCGGAGCCGCCTCCTCCGCCGGAGCCGTCGCCCGCGCCGCCACCACCCGGGCCGCCGCCCTTCGCCTTCTCCTTCGGAGGCGGCGGGGCGTCCGCGAGCTTGTCCTTCTCACCGCCCTGCGGGGCCGCGTCGGGGGCGGCTGCGGCCGCCTGGTTCTCGCGCGCCGATCCGTTGAACTTCGGGGCGTAGGAGAACCAGACCACCATGAAGGCGATGCCGAGCGCCGCGACGACGCTGCCGAGGGCGAGCAGCCAGCGGGGCAGGACCGGGCGCTGGTCGAAGCTGCCGGGCAGCTCGTGGGCCTGCTCGTCGCCGGACCGGCGCACGGCCACGGTGAGCGGGTGCGGCTGCGCGGACCCCGTCCACAGCACCTGCTGCGGACGTACGGTGAAGCGCGCGAACGCGGCGCGGCCCGGGGCCGCCTGGATCGCCGTGGGAGTGATGTCGAAGGCCAGCCGGCCCGCGTCGTCGCGCACGGTGAGCGACGCGGTCAGCGGGGTGTTGCCGAGGTTGTCCACGGCGACCGAGGCCCGGCCGCGGAAGCGTCCCACGATGGTGGGCGGCAGCAGCTCGGCCCGGATCTCCGAGAAGGGCGTGACAGTGACCTGGCCCTCGACGACGTCGCGTGCCTCGGGGTGCTCCCGGGGCTCGACGCGGATGCCGAAGGGCGTGGGCCCGGCCTTCGTGTCGGACGAGCGGGGCGGCGCGAAGGACACCTCGGCCGTGCCCTCGCTGCCCGGGTAGAGCCGCAGCACATCGGGTTCGACGCGGGCCCAGCCGGCGGGCGCGCCGACGATCCCCAGGCGGAACTCCTCGACCGTGTCTCCCGTATTGCGTACGCGAAGCCGTACGGTCGCTCGGCCACCGGGGTCCACGGTCACCGCGGCCGGGTCAAGGGAGTTCCACCACGTCATACGGGCACGGTAGAGGGCACCCCGCCCGGTCTCCTTGTACGAAAGGGCGACGCCAAGGGCAGTGCCTCCTGCCCGAGCGATCCCGCCGTATACACGTCGGCCGGGGGCCGACGGCACGTCAGCAGAGTGCTGTCAGCACGGAATTCGGGGCGGCGGAACGCCGCCAGTCGGCCAGCAGGGCGGCTATCTCCTTGGCCTCCGCCGCGCCCCGGCGCTCCATGAAACGGTGGGCGATGCGCAGGGCGGCTCTGGCGCGGTCGAGGTCGCCGAGGGCGAGGAGGGCCCGACCGCGCGCGGCCATCGCGAGGGACCCGAGCGATCCCGCGGGACACACAGCGGCCCGCGGGACAAGAACACATCAGCACAGGGCCGTCAGCACGGAACTCGGGGGCACCGAACGCCGCCAGTCGGCCAGCAGGGCGGCTATCTCCGTGGCCTCCGCCGCGCCCCGGCGCTCCATGAAACGGTGGGCGATCCGGAGCGCGGCCCTGGCCCGGTCGAGGTCACCGAGGGCCAGGAGGGGCCGACCACGCGCGGCCATCGCGAGGGACCCGAGCGATCCCGCGGGACACACAGCGGCCCGCGGGACAAGAACACATCAGCACAGGGCCGTCAGCACGGAACT